>JBIOUS010000056.1:0-39642 GCA_044867325.1 Thermoleophilaceae bacterium | reverse complement strand
GGACGTACAGCGTCCGAAATCCGACTCACTTGCATTCAGGCTCAGTCGGCGGGCCGACTCGGAAGCGCGTAGGTGCGGGCGCGCCAGGTGACCGGCGTGGGGTCGAAGGCGAGCAGGGCGCGCCAGGTCGCGGCGGAGACGATCCCCGTGAAGCCGAGACCGCGCGTGCGCTTGAACGCCGCCACGGCACGCCGGGTCGCCAGGTCCATCCGCCCGGTCACGCGCAGCTTCGCTCCGGCCGCCAGCAGCAGTTGCTGGGCTTGGACGACGATGTCGCCGCGCGAGACCGCGGTCAGCAGCGGATAGCCAGGATCGCGCGGCTTGGCGAGCAGCCGCGGCAGCGGCGAGCCGATCGCGGTGAAGTCACGGGCGATCCCCTCCTGCCAGGACCACCAGCTGACCCCGGTCGCGCCGTAGGCCGCGGCGAGTGCGCGAAAGCGGCGGATCTCGGTCGGCCGCGGGTGCATCCAGACCTGGCCGAGCGGGTAGATCGGCCGCTTGTAGATCCGGTTGTGCATGTAGGTGATCTGGAAGATCGAGTCGACCGACGTCCCGATCGCCCGCCAGTACATCTGCGGGACGTTGAAGTCGGCGTTGCCGGGACCGAGGAAGACCGAGTAGGGCAGGGTCGAGTGGTAGTGGACGTAGGGGAAGCTGGTCAACCCGATCGGGTAGTCGGGCCCGACCAGGCGACGCAGCTCGCGCATGTAGAGCTCGGCCTCGCGGTAGCGGCCCTTGTAGTCGCTCTCGGCGTCGATCACCAGGCAGTCGGCGCCGGTCCGGACGATCCGCGCGCTCAGCCGCGCCTCGGCGATCGGGTGGCGACCGTAGACGAAGTGGTAGCCGCACGCCTTGATCCCGGACGCATGCAGCGTGCTGACGAACGACGGGTTGAGCTGGGTCCACTGCGTGCGCTCGTTGCCGGCCTTGAGGATCACCAGCTCGAGCCCGCTGCGCTTGGCGCGCGCTGCGATCCGGGTTGCGCTGCCGCCCTCCGTGCGCGTCATCAACCAGATCCACATCGCGTCGCCGTCGAATGCGGGAACGGAAGCGGGGAGTTCGCCCGACGGCGGAACGGCAGGCGCCTGGGCACCGGCGGAGGCCGGAATGACAGACAGCAGGCCGACCGACAGGGTCAGGGCCGCGAGAGCCAGAGCGCGGCGAGGCACTCGGCGAGTCTGGCAGTCAGGCGCCCAGCGGGCGAGTTTGCAAGCGGTCTTGCAGTCGGTCCATCAGCCGGTGGGCGGCGTGGTTGTCGCCAAGCATCTCGGCGCTGAAGCGGCGCACGTCGTGGAGCACCGCGATCGACGCCAGCCGCTCGGCGAGCAGCGTGCCGAGTCCCTGCCCCTGCAACGCGTCGGCGACGACGATCGCCGTCTCGGCGGTGTCGGGGTCATCGTTCAGGCGCACGTAGCGGGCGACCGCGACGACCATCCCGGGCCAGCGGTCGGACTCGGCGACCAACGCGACGTGGTCGTGGCCGTCGACCTCGGTCAGATAACGCAGCTCCGCCTTGGTGAAGCGGGCCTTTGGCACTAGGAAACGTCGCTGGACGGTCTCGTCTGACAGGCGGTGGAGGCCGTCCTGCAGCTCCTGCTTGTCGCTGGCCTCGATCGGCCTGATCGTGACCTGCGTCCCGTCGGACAGGACGTGGCGTGTGACCATAGTTACAAGTGTGACGACGGTGACGGCCGGCTTCAGTGCCGGCCGTCACAGATCGTCGGGCGTGGCTAATCGATCAGGCCGCTCTCTTGCAGGTACTCCGTCGCGACCTGCTTCGGCGTCTTCTTGTCGAGGTCGACGCGGGCGTTCAGCTCCGACATCACGGCGCCGGTCAGGCCCTTCTCTACCTGGGCTACGACCTTCGGCATGTCGGGCCCTGCCGCCTCGACCGTCTGATCGCGCACGACCAGCGTCGAGTTGTAGGGCGGGAACATGCCCTTGTCGTCGGCCAGCAGCACGAGGTCGTCGCGCTCGTTCTGCGGGTCGGTCGTGAAGACGATCGACAGGTCGGCCTGGCCCTTCTCGAGCACCTCGTGGCGCAGCGCGATGTCGACCGGTACGAACTTCTTGAACTGCAGGTCGTAGACCTCCTGCAGCCCGAGCAGGCAGTCCTGGCGCTGGCGGCACTCCGGCGAGCCATAGAGCGTCAGGTCCTCTGACTTGCCCTGCAGGTCGCTGATCTTCTCGACGCCGAGCTCCTCGGCCTTGTCTGCGGTCAGGGCGACCTCGTTCGAGCTGGTGAACGGGGTTGGCGGCAGCGCTGTCAGGCCCTCCTTCGCGAAGCCCTTCCTGGCCTCCTCGAAGGCAGCCTGAGGATCGGTCGGGATGTCCTCCGACGCCACGCCGAAGAACGAGCCGAGCGCCGTGCCGGTGTACTCCGGGTAGGCGTCGATCGTCCCGCTCTTGATCGCCTTCAGCGCCGTCTTCTCATCGCCGAGGTTGAGCTCGGTCGAGATGTCGTAGCCGGCCGCCGCGAGCCCCTGGGCGAAGATCTCGCCGAGAATCTTCTGCTCGGTGAAGTTCTTCGAGCCGACGACGATCTTCACGTCCCCGTTGGCGGCGTTCGACTTGATCGCCTGTGTCGTGTCCTCGACGGTCGTGACGCTGTCGCCGCTCTCGTCGTCGTCGCCGCAGGCGGCGAGCGTCAACGAGAACAACAGGACTACGACCATCAATCCGCTGAGCCAGAGCTTGCGGTTCATGTGGATGCTGCCCTCCCGATTCGTGTTGGCAATCGTCTGGGCCGCGACGCGTCGGTTTCGAGCTTGATCCCCCTGGGCGTCGCGGCGCGTTGCGCTGCTGAGAGGAGGAGCTCCGTGAGCACGGCTAGCGAGGCTACGACGATCGCCGCCGCGAGGCGGCCCGTGTCGCCGTAGCCCGAGACGTTGATGATCGGGTCGCCGAGCGTCGAGACCCCGGCCAGTGGGGCGATCGTCGCGGTTGCGATCACGTTGACCGCGGAGGTCTTGATCCCGCCGAAGATCAGCGGCAGCGCCAGTGGCAGCTCGATCTTGCCGACGATCTCGGGCTCGGTCATGCCCATGCCGCGCGACGCGTCGACGCTCTCGCGGTCGACCTGGGTCACGCCGACGTAGGAGTTGGTCAGGATCGGCGGGATCGCCAGCAGCACCAGCGCCAGCGTCAGATTCGCGAACCCGACGCCGAGGTAGGCGACGAAGAAGGCGATCAGCGCCAGACTCGGTACCGCGCGGCCGACGTTCGACGCGCTGATCGCGATGAAGCTGAAGCGGCGGATGTGGCCGAGCCAGAGGCCGATCGGGATCGAGATCAGGCAGGCGATCACCATCGCGAGCCCCGACAGCTTCACGTGCTCCCACGTCAGCTCGAGAAACTGCGAGCCGCCGATCTGCGTCCCCTCGCGCGACGTCTCGCCCTGGAAGATGAACTCGATCGCGTCGCCGAACTGGCCGAGGAAGGCGAGCGTGGTCATGCCGTCCTCGCCCGCATCCAAGGTGTGATTGCCCACTGGACGAGCAGGATCAAACCGTCGAGCATCGCCGCGAGCACGACCGCCAGCCCGCCCGCGACGACGACGTTCGACTTGAACGTGATGTCGGCGAAGATCTGCTCGCCGAGCCCGCCGGCGCCGGCGAAGAAGGCGAGCGTCGCCAGGCCGACGGTCGTCGTGGTCGCGATCCGCAGCCCGGCCATGATCTCCGGCAGTGCTAGCGGCAGCTCGACCCGCCACAGCAGTTGGCGGTCGGTCAGGCCCATCCCGCGCCCGGCATCCTTGGTCTCGCGCGGCACGTTGTCGAGCCCAGCCGTGATGTTGCGGAAGATGATCAGCAGCGAGTAGGCGACCAGCGCGACGATCGCCGTCAGGTTGCCGCGCCCGGTCAGCGGCAGCAACAGGAAGAAGACCGCGATGCTCGGCAGCGTGTACATGATCCCCGTGACCTGGGTGATTGGTGCGATCAGCCAGCGGTGGCGGTGTGCCAGCAGCGCGAGCGCGAAGGCGATCGCGAAGCCGACGGCGACCGAGGCCAGCGTCAGGAAGACGTGCTGGACGAACGGGTCGACGTAGCGGTCGTAGTTGTCGACGATCCAGCTCGGACAGAAGCCGTTGTCGGCGATGCAGCTCGACTCACCGCTGGAGCGATCCTGGAGCTGGACCTGGGCGAGCAGCTCGAGCATCCGATCAGGCCTCGCCGAGCAGTGCGTCCGCTCCGCTCGGAACGTCCTCTGGATTGGCCTTCAGCGCGTGGCCGATCACCTCGATCGACAGCACGCCGGCGATCTCGCCGCGCGAGTTGACGACAGGCCCGTACTGGGCCTCGTTCTGCAGCAGGTCGGACAGCGCGTCGCGCAGCACGTCGTCGAGCTCGACGATCGGCTCTGGTCCCGAGCGCAGGACCTGCTCGACGCGCTCGCCCTGCAGCGCGCGCTCGCTGAGCCAGCCGAGCGGTCTGCCGTCGGCGTCGATCAGCAGCGGGTAAGGGAGATCGGAGTCGGCGACCTTGGCACGTGCCTCGGCGACCGGCTCGCCGACGCGCACCAGCCCCGGCCGCCAGAGGTCGATGTCGCGCACCCGCTGCAGCGCCAGCCGTTTCAGCGCGCGATCGGCGCCGACGAAGTCCTCCACGAACGGGTCGGCGGGGTACATCAGCAGCTCGGCGGGGGAGGCGTACTGGGCCAGCTTGCCACCCTTCTTCAGCACCGCGATCCGGTCGCCCATCTTGATCGCCTCGTCGATGTCGTGGGTCACGAAGACGATCGTCTTCCGGATCTCGTGCTGGAGACGCAGGAACTCGTTCTGGAGCTTCTCGCGGTTGATCGGATCGATCGCTCCGAACGGCTCGTCCATCAGCATCAGCGGCGGATCGACGGCGAGCGCCCGCGCCACGCCGATCCGCTGGCGCTGGCCGCCGGAGAGCTGGGCCGGATAGCGGTCGCGGGTCTCGGCTGGATCCAGCTGGACAAGCCCCAGCAGCTCGTCGACGCGCTCGCGGATGCGCGTGCTCGACCAGCCGAGCAGCTTCGGCACCGTGGCGATGTTCTGGGCGATCGTCAGGTGCGGGAACAGCCCGATCTGCTGGATCGCGTAGCCGATCTCACGACGCAGCTCGGCCGGCTTGCGCTGCTGGACGCTGGCGCCGTCGAGCAGGATGTCGCCAGCCGTGATGTCGATCATCCGGTTGACCATTCGCATCGCCGTCGTCTTGCCGCAGCCGGAAGGGCCGACCAGCACGCAGATGTCTCCCGCCGGGACCTCGAGCGACAACCGGTCGACGGCCGGCTCGTCCTGCCCCGCGTAGCGCTTGGTCACATCCTGGAAGGCGAGGGTCGCGGCTTCCATGGTCCGCGTCCTACCCTAGCCGCCTTCTTTACAACTGCCCGTCTACGAGCTTTCCGCTGCCGCGCGATGCGCTGATGTCGGCGTCAGCGAGCCGGTCGAGCTCGCGGGCCAGATCGGCGCGCAGGTCGCGCACCTCGATCTCGCTGACATCTGGGCGCGGCGGTACTAGCGCCTCGAGCTTCTCGCGCCGGTCCGCGGGCAGCCTTGCCCAGCGCTCCTGGACCGAGCGCGCGACCTGGGCGCCGAGCGTCGTCGCGCCACGTTCCAAAGCGCGCATGGCGCGTGCGGCGGCGTCCTGCCCGCCGCTCTTCCCACCTGAAGGCATCGCGGGAATGGTCACGTTCGGGGTGGACGGATAGGTTTTCCCGGCCAACCAAGAGGAGGACGCCGCTAATGAAGGTGATCGGAGCCGGTTTCGGCCGCACCGGGACGATGTCGCTCAAGGGAGCGCTCGAGCAGCTGGGCTTCGGCCCGTCGTTTCACATGATCGACGTCGCGCGCTTCCCGGAGCTGCTGCCGCAGTGGCAGGCCGCCGCCGACGGTCAGCCCGCCGACTGGGCGAAGGTCTTCGAGGGCTGGGAGTCGACCGTGGACTGGCCGGCCTGCACCTTCTGGGAGCAGATCTGGGAGACATTCCCGGACGCCAAGGTGCTGCTCAGCGTCCGCGACCCCGAGTCCTGGTACGAGAGCTGCCGCAAGAGCATTCACGCCTCCGCGCAGGCGGCGGCGAAAGGCGAGCTCGAGGGTGGCAGCGTCACCGTCTCACCCGAGGCGATGAAGATGATCAACGGGATCATCTGGAACGGCACCTTCGAGGGCCGTTTCGACGACAAGGAGTTCGCCCTCGACGTCTACAACCGTCACAACGAGGACGTCAAGAGCAAGGTCCCGGCGGACAAGCTGCTCGTCTACGAGATCAAGCAGGGCTGGGAGCCGCTCTGTGAGTTCCTCGAGGTTCCGGTGCCGGAGACCGACATGCCGCACCTCAACGACGCGGCGTCGTTCCGCTCGATGGTCGGCCTGCCGGCGTTGAGCTAGCTCTGCGCGACGAGCAGCGCCGCCGCCGAGGCGAGCTCGATCGCGAAGTACGTCCAGACGGGGTAGAGGCCGGTCGGCCGCTCGCGCAACGCGCTGAGCAGCCGGCCGGCCGCCATCCCGATGAGGGCGAACGCGACCGCCACGAGGATGCCGTTGGCGGTGGCCGGCTCGCCCAGCGCGGCAACGGCGAGCAGGCCGGCCACCGCGAGCCCAAAGCCGCCGTAGACGGCGCGCACCTCGTTGCGCCCGTCGGAGGTCTCGACAGACACACCGAATTGGGCCAGCACGTCCGCTGGGCGGATCAGCGCCGCGAGCCCCATGGCCGCGAAGCCCACGGCGACGATCAGTGTCAGCGCCTCGTTCATGCCTGCCTCTCGACCGGCTCGCGCACGAAGCCGGCGATCAGCTCTGCCAGCCGGCCGGGGTTGTCCTCCATCGAGAATGTGTAGGCGTTCTCGACCAGCTCGACGCGGGAGTGGGGCAGGTCGGCGGCCAGCTTGTGGGCGTCGGCGACCGGGAAGGCGCGATCGTCCTTCGACCAGGCGATCAGCGCGGGCTTGTCGAATTGCGGCAGGCGGTCGGCCGCGGCGTTGGTCTGGGAGGTGTCGGCGCCCTTGATGAAGGCGCGGGCGTCGGCACGCACGGCGCTGTCTTGGATAGACGGGAAGACGTAAGAGTCCTCCGCGGCTTTGTCGATCGGCCGCTTCGTCAGCCAGCCGAAGGCGATCGGCGTGCGGCGTGGGAAGCGCAACCGCATCGGTTGCAGCAGCGCCCACAGTGCCCCCGGGATCGTGGCGGCCGGCTTGAAGTAGGCGAACAGCTTCGGCGGGAAGTTGTCGCGGTAGTCGCATGAGGTCAGCACCAGCCGTCCGATCCGCTCAGGACGGGTCGTGACGACGATCTGCGACAGCGCCCCGCCGCTGTTGTTGCCGACCAGGGTGACGTCGTCGAGGCCCAGCGCCTCGATCGCGTCGGCTATCGATGCTGCGACGTCGGGCACGGCGTTCGGTGTCCCCGGCGCCAGCGGCAGCACGTGCGACCCCAGCGGAAGGTCGAGCACGATGCAGCGGAAGTCAGGCGCGAGCCTTTCGACGACCTTACGCCAGAGGTTGGCGTTGACCAGCAGGCCGTGGACGAAGACGATCGTCGGGCCGGAGCCGACGTCGTGGTACCTGAGGCGACGACCGCTCGGCAGGTCGAGCTGCTTCGCCTCCCCGAGGATCGACGCTCGCCAGCCTGCGCGCTCTGAGAGATGGCTCATGCCGCTAACATACATACTGTTTGTATGTCGTGTCGAGCGGTAGGGTCCAGCGACTCGTGGATGCCAAGACGACGAAGGCAGAACAGGGCGAGGCGACGCGCGCGACGCTGATGCGCGCCGCCCGCGAGCTGTTCACCGAGCACGGCTACGGCGGCGTCGGCACCGAGGAGATCGTTCGCCGCGCGCAGGTCACCCGCGGCGCGCTCTACCACCACTTCGCCGACAAGAAGGACCTTTTCCGCGCCGTGCATGAGCAGATCGAGGGCGAGGTGATCGTGGCGGTAGGGGCCCAGATGACCAACCCCGACGCCGACCCCTATGAGCTGCTGGTCGACGGCGCGCGTGCCCTCCTCGACATCTGCACCGACCCGGCGATCACGCGCGTCACGCTCGTCGACGCGCCGTCGGTCCTCGGCTGGGAGGAGTGGCGCGAGATCGACATGCGCCACGGGCTCGGGATCGTGATCGCGGGACTCCAGGGGGGGATGGACGCGGGTGTCCTGCGACCTCAGCCGGTCCGCTCGCTTGCCCACCTGCTGTTGGGGGCGATGGGCGAGGCGGGCATGGTGATCGCCAACGCCGGCGATCCCGAGGCCGCTCGTGCCGAGGTCGAGCCGGCGCTGCTCGGCCTGCTCGAAGGCCTGCGGTCGTAGCTAGACCGTAAGAACCACTTTGCCGAGCTTGCCACCCGCGGTGAAGCGCTCGTAGGCGGCCTCGGCTTCGGCGAGCGGGAAGGTCGCGGCGACCGGGACGGTCAGGGCGCCCGACTCGAACAGCGGCAGCACCTCCGTCTCGACTCGCCGCATGGCGATCGCCTTCTGCTCGAGCGGGCGGGCGCGCAGCGTCGATCCGCCGATCGTGGCGCGCTTGCCCATGACCGCGAGCAGGTTGACCTCGGCCTTGAAGCCGGCGCCGACCCCGATCACGACGATTCGGCCGCCGGTCTCCAGCGCTTTCAGGTTGCCGGCCATGTTCGGCGCGCCGATCAGCTCCAGGACGACGTCGAACGGGCCGTGCTCCTCGAAGCCGTCGGGGGCGATCGCCTCCGCGCCGAGCTTCGCGACCTCCGGTCGTAGCGCCTCGTTGCGAACGGTCGCCGTGACCTGTGCGCCGGTCGCTCGGCCGAGCTGGATGGCCGCCGTTCCAACGCCGCCAGCACCGCCATGGACGAGCAGTCGCTCGCCGGGCCGTAGTCCGGCCTGCCCGAAGATCGCGTCGTGGGCGGTGACGAAGACCTCGGCGAGCCCACCGGCCTGCGGCCAATCGACCGCGTCAGGGACCGGCATCGCCGCGCGCTCGTGCAAGACGGCCAACTCCGCTTGGCCGCCGCCGCCGACGACCGCCATCACGCGGTCACCGATCGCGAAGCGCTCGGCGCCAGGCCCGCACTCGACGACCTCGCCGGCGAGCTCGAGGCCGGGAATATCTGCCGGAGCCCCCGGCGGGGCAGGGTAGGCGCCCTTGCGCTGCAGGATGTCGGCGCCGTTGATGCCGGCCGCGCGCACCGCCACCAGGACCTCTCCGGACTCAGGCTTGGGATCTGGCCGATCGGTTACCGAGAGGGCGCCATCGGCGATCGTGACTGCTCGCATGGGCGGGGAGACTACCCCGCGATTGGGAGGACCGAATCAGCCCAAACGCGCAACTTGGCTTGGACGCTCGGTATAACTCAGGCGATGTCAAGGGCGAGCATGAGGCGCGGCGCATCCCACCGGCGCCGCCGAGAGCACCCGCTGGGCAACGAGTCCGAGGGCGGCTCGCCGCGCTTTGCGGCGCGCATCGATCAGCTCGCCACGGCCAACCCGACCGCGTCCTACAGCCAGGACGAGATGCTCGACCTGCTCGGGCTGCGCGGCAACGAGTTCGCCGAGCACATCTTCAATGTCTGCGGCGTCGAGAACCGCCAGTTCGCGATCACCCCCGAGCTGCTCGCGAGCCGGTTGCAGTCGCGTGTCGAGTACTCCGAGGATCACTTGCTCGCGATGGCGCTCGAGGCGATCGGCAAGCTCGACTGCGACCCGGGCGACATCGCCACGGTGATCACCGCCAACTACTACTCGCTCGGCGGCCCGACGCTCGCCCACAAGCTCGTCGCCGAGCTCGGCCTCGACCCGTCGACCGACAAGTACCACGTGCTCGGCGTCGGCTGCGCGAGCGCCGTGCCGCTGTTCAAGCTGGCGTCGCAGGCGCTGCTCGAGAAGCCGGAGTCGCGTGCGCTGGTCGTCGGCGCGGAGAGCATCACCGGCTTCCTGACCGCCGTCGGCCCCGACGACGAGAAGACGAAGATCGTCGGCTCGTCGCTGTTCGGCGACGGCTGCGCGGCTGCGGTCCTGACCCGCGACGCCGCCTCCGCCGGGCCGGCTCTACTGGCGGCCAAGGTCCACCAAGTCGAGGACACGCTCGGCTCGGTCCAGTTCCGCGTCAGCGCCGACGACAGCTTCATGCACATGGGCCGCGAGCTGCCGACGATCGCCCGCGAAGGCGTCGCCAAGCTCGTCGACGACTTCCTCGCCGAGCGCGGACTGACCCGCGACCGGATCGAGCACTGGATGATCCACCCCGGCGGACGCGGAATCATCGAGGGCGTCGAGGAGGGTCTTGGCCTCAGCCGCGAGGACGTCCAGGTCAGCTACGACACGCTTGCCAACCACGGCAACATGGGCACGCCGTCGAGCTTCTACGTGCTCGAGGGCGTTGCCGAGCGCAACGAGCCCAACCCGGGCGAGCTCGGGCTGATGTTGACGATCGGGCCGGGAGTGACCGTCGGCCTGATGCTCTTGCGCTGGTAGCCCCGCGGGTTCACCATGGGGGTGTGAGCGAGTCCCCGGCAGACAACGTCGAGGCGATCGAGGCATGGGACGGACCGCTGTTCGAGCGCTTCGTCCAGTACCGCCACATCGTCGTCACAGGGTTGACCGCGCATGGCGACGAGGCGCTGCGCATCCACCCGCCGGCGGCGGGAGATCGCGTGCTCGACGTCGGCTGTGGGTTCGGGGATGCGTCGCAGCAGATCGCCGCACTCGTCGGACCGGAGGGCACGGTGCTCGGCGTCGATGCCTCGCCGCGCTTCGTCGAGGCGGCGACCGAGGAGGCGACGAGGGTCGAGAACGTCGAGTTCGCCGTCGCCGACGTCGAGCGGACGATCTTCGACGGGCCGTTCGACTACGCGTTCTCGCGCTTCGGCACGATGTTCTTCGCCAACCCGGTCGCCGCGCTGCGCCACATCCGCGAGGGGCTGAAGCCGGGTGGGAAGCTTGTGATGGTCGTCTGGCGCGCGAAGGTCGAGAACGACTGGGTCTACCGCGCCCAGCAGATCGTCGAGCGGTTCGTCACCAAGCCCGAGCAGTACGACGACCCGACCTGTGGTCCCGGACCGTTCTCGATGGGCAACGCCGACACGACCAGCGGGATCCTGCTGAGCGCCGGCTTCGAGGAGATCTCGCTGCGCCGCTGCGACCTGCCGATCAGGATCGGCGCCGACGTCGACGAGGCGGCCGAGTACGTCATGAGCATCGGACCCGCCGGCGAGATCATCCGCCTCCAGGGCGACCGCGCCGCCCACCTGCACGAGCCGATCGCCGAGGCGCTACGCGAGGGGCTGTCCGAATGGGACGGCCCCGATGGCGTAGTCGCCCCGGCGTCGACGTGGATCGTGTCGGCCGCGGTTCCGGCCTAGCGCTACTAGCTCAGGCGCTCGACGATCATCGCCTCGCCCTGGCCGCCGGCGACGCACATCGTCTCGATGCCGATCGTCTTGTCGTCGGACTCGAGGCCGTTGAGCAGCGTGGTCATGATTCGCACGCCGGTCTGGCCGAACGGGTGGCCGAGCGCGATCGCGCCACCGTGCGGATTCATCTTGTCGAGCGAGATGCCGCACTCGTCCATGATCGGAATCACCTGGGCGGCGAACGCCTCGTTGAGCTCGACGGTGTCGACGTCGGCGATCGTCATGCCGGCGCGGTCGAGCGCCTTCTTGATCGCGCCGATCGGGGCGACGCCCATGTACTCCGGCTCGTTGCCCGCCGTGGCGGCCGTGATGATCCGTGCACGCGGCGTCAGGCCGAGCGCCTTCGCCTTCTCGTCGGACATGATCAGCGCGGCGGCCGCGCCGTCGTTGAGCGGGCACGAGTTGCCGGCGGTCACGCCGCCGCCGCCGAATGCCTCAGGCAGCGAGGCGAGCTTCTCGAGCGTCGAGGAGGCGCGCGGGCCGTCGTCCTTGGAGACGACGGTGCCGTCGGCCAGCGTGACCGGAACGATCTCGCGGTCGAAGAAGCCGCTCTCCTGCGACTGCACCGCGAGCTCCTGCGAGCGCTGGGCGTACTCGTCCATCGCCTCGCGCGTCACGCCGTACTTGTTGGCGACGTTGACGGCCGTCTCACCCATTGCGATGTAGACGTTCGGCTGTCCGGGCTCCTTGCCCTGGAGGAACTCGCTCTTGTCGGCGTCGCCGGCAACCTCCTGGCGCTCGTTGTACTGCGAGACGAACTCGACGCCCGCCGCGATGTAGACGTCACCCTGACCGGCCTTGACGTTGTTGGCCGCGTAACGGATGGCGTCGAGGCCGGACGCGCAGTAGCGCGAGACGGTTACGCCGTTGACGGTCTGCGGAAGCTTCTCCGACAGCAGCGCGACGATCCGGCCGATGTTGAAGGCCTGCTTGCCCTGCGGGAAGCCGCAACCGGTGATTACCTCCTCGACGAGCGCCGGATCGAGACCCGGGTTGCGCTCGAGGAGCCGATCGACGGTGAACGCGGCGGTGTCGTCCGGCCGCAGCGAGGCCAGTGATCCCTTGAAAGCGCGTCCGATTGGGGTGCGGACGGCGTCGACGATGACTGCTTCAGGCATTGCGGGGCGTCTCCCTTGTGTGGGTTCTGAAAGGACTTAAGGACTTGGGGGCGGCTGAAAACTCTACGGGGACTACTTCGGCGGCATCCTGAGCGCGCCGTCGAGGCGGATCGTCTCGCCGTTGAGCATCCGGTTCTCGGCGATCGAGACGGCGAGCTGTGCGTACTCCGCGGGGAATCCGAGCCGCTGCGGGAACGGCACGCCAGCGCCGAGCGCGAGGCGGGCCTCCTCGGGCAGCGCCGCCAGCAGCGGCGTGTCGAACAGGCCCGGGGCGATCGTGCAGACGCGGATGCCACGGCCCGACAGATCGCGCGCCGCGGGCAGCGTCATGCCGGCGATCCCGGCCTTCGAGGCCGAGTAGGAAATCTGGCCGATCTGGCCGTCGAAGGCGGCGACGGAGGCGGTCATCACGATCGCGCCGCGCTCGCCGTCCTCGCCCGGCTCGTTGTCGTTCATCGCCGCCGCCGTCAGGCGCAGCACGTTGAACATCCCAATCAGGTTGACGCGGACGACGGTCTCGAACGGCAGCAGCTGATGCGCGCCGCGCTTCGACACCGTCTTCTCGGCCCAGCCGACGCCGGCGCAGCCGACCGCGAGGCGCAGCTCGCCGAACGCGTCGACAGCGGCGGCCACGGCGGCCTGGGTCTCCTCCTCGGAGGTGACGTCGCAGTGGACAGCGATCGCGGCGTCGCCCAGCTCGGCCGCGAGCGCGTTCGCCTTGTCGTCGTTGACGTCGGCGATCGCGACGCGCGCGCCGCGATCGACCAGTGCGCGGGTGGTGGCCTCGCCGAGCCCGGAGGCTCCGCCCGACACGAATGCTCCGATTCCCTGGATGTCCATGGGCGGCACTCTATGGGACTGGCTGATTGGCCAGTCAGCCAGTCAACGATGCGACGGCGAGGCCGAACAGGCCGCCGTCGTCGGTGTGGAAGTCGTCGAGGCGCATTCCCGCTGCGCGCAGCTCGCGGTCGACGGCGTCGCGGGTGAACTTCGCGCTGATCTCGGTGCGCAGCTCCTCACCGTCCTCGAACGTGATCTCGAGCTCCGCGCCCTCGATCCGCACGGTCTGCGCGCCCTTGGCGCGCAGCCGCATCTCGATCCACGAGTTCGCCTCGTCGAAGAACGCGACGTGCTCGAACGCGGCCGGATCGAAGTCGGCGTCGAGACTCTCGTTGAGCACCCGCAGCACGTTGCGATTGAACTCGGCAGTCACGCCGGCGCTGTCGTTGTAGGCGGCCTCGAGCACCGCGCGGTCCTTGACGAGGTCGGTACCGATCAGCAGGCGATCGTCGCTTGTCATCAGCCCGGCGACTCGCTCGAGGAACTCGGCCCGCTCGGCCGGGTAGAGGTTGCCGATCGTCCCGCCGAGGAATGCGAACAGCCGGCCGCTGCCGTCGGGGATGCGGTCGAGGTCACGGCCGAAGTCGCCCACGACGCCGTGCACGGCGAGGCCGGGATAGAGCTCGGTCAGCTCCTCGGCGCACGCTTCGACGACCGATGGATCGACATCGAACGGCACATAGCGGCGCAGTGTCCCCGCGCCAGCCATCGCATAGAGCAGCGCGCGCGTCTTCGATGCCGTTCCCGAGCCCAGCTCGACCAGCTCGCCGGCGCCGGTCTCGGCAACGATCTCCGGTGCGCGCCGGTTGAGGATCTCGCGCTCGCAGCGGGTCGGGTAGTACTCCGGCAGCGTCGTGATCGTGTCGAACAGCTGCGACCCGCGCTCGTCGTAGAAGTACTTCGGCGGCAGCTCCTTCAGCTCGCGGCTGAGCCCGTCACGGACCTCGTCGGCCAGCGACCGCGGCGCGCCATCCGGCTCGCAGCGCTCGATCGTGATCTCCACGGTCATCCGTCCCCCTCGCTCGTCATTCGGATCCCTCGGTGTCGTAGGCGCAGCGGAAGCCGCAGAAGATCTGGCGTCGCTGCGGGTGGTCCCAGTTGCGGAAGGTCGCGCGTGCGACGCTCGGCCGGGTCGCCCACGATGCGCCGCGCAGCACGCGGTAGCCGTCGTCGAAGAAGACCTCCGAGTATTGGGGATAGGGGAAGGCGCGGAAGCCCGGGTAGCCGGTGAACACGCTGGCCGTCCACTCCCAGCAGTCGCCGACGAACGGGCCGGCCACGCCGGGCCCGAAATTCAGCTGGTCGAGGTTGCCGTGCCCGTGGTCGAGCAGGACGGCCGCGTGCTCCCACTCATGCTCGGTCGGCAACCGTCCGCCGGCCCAGCGCGCGTACGCCTCTGCCTCGAAGCAGCAGACGTGCATCACTGGCAGTCCCGCCGCCGGTCGTGCGATCTGGTCGAACCGTCGCTCGCGACCGTCGGCGGTCCAGTAGAGCGGCCGCTCGGCGTCCTCCGCTGTGCGCCAGGCCCAGCCGGCGGTCGTCCACAGCTCGCGACGGGTGTAGCCACCGTCGGCGATGAACTCGGCGTACTCGCCGTTGGTCACCGGCGCACGGTCGATTGCGAAGCCGTCGAGCTCCACCCGATGGCGCGGTCGCTCGTTGTCGTAGGCGAAGCCGCGCCCTGCGTCGCCGATCTCGAATAGCCCGCCGTCGACGATGACCGGTCCGCCAGCTCCCCTCGTGTCGTCGAGCGCCGCTTGGTCGTCACGTCGAGCAGGCCGCCGGTCCAGCGCAACGGCGTCTGGATCGAAGACGCCGGGCGCGGCGAGCTGGAGCGTCTGCAGCATCGTCTCGTTGTGCTGGTGCTCGTGTTGGATCAGCAAGTCCCAGACGAAGCCGTCGGCGTTGAGGCGGTCGGAGCTAGGTGAGAGGTCGGCGCCGGCCAGCACCGTCAGCGCTCGTTCGCGCACCTGCTCCATGTAGTCGAGCGCATCGTCACGGCGCAGGTAGGGGATGACGCCGCGTTCGGCGCGCGGCGTCTCGCTGGCGTCGTAGACGGCCATCAGATCAGGGCGCAGCGGCTCCAGCCCGCCGGCGCGCACGCACAGCCAGAGATCCTCGAACGCCGCGATGTGACCGAGATCCCAGACCAGCGGCGACATCAGCGGCGAGTGGACGCGGTCGAGGTCATCTTGAGTGACCGGCGCCATGAGCGCCAGCGTCCGCTCGCGGGCGTCGGCCAGGGCCTCGGCATAGCCGTCCCGAAGAACGGGCTCGGCCCCTCCACGGGGCTTTGTGTTCGTGTCGGTCGAGGCCACGGGCCAGGGCTCCCTCGAAGAGGGCAACGCAAGCCTAGCCGCCTCGGATCAGTGCTTTGTGAAACCGCTTCACGACACGGTTTTCCGTAGGGTCCGGCCGATGAGCGACTCCTCTCCAACGCCGAAGCCGGACCGAAACCTTGCGCTCGAGCTCGTGCGCACGACCGAGTACGCGGCGATCGCCGCGTCGCGCTGGACCGGCCGTGGCCAGAAGGAGTCGGCCGACGGCGCCGCCGTCGACGCGATGCGCCTGCTGCTCGACACCGTCCGGATGGACGGCACAGTGGTGATTGGCGAGGGCGAGAAGGACGAGGCGCCGATGCTCTACAACGGCGAGCGGATCGGCGACGGCTCGCAGCCGGAGGTCGACATCGCCGTCGACCCGCTCGAGGGGACCGATCTCTGCGCACGGGGCCTACCGAACTCGCTCGCGGTGATCGCGCTCGCCGAGCGCGGGACGATGTTCGATCCCGGGCCGTGCGTCTACATGGAGAAGATGGCGACGTCCAAGGACCTCGCCCACCTGCTCGACCTCGACCGCCCGCTCGGCGACACGCTGGCCGCGATCGCCAAGCAGAAGGGCACGCCGATCGGCGACGTGATGGTGATCATGCTCGATCGCTCTCGTCACGACGACGCCGTTCGCGAGATCCGCGACGCCGGCGCCCGTATCCGCTTCATTCCCCACGGCGACGTCTCGGCAGCGCTCTCAGCTGTCACTCAGGGTTCGCCGATCGACCTGCTCTGGGGGATCGGCGGCACTCCTGAGGGCGTCCTCTCGGCCGCCGCGATCAAGTGCATCGGCGGCAAGATCATCGGCCGGCTCTGGCCGCGCGACGACAGCGAGCGCCAGGCAGCGATCGACGCCGGCTACGACCTGTCGGAGGTGCTCGACACGGACCGCCTGGTCGCCGGCGACGACGTCTTCTTCTCTGCGACCGGCGTGACTGACGGCGACATGCTGGCCGGCGTCCGCTTCACCGCCGACGGCGCGACCACCGAGTCGCTCGTCATGCGCTCACGCTCCGGCACCGTGCGTCGCATCCACGCTACGCACGATCGGCCGAAGTTGCGTCAGCTCATGGGCTCACGCGTCGACTGATCCTGCTCGGTCCGAGCCAGGGCGCCGACCTTGCTCTCTGCGAGGTCGAGTCGCGCCAGGCTGCGTAGGAATGCGTGGGTGACGATCACGTGAATCTTCAGCTGGGTGAAGCCGTAGAGGTGGCGGCCGATCCGCGCAAACCAGCCCCAGCCGGCGATCGTCGGATAGAAGTTCGCCACCTCTGAGGTGACGCGGCCGGTTATCTCCTCACCGCGGCGCTCCATCTCGGCTGGGCGCTCGACGGAGATCCGCAGGTAGCCACGACTGCGCCCGGCTGGAGCTACCAGCAGCCCGCGGTCGATCCGCCACGTGACCGCACCGCGATCGCCCTCGGCCTCGTACTCCGGCGCGTGGAAGCGCAACAGCACGAACGGCCGCGTCAGCAGCACGACTTCGCGCGCGTGCTCGGAGTAGAGCACGCGTAGGAGCCCGAGCGAGACGCGCGTCAGGAAGCGCCAGTAGGTGCTCGCCAGGCGCTCCAGATAGGCCGGACTCCAGATTCGATCGAGCTCGTCGCGCGGCAGCGTGACGTCGGCTACCTGCCGGGTCGTAACGCTGCCGTCAGGCGTTGCGGGCGACTGCTGCTCTCGCACGATCGTCACTCGTGCGCGCGCCTGACGGCGGTGGCGGATCAGCCGCCTCGGGTCGCGTCGCCTCATGCCGCCCCCAAGATACTCGGCGTCAAAGCTGCGCAAAGTCGCGTCGCGAGAGGCATTTCCGCCGAACTTGGGCTTACAGTGGCTGCAGGTCCTTTCCCAAGGAAGCTGCTCCGTGCCCGACCACAACGATCTCCGCCGCACATCCCCACTCCGTGGACCGCTCGCGAGGCTAGACCGCGAGCGCGACGAGCTGGCCAAGGCATGGCTGGTGCGGTTGATCGAGCGTGCCTCGCTCGAGGAGATCAAGGGCCTGCCGACCGATCGGCTGGCCGACGAGCTGCCGGAGCTGATCGGCGACGTGCTGACACTCACCTCCGAGTCGGGGCGCGATCCCGAGCTGCTTCCACCCGGTGCGCGCGAGCGCGCGACCCGGATCGCCGACCTGCGCGGCGCACGCGACAACGTCGCCGCCGAGCTGCTGCGCGACCTGACCGCGATTCAGGTGGCGATTCTCGGCAGCCTCGCGAAGGACCCGGAGGGCCTCGAGCTCGAGGGCTACGCCGATCTGGCGCTACGGCTCGCCGAGGCGATCGGGGTCCTGCAGGCGGTCGCCGTCGAGGGGCTCGTAGAGCGGCAGGTCAACGAGCTCGAGTCGCTCGCCAACAGTGATCCGTTGACCGGCCTTTCGAATCGGCGCTATCTCCAAGACCAGCTACGCCAGGCGCTCGGCATCTACAAGCGCTACGAGACGCCGTTCGCTCTGCTGATCCTCGACGTCGACGGCCTCAAGCGCGTCAACGACTCGAAGGGCCACCAGGCCGGCGATCGCGCGCTGGTTCAGGTGGCGACCGCGATGCGGCGCACGCTGCGCACGACCGACACGGCCGCTCGGATCGGCGGCGACGAGTTCTGCGTGCTCGCCACCAACCAGAACGCGACGGCCGCCGAGCCACTCGCTCAGCGCATCGTGGACGCGGTCGACGCGGAGACGGGCAGCGACTCGCCGATCGGCATCTCGATCGGCGTCGTCTCATGTCCCGAGCATGGCGACGACACCGACGCCCTGCTCGAGATGGCCGACCAGGCGATGTATCGCGCCAAGGCCGGCGGTCTCAAGGTCGCGCTCGGGGACCCTGAGAACCCTGAGCTGATCAAAGTCGAGAAGACGAAGTAACCGCACCAGCCTGGCGGAGTAGTAGCTGGCCTCGCCGGTGATTTGACTGTGCGCAAAGCGCCGCTATGCTTGCGAGCGTCTGTTTGAATGGCCCGAGGCGCGACCCTGGGGCCCACCACAAGGGTGTTGATACTGCATGTCGGTAGGGGAACTGCAAGAGCTCGAAGAGGTAAAGCTGCTCATCACGAAGGGGCGGCAGATCGGCGTCCTGACGTATGCCGAGGTGGCCACCGCGCTGGCGGAGGTCGACCTCGACGAGGGTGACATCGAGGACCTCCACGGCTTCATCGAGAAGTCGGAGATCGAGCTGGTCGAGGAGATCGACCCTGCTCTGGCAGCCGCCCAGCAGGTCGAGCGCGCGCCGGACAAGCGCGGCCGTCGCAAGAAGGCGACGATCGACCTCAAGCCGGACATGACGACGGACAGCCTCCAGCTGTTCCTCAAGGACATCGGCAAGGTCCGCCTGCTGACCGCCCAGGAGGAGGTCGATCTCGCCAAGCGCATCGAGCGCGGCGACCTCGACGCCAAGCAGAAGATGGTCGAGTCGAACCTCCGCCTCGTCGTCTCGATCGCGAAGAACTACCGCAACCAGGGTCTGCCGTTCCTCGACCTGATCCAGGAGGGGACGCTCGGCCTGGTCCGCGCCGCCGAGAAGTTCGACTACCGCAAGGGCTTCAAGTTCTCGACCTACGCGACCTGGTGGATCCGCCAGGCGATCGCCCGTGCGCTCGCTGACAAGGCGCGCACGATCCGCATCCCGGTCCACGTCGTCGAGAAGCTCAACAAGATTGGCCGCGCCGAGCGCAAGCTCGTCACCGAGCTCGGTCGCGAGCCCACCCCGGAGGAGATCGCCGACGTGACCGGCATCGATCCGGAGGAGGTCGACTCGATCAAGCGCTCCGCGCAGGCGCCGGTCTCGCTCGAGAAGCCGGTCGGCGACGAGGAGGAGTCCGAGTTCGGTCAGTTCATCGCCGACGAGCGGGCCGAGTCGCCCTACGAGCGCGCCGCCGAGATCCTCACCAAGGAAGCCCTCAAGGAGGCGCTCGAGAACCTCAGCTACCGCGAGCGCCGTGTGCTCGAGCTGCGCTACGGGCTCGGTGGGGAGCACCCCCGCACGCTCGACGAGGTCGGCCGCACGTTCAACGTGACGCGCGAGCGGATCCGCCAGATCGAGAACCAGTCGCTCAAGAAGCTGCAGTCGCTTGCGGAGGCTCAGAAGCTCCGCGACGTCGCCTAGCTCGCTGCGTGGTTAAAGCGCGACGCCGGTCGCGCCGATGAGCTGGGTGTGTTCGATCTCGATCAGGCCCTGCGCCGACTTGTTGAGGAGGAGGGCTCAGACCTCCATCTGAAGGTTCCGTCGCCGCCGATGATTCGGCGGCATGGCGTCCTGGTGCCGCTCGAGGGCGAAGAGCGCTTGATGCCCGAAGTGATGGAGGGGCTGGTCGCCCAGATGCTCGACGGCGACGAGGCCAAGCTGGCCGAGTTCCGCGAGCAGAACGAGGTCGACTTCGCCTACTCGATCCGCGGGCTGGCGCGCTTCCGCGTCAACGCCTTCCGCCAGCGCGGCTCGGTCTCGATCGTCTGCCGTGCGATCCCAATTCAGATCAAGACCGTCGAGGAGCTGCTGCTGCCGCCGGTGATCAGCGAGCTGGCCGACGAGGAGCGCGGGATCATCCTGCTGACCGGCACGACCGGCTCGGGCAAGTCGACGACGCTCGCGGCGATCATCGATCACATCAACACGAACACGGCGAAGCACATCGTCACGATCGAGGATCCGCTCGAGTTCCTCCATCCGGACAAGCAGTCGATCGTCAACCAGCGAGAGGTCGGCGACGACACCGGCTCGTTCAAGCGGGCGCTGCGCCGCGTGCTGCGCCAGGATCCGGACGTGATCCTGATCGGCGAGATGCGCGACGAGGAGACGGTGCGGACCGCGCTGTCGGCCGCCGAGACGGGCCACCTCGTGCTGTCGACGCTGCACACCGTCGACGCCCCCGAGACCGTCAACCGGATCATCGACTTCTTCCCCCAGGCCGAGCAGCAGCAGGCACGCGCGATGCTCGCCGGCACGCTCAAGGGGGTCATCTCCCAGCGGCTCGTCCCGACACCTGACGGCAACGGCCGTGTCGCGACCTGCGAGATCCTGCGGATGACCGGCCGAGTGCGCGACATGATCCTCAACGAGGACGAGACCGGCAAGCTGCCCGAGGTCGTCGCCGAGGGCGCCTACTACGGCATGCAGACCTTCGACCAGGCGCTGCTCGCCCACGTCCAGGCCGGCCGTGTCTCGATGGAGGACGCGCTCAAGGCCGCCACCCAGCCGCACGACTTCAAGCTGCTCGTCTCCTCCGGGGGGCAGCGCTCGACCTCGGTCGAGCAGGCGCTCGCGCCGAGCTAGCGCTTCTTCGCGCGCTTGACGATCATCGGGATCTGCGTCTTGCCACGGATCAGCAGGCGCTCGCTGCTGTAGACGACGGGACCCTTGCCCTTGCGGGCGAAGGTTGCGCGTACCCCGTCTGGCTGGCCGAGCGCGGCGATCCGATTCGCAAGGTCCTTGACCGAGCGGGTCGGGCCACTGCCTCCGCCGCCACCCGTGAAGAGCATGATGAAGAAGTCCTCGAGTGCCGCCAGGCCATCGGCACCGCCCTGTCCACGAATGGTCAGGATCTGCCGGCCCTTGTCGGTGTCGCGCGGAACGCTGTACGGGAAGGAGACCCGTGTGCGTCCGGAGCGGCTGTGTTGGAGCCGCAAGCGCACACGCACGCGCTGTCCGCGCTTCACGCGCAGCGGCGCTTGCGCGCCGACGATGAACGCCTCGCGCACAGTCGGGCGGATCCGCATTCGGACCGAGATGCCGCGAATCCCGAGCGGACCGAACTTGTAGCCGTCGAGCAGCGAGAACGCACTCGATAGGTCGCCGAGCGGGCCGTAGGCGTCGAAGTAGCGCTGGCAGAAGCCCAGTGGCTGCTTGCGCTGGCGCACGCTGACGCGGACGCACATACGGGTCGTGAAGCTGTCCGGCGCGGCGCCGAGGACGGTCGCCATTGCATCGCTTGCGGCCAGCGAACCGACCGTGTCGAGGCCTGAGCCGAGATCTAGGTCGCGCTCATCGGCGACGTTGACATTCAGGGTGCGCGTGCGACCGTTGGCCTCGTTGCGGGCATGGACGGTCACGGGGATCGTCGACGGTGGCCGGCCGATGCGCCCGGCGATCGCGCTGAGCCCGTCGGTCGTGAGCGTGCCGACGGGGCGGCCGGCGGTCGCGAGCTTGTAGGTCGTCGTGAACTCGTCGAACGCGATCGGGTTGTCGATCACCGAGAAGACATACGCGTCGAGTAGCGGCAGCGAGCGGCGGCCCAAGCCGTCGAGCAGGTGGCCGAAAGCCCAGAGCTTGTCGCCGTCGCGGTAGGTGACGGTCCCGATCGCGCCGAGCGCGATGTCGCCAGTCGAGAGGCCGGCGGCTACCGAGGTGCCTGGTGTCAGCTCGTACGGCGGGTAGAAGGTGGTCGGCGCCGAAGGCGCCGCGAGCAGCGGGAAGTCGGCCTTGCGCGCGGCCGCCATGACTGTGCGGCGCAACGGGCTGGACAGGCCGGAGACCGTCAGCGGGCTGGCGAGCGGCCGCGCCGATCGCAGCAGCGCGGTCGCCTTGCGCGCTTGCGGTGCGGCGGCCGGCCGGACTTGGAGCATCTCCTCGATCGGGGTGGCGAGGGCGACATGGTTGCCGTACTGGCCGATGCCCTCGGAGATCGCGCCGGCGACGCGGCTGACGCCGTTGGAGTCGGGGCAGTAGATCGGCGAGCCGGAGAACCCGGGGCCGATGCCGGTCGCGTCGACCGCCGGTCCTGACGCCCGGAAGAGGATGCGTGCGCCGATCGCGGCGGGATCGCTGCGCAGGACGTCGATCACCTCGATCTGGAACTCCGCCGGCGCGGTGCCGCGAATGACCGACAGAGCATGGCACTGCATCCCGGCACGGACGTCGGAGAGCTTCATGATCGGCTCGGCCGCGCCCGCCGTCGTAGGGATCGCAGCTAGCGCCAGCATCGTCGCGATCGTCGTAAACCGAACCCTCATCGCGGCGAGGCTATCCCAGTTGGTCGCCGATAGTCGCAGTTAGCGGGGTTTTCCAACACTTCAGTTCGTGAAGCATTGCGCTAACCTGGGGTTTGACGTGGCTTCCTCCAATGATCCGACCTGTCCCGTCTGCGCTACTGCCGACATCATCTGCGGCAAGTGGACCTTGCTCGTGATTCGCGATCTGGCCGATGGACGGTCGCGCTTCTGCGAGCTCGAGCGGTCGCTTGCGGGGATCTCACCGCGGACACTGTCGCTGCGCTTGCGTGCGCTCGAGGAGGAGGACATCGTCGCCCGTCACACCTTCCCCGAGGTTCCGCCGCGCGTCGAGTACTCGCTGACCGACAAGGGTCAGGCCCTGTTGCCGCTGATCGAGGACATGCGCCGTTACGGACGCGAGTGGCTCGGCGCCGCGTGCGGCGACACAGTCCGGCCTGAGCCGGCCGCGACCGTAGCCGCCTAGCTTCTCATCGTCCTCTTGCAGGGTTCCGCGCTTTCGCGCGGAAGTGGCGGGGGATGCGGAATCGAGAGCTTCATGACGCGCTGAGGGCGTTCGCGCTCGAGACGGCGGCACTGCTGAGCGAGGACCAAGAGCGTGGCGCGGAAATCGAGTTCGACCTCGACGAGGGGTCGCGCCGCGGTGGTCCGACGCTCTACCACTACCGCCCGCTGACGGCGAAGTTCGTCGCCGACCGCTGGCCGCGCTTGAGCCGGCTGCCGAGCTGCGCTCGCGCCCGCGAGGCGCTCGGGACCGGAGCGGCCGCCTACCTGCGGATCAACGGACTGCGCGGCGCGGAGGCTGAGCCCGCGCTGCAGGCGATGTTGGAGCGGCTCTACGAAGATGCGACCGACCTGTCGTTCCCAGAGGAGCGCTTCGAGCGCGTCTATGGGGAGGTCGAGCGGACGCTCTACGAGCGCAGCCAGGCCGCCACGGTTCTTGCTCCCATCCACGGGCTGACACTCGACTGCGAGCGTGTCGACCTCGGCGGTGGTGTCGCGCTCGTCCGCGGCGGGGCCACCGATGCCCCTGACGATGCGCTCTGGAGCGACTCCGCCGGTGGCGTCGGTGACGATCGTCGCGAGCCAAACACCTTGATCACCCTGACCCGCGAGGTCAGTCCCGACGCCGAGCCTCCGCTTGGCGAGGCGCGCGAGCGCTTCCGGCGCCTCGTCACCGGTTTGAGGTTGTGGAAGCCAGGTGGCGTCGCGCTGTCGGCGATCGGCTGGCGTCGGACCGGCGAGGGTGTCTGGCAGCCGTTCGAGATCGAGCCGACCGGGATCACTCGCGGAGCGCCGTGGGTTCTCGCCGAGGGTGAGGACGCCGATCTGCGCGAGTTCCTCGCAGCGATCGATCGGACGCGTCCGACAGGCTCGGTCGCCTGGGCGCTGTCGCGCTTCGAGATGGGTTGCGGTCGCCGCCGCGAGTCCGAGGCGCTGTCCGACTACCTGCTCGGTTTGCGCGCGCTGTTGGAGCGCGGTGCGGATCTGGCCAGCGCGAGCCTCGCACTGCGCGTCGCCGTGCTGTGTGCAGAGGAAGGCGAGCGTCGCGGTGTCCAACGTCGTGTCGAGCTCGCCCAAGCGCTCGAGCGGTTCGTGATGGGCGACTCCCCCGACGACGACTACATGGACGCGATCGGGTCCGACTCGCCACGGACGCTCGTCGACGAGGTCGAGCGCCACCTGCGGGCGCTGCTGCGCGACGTCCTGTGCGGCTATCTCGACCCGGATCTGCGCTCGCTGTCCGACGATCTCCTGCTGGAGCAGCCGCAAGCCCAGCCCGTCCCGGAGCCGGCGAGCCAGCCTGCCACCGCGGCCGCCGCCACCGAGATCGAGTCGATCGAGTCGTCTGGCGAGGAGATCGGCGTCACCGCGGTCCAGCCGGCGCCTGGTCCCGGAGAGCAGCTCGATTGGGACGACGCCAGCTACTCGGCGCCGGTCTAGGAGCGGCTGGGACGCTTCGCGAAGAGCTTGGTGGCGACGGCGGCCAGGCCGTCGAGGTCGTGGACGTCACCTGACAGCTCGGGGACGGTCAGCAGCGCGCCGCCGGTCAGCTCTGCGCGCATTCGCTCGATGTTGCGGGCGTCGCGCTCGGCCAGCAGGTTGCGGTCTTCAACGTCGTGGAGGACCTTGCGGGCGAGCCGATCGTCGAGCAGGTCCGCGAGCTCCGTCTTCAGTGTCGCGTCGTCGGCGCTCGCGGCGACGGGCTCGCGCACGCGGTTGACGATCAGCGCGCCGAACGGCATCCCCGATTCGGTGAGCTTGGCGTGGAAGTGGCCGGCGTCGGCGATCGCGGCGGCGCGCGGCGACGTCACGAGCAGGAAGGTCGTCGCGTCGTCACGCAGCAACGCCTCGACGCGACGAGCGCGGTCTCGAAAGCCCTCGGCCATGCCGCCGAAGGCGTTGAAGAACTCGGCCAGATCGCGCAGCAGCTCGACGCCGGTCGCCTTCTCGAGCACCGACATGACCGTGCCCACGCCACGTCCGAGCAGTCCGAGGCCGGCACGTCCGGAGTTGCGGAAGACCTGCAGCGAGCGCGAGTCGACGAAGCGCGCCAGCCGCCCTGGGGCGTCGAGGAAGTCGAGCGCGTTGCGCGTCGGCGGGGTGTCGAGGACGAGGACGTCGTAACGGCCGGACTCGTGCAGCTCGTAGAGCTTCTCCATCGCCATGTACTCCTGCGAGCCGGCGACGGCGTTCGAGAGCTGGCGGTAGATCGGGTTGGCGAGCACCGCGTCGCGTGTCTCGGCATCAGGCGCGGTTCGCTCGATCAGCTCGTCGAAGGTTCGCTTGGCGTCGAGCGTCATCGCCCAGAGCTCGCTGTCGGCGCCGAGACCGGCGGCGCTCAGTCGTTTGGGGTCGACGAGGTGCTCCTCGTTGCCGGCATCGGGCAGGCCGAGCGCGTCGGCGAGCCGCCGCGCCGGGTCGATCGTCAGGACGATCACGCGCTGTCCACGCGCCGCCAGCGCCGCTCCGATCGCTGCTGCCGTCGTCGTCTTTCCGACGCCGCCGGAACCGGCGCAGACGATCACGCGCTTGCCGGCGACTACGGCGTCGATCCGCCTTGGGCGGGCCATCAGAGGTCACGCTCCAGCTTCGTCGCGAGCCGCTCGAGGCCGTCGCGGCCGACGTCGGGAGTGAGCAGGTGGGGAAGCGACGTCGCCTTGGCGGTCAGGCCGCGGCGCAGTCGCGCGAGCTGCGAGCGCTGGGCACGCACGGTCTGGTGGGCCGCCAGCGCCGCGTCGAGCGCGGCATGCGCGGGAGGTGACGGGGACGCGCCGGCGCTGCCTGAGACCGCCGCCTCGATCGCCACGGACTCGTCGGCCTTAAGACGGTCGGGCAGCAGCGCGTTGACGTAGACGCGCTCCAGTCCGAGGCCGAGCTCATCGCGCAGACGGCGCTCGAGGTCGAGTGTCTCGCTGACCGGCATCTCCTCCGCGAGCGCGACGGCGACGACGGCGGTCGAGGCCGGATCGCGCAGGAACTCGTCGACGATCTCGGCCTGGCGGTTGACCGGTCCGACGCGCGCGATCTCCGCGAAGGTCCGCGGCGCACGCAGCAGTGCGATCCCATGACCGGTCGCCGGCGCGTCGACGATCACGAGGTCGTAGGGGGCCGCGCTCGGCGTCTTGCGCTCGAGCTGGGCGAGCTCCCAGACCTTGCCGATCGTGACCATCTCGGCGAGCCCCGGCGCGGCCGTCGCGAGGTACTGGAAGACCCGGCTGCCGCCGAGCAGTCCGGCGAGCGTGCGCGAGTGGAGCTGATAGCGCAGCCACTCCGAGATCGCGTCCTCGGGGTTGACCGAGAAGGCGTGCAGCCCGGGCTCGATCTCCAGCTCGCGGAAGCCGGCGGCGGGCAGGCCGAAGCTCGCGGTCAGCCGCTCCTGGTCGCCGACCTCGCAGACCAGCACCCGCTGTCCGGCGCGCGCCGCCGCCAATCCCAGCGCGGCCGCGACCGTCGTCTTGCCGACCCCGCCCTTGCCCGTGACGAAGATCAGTCGTCTGTCCAGGAGGGCGCCCACGGCGCGAAGGCTATGCCTGGACGGTGAAGGAATCGTCCCGGCGCCTGCGAATAGGCACCGAGTAATGGCAAACGCGGACCCCAAGCAGGCCAATCCGGAGGCATCAGTGACGCCACAGGCGAAAGTCATCGCTTTCACCAACCAGAAGGGCGGGGTGGCGAAGACCACCACGACCCTCAACTTGGCTGCCGCGTTCGTCGAGAGTGGGCACCGCGCGCTCTGCATCGACCTCGACCCACAGGGCAACCTGACGATGAGCCAGGGCATCGACCCGGACTCGCTCGAGCTGTCGATGTACGACGTGCTCGTCCACGACGTCTCGATCCGCGAGGTGATTCGCAAGCGCGAGGTAGACGTTGCCTGCGCGTCGATCGACCTTGCTGGAGCAGAGATCGCGATGTCGACGAAGATCGGCCGCGAGCGCTCGCTCGAGAAGGCGATTAGGCCGATTCTCGAGGACTACGACTTCATCTGCATCGACACTCCGCCGAGTCTCGGACTGCTCACGATCAACGCCCTGACGGCGGCTGACAAGGTAATCGTCCCCGTGCAGTGCGAGTATCTGTCCATGCGGGGACTGGTGCAGCTCCAGAACACGCTCTCGATGATCCGCGAGAACCTCAATCCCGACGTAGACATCGAGGGAATCCTGCCGACCCTGGTCGACAGCCGGACAGTCCACGCAAAAGAGGCGATCGAGTTGCTGGAGGAGAACTTCGGCGACCAGGTCTTCGCCTCGCGCATCACCAAGACGGTTCGCTTCGCAGAGGCGCCCGTCAAGGGAATGTCCGTGCTCAAGTACGACCCTGACGGTAAGGCTGCCTACGCCTACCGCCAGCTCGCTAAGGAGGTCCTCGGCAATGGCAAGCGGTAAGCGCGCGAGCATGCGGGAGGGCCCGCTAGCGGCCCTGTTCCGCAAGACCGAGGAGGACGGCCTCGAGCCCGAGGCGAAGGGCCGCCACCAGGAGCGCGAGGCCGCGCGCCGGGAGGAGAGCCCCCCCGAGCCCACCGCCGAGCAGCCGCGACGCGACCCGGAGCCGAAGACGCCTGCCGCTCGTGAGCGTGCCGCCGAGACCGGGGTCAGCCGTTACGACGGTGTGCCGACCCCCGAGGAGCGTCTGCGCTCCGTCTTCTCCTCCGACATCCCGGAGAACATCCTCGACCGCGCGCCGATCCGCCACGCCGGCGATCCGGAGGCGGACCAGGAGCCGATCCACCAGCCGTCCTCGCCGCTCAAGCACGATCCCGTGTTGCGCGTCGTCGGTGTCGGCGGTGCCGGCGTCAACGCGGTCGACCGGATGATCGACGCTCAGGTCGAGGGCGTCGAGTTCATCGCGGTCAATACCGACATGCAGTCGCTCGAGCAGTCGAGCGCGGCGACGCGGATTCATATCGGCAGCGACTCGACGCGCGGCCTTGGCGCCGGCGCGGACCCAGAGGCTGGCCGTCGTGCGGCGATCGAGCAGTACGACGAGCTGAAGAGCCAGCTCAAGGGCTCCGACATGATCTTCATCACCGCTGGCGCTGGTGGTGGCACCGGCACTGGTGCGGCCCCCGTGGTCGCCCAGATCGCCCGTGAGGTCGGTGCACTGACCGTTGGCATCGTGACCAAGCCGTTTTCGTTCGAGGGCGCGCGCCGCGGCGAGCAGGCCGACCGTGGCGTCGAGGCGCTCGCGGCTGAGGTCGACACGCTGATCACGATTCCGAACACGCGCCTGCTGTCGGTGCTCGACAAGAAGACCTCGATGGTCGAGGCCTTCCGCGTCGCCGACGATGTGCTGCGTCAGGGCGTCCAGGGCATCTCCGACCTGATCACGCTGCCGGGCCTGATCAACCTCGACTTCGCCGACGTGCGGACGATCATGAGCGACGCCGGTCAGGCGCTGCTCGGGATCGGCATGGGATCGGGCGAGCAGCGCGCGATGGACGCCGCCACGGCGGCTGTCGCCTCACCGCTGCTCGAGACCTCGGTCGACGGCGCGCAGTCGATTCTGCTCTCGATCACCGGTGGTCGCGACCTGTCGCTCTGGGAGGTCAACGAGGCGGCCAAGGCAGTTGCCGAGGCGGCTCACCCCGACGCCAACATCATCTTCGGCGCGATGGTCGACGAGCGGCTCGACGGCGAGGTTTGGATCACTGTCGTCGCGACCGGCTACGGCGGCAAGGTGGAGCGCCGTGAGGCGCGTCCGGGAATTCCCGCCGACGTCGACCGCGAGCCGCGCGTCACGCGCCGCGAGCGGGTGTCGAGCAACGCGCTTGGCGACCTAGACGTACCCGAGTTCATCCCCCGCCGGTAAGGCGCATTAGTCTCGCCCCCTGATGAAGGGGGTAGTCGCAGCCGGGCATCCGCGTACCGCGCAGGCGGGCGCCGACGTGCTGCGCGCGGGCGGCAACGCCGTCGACGCGGCGGTGGCCGCGGTGCTGATGTCGTTTGCCGCGGAGTCGCCGCTGACCGGGCCGGGGGCGGGCGGATTCATGCTGGTCCACACGGCGAGTGGCGAGAGCCATCTGCTCGACTTCTTCGTGGCAGCGCCCGGCGCTGGACTGACTGACCCGCAACCAGCACCGCTGATTCCGATCGACGTCGCCTTCTCGGCGGACTCGATCCAGACCTTCCACGTTGGCGCGTCCTCGTGCGGGGTCTATGGGACGACGCTCGGACTCGCCCAGGCGCTCGACCGCTTCGGGACGACGCGACTCGGCGACCTGACAGGCGCTGCTGCCAAGGCTGCGCGCGAGGGCGTCGAGGTCGGCCCGATCCAGGAGTACCTGCTCGGCATCCTCGGGCCGATCTTCCGCTCGACGCCGGAGGCGACGGCGATCTACGAGCCGAACGGCCGACCGGCGCGGGCCGGCGAGCACCTCGCGATCCCCGAGCTCGGCGATCTGCTCGACCGGCTCGGCGCCGAAGGCCCGCGGTTCCTCTACGACGGCGACGTCGCCGCCGCTGTCAGCGACTGGGTTCTGGAGCGCGGCGGGCTGATCACGCGCGAGGACCTCGCCGCCTACGAGGTCGTCGAGCGCCGCCCGGTCCGAGCGCGTTTCCGCGGCCGTGAGGTGCTCACCAACCCGCCTCCTTCGTCGGGCGGCATCCTGATCGCCGACGCGCTCGAGCTGCTCGAGCGGCTCGACCGTCCCTGCGACGTGCGCGCGCTCGCCGAGGTGATCGCCTCGACCAACCGCGCTCGCGACACCGATTTCGTCGACGGGCTCCAGCAGGCCGACTACGCCGGCAACTTCCTGGCGCCGCGCGCGCTCGACGAGGTCTCGACGGAGATCGCGTCGCGCCTCGGATCGACGACCCACCTCGCGGTCGTCGACGGCGACGGCGCCTGCGCGACCGTGACCTGCTCGAACGGCTCCTGCTCCGGCGTCGTCGTCCCCGGTACCGGCGTCCACCTCAACAACATGCTCGGCGAGGAGGACCTCAATCCGTCCGGCTTCCACAGCCACCGGCCGGGCCTGCGCGTCCCGTCGATGATGGCGCCGACGATCGTCCTAGCCGACAACGACGTCGAGATCGCGCTCGGCTCGGCGGGCTCCAACCGCATCCGCTCGGCGATCGTCCAGACGATCGCCAACGTGATCGACGGCGGCATGGCGGCCCAGGCGGCCGTCGACGCGCCGCGGATCCACGTCGAGGGCGACCTGATCGACGCCGAGCCGGGTGTCGACCCGCAGGCGCTCGACTGGCTCGCGAGCCATGACTGGAACCTCCGCCGCTGGCAGGACCGCAATCTCTACTTCGGCGGTGTCCAGGCCGTCGTCAGGGACCCGTCGGGTGGAATCTCCGGCGGCGGTGATCCACGCCGTGGGGGAGCCGTACATTCGGTTGAGTGAAGACCGCGATCCTCTGGTTCCGCCGCGACCTGCGTGTCCATGACCATCCGGCGCTCCACGCCGCCAGGGAGCGCGCCGACCGGCTCGTGTCGGTCTTCGTCCTCGATGACCGGCTGATCCACGGCCGGCATGTCTCGGGTGCGCGGACGCAGTTCCTGCTCGAGTGCCTGGCTGACCTGGACGCGGCGCTCCAGAAGCGCGACGCACGACTGGTCGTCCGTCACGGCCCGCCGGAGCGGGAGCTGGCGGCGCTCGTGCGCGAGACCGGCGCCACCGAGCTGCACTTCAGCGCGGACGTCACGCCCTTCGCGCGCGACCGCGGCCGGGCCGTTGTCGACGCGCTGGCGAAGCTGGACGTCGAGCTGCACGCCCATCCGGGGCAGTACGTCGCCGATGCGCCGGGGGAGGTGCTGACGAAGGCCGGCAAGCCCCAGACGGTCTTCAGTCCGTATCACCGCGCATGGTTGGACAGCGGCCGCCGCGACGTCCTGCCGGCTCCGCGCAAGCTGCCTCCGCTTCCCAGCGGCCTGGCGAAGGGCCGTATCCCGTCGCTCGCCAGTCTCGGTCTCGAGCAGGAAGTCGACGATCCGGTTCCGGGCGGCGAGCAGCCCGCGCGGCGGCGGATGCGCGCCTTCCTCGACGGACCGGTGGGCGACTACGTCGACGACCACGACGCGCTCGGTCGCGACAACACCTCGCGTCTGTCGCCCTACCTGCGCTTCGGCTGCGTCTCGCCGCGCGAGCTCGAGGACGACCTGCCGCGCGGCGAAGGCCCGGATGCCTTCCGGCGTCAGCTCTGCTGGCGCGACTTCTACGCGCAGCTGCTGCTCCACCATCCAGCCAACGCGCGCACCGAGTTCCGCGAGAAGTACCGGGGCACGATCGACTGGAACGACTCCGACGACGACTTCGGCGCGTGGTGCGAGGGCCGCACCGGCTATCCGCTCGTCGACGCCGGCATGCGTCAGCTGCGGCGCGAGGGCTGGATGCACAACCGCGCCCGGCTGGTCGTCGGCTCGTTCCTGACCAAGGACCTCGGCGTCGACTGGCGTCGTGGCGAGCGCTGGTTCATGCGGCTGCTGCTCGACGGCGACGAGGCCAACAACAACGGCAACTGGCAGTGGATCGGCTCGGTCGGTGTCGACCCCCAGCCGGTCTACCGCCGGATCTACAACCCCGCGCGCCAGCAGGAGCGCCATGACCCGGACGGGACATATGTGCGCCGCTACGTGCCGGAGCTGGCCGACGTCCCAGACCGCTATCTGGCCGAGCCGTGGACGATGCCCGAGGACGTCCAGCGCGACGCCGGTTGCACGATCGGCAGCGACTACCCCGAGCCGATCGTCGACCACCGCGAGGCGCGCGAGCACGCCCTCGACCGCTACCGCGTCTAGGCCGGTCGCGATCGGGGGAGGGCGGTTCGGCCTCGAGACGCCCTATAGAGGCATGGAAATCCTCCAACGAGAGAAACCGTCCTTCGATTGGCTACACTGTAGCCCTATGGCTACGGAGATCCCCCAGCGGATGCTGCGCAACGACACGGCGACCTTGCTGCGTCGCGTCGAGACGGGTGAGCGGCTGCGGATCACGGTGCACGGGCATGCTGTCGCCGATCTCGTGCCGGTCGAGCGGACCGCCGCATTCGTGCCGTTCGACGAGCTGGCTCGCGACCTTCGCGGCCTGATGCTCCCCGACGATCGCCTCGACGCCGAACTGCGTGTGGTCGACGATGTCCCGGGCGACGTGTTCGAGTGACGCGCGCGCTGCTCGACACCTCGGTCGTGATCTCGCTCGCCCGCGGCGAGGAGCTGGCACTCGCCGACCCGCCGGACGAGGCGGCGATCGCGGCAATCACGCTCTGTGGCCTCCATCATGGAGTTCTGATCGCGGACGATCGGAGGCGACCCGGTCGTCTCGCCACGCTCGCCTACGTCGAGCGCCGCTTCACGGTGCTGGATCTCGACGCGCGCGTCGCGCCGCACTACGGTCGAATCGTCGCGGCTGCGCGGCGCGAGGGGCGCAAGCCGGGAACCGCCGACGCCTTGATCGCCGCCACCGCGGCGGCGCACTCGCTGCCCGTCCTCACCAGAGACCGCGACTTCGCCGCGCTGCCCGGCGTCGACGTCGTGCTCGCCTAAGGCGAGTCAGCGCCTCAGGCGGGCTTGCGAGCGGAGACGAGCAGGTTGTAGAAGACGGCCGGCGGGAGGCGGGGCTCGAGCACGGTGCGGTCGACCTTCTGGAGGGCTAGATAGCCGTGGTAGGCGTACTTGCGCCAGAGGTCGGGAACGTCTTCGGGACGCGCGCTCGCCTCGAACGAGCGGTTGGCCCAGCCGAAGAGGCTGGCGGCCAGCTCCTCGCCACGGACCTTGACGCCGTCGAAGCCGGCGCCGCGCGCGTGGCGGGCGAGCGTCCCAGGGGTGAAGGCGTGGACGTCGACGACCTTCTCGAGGTCGTCCTCCTCGATCAGCTCGGCATCGCCGCGCTCGGCTGGCCTAGCGCGTAGGACGGCGCGCCAGGCCGGCGACAGGCTCCAGGCGGCGCGCTTGGGTAGCTCGGCGAGACGGTCGCCATAGTGCGACGGCTCGCCGCAGAAGGCGATCACGCCTCCAGGGCGCAGTACGCGCAGGAACTCGACGAACGCTCCGTCGAGGTCGGGCAGGTGGTGGAGGATCGCGTGTCCGAAGACGATGTCGAAGCTCTCGTCCTCGAATGGCAGTTCCGCGGCCTCCGTGCAGACGGTCGACGCGTCGACGCCGAGCGTCGTGGCGGTCTTGGAGAGCACGTCCAACATCCCGGGCGAGATGTCACTGGCGGTGTAGTCCTCGATCGCGCCGGCGAGCGCGAGGTTGAGCCCGAAGTAACCAGTTCCCGCGCCGATCTCGAGACCGCGGGCGTAGTGGCCCAGCTGCCCGCCGAGCGCCTTCGCCAGCTTGCCGGTGACCTGGCCTTGACCGAGCTCGCCGTAGTCGATGCCCCACTTGGCGTCGTAGTGCTCGGCCGCGAGGTCGTGGTAGCGGACGTTGACCTCGTGGATCTCTTCGGCGGTGGCAGGCGCAGCCATGGGCCGGGGAAGGGTATCCGTAGACTGCGGCGGTCGTGGGCACGACGCGCGAATACCTTCAGCAGGACCAGCCCGAGGGCGTGCCGCCGCTCGCTCTGACCGGCGAGCGCACGCTGCCCGACGTGCCAGAGGAGAACTACTGGTACCGCCGGCATCTCGCGGTCTACGAGTGGATCGCCGCACGCTGTGGCGGACTCGACGTCGTCGACATGGCTTGCGGCGAGGGCTATGGCACCGGCGTGCTCGCCCGCAACGCCAAGCACGTCACCGGCGTCGATGCCAACCCCGAGGCGTTCGAGCATGCCCGTGCCCGCTACGGCGGTCCGACCGTCGACTTCGCCCGTGATCTGGTCGACTCCTACAGCGAGTCGTGCGACGCCGTCGTCTTCCTCCAGACGATCGAGCACGTCGAGGACGACGCCGGGGTGCTGCGCCACTTCAAGAGCATGCTGCGCCCCGGCGGGACCGTCCATCTGTCGACGCCTAACCTGCTGACGCTCGCGCCGCCAGGCGCCGAGAAGTCGGACAATCCGTGGCATCTGCGCGAGTACCGGCCGGAGCAGTTCCGTGCGCTCTGCGAGTCGGTCTTCGATGAGGTCGAGCTGTTCGGTCTGTTCCATGCGCGCAAGCTGCGTGCCCACGAGTTGGCGTTGAAGCTCGGCTGGGACAGCGTCCACAAGCGGCTCGGCCTGACGAGCCGTTTCTACGACTGGTTCACGCCGGCGATCGCCGCGAGCGATTTCACGCTCCGTGATGGGCCGCTCGACGGTGCGCTGGACCTCGTAGCTGTCCTGCGATGAGCCGCGACCGGGGCACGCTCAGCCTCGTTCTCCATTCGCACATGCCCTACGTCGAGGGCTTCGGCACCTGGCCGTTCGGCGAGGAGTGGCTCTGGGAGGCGATCGCCTGCGTCTACATCCCACTGCTCGAGCTGATCGAGGAGACGGCGGCGCCGCTGACGCTTGGTGTGACGCCTGTACTCGCCGACCAGCTCGAGACTTTGCCCGGGGCGGCCGGCGAGCGACTGCTCGGCTACCTGCGCGACACGCGTCAGTGGGTCCACGATGAGGACGCCGCCGGTCTGGAGCAGGCGGGCGAGCTCGACATGGCGACCCAAGTGCGCCGCGCGGCTTGCGACTACTCCCGCGCCGCCGATGCGGTCGAGGCGTGTGGCGGCGATCTGCTCGGACGGCTGGCCGATGCTTCCGCTGCGGGGCCGCTGGAGCTGTGGACGTCGGCAGCCACGCACGCGGTACTGCCGCTCTTGGCGACCGACGCCGGGCTCGACTTGCAGATCGCGACCGGTGTCGCCGGCCACCGGCGCCGCTTCGGCGGTTGGGACGGCGGGCTCTGGTTGCCGGAGTGTGCCTATGCCCCCGGCCTCGAGCAGGGTCTCGCGCCGCACGGCGTAGGCGCCTTTTGCATCGAGCAGACCACGACAGGCGGGTACGGCTCGGCCAACCAGCTCGAGCCGATCGCCACCGCTGCCGGGCCCGTCGCCGTGCCGATCGACTGGCAGACCGTCGAGCTGGTCTGGCGCGATGGCAGCGGCTACCCGGCCGATTCGCGTTACCGCGACTACCACCGCGGGACGGTTCATCACATGCGCCCTTGGAGCAACGCTGGCGGCGTCTACTCCCCTGATGCTGCGCGGATGGCCGCACGCGAGCACGCACGCGACTTCGTCGAGCGGGCTATCGCGCGGCTCGACGAATACTCGGCGCAGCGCGGCAGGCCGGGGGTGCTCTGCTGCGCCTTCGACACCGAGCTGCTCGGCCACTGGTGGTACGAGGGCATCGAATGGCTACGCGGCGTCGTCGCCGAGGCAGCGGCGCAGGGATTGGAGCTGGCGACCGTCGGGGATGCCGTCGGACGTGTCGAGCCGGTCGCTCGCGAGCTCGTCGCCTCGACGTGGGGTACCGGCAAGGACCTCACGACCTGGGACTCGCCGCGGGTCGCCGAGCTCGCGTTCGCGGCGCGCGGCGCCGAGCTGCGGACGGTCGCCGCGGCGACGAGTAGGGCGCCGTCGGGACCGGCGCTCGAGCGTGCTGCGCGCGAGCTGCTGGCGATCCAGGCAAGCGACTGGCCGTTCCAGGTCACTCGCAACCTGGCTTCGGAGTATCCGGCCGAGCGTGTCCGGGATCACTGCACCGCGCTCGACACTGCGTTGGGGGCTCTGACAGACTCAGCAGCCGTGCCGGAGCCGTCCCTCCGCAATCTGGCGCCCGACCTGGCGCTGTCGTCGTTGGCCGCACCCTGAGCATGCGCGTCCTGATCCTCTCCTGGGAGTACCCCCCGCTGATCGAGGGCGGCTTGGCGCGCCACGTCCGCAAGCTGGCGGAGAACCTCGTCGCGCAGGGCATCGAGGTGCACGTGCTGGCGCGTGGCACCGAGCAGAGCCCGCCCGAGGAGGAGCTCGACGGGGTGATCGTCCACCGCGTGCGCGAGCCCGAGCGGCCGCGCGACCTCAGCGAGTTCGTCACCTGGGTCGAGCATATGAACGCCGACATGCTCGCCGTTGGCGTCGAGGTCGGCGACCGCTACGACTTCGACCTCGTCCACGGACACGACTGGTTGGTCGCGGTAGCCGGCGACCATCTCGCCAACCGCTTCCGCTGCCCGCTCGCGGTCACGATCCACGCCACCGAGTACGGCCGTCATCAGGGCTGGGTCGACAAGCATCCCCAGAGCCATATTCACGGCGTCGAGAAATGGATGGCCAATCGCGCTGACCGCGTGATTGCCTGCTCCGCGTACATGCGCGAGCACATCTCAGACATCTACGGCCTGCCCGAGGAGCGGATCGCCGTCATCCCGAACGGGATCGATCCGGCCGACCTCGTCCCGGTCGACGACCTCGACACGCTGCGGTCGCGCTTCGCGGCACCGGATGAGCGGCTGGTGCTGCTGGTCGGGCGGCTGGTCTACGAGAAGGGCTTCCAGCTCGCGCTAGAGGCGCTGCCGGGTCTGATCGAGCGGGTCGGCAACGTCCGCTTCATCGTCGCCGGCTCGGGCACCGCCGAGCAGGAGCTACGCGAGCAGGCGACGCGACTCGGACTCGACGACCACGGAACGTTCGTCGGCTGGATCGGCGATGACGTACTGCACTCGCTCTACCGGATCGCGGATCTGACGGTGGTCCCGTCGATCTACGAGCCGTTCGGTCTGGTGGCGCTCGAGGCGATGGCGTCGGGTTGCCCGTGCCTGGTCGCCGACACCGGCGGTCTGCGCGAGGTCGTGCCCAACGACGACGTCGGCCTGCGCTTCCACTCGCGCGACCCGGACTCGCTCGGGCAGATGGCGGAACGGCTGCTGACAGACGCCGGCCTCCGCGACCGGTTGGTCGCAGAGGCCTCCGAGCACGTGTTGAGCTTCGACTGGGCCGACGTGGCGCGCCAGACCGCGGAGATCTACCGCAGCCTGGCGACACCTCGGCCCCGCGTCATCTAGCGCGGCAGCCCAAGCGGAGGAGCGCAGGCGGATCGGTCCTACGACCACGTGGCGGAGCTAGCTGGAGCGAGATCCGGCGAGCACCGGAGCTGCGGTTCTCAGCCAGCTCGGCAGCCACCAGTTCCACTCGCCGAGCAGCTTCATCGTCGCCGGCAGCAGGACCCCGCGGACGATCGTCGCGTCGATCAGGATCGCCGCCGCGAGACCGACGCCCATCTGCTTGAACTCGAGCGACGAGAGCGTCGCGAAGATCGAGAACACGGCGACCATCACCACCGCGGCGCTGGTCACCACACCGGCGGTCGACTTGATCCCCTCGGCGACGGCTTGGTCGGTCCGCATGCCGCGGTCGACCAGCTCCTTGATCCGGGTGAGGATGAACACGTGGTAGTCCATCGAGAGCCCGAACAGGACGACGAACAGGAACAGCGGCAGCCAAGCCGTGATCGCCCCGGTCGACTTGAAGCCGAGCAGGCTCTCGCCCCAGCCCTCCTGGAAGACCAGCACAAGCAGCCCGTAGGCGGCGCCGACCGACAGCAGGTTGAGCAGGATCGCCTTGATCGGGATCACGACCGAGCGGAACGTGACCATCAGCAGCAGAAACGCCGCCGACAGCACGAAGGCGAACACCCAGGGGATGTGCGAGCTCATGCTGGCGTTGAAGTCGGCGGTCTCGGCCGTCATGCCGGTCACGTCAGTGGACGCGCCATCGACGGTGCCGACCGTCGCCGGGATCAGCTCGCCGCGTAGCTCGTCGAGCGCCTCGTTCGACGTGGCGTCGGTGCCGTTGCCGGCGATTGGGATCGCGACGTTCGCGACCGTCTCGTCCGGGCTGACCTCGACGGTCGCCCCGGGCTCGAACAGCTCGCTCTGCTTCGCTGCGCCCGCCTGTAGGGCGTCGATCGCCGTCGCGGCCGCCCCGGTCGTCACGTCGTCCGCCTTCACGACGACGTTGGCCGGGATGCTCTCGCCTGGGAACGCCTCCTGGATCCGGTTGTAGGTCTGGACGACCGGGAGGTCCTGCGGCAGCCCGTCGACGCCCGGAACGGACGTCTGCATCCCCAGCGTCGGCAACGCGAGCGCGACCAGCAGCCCGCCCGAGACCAGCGCCGACAGCAGCGGGCGCTTCAGCACCCGGTCGACGATCCGCGACCAGATGCCAGCCTGCGCCGTACGCGCCTTGATCCGCCCGATCAGCGGGATACGGCCCTTGTCGACGCGGTCGCCGAGCTTCGACAGCACCGCGGGTAGCACGGTCAGCGAGCCGATCACCGACACGGCGACGACGAGGATCGTCCCGGTTGCGAACGACTGGAACGTCGCCGCGCCTGCCAGGTACATGCCGGCCATCGCGATCATCACCGTGAATCCGGAGATCAGGACCGCTCGGCCGGACGTGGCAGCCGCGGCCTCCAGCGACGCCTGCTCACTACGTCCCGCCGCTCGCTCCTCGCGCTCGCGGCGCAGGTAGAACAGCGAGTAGTCGACCCCGACGGCGAGGCCGATCAGCAGGATCACCGAGTTGATGCTCTCGTCGACCGGCGCGATCAGGCTGATCGGCGCCAGCAGGCCGATCGTCGCCGCGACGCCTGAGAGCGCCAGCAGCAGCGGCACGCCGGCCGCGACGATCGCGCCGAACGCCAGCACGAGGATGATCAGCGTGATCGGCAGCGAGGTCAGCTCCGCCTTCTTGAAGTCGTCGCCGAACTGCTTGCTGATCGCCTTGTCGGCGCTGGCGTCGCCGAACTGCTCGATCCGCAGCTCGGGGTTGGCCTTCGCCGCCGCGGCGGTCGCGGCGAGCGCTGGATCGATGCGGTCGGTGGCGGTGTCGGGGTCCCCGGCAATCTCGAACTCGATCAGCGCCGAGCGACCGTCCTGGGAGATCTGGCCATCGCCTGAGTAGGGGCCGGCGACGTCGCGCACGTCCTTCGCGGCCTCGAGCCGTTTGACGGTGTCGTCGACTCCGGCGTGGAACGCCGGGTCGGTCGCCTTCAGCTTGGCGCTCTGGACGAGCACCGACTCCTCGGTGCGCTGAGGGAAGGAGCCGTGGAGCGTCTTGTCGGCTCGGCCGGACTCGCCGACGCCGCTGTCCTCGTCGCTGAGCGTGTTGACGCCGAGTGCGCCGCCGATCACCAGCGACGCGATCACGAAGGCCATCCATCCGAAGATCGCCTTCTTGCGGTGCTGGGCGCTCCACCGTCCGGCCCGCGCCGCGATGTTGTGTTGCGGTTGCATGCTGTCTCCTTTCGGGCCGGTATTGGCCATACCAGGAGGCTTCCAGCGGCAAGGTGGGGTTCAAATGCGGCTGCCCCGTGAATCGGGGTGCGGAAAACCGCACTGCGCGGCCGGCGGCTACCCGGCGAGCATCGTCGCCATCAGGCGCAGTGGGGCGTCGGCCTCGTCGGGCCAGTCGGCGATCTCGGGTGGCCACCAGGCGTGGGTGTCGTGCTCGGGATCGATCGTCACCTCGGCGCCCGGCGGGAGATGGGCGAGACCGACGAACAGCAGCAGCCCGGTTGGCAACCGGATCAGCGCCTCGGCGCTGAGCCGCTCGGGAGCGACAGACCACTCCTCCTCGAGCTCGCGTGTCAACGTCTCGGCGGGGTTCTCGCCAACCTCGACCGCGCCCCCGGCGCCAAGCGCCCAGCGGCCTGCCCAGCTCGCCACCCACGGCGCTCGCCGGCCGGCGAGCCCACGGCCGT
>JBIOUS010000055.1:0-60628 GCA_044867325.1 Thermoleophilaceae bacterium | reverse complement strand
CCAGCGGGCCGACGACCTGGTCGAAACGCGCGCAGGTGTCGGGATCGACTCGCTCAGGTGTGATCAGTGTCGTCACCACCGGCTCGCGAGCCAGCTCTAGCACCGCCGCAGCCTCCTGGATGCCCTTGAACCAGAGGCCCGGACTGCCCTCCACCAGCACCCGCAACGGGCCGGTGGCCCGCGACGACTCGATGGGAGCGAAACGCTGCTTGTCGATCCCGTTCGGAACGTGGAAGCAGGGCGCCTCCGGCCGGAGCTCGGCGAGCTCCTCGGCGATCCAGCCGCCCTCGGTCAGGAATGCGACAGGAAGGTCGTGGGTGGCGATCGCCCCGAAGCGCTCGACGTCGCCCGGCCGGTAGATGCGCTCCTCGAACTGCTGGACGAAGTAGGCGTGGCGACGCGCCGGAATCGCGAACAGGTCGTAGGCGGTTCGCCACCAGGTAGCGATCGCAATGTCGTGATCGCGAGCACGGGCCTCGTCGGTCGTGACAAGCCGAACGCCGGGAGGCGCGACAGCCGCCGTTGCGCCGGGCCAGAGCGCGATCGACACGTCCCAACCGTGGTCCTCGGCCAAACCGCGCGCATGTCGCGTGACGGCGCCGGCGCCGCCAGATGGGCCAGCTCCCCGAGGATGAAGCAGATGCTTGGAGGCATGGGCAGCCGGCATAGCCTAGTCGGGCGACAGCTGGGCCGGAACCCAAAATCCGGGTCTGACCAATTTCAGGGGTACGCTTCGCGCGTGCCGCACGTCGCCCTGCTCGGTCCGCCCACGCTGCTCGATCTCTGTGCACCAAGCGACGTCGACGATCTGACGGTCACGCGAGTCGACGACCTGCCGATGAACGGTGCGAGCACCGACGCGCTGGTTGCATTCGAGCCCTCAGAAGACCAGTGGGCGAAGCTGGACGAGGTCCAGCTCCCGACCCTGATCTGGTGGCAGGACGGGCCACCAGCTTGGGTCGATACTCAATACCGGTCGGGGTCGAGCGAGCCACGCCGCACCGTTGTCGGCAGCCCCGAAGCTGCCACCGGCAGCTGGCGCTCGGTCCCACTTCCGGTCGCCGACGCACTGTTCTCGGACTGGTCCCAGCAAGCGCCCGCCGCAGGAACGGCTGCGGTCAACTTCCAGGACGAGAGCGGTCCGGCTTCGCTGCATCGTGCGCTTGTCGCCCTTGCCCAGGGCCAGGTGCTGGTGAGCGAGCCGCTGCAACCGTCACGAGGCCTCGAGCCCGGTATCGACTACCTCGAGGCGCACGATCTCGACGAGGTCCGTGCCGCTGTCGAAAATGTCGCTCGTGCCCCGGAGGCTTTCTTACGCATGCGCCTGCGCGGCCGTCGCAAGGCCGAGCTGTTTCGCTCCTCGAGCGTCATCACACGGCTCATCGGCGACCTGTTGCTCGAGCTCGACCTCGCCGCCGCGGCACGCTGAGGACGCGTCGTGACGACCGCCGCACCTCGCGCGAGCGTGCTCATGCCCGCCTACGACGCCGAGGCGACGATCGGCGAGGCGGTCAAGTCGGTGCTCGCCCAGACCGTCGGCGACCTCGAGCTGATCGTCGCCGACGACCTCTCGGCGATCCCGGTCGCCGACGTGCTGGCCGACGTGCGCGACCCGCGCCTGCGGATCGTTCGACATCGACGCAACGGCGGGACGGCAAGAGGGCGCAACTCGGCGCTGGCCGTGGCGCGCGGCACGGCGATCTGCCAACTCGACGCCGACGATCTCTGGGAGCCGGACTTCCTCGAGCGGATGCTGCCCGAGCTCGAGCGCCCGGGGGTAGGGCTCGCCTACTGCAACGTGACGATCCTCGGCCACCCCGACGGCCAGACCGACTACATCGGCGACCCCTCGATCCATCCGCGCGACCGCTTCCCCGAGCTGGCCGAGGCCAATCCCGTCCCCTGCCCCACGGCCGTCATGCGCGCCGACGCCGTGCGCGCCGTCGGCGGCTACCGGGGCTGGCTGCGCTCGGTCGAGGAGTGGCACCTCTACATGCGCCTGGCGATCGCCGGCTGGCGCTTCGCCTACCGCGACGAGCAGCTCGCCCGCTACCGCTGGCCGACCGCGGAGCGCGGCATGAGCTTCGACACGCGTCGCATGGACCGCTGGGCACTGATCGCGATGATCGACTTGGCGGCGCGCCATCCGCGCGTGCCGGGGTTGAAGCGCGAGGGCTTGAGACGCGGTCGCGAATACCTGCCCGGCACGGGACGGAGCGGCGCGCGGTGACGCCGCGCGTCCTCATCGATCCAGGCAGCCACCATCTGCTCAACCTCGGCGACGTCGCGATGCTGCAGGTCTGCGTCGACCGCCTGCGGATGCTGTGGCCGGACGTCGACGTCCGCGTCCTGACCGCGGCGCCGGCGCGACTCGCCCAGCTCTGCCCCGGCATGACGCCCGTCGACGCGGCCGGCCGCTACGGGCTGCTCGCGAGGCCGCCGGTCGCGCGCGGGCCGCGGCGCCTGACGCGCGCCCGGCTGGCGCTGATCGGCCGTCGCCGGGAGGCGGCGATCGCCGCCTATGCGCGCGAGCTGCTCGCCGCGGACCTGCTCGTGCTCAGCGGCCGCGGCGGTCTCACCGACGCGTTCGGCGACGAGTCGCGCGAAGTGCTGCGGGAGCTCGAGCTGGCGAGCGCGATCGGCCTGCCGGCGGCGCTGCTCGGCCAGGGCGTCGGGCCGCTCGAAGATCGCGAGCTGCGCGCGCACGCGGCGCGCGTGCTGCCGTCGGTGCGACTGTTCGCCCTGCGCGAGGGCGACCGCGGCCCGGCGCTGCTCGCCGCCGCGGGCGTCGACGCCGCGAAGATCGTCGTGACCGGCGACGACGCGGTGGAGCTGGCGAGCGGACCGCGCGCGAAGACGACGCCGCCGCGCCTCGGCGTCAACCTGCGTGTCGCTCCCTACGCCGGCATCGGGACAGACGAGGTCGCCGCCGTGGCGGAAGTCGCAGCACGCGCCGCCCAGCGCTACGGCGCCGAGCTGCAGCCGATCGCGATCTCGACGCACCCGGCGGAGGACGACCGACGGGCATTCGACGATCTGATCGCGTCGGACGACTCGCCCGCGCCGGCGACTCCACGCGCGGTCGCCGAGCTGGCCGGTGGCTGCCGAGCGGTCGTCGTCGGCAGCTATCACGCGGCCGTCTTCGCGCTCGCCCAAGGAGTGCCGGCCGTCGGGCTCGCCGCGAGCCCCTACTACGCCGACAAGCTCAACGGCCTGCGTGAGCAGTTCGGGACCGGGTGCCGGGTCGTCGAGCTCGACCGGCCCGGCGCGCTCGAGGCGATCGAGCCGGCGCTCGACGATCTGTGGCGCCGCGCCGACGAGCTGGAGACCGACCTGCGAGCGGCGGCCGCGCGCCAGGTCGACAGCGGCCACGACGCCTACGCCCGCCTGACGGCGTTCGTCTAGAGCGGGTCCAGCGGACCGACGTCGGGCTCGGGCGCGCGCGGCCCCGAAGCCTGGAGTGGATACGGGCGACCCTCGAAGATCGCCGCGTAGAGACGCGTCTGGTGGCGCGTGATGCCGTGCGGCGACTCGTCGAGCGGCAGCTCGGCGGAGAGCCGCAGCATCGCCTCGAACGACCTCCGCAACGGATCGAAGCGCGGCTCGCCGGGGATCGCGCGGTAGGTGTCGTTGAGCCCGAGCCGGGTGACCAGCGTCGGGTAGCCGGTCTCGGCCAGCAGGTCGAGGTCGAGCGGGTGGGGAAACGAGCCGGACCGCTCGAGCCCGTCGGCGATCTCGAGCAGCACGGCCGTGAAGATGCACTTGGCGCAGCGGCCGCAGTTGGTCGCCGTGTCCTGCTCGTAGCAGACGTACAGCAGCGGCAGCAGATCGGGACGGTGCTCGACCAGCCAGCGCACCTTGCCCGGGCGGTCGAGCACGACCGAGTCATGCTCGATGGCGACGGCGTCGCTCGACCAGTGACCGTCGAGCAGCGGATGCGAGCCGACCGGGACGAGGCCGCCGTAGTCGCGACTGGACGCGATCGTGAACCGCCCGAAGCCGCCGGCGAGCGACAGGCCGACCATCGCCAGCGCCGGCCCGAAGGCGTCGTCGAAGTCGACCACGTGGTCGATCAGCTCGGTGAAGTTGGTCGTCGCGACCAACAGCGGCAGCCCGATCGACTCTGCGGCGGCGCGGGCGGCCTCGATCCGCGCGTGGGAGCTCGCGGGTCCATACGACGGGTCGAAGCCGTCGCAGTAGACGAGCTGCGTCAGCTCTTCGCCTGACCGGCGCGGGCGGGCCGCGGAGTACATCGAGTCGACGCCGCGCGAGAAGCAGCAGGCGCGGCCGGACGCGACCGCCGCCGGTGGCGGCGCGACCGCCGCGACCCGCACCGGCACGCGCGTGAACGTCGGGCTCCAGGCGCTGAGCATCTCCTGGATCGAGGGCAGCGCGTCGAGCAGGCGGCGCGACACCGGCCCGTCGATCTCGAGCGGCTCCTCGCGGCGCATCGCCAGCAGCAACGCGATCGGCACGAACTGGGTCAGCTCGGGGCCCTGGACGGCATGCTCGGCCGGGACGCCGACGCGCAGCCGCGCCGAGCCGCGTGCCGAAGTCACCCGTACCGACCGCTCTCCACCGGAGACCTGGAGGTCGTCAACGCGCATGCGGCGACGTTTACCCGCGGTGGGCGCGGCTGGAAACCAAGCTGTCCGTGGGCATCGCGGCCAACTCGTCGTACAGCGCGAGCAGGTCGGCGGTGTAGCGCTCGCGCGAGTGGCGCTCGTGGACGCGCGCGAGCAGCGCATCGCCCTCCGCCGCGCGCGCGGCCGGGTCGGCCCAGAGCCCCGCTACGCGCGCGGCGAAGGCCGGGACGTCGCCGACCGGCACGCAGCGATCGTCGCCGAGCAGCTCCGGCAACCCACCCATCGCTGTCGCGACGACCGGAACGCCGGCGGCCATCGCCTCGAGCGCCGAGTAGGGCGAGAACTCGTGGTAGCGAGAGGGCATCAGGACCATTGCGGCGCCGGCGAGCTCGCGGCGAACGTCGGCGGCGGACAGGCGGCCGAGGAACACGACGTCGCCCGTCGCTCCCGCCTCCCACGCGAGCTGCTCGAGCCGCCCGCGCTCCGGCCCCTCGCCGGCGATCCGCAGCGGCACGTCGGCGTCGAGGCAAGCGCGCACCGCATCCTCGATCCCCTTCTCCGGCGACAGGCGCGACGCGACGAGCGCGTAGCCGCCGTTCCCGGCGGTCGAGCGCTCGGCGAACGAGTCCGCCGGCAGGTAGTGGCGCAGCACGTCGACGCGCTCGGCCGGCAGGCCGCGCGCCGCGAGCTCGTCACGGGCCGCCGCGCTGGGCGCGACGAAGCGGTCGACCGCGCTCAGCAGGCGCGGCTGATGCAGCGACAGCGCCGTCGCGTAGGCCGCCGCCTCGGGCAGCGAGCCGCGACAGTTGAGCGCCAGCCCGGGCAGCGTGTTGCGACCGCGGCAGCGCTGGCACGGTGCGCCGTCGCGCTCGCCGAACCCGGTCGCGCAGAAGATCCGCACGTTGTGCAGGTGAAGCAGGACCCTGGCGCCCGCCCGGCGAGCCGCGGCAAGGCCAGCCGGACCGATCGAGGGCACCGTGTTGTGTGCATGGACGACGACCGCGGCGGCATCGGCGCCGCGCGGGCCGGCGAGCAGCCGCACCGCGTCCGCCAGCTCGTCCGGGTCGGCGCCTCCACGCAGCAGGGCACGCGCGGCGGCCGCCTTGCCGACGTCGCTGGAGCGGCGCTCGAACAGCGCGTGCTCGACGCCCGCCGCCTCCAGCGCGCGCAGCTGCAATTCCACCGAGCGCTCCTCCCCGCCCTCGATTCGATAGCGGTTGTGCACTACGAGCACGCGCGAGCCTGCGGACACCGCGGCTAACCTACCGACGCGATGCCCGAGCCGGCCGTCTCCGTCGTCCTGCCCACGCGCAACCGCGCCGGGTACCTGGACACCGCGCTGGCGTCGCTGCGCGCCCAGGTCGACGCCCCGCCGCACGAGCTGCTGGTGGTCGACGACGGGTCGACCGACGACACGGTCGCGGTCGCCGCGCGTCATGGCGTCAAGGCGATCGCGGCCCGCTCGCCCGGCGGTATCAACAGGGCACGCAACACGGGTATCGCCGCCACCCGCGCCGACCTGATCGCATTCGTCGACGACGACGTCTGGGTTCCGCCTACCTGGCTGGCGGCGCTCGCCGCCGGTGCTGTCGCGCACCCCGCCGCCGAGGCCCTCGGCGGCCCGATCCGCGGCCGCCTGATCGGTCCCGCGCCACGCTCCTGCGGCCGCGAGCAGCCGCCGATCACCACCCTCGACCTCGGCCCGGCCGACCGCGATACCGAGTTCGTCTGGGGCGCGAACATGGCGGTTCGCCGTAGCGCGATCGACCGCATCGGGCCCTTCGACGACCGCCTGAGCGGCAACGGCGACGAGGAGGAGTGGCTGTTGCGCCTGCACGCGGCGGGCGGCCAGGTGGCGTACGTCGCCGGCGCCTGGCTCGAGCACCGTCGCGTCGGCGACGACGCGCGCCTGCGCTCGCTCGCGCGCGCCGAGTACCGCCGCGGGCGCGGCGCACGACGCAACGACCGCCGCAAGGGCACCGCCCAGCCGCTGCACCGCGACCTGCGCGACCTGGCCGGCGCCGTGTGGCACACGGGGCGCCGCCGCTGCGCCCAGGGGCTGATCATGGGGGCCCACTCGACCGGTCGCCTGGTCGAGGCGCTGCGCGAGCGATGAACGCCTCCCTGCCGGACCCCGCGAGCTTCCTCTCCGGGGAATCGGGCGCCGTCACGGGCAAGCGGCTGGCCGTCGAGCGAACCGCAGCGGACTGGGCGCTCGACCTGGCCGGCCTCGCGGCGCTGACCGGACCGCGACTCGACCGACTCGTCGCCAACCAGCCTCCACGACGTGTTCTCGTGCTGTCGATCTACCGCCCCGGGTCGCTGCTGCCGGGTACGGCCTCGCGCCTGGACTCCGAGGGCCACGACGTCACGTTCGCCTTGGGGGCCACCGGAGATCCCGAGCCGAGCCTCGCCGCGAGGACCGTGCTCAGCGGGCTCGCGGGCGGGAAGTTCGAGAACCTCAATCGCCTGCTCGCGGCGGCGCCGACGCTCGCCGGCTGCGACTGGCTCGTCGTGTCCGACGACGACGTCGAGCTGGCGCCCCGCTTCCTCGACCGTGCCCTGGCGCTATGCGAGCGGCTGCAGCTCGACCTCGCCCAGCCGGCTCAGACGATGCGCAGCCACGCCGCCTGGCGCGTCACGCGCCGCCGCCCGTTCTCGCTCGCTCGTCGCACGAACTACGTCGAGATCGGTCCGGTGACGATCTTCTCGCGCCGCGCCGCCGCCGAGTTGACCCCGTTCCCCGAGCTGCGCTTCGGCTGGGGGCTCGACAGCCACTGGGGCGCGCTCGCGCGCGAACGGGGATGGCGACTCGGGATCCTCGACTCGCTGCCGGTGCGTCACGAGGCGCAGAAGGTCGCCACCACCTACACGCACGCCGAGGCGATCGACGAGGGCCGGCGCTTTCTCGCCGAACGACCCTACGTAACCGCCGTCGAGGCGCAGCAGACGCTCGAGACATTCAGGCGTCTGCCGTCATGAGGCGACTGCGACTGCTCGTGGTGCCGAAGTGGTACCCGTGGCCGGACCGCCCGGTGTTCGGCGCCTTCTGCCGTGAGCATGCGCACGCGCTCGCGACTCAGCACGACGTCGTCGTGCTCGCCTCGCTCGCGACGCCGCGGCCCGACTTCGCGATCTTCCGCCTCGAGGACGCGGTCGAGGACGGCATCCGCACCATGCGCGTCCGCTACCGCCGCCCGTTCCTGCGACCGGCGGCGATGGGCTGCCAACTGCTCGGCATGCTCGCCGCTTGGCGCCGCCTGCGGCGCGAGGGCTGGCGGCCGGACGTCGTCCACGCGCACGTCTTCGAGGCGGCGCCGCCGGCGCTCGCGCTCGGCCGCCTGAGCCGTGCCCCGGTAGTGGTCACCGAGCACTACACAGGCTTTCAGCGCGGCCTCGTCACCGGCTACGACCGGCTGCTCGCGAAGCTCTCGTTCGAGCGCGCCGACCTCGTCGCGCCGGTCAGCGAGGAGCTGGCCGGCCACCTGCGCGGACTCGCGCCGCGGGCGACGTTCGAAGTCGTCCCGAACGTCGTCGACACGGAGACGTTCTCGCCCACGGGCACGCGAAGCCCCGGCGGCGCAGGCCTGCTCAACGTCGCCGCGCTCGCCGAGAAGAAGGGCCACCGCTACCTGTTCGAAGCGCTGAGCGACCTGCCCGACGTCACGCTCGACGTCGTGGGCGACGGCGAGCTGCGCAGCGAGCTCGAACGCCAGGCCGCCGCGCTCGGGCTCGGCGACCGCGTCCGGTTCCTCGGCGAGCGGTCGAAGCAGGAGGTCGCCGAGCTGATGCGCCACGCCGATCTGTTCGTCCTGCCCAGCCTCGCCGAGAATCTCCCGGTCGTGCTGATCGAGGCCCAGGCGAGCGGGCTGCCGGCAGTCGCGACGAGCGTCGGCGGCGTCCCGGAGCTGGTCGACGCCGCCGCCGGCGTGCTCGTCCCACCGGCCGACCCGGCAGCGCTCGCGGCCGCGATCCCCACCGTCCTCGCCCGCGACTTCGACCCGGCCGCCCTTGCCGCCCGCGCCCGCGACCGTTACGGCTACGACGCGATCGCAGCCCGCTGGACCGCGATCTACGAGCGGCTGCTGGCGTAGGTCAGCGCAAGAGGGCGGGCACGACGCGCTCCGCGACGACCTTGCGCAGGGCCGCGTCGGAGTAGGGCTGGAGCAGGCGACGAGCGGTCGCGGCATAGTCGGCCCGGCCCGCGCCCTCGAGCGCGAGACCGGCGCGGATGGCGGTGGCGAGGGCCGGCGCCGTGACGTCTGTCGCGACCAGCTCGGGCGCGAGCTGGCGAGCGATCGGCAGGGCGACGTTCGGCCCCGGGGTCGGGACGGTCACGAGCGGCGTTCCGGCGGCGAGCGCCTCCATCTGGGCGACCCCCCAATCCTCGTAGCGTGCGGCGCTGACGTACACCCGCGATCCGGCGACCAGCGACGTCCAGCGCTCGCGCGGAACGGCGCCCGCGAACTCGACGCCGTGCGGCTCGGCCACGCCCTGCCGTGCCAGCCAGCGCAGGGCCTCGTCGCGGTCGATGCCGCCGACGACCAGCCGAGCACCGTCGGGCGCCCCGGCGCTCCATGCCGCGCACAGCACGTCCAGCCCGCGCTTCTCGGGATTCGCCGCATATGCCGTTGCGTCCGGCGCGTCGCTGTTCTCGGCGTCGCCAACGCTGACGACGCACGGCAGCACGATGACCTCCGGGTGTTCAGGACGGGCGGACTCCAGCGCCGCATCGGCGGCCGCCTCGCTCCATGGCAGCAGCAGGTCGGCACGTCCCAGCACCGCCTGCTCGCGACGACGCTGCCAGGCGCCGCCGACCCCGGGCCGGCTGAGTGCGGCGATCGTGTCGAAGCGAACCGCGTGCGGACGGCGCAACGGCTGCAGCAGCGCCGCGGTGATGCTCGAGTAGATGACGGCGCGAGCATCGACGCCGCGCGCGGCGCGGCGCGAGGCCAAGGCCTGAACGACGTCGGTCAGCGCCATCGAGCGCTGAAGCTGGCGGGCGGCGCCGAGCCGCATCGGGCGCAGCTCACAGCTCGCACCGGCAGCCTCGATGTGCTCGGCGAGCGCCTCGTCACCACGCCGCCAGCCCATCGTCGTCCCGAGCGAGACGATCGCGATGTCGACAGCCGCCACGGGCGCAGAGTATGCAGCCGGGCTATGTTCCGCCGGGCATGTCGGCCGACCCTCGCCCAGCCTGCCTACTCACCGGCATCGTCTCGCCCTACCGGCGTGAGGCATTTCGGCTGCTGAACGAGGCGCAGAACGTCGAGGTGATCGCGCACGAGCAAGCTGGCCCGCCGATCCCGGGGTTGACCGTCCACCGCACCTCGGAGGCCGGTGCGGTTCGCCTTGCGGCATCGGGGCGCTATCGCGCAGTGATTGCGGGACTCGACGGGCGGATCGCGCTCCCCGGCGCCTACGCGGCCGCCCGCGCGCGCCGGATCCCGTTCGTTCTCTGGGCGACGATCTGGGCGCACCCGCGCACGCCGGCACACGCCCTGTCCTTCCTGCCGACCCGGCACCTCTACCGCGCCGCCGACGCGGTAGCGACCTACGGTCCGCACGTCAGTCGCTATGTCGAGGGCTACCGCGGAAGCGACAGCGGCGTGGTGGTCGCGCCGCAGGCGGTCGACGTCGATCACTTCGGAGCGCCGGTCACCAAAGCGGAGCGCGACGCGGTGCGCGAACGCAGCGGTGGAACCGACACCGAGCTGCTCGTGCTCTACGTCGGCCGCTTGGTCGGCGAGAAGGGAATCGAGACGCTGATCGAGGCCTGGCGCCGCGCCGACCTAAGCGCTGGCGCGCGGCTCGCCCTGGCTGGCCAGGGACCGCTCGAGCAGCATGTCGCACGCTTGCTGCCAGAGGCGCGACTGCTGGGCCAGGTCAGCTCGGATGCCCTCCCCGCGCTCTACGCCGCGGCTGACGTGCTCGTTCTGCCTTCGATCCACACCGCATCGTTTCGCGAGCCGTGGGGTCTTGTCGTCAATGAGGCAATGCTGCAACGCACGCCGGTCGTCGCTTCCGACGCCGTTGGCGCGGCGGCCGGGGGGCTCGTGCGCGACGGGCGCAACGGCTTCGTGGTCCCCGCCGGCGACCCCGACGCGCTCGCGACGAGACTGCGCGCCCTGGCCGCTGACGGCGAGCTGCGGTCGGAGTTGGGAACAAAGGCCCGCGAGGACGCCGCGACCTATACACCGGCCGCCTGGGCAGCGGGCATGGGCCGGGCGATGGCAGCCGCAGGTGTGGAATGCAGTAGCAGCGGGAACGATTGCTAGCCTCACACGCTTCGGCGGGCAGGAACGTAGTGGCGTAGGTGTGCCATGCGTCCTGAATCTCCACATGCCATGAAGAGAACGATCCGACAGCTACTGCTGCCCACGGCCTTCGTCGTGCTGGCGATCCTTGTGCCCGCCCAGGCGGCCAGCGCGAGCGTGCTTGCGGTCGAGCAGGACTGTGCCGACAGTGACGTCTTCGAGCAGAAGCACTCCGAGGCCGATCTCCGAGCAGCGCTGACCCAGATCCAGGCGGACCTCGCCGAGTACGGCACCTGCAAGCAGATGATCAACGCGGCGCTCGCCGCGATGGCGAAGGCTGACGCGTCGAAGAACTCAGACGACGGCGACGGCCCAGGAGCGGCCGCCGCGGATATCGACGGCGACGGTGTCGTCACTCCCGAGGAGAAGGCGGTCGCCGCCAAGAAGGCCAAGCAGAAGCAGAAGCAGCGCAATCAGGAGATCGCCGCCGTCAGCGACGAGCTCGTCCAAGACGATGCCGCGACGGCCAGCGGCGACAGCGGGTCTGGAGGCCCGTCGCTGCCGCTGATCCTGGCGATCGTTGCGTTGCTCTGCGCAGGCATCGGTGGTGGCGTCTGGTACGCCGCCAAGCGCAACCCAGCCTTTGCGAATGCGCTTCGCCGTGTCGCGCCTCCCTTCGGCAACAGCTAGCCGTTCCTTCGCCAGCGCGGCACTCGCCGCAGCGCTGCTCGGCGTCGCCTTGGGCGCGCGTGGTGGTAGTGCGCTCGAGCGCACCGCCGTCGTCGAGCTGCTGCTGATCGCGGCGGGCGCCGCCCTGATCTGCGCGGCGATCGTCTTCGGCCGGCGCGGGCGCCTCGACGGTGGTGCCGCGGTCGCCGGCTTCACGGCGCTCGCGGCGATCACGGCGCTCTCGGTCGACTGGTCGATCGCGCCGGATCTGTCCTATGTCGAGGCCGGCCGCACGTTCGCCTACCTCATGGCCTTCGCCGGCGCGGTAGCGCTCGCGCGGCTGGCCCCGGCGGGCGCGACCGTCGTCACGCGCGGCATCTTGCTCGCCGCGGTTGCCATCTGCGTCTACGGCCTGGCGACACGCGTCTGGCCGGCGACGTTCGAGGAGCTGGCCTTCTCTGGCCGTGTCGGCCAGCCATTCGACTACTGGAATGCACTTGCCGGCGCCGCAGCGGTCGGGCTCGTTCCCGCGCTCTGGCTCGGCGCCCGCCGTGCCGGCAGCGCGATCGGCCGCGCGCTCGCCTTCCCCGCCACGGGGCTGCTCCTCGCCACCCTGCTGATCGCCCAGTCGCGTGGCGCGCTGGCCGGAGCAGGGGTCGGCTGCGCGCTCTGGCTCGTGCTCGTGCCGCTGCGACTGCGCAGCCTTGCCGTGCTGATCGCGGCCGGCGCCGCAGCCGCCCCGGTCATCGCTTGGGCACTTTCCAAGGACCCGTTCCGGATTGGCCTACAACCACTTTCTGCGCGCGAGGCGATCGCGAGCGAGTTCGGCCTGATGCTCGGCGCGCTGGTCGTCGTGCTGCTGGCAGCCGGGATGCTGGTCGAGTCGGTCCGCGCCCGCCACCAGCTGTCGCTGCAGGCGCGCTTTCGCGCGGGTGCAGCGGTGGCAGTCGTCGTGGCGATGGTCCCACTGGCGCTGGCAACCTCCGTCGCGACTAGCGACCGCGGCCTCACCGGCACGATCTCCGACCGTGTCGATGAGCTGACCAGCGACAGCGCCGCGCCGCCGACCGGCGGCGGGCGACTCGGGTCGGTGGCGTCGGAGCGGTTCGGGTACTGGCGTGAGGCGTTCGACGCATTCGACGAGCGCCCACTGGCCGGGCTCGGTGCCGGCTCGTTCGAGCTAGCGCGATTGGCCCATCGCGACGGCGCCGGCGGCGCGCGACGCGCACACGGCTTCGTGCCCCAAAGCCTGAGCGACCTCGGCCTGTTCGGTGCACTTGCCGCCTTCCTCTTACTCGCCACCTGGCTCGTGGCAGCCGCACGCACCACGGGCCTGCAGCCGCGGCGCTGGTGGCAGCCGCCGAAGGCGAACCGCCCTCCATGGACCGACGAGCGCGCCGCGCTCGCAGCGCTCGCCTTTGCCGCAATCGTCTACGGCGTCCAATCGGCGACGGACTGGACCTGGTTCGTGCCTGGCTTGACGGTGATGGCCCTCGTGGCGGCTGGGTTCGTAGCCGGTCGCGGTCCACTGGTGCGGTCCGATCCAACACCCGAACCCGCGACAACGTCCGTGTCACGGATGGCGCGCCTGTCCGCCTGCGCGGCGGTCGGCTTGATCGCCCTGATCTGTGGCTGGGCGATTTGGCAGCCAGTCGCCGCCGACCGCGCGGTAGCTCACAGCTACGAGCTGACCGCCGCGGGCGACCCGGTCGCAGCACTGCGCGAGGCGGCAGACGCCCGCGACATCGATCCCTACTCGGTCGAGCCTTTCTACGCCGCCGCTGACGCGTTGGCGGCCATCGACCGCCCACGTCAGGCGATCGCCAGCCTCCGTCGAGCGGCTGCCGAACGATCGCGCGATCCCGAGCCGTGGCTACGCATAGCCACGATTCAGCTCGATCGGGGCGACTCTGCCGTCGCCGCTCTGGCCGCCGCAGAGCAAGCGCTCCGCCGTGATCCTTACTCGGCGCAGGCCGCTGCAATCCGCGATCGTGCTGGCCAGCTGATTGCCGAACGCGAAGCCGCGGCGACAGCACCTTCGATCACCACCCCATAGCCAGCGGGGGCCAGCGGCGTTATGCTCGCGTCGCCTAGCAGGGGTAACGCCGATGACGAGCGGAGCGTCACGGATGGAAAGCGGGATTGCAGCGCCAGAAAGGGATGCACTGTGCCATGCGTTGACGCGTGTGGTGTCTGAGCGCGGCTGGGCCGGCACGAGTCCTGACGCTGTCGCCCGCGAAGCCGGACTCGCCCCACACGAGTTCTACGATCACTTCCGCAGTCTCGAGCACTGCTTCGTCGCGGTCTACGACCGGATGCTGACTCGCGTCACGCGCACGGCGAAGCGAGCCGTCGCCACGCGCACCCTGACGCTCGGGAGGGACGCCTGGCAGGAGCAACTCGACGCGCTCTTCAGTGGGGTGTTGATGTTCTTCTCGCTCGAGCCCGCACTTGCCAGGACGTGCCTCGTCGAGGGGCGGTCGGCTGGCCCGGCGGCACGCGCACGCCGCGACGACGCGCTCGATCGCTTCACGAGCTACGTCGAGGGCCTGCGCCTCAGCCACGGCGAGCCGATGCCGCCACTCGCCGCCGAGCTGATCGTCCTCGGCACCACCGAGTTGATCCATACGCGGGTCGCCCGTGGCGAAGCCGAGCAGCTGCCTGCGCTGCTCAGGGAGCTGCGCAGCCTCTGGTTCACGACGGTCGAGCAGCAGACCGGCGGCCGCGAGCCGGTGGCCGCTGTCGCGTCCGTAGCCTGAGCCCGTCCGCGGCATACAGATACCTGTCGGTGTCTGGCTAAAGCCGCCGGGCGGATCTGCTTCGAAAACCCCGAGGCCGCTTCCGAGGCCGCACTGTAGAGCCATTTCCAGGGCCGACAGAGCCACCTTACCCTCCGACCGGAGAACGCCCGCGTTCCTAGAAACTCAAAATTTATGGTTGCGTCGAGAGAACTTGGCGTCTATGGTGGTGGGGTATGTGGGACCAAGCGAACATCAAGCTGACCGGCGGCCCCCACGGGATCCCGCGCCCCGTAGTCACCAAGATCCAGCGCGACCGATTGATGCGCGCGATGGCCAAGACCGTCGCCGAGTACGGCTATCAGGAGACCACCGTGCGCAGGCTGCTTGGCCGCGCCGGGCTGTCGCGGCGGACCTACTACGAGCTGTTCGAGGACAAGGAGGATTGCTTCCTCGCCGCCTACGACGAGGCCGTCGATCACGCGCTGAGCCTGACCGTCGAGGCATACCGACAGGGCGACAAGCCCGAGGAGAAGATCGAACGCAGCCTGCGAGCCTTCCTCCAGTTCTGCGCCGACGAACCTGACGTCGCGCGAATGTGCATCGTCGAGGTGCTGGCAGCGGGACCCGCCGCGCGCGCCAGGCGCGCAGAGACGATGGAGCGCCTCGCCGGATTGATGGAGGGCGCGCTGAATGAGCTGCGCGGCGACGAGCACCTCTCGAAGCTCTCCGCCCGCGGCCTGATCGGCGGGGTACACGAGCTGATCTATACGCCGATCGACCGCGGCGAGACGGAGCACCTACCCGACCTTGCCGAGCAGATCGTCGCGAGCCAGGTTGCGCCGCTGGTCCTGATGCAGACGTAGAACAAGCGGTTCCGCTCTGCGTAGCGGAACGCCAGAGACAAACACGTACCATTTGGATACCCACAGGGTGTTCGACGGCGTTAGACTGTGGTCGTGGTTCTCGCCTTCTCCAAGGATCGTCATGGCCTCTAGGAAGGGTGCCCGCGCAGGTAGCGGCGACACTCCGCGCCGGCCCACCCGGCGTCGGCCGGACCAGATCCCGGGCGGTCGTCACGGCCTCGCCCCCGAGCAGGTGGCCGAGTCACAGCGCAGCCGCATCCTGGCCGCGATGACCGAGGCCGTCGGCCGCGACGGCTACCAGGCGGCCCGCGTCGCGGACGTCATCGCCCACGCCGGGGTATCGCGCAAGACCTTCTACGAGCACTTCGAGGACAAAGAGCACTGCTTCATCGCCGCCTATCAGCAGGCGCTCGCGCGGCTACTGTCGGTGACCCTCGAGGCATTCGAGGCCCAGGACGAGTGGGTCGACCAGTTGCGGGCGGGATTGACCGCGCTGCTCAACGCACTCGCCTACGAGCCCGGGGTCGCGCGCGTCTGCTTCGTCGAGGTGCTGGCCGCCGGACCGCAAGCCGTCGCGACGCGCAACGACGCGATGCGCGGCTTCGCCTACGTCTACGACACCGGCCGCCTCGAGACAGACGGCGACCTGCCGGGCTTCACCGGCATCAGCATGGTCGGCGGCCTCAGCGAGATCCTCTACCGCGAGATCACCGCCGGGGCGACCACCGAGCTGCCACAGCTGGTCCCCGAGCTGATGTACATGAGCGTGCTGCCCTTCGTCGGCGCCGACTCCGCGGCACGCGAGCTCGAGCGCGGCCGGCGTCGCCGGAGTGGGTCCTAGGTCGGTAGGGATCGGGGCGCGCTTCCCTCGGGTGGCGCGGCCGATCCCTAGCCCGAAGAACCGTCAGCCCAACTAGGAGCGGCGGTGCGCGCGGGGTACGCGCTGGCGGGCGGCCAGCTCGACCTGCTTGCGCTCGGTGACGTCGATCACTGTGTTGACGGTGCCGCGGCGGGCGCCGGCGTCGTCGATCAGCGGCAGTGAGGTCATCTCGAGCCAGACGTGGCGCCCGTCGGGTTGCGTCAGCCGACGGTCGCAACGCTCGGCGTCCATGCAGTACTCGCCGCGGACCATCTGCGGCACGTCCTCGATGAAGTCGCGCATCGGCCGCCCAACGACCTCGGACGCAGGCAGACCGAGCAGCTCGGTCATCGCACTGTTCACATAGCTCGTGTCACCGTGGCGGTCGGCGACCCAGACGCCGACGCCGACGTGATCCATCAGCCAGGCGGGCGGCGGCGTCCAGCCGGCGCCGTCGGACGGCGGGCCTTCGCCGCCGGCACCGTCGCGATCGTCGCCGTCACGGCCGTCTCTGTCTCCGTCACCCCGCCCCGCGCGCCATCCGCTGAGCCGAGCCCCGATACCGGAAGCGGCCTTCACTCCTACGCGGCGCAGCACTACCTCCTCGCGCAGCGAGTACTCGGGCTCACTGGAGTCGCGCAGGGCGGCGATCACGGCGACGACGCGTCCGCCGTCGAGGACAGGGGCCAGCAAGGCGTGTGCCCGCCGCATCCCGATGGCGGTGTCGACCGCCAGCTCGCCAAGCCGCACCCGGCGCACCCGCGCCGGGGCTCCGCTCGAGACGATCTGGCCCGGCCAACGAGCGCCAGCGGGAAGCGTGGGCTGCCCCATGAAGGCCCCGAGCGCATAGCGCAGGCGACGATCGCGGTGAAAAGTCGCCGCCGGCTCCAGCTTGCCGCCCTCGACGACACGCCAGACGACGCATGCGTCGCCGACCATGTCGGCGCCCGCTCGAGCCGCGCGCGCAAGGACCACATCCTCGGTGCGAATGACAGGCGCAACTGTCGTTCCATCCAGTGGTCGTGACGTCCCCACCGGGTGCGACAGAGGCGCGGTCCCCACGGCATGTGCCGGTTCGACCAATCCACCTGCGCTCATCAGGTCTCCTTCCTCGGCCGCTGGGTCTGGGCGGTTCGCCGTCGATCCCGGGGCCAACAGTGGAGCCACCGTAAGCCTGGTGTTTTATGGCAGCAACCCCCCGGATGGGGGGGATCGGTCGCCGTGAGATACGACGCTGTTCACCGGAGCCAAAACCGTACCCCAGAAAGCCACATCCTCAGGGCGAAAGCTGGACTTTCGAGTCCATAAACTGTACGGTTTATAGGGATGGGTCCGAATCGCGAGAAGCTCACTGAACACGCTGCCGCGTCCATCAATCTCGATTCCGGGCTGCTCGAGAAGCTCGATGCCGGCTTTGATTGTGCCGCTGAGCGCGCAGCGACGACAATCCAGGCATCGGCGTCAGAGACCGACATTGGAAAGCGCTTCGAGGCTGCACTACAAGCAGTCCTAGAGGCAGCCGCCGCACAGCCAGACCTGACCCGCCTGTGCCTAGTCGAGGCCCCTGGCCTCGGAGCGAAAGCACTGCAGCGCAAGGACGCCGGCTTGCAACGCTTCGTCGACCTGCTCGATGGCGAGCTCGCGCGCAGGCGCGGAGGAGAGGCCCCACCACTGGTCTCCGAGATGATCGTCGGGGGGATTTACGAGGTCGTGCAACGCGCGGTGAGAGCCGGCGACATCGCCACGCTCCCCGACCTGGCAGGCCAGTTACGCCAACTATGGCTACCGGCGCTGCGCGACCACTAGACACCAGAACCCCCGGCTTTCAGCCTTCTTGCGCAGGCCAGCCGGCGCTTGCCCAGGCCATGTTCATTTCCTAGAGTGGTCAGACCAATCGTGGTCGTTTCACTACTCGACAGCCAGCGCACTCCGCTCTCGACCACACCCTGGGGAGCGGCCGACGAACTGCGCTCGAGGCAGTTGCGTCCCGGCCCCGGCAAGGACCCGGAGGCCGTCGACCGCAACCAGCGCGAGCGTCTCTACGGAGCTACCGTCGCGACCGTCGCCGAGCACGGCTACGAAAGCACCCGCGTCGCCGACATCCTCGAAGTCGCAGGAGTCTCGCGCAGTGCCTTCTACCGTCATTTCGACAACAAGCTCGAGTGCTTCTTGGCGACGCTCGACGCACTCGCCGACCTGGCCGCAGCCCCGATGGCGGCCGTCTACGGAAGCGGCGACGACCGAACTTGGCAAGCTCGCCTGGAGTCCGTGTTCGAAGGGCTCGTCAGGCTGATCCTCGCCCAGCCGGCAGCCGCGCGCGTCTGGCTGGTCGAGATCTACGCCGCCGGCCCACGAGCCATCGATCGGATGGAGCGTCTCGACGACCGTCTCGAGGCGTTCGCGATCGACGCTATCGGTGAGACGCCCGACCATCCCGGCATTCCGCCGGAGGGGGCCCGCGCGATGCTCGGCGGACTACGCCAGATCATTCACTGCCGCCTACGTCACGATCGGGAGGAGGAACTGCTGGAGCTCGTGCCCGATCTGGTCGAGTGGGTGCTCAGCTATGGAGCGCCGCCAACTCGGCTGCGCAAGCCGCGCAAGCCGCCGTTGCTGCCGGCGCCTACACCCGACCCAAACGAGCAACGGCGCCGCATCGTCTCCAGCGTGATCGACCTGACCGTCGAGCAGGGCTATCAAGAGCTGACGATCACCGAAATCAGCCAGCGCGCATCCGTGTCCTTGACCACCTTCTACAACCACTTCGAGAGCAAGCAGGAGGCCTTCATGGCCGCCGTGGACGAGGCTGAGCGCCAAGTCTTCGAGGTCACGCTCCCCGTCTACCAGAGCGCACCCGACTGGAGGCACGCGGCACGCGACGTCATCTACGCGTTCTTTGCCTTCAACGCCACCCATCCAGAGATGTCGCAGCTCGGCGGGTTGCAGATCTTCTCCGGCGGCGCCGACGGCCTCGACCGCCACGAGGCCGCCACCGAGCGCTTCGGCTCGGCGCTTCACGCTGGTTTCCGTGAAAGGCCCGGCACAAGTCGCATCGTTGGAGAAGCGACAAGCGGATCGCTCGCCGCGCTCATCTACCAGCAGATCCGCAGCCGCGGACCCGAGCGCCTCTACGAGGTCGCGGGAATTGCCAGCTTTCTCGCACTGGCGCCATTCATCGGCGCCGAGGCGGCATGCACGCTGGCAAACGAGGGCTGGCGGCCGCTCACCTAGACGCGACGGCGAGCAGCGTTCCGCGCGAGCGACGAATCGATCCCGGGTCGAAGCCGAGATCGTCGAGCAGGGCCCCTAGCGAGCGACGCGTCAGGAATCGCAGGTGCGGCGACAACGGCGGGAAGTGGCGCTCGAAACCGCGCGCGAGTACGTCGAGGCCGGTCAGCCGGGAGTGCGCCGGCGTGGTGAGCGCGAGCCGACCGCCGGGCCGCAGCACGCGACGCGCCTCTGAGAGGAGGAGCTGTACGTCGCGAACGTGCTCGATCGTCTCCGTGCAGAGGACGAGGTCGAAGGCGTTGTCGGGCAGCGGCAGCGCGGCGTCCGGCTCGAGCGCGACGACTTGGGCGGCAGGCAGCCGCCGCGCGGCGAGTTGAAGCGCCACGTCGGAGACGTCGGCGAGGGTCAGATGGCCAGCGTCGAGCAGTGCCGACAGGCGCCCATCGCCACAGCCAAGATCGAGGGCGTCGCCAACGTGGCCGAAGCTCTCGACGAACGCCACGAACTGCTCCGGCGGCGGCCCAGGCTCATCGGGCACGAGCTGCCAGAGGTCGTCGTCGTAGGCGCTGGGCACGGCGGAGACGCTAGCGACGTGCCATCAACATCAACGTGTGACCGAAGCGGGCGGCGCGAGGGCGTTCGCCGATCCGCTCGTCGAGATGCCAGAGCGTGCGCTGGATCGCCGGCGGCAGGCGGCGCCAACCGTAGGTCACCGCTACCACCTCTGGCGCGAGCCCAACCGCACGCGACTCTTGCTCGAGCAGGCCCGCCGTCAGCGGGATGTCGTCGGGCGTGCCGTGGACGGCGACGCCGAGACCGACGCGGTTGGCCAGTGCCAAACCCGCGCCGACCGGATGCAGCGCGCCGGGCTCCATCGCGACCAGCAGCCCGCCTGGCCGCAGCAGGCGCGCGGCCTCGGCGAACACGGGGGCGAGCGGGCCTTGGAAGGCGATGTGGTGGAGGACGTAGCGGTAGAGGACGACGTCGAACGAGCCATCCTCGAATCGGTCTAGCTCGCCCGCACGACCTGCGAAGCCCTCGTCGAGCTCACCGCTCTCGACCAACATGCGCGGCCATTCGTCCTCCAGCTCGACACCAGTCATCCGCCAGGCCGGGGCGGGAAAGAGATGCCGGCCGGGATCGCGGCCGCAACCGACGGCGAGCGCGTCGCCGCCAGCGGCGAGGTCGATCCTCTGCCCGAGCAACCGACGCTCCCGCTCGCGCAACCGGCCGTAGTGAACGTCGAGCGTGGCCGGGTCGGACAGGCGATCGAGCAGGTTGTCCGGGTCGTATTCCTCGCTCACGCCGCGAGGTCTACCAGGCGCCGTGCGAGCGGAATACGGCGGGGATCGTCTTCAACAAGATCGTGAAGTCGAGGAACACCGACCAGCGCTCGAGATAGAGGAAGTCGAGCCGTACCAGCTCGTCGAAATCCAGCTCGGAGCGGCCTGAGACCTGCCACAGCCCGGTCATTCCGGGCAGCACGAGGTAGCGCTTGCGGTGCCACTCCTCGAGCAGCTCATAGTCGCGCTGCGGCAACGGTCGCGGCCCGACGAGCGACATCTCGCCACGAACTACGTTGAGCAGCTGTGGCAACTCGTCGAGCGACCAGCGCCGCAGCAGCGCCCCGACGCGGGTCACCCGCGGATCCTCACGGATCTTGAAGATCGCCCCCCCGGCCTCGTTGCGGTGCTCGAGGTCGTCCTGGTGCCGTTCGGCGCCGTCGTCCATCGTGCGGAACTTCAGGCAAGCGAACGGCCGCCCACCGGTACCTGGCCGTTGGGAGCGGAACAGCACCGGACCGCGCGAGTCGAGCTTGACCGCCAGAGCGATCAGCAGCAACAAAGGCGACAGCAGCGTGAGCAGCAACAGCGACCCGACGAGGTCGACGGTCCGCTTGAGCACGAAGTCGGCGCCCTCGAAGACGGGCGGCTTGAGCTCGAACAGCGGCAGCGACTGGCCGGGAACGAACTCGACGCGATCCATCAGGATCTCCATCGTCGACGGTGCGACGCGGACCCGCTTGCCGTGCTCGTGACAGCGATCGACCAGCTCGACCGCCTGGTCCTGCGGGAACGCCGGGTCGGCGATCAGGACCTCGTCGACGACGTCGAAGTTGCGCTCGAGTCCCTCGAGCGTGCCGAAGTCCCGCAACCGGCCGTCGCCCTTGCGCGGAGTCAGCGAGACGAAGCCGAACGGCTCGACCTCGGAGCTGTCGCGTAGCGCGTGCGCGACGGCGTCGATGTGGCTGCCCGATCCGACGAGCACCGCGCGGCGGCGGTAGCCGGCGGCCCGCAGCACCGCGCCGCTGACCCGCTCGAACCCCCAGCGGAATGCCGATACGTAGACCAGCGCGAAGAACAGCGTGCCGTAGAAGATGTAGTACGAGGAGAACTGGTGGCCCTCGATCACCGCGTAGAGGAAGACGATCAGCGTCACCTGGAAGAGACCCGAGATGACCGTCGCGAAACCCGGACGCTGACCACGGTCGCGATAGAGGCCGGAGCGCGCGAACAACAACAGCATCACCAGGCAGGCCAGCGGGGCGTACTCGCGCGCCTGCTCGAACGTGCTGTCGAGGATTCCCGGCGCCCTGACCGCGGCCTTGATCGCCAGCGCGGTCCAAATCGCGAGGAACATCCCGGCGACGTCCAGCGCCGCAAGCGTGAGCACGCGGCCGCCGCGCCTCAGCGCTTCGAATCGCAGCACGCCTTTCAGCATCGGCACGCTGCCCGCCCGCACGTCACGCATGGGCGGCTCGGCCGGCGCCGCCGGCGGCTCCAGCTCTCTCAGCTCTCTCGCCAGGCCATCGCCCATCAGCTGCAGCTCGCCTCCGATAGCTCTCATTCGCGCCTTGCGCACACAAGAGCAAACAGGTCAACCCGCGGAATGTAGCGCGGCAGGGGGGCGAATACCCGCTGAAACGTCCCTCTAAGCCCGACCTGACAGCGAGACGGAGGGCGGGAAAGATGGCGCGCACGGACCTGGAGCTACAGATCGAGGAGTTCGGAGCGCTGATGCTGGCGACGGCGCGGCGTTGGTCGGCCAACGATCAGGACGCCGAGGACGCCTTCCAGCGCGCCGCCGAGAAAGCACTGCGCAACAGCCCGAGTGGAAGCTACGACGAGGTCTGCGCCTGGCTGCGCACGACCGTCAAGAACGAGGCGCTCGCGATCGTCCGTCACCGTCGCCGAATCGCGGCGGGCGGCAGGCCCGAGGCGCTCGACGGACCCCGTCTCTTCGCACCGCAGGCGCAACCCAACACCGATGTCCGCGCCGAACAGCTCGAACGCCTGCGGCTCGGCAGCCAGGCGCTGCGGCGCCTCAAGCCGCAGGAGATCCGAGCGCTCCAACTGCGTGCCGAGGGCTACACGTACAAGGAGATCGAGGCGATCACCTCGTGGTCGGCGACGAAGGTCAACCGCTGCATCGCCGAGGGCCGCCGGGCCTTCAAGCAGGCGCTCGAGGGCATCGAGTCCGGCGCGGAGTGCAACCGGCTCGCTCCGGCGTTGGAGGCGATCGCCGCCGGCGACGGGACCGCCCAGGATCGCGCCTCCGTCCGGCCTCACCTGTCGACCTGTCTCGCCTGCCGTGCCCGCCTCCGCCATCACCGCGCAGCCGCGTAGCCGTATCCTCCTGGCATGGCCACGACCCCCGATCAACGCCCCTCGATCGCCCCGATCGTCGGTCCCGACGATCCCCGCCGGTTCACCGACTCCGGCATCGAGATCAAGCCCCTCTACACCGAGGACGATCTCCCCGCCGACCTGCCGGAGAAGCTCGGCAGGCCGGGCGAGTACCCCTTCACGCGCGGCGTCCACGAGCGGATGTACCGCGACCGCCAGTGGACGATGCGCCAGTACGCGGGCTACGCCAGCGCGAAGGAGACCAACGAGCGCTTCCACTACCTGATCGACCACGGCTCGACGGGTCTGTCGATGGCCTTCGATCTGCCGACCCAGCTCGGCCGCGACTCCGACGACGCGCTCTGCCTCGGCGAGGTCGGCCGCACCGGCGTTGCGATCGACACGATCGACGACATGCGGCGCGTCTTCGACGGCATCCCGCTCGACAAGGTGTCGACGTCGATGACGATCAACGCGCCGGCGGCCTGCCTGCTGCTGCTCTACGAGCTGGTCGGCGAGGAGCAGGGCGTCGAGTCTCACGTCCTGCGCGGCACGACCCAGAACGACATCCTCAAGGAGTACATCGCGCGCGGGAACTTCATCTTCCCGCCGAAGCCGGCGATGCGGCTGACGACCGACCTGTTCGCCTACTGCCGCGAGAACGTGCCGAAGTGGAACACGATCTCGATCTCCGGCTACCACATGCGCGAGAAGGGCTGTTCGGCCGTCCAGGAGGTCGCCTTCACGCTCGCCGACGGGATCGCCTACGTCCAGGCGGCGATCGACGCCGGCCTCGACGTCGACGAGTTCGGGCCGCGGCTGGCGTTCTTCTTCAACGGCCACAACAACGTCTTCCAGGAGGTCGCGAAGTTCCGCGCCGCCCGGCGGATGTGGGCGAAGATCATGACCGAGCGGTTCGGCGCCAAGAACCCGAAGTCGCAGACGATCCGCTTCCACACCCAGACCGGCGGCGTGACGCTCGCGGCGCAGCAGCCGGAGAACAACATTGCGCGCGTCGCCTTGCAGGGCTTCGCGGCGGTCTGCGGCGGCACCCAGTCGCTGCACACCAACGGCTTCGACGAGGCGCTCGCGCTGCCGACCGAGAAGGCGGCACGGATCGCGCTGCGCACGCAGCAGATCATCGCCGCCGAGTCGGGCGCGACCGACACCGTCGACCCGTTCGCCGGCTCCTTCTTCGTCGAGGCGCTGACCGACGAGATCGAGGCCGGCGCCCAGGCGCTGATCGACAAGGTCGACGAGCTCGGCGGATCGGTCGAGTGCATCCCGTTCATCCGCGCCGAGGTCGAGGAGTCGGCTTGGGGCTACGAGGAGCGCTACCGGATCAAGCAGGACATCGTCGTCGGCGTCAACGAGTTCGTGACCGACGACGGCGACCAGGTCGAGACGCTGCGCGTCGACCCGAAGTCCGAGCACGAGCAGGTCGCGCGCTTGAAGGAGTTCAAGGCGAACCGCGACCAGGCGGCCGTCGACGCGACGCTCGCCGAGCTGCGCGCAACTGCTCAGGGCAGCGGCAACCTGCTGCACCCGATGCGCACCGCGCTGAAGACCCGCGCCTCGCTCGGCGAGGTCTGCGACGTGCTGCGCGAGGAGTTCGGGGAGTACTCCGAGGCTTGAACCCCATCGCGGCGATCACCGCGCTGCCGCAACCGATCAAGGACGCCGTGCCACCGGCGCTGATGCGCCTGCCGCTGTGGATTCAGCGGCTGATCGTCGGCCGCCCGATCCGCCTCGACGGGCTCGAGCTGCACCCGACCTCGCAGCTCGCGGTCAAGGCGGAGGCGCTGGCCGGCGTTCCCGACCTCTCCGTCATGTCGGTCGCCGACGCGCGCACCCAGATCGGAGCGCTGGCCTCGCTGCTGACGGGGCCGAAGCTGCCGCTCGCACGCGTCGAGGACCTCACGATCGCGGGGCCGGCCGGCGACCTTCCCTCCCGCCTCTACGCCGACACGTCGGCCCAGGACGCGGGCGGGCTGCTCGTCTACTACCACGGCGGCGGTCACGTGGTCGGGACGCTCGACACCCACGACAGCGCCTGCCGCTTCCTCGCCAAGCACGCCGGTGTCGGGGTGCTGTCGGTCGACTACCGGCTCGCGCCCGAGCATCTGTATCCCGCGGCGGTCGACGACTCCGTCGCGGCACTCGCCTGGGCGTCCGAGAACGCCGAGCGGCTCGGCTTCGACCCGGCGCGGATCGCCGTCGGCGGCGACAGCGCCGGCGGCAACCTCGCCGCGGTGGCCGCGCTCGCCGCGAAGGCCGGCGAGGCGCCGCTGCCCGCCTTCCAGCTGCTGATCTACCCGGTCTGCGACTACGTCGAGAAGCGTCCTTCCTACGAGCTGTTCAAGGAGGGCTTCTTCCTCACCGAGGCCGAGATGGATTGGTACCGCGACCACTACATCCCAGACCGCGACGCCGCCCACGAGTGGCGTTGCTCGCCGCTGCGCGCGCTCGACCACTCCGGCCTACCGCCCACCTACATCCTCACCGCCGGCTTCGACCCGCTCCGCGACGAGGCCGAGGACTACGCCCGCCTCCTTACCGCCGCCGGCGTCCCAACCGCCCTCCGCCGCCACGACGGCCTCCTGCACAGCTTCGTCAACCAGACATCGCTCCACCGCGGCGCCCGCGACGCGATGCTCGAAGCCTGCGGCGCCCTCCGCCTCGGCCTCGCCCCGCGCTAGCGGTCAAGCACCATCGCGGACGTCTGTCCCCACCCTGGTGTGGCGAACCGTCCGAACGGCTGTTGAGAGGTCTCGCCCAGCCGGCAGGAGTCGTCCAGTGGCGGCCGAAACCGGAGAGCTATGGCCGATCTGACAGCACAGAAGACGCTGGTCAAGTCGCCCCCGGAGCTCTGGAGTGAGCTGAGCGAGGTAGAGAGCCTCGCCAAGCACCTCGGTGAGCTGGGGGAGATTCGGATCACGAAGGTCGAGCCCGAGTCCACGGTCGCCTGGGAGGGCGAGGAAGTGAGCGGAACCGTGGAGCTCGAGCAGTCCGGCTGGGGAACGAAGGTCACCTTCAAGGCGACCGTCCCCGAGCCGGGCCCGGCCGACGTGCCAGAGGCGGCCACGGAGCCTGAGCGCGTATCCGAGGCGACGGAGCCCGAGCCCATCCCTGAGCCGGTCGCGATCGAGCCCGCCACGGAGATCACGCAGATCGAGACTCCAGCCGAGCCGAAGCAGGGCTTCTTCGCCCGCTGGCTCTTCCGCCGCCGGCAGCCGTTACCGGAGCCGGTCGTCACGCCGGAGCCGCCACCGGCGCCGGAGCCCGTCGCGGTCGAGCCGGAGCCAGTCGAGGCGCCAGTCGTCGAGCCGGAGCCGGTCGCCACAGAACCCGAGCCGCCCGTCGAACCGGCGCCCACACCGGTCGCGACCACCGACGCCGAGCGCGTCCAGCGCGTCCTCGACGGCACGCTCGAGGCGCTCGGACAGGCGCACCACCGCCCCTTCTCGCGCGGTTAGCAGCGCGCCTTCGCGGGCGCGTCGGTACGATGCCGCGCCCTATGCGCCAGACGTCGCCAGAGACCTACGAGGAGAAGCTCGCCCAGCTCGAGGAGCTGCGCGAGCAGGCCGCCCACACCAATCCGCAGGCTGAGGAGAAGCAGCACGCGCGCGGCAAGATGACCGCCCGCGAGCGGGTCGAGAAGCTGCTCGACCCGGGCAGCTTCCAGGAGCTGGACACCTTCGTCCGCCACCGGACGGCCGACTTCGACATGCAGAAGAACCGGCCCTGGGGCGACGCGGTCGTGACCGGCCACGGCACGATCGACGGCCGCCCGGTCTGCGTCTTCTCACAGGACTTCACCGTCTTCGGCGGCTCGCTCGGCGAGGTCATGGCCGAGAAGATGTGCAAGATCATGGACCTGGCCGCGAAGATCGGCTGCCCGGTGATCGGCATCAACGACTCCGGCGGCGCGCGGATCCAGGAGGGCGTCGTCTCGCTCGGCGCCTACGGCGACGTCTTCGTCCGCAACGTCCAGTGCTCCGGCGTGATCCCGCAGATCTCGCTGATCATGGGTCCGTGCGCCGGCGGCGCGGTCTACTCGCCCGCGATGACCGACTTCATCTTCATGGTGAAGGAGAGCTCGCACATGTTCATCACCGGCCCTGACGTGATCAAGACCGTCACCGGCGAGGAGGTCGAGTTCGAGGAGCTCGGCGGCGCGATGACCCACAACTCGAAGTCCGGCGTCGCCCACTTCGCGTCCGAGGACGAGGAGGCGTGCCTCGAGGACGCGCGCTACCTGGTCTCGTTCCTGCCGCAGAACAACCTCGAGCTGCCGCCGAAGGTCGATACCGGCGACCCGCACGACCGGATGGACCTCGAGCTCGACTCGGTCGTCCCGGACAGCCCGAACAAGCCCTATGACATGCGCGAGGTGATCGGCCGCGTCGTCGACGACGGCGAGTTCTTCGAGGTCCAGGAGCACTTCGCCAAGAACATCGTGATCGGCTACTCGCGCCTCGGCGGCCGCTCTGTCGGCATCGTCGGCAACCAGCCATCGCAGATGGCCGGCGTGCTCGACATCAACGCGTCGGAGAAGGCCGCCCGCTTCATCCGCACCTGCGACGCCTTCAACATCCCGCTGATCACCTTCACCGACGTGCCCGGCTTCCTGCCCGGCACCAGCCAGGAGTGGAACGGGATCATCCGCCACGGCGCGAAGCTGCTCTACGCCTACACCGAGGCGACCGTGCCGAAGCTGACCGTCGTCACCCGCAAGGCCTACGGCGGCGCCTACGACGTCATGGCCTCCAAGCACATGCTGGCCGACTTCAACTTCGCCTGGCCCCAGGCCGAGGTCGCCGTGATGGGTCCCGAGGGCGCGGTCAACATCATCTACCGCCGCGACATCGCCAGCTCACCCACACCCGACGAGCGCCGCCAGAAGCTGATGGACGACTACAAGGCCCGCTTCGCCAACCCCTACTCGGCGGCCGAGCGCGGCTACATCGACGACGTCATCGTCCCGCACGAAACCCGCCCCAAGCTGATCAAGGCGCTCGAGATGCTCGAGACCAAGCGCGTCCCGGGCCCCAAGCGCAAGCACGGCAACATCCCGCTCTAGCGAGGATGTCCCCCAAGATCGAGATCAAGCAGTCCGCCGCCTCCCCCGAGGAGGCCGCCGCCATCGCCGCCGCCATCGAGCAGTTCATCCGCGAGACCGCTCCAACCCCCTCCTCAGACGGCGGCCCCACCATGAGCCCCTGGCTCGAAGCCGGCCTCCTCGAGGGCACCGGCCGCGAGCCCTCCGCCGGCGCCCCCTGGGGCAAGCTCGGCGACCCGCTGCTCTAGCCCGTCGCTGGGCCGAATCTCCCGCTCCAGAGCGTAAACCTTGAAACCCGGCAGGGTTTTGCTAGTTTGGACGCATGGAGCCGACGACAACGCCGGCGCGCAAGGGCAAAGAGGGCGCGCTCAACAACCCCGAGATCATCGCGAACGTCCCGGGGCACGTGATCCCGATTCTCGAGCGCGAGTTCGACGACTTCGACAACGAGGCCGAGAAGTTCCTCGACGGTCAGACCGAGGAGACCGAGTTCATCGGCTTCCGGCTCAAGCAGGGCGTCTACGGCCAGCGCCAGGCCGACGTCCAGATGTGCCGCATCAAGCTGCCGATGGGCGGCATCACGCCCGAGCAGTGGGAGATGTTCGCCGACGTCACGGAGGAGTACGCGCCGCTGAACAAGTCGCACATCACCACGCGGCAGAACATCCAGATCCACCACATCCCGCTGCGTCAGATGGCCGAGCTGATCCGCAAGGTATCGGCCTCCGGCCTGTCCTCGCGCGAGGGCTGCGGGAACACGGTCCGCAACGTCACCGGCGACCCCTATGCCGGCGTCTGCGAGGACGAGCTCTTCGACATCACCCCGTGGGCGGGCGCATACGTGCGCTACTTCGTACGCCACCCCACGACGCAGCTGATGCCGCGCAAGATCAAGACGGCGTTCACCGCCAGCGATGCCGACCGCGCGATCACCGGCATCCACGACATCGCCTTCATCCCACGCATCCGCGACGGCGTCGAGGGAGTCGAGATCCGCGTCGGCGGCGGCACGTCGATCATGCCGCGCATCGCCCCAACGCTCTACGAGTTCGTCGAGCTGCAGAACGGCGACTACCTCAAGGTCTCCGAGGCTGTCTTCCGGATCTTCGACCGCCAGGACTGGCTGCGCGTCAACCGCGCCCGCGCTCGCATCAAGGTCCTGATCGACAAGATCGGCATCGACGAGTTCCGCGACCAGGTCGAGGAGGAGCTCAAGGGCGACTGGGTCGGCGAGCGCGACTTCGATCCGATCCCGCTGCTGATGACCCACGACGAGGAGACCAACGCTCCGGCGGCCGGCGGCAGCTACGCCAGCCCCAACGGCGACCTCTCCGAGTTCGAGCGCTTCAGCGCCTCCAACGTCAAGCCGCAGCGCCAGGCGGGCTTCTCGACGGTCGACGTGCGCGTGTACCGCGGCGACCTCACGCCCGAGCAGATGCGCGGCATCGCGGAGGTCCAGCGCAAGTACTCCGGCGGCTATGCCCGCACCACCGTCGAGCAGAACTTCGTGCTGCGCTGGGTGCGCGACGAGTCCGTCTACGAGGTCTGGCAGGAGCTCTCGAAGCTCGGCCTCGGCGACCACGGCGCCGGCCAGATCATCGACACGGTCTCATGCCCGGGCACCGACAGCTGCAAGCTCGGCATCACCAGCTCGATGGGACTCAACGCCGCGATCAACGAGCGGCTCGTCGCGATGGACATCACCGACGAGCTGACCAAGCGGATCCACATCAAGAACTCCGGCTGCCCGAACGGCTGCAGCCAGCATCACATCGCGAACATCGGCTTCTACGGCGCGTCGATCAAGGTCGGCGACAAGACGATCCCGGCCTACATCCCGCACATCGGCGGCAACTACGAGGGCGGCGAGGTCATCTACGGCACGCGCCTGAAGTCGCGCATCCCCGCGAAGCGCGCCCCCGAGGCCGTCGAGCGCTGGATCCGCTACTACGAGGAGCAGCGCGAGGACGGCGAGGAGTTCAACGCCTTCGCCGAGCGCGTTGGCGCCGCGAGCTTCACCGAACTGGTGAAGGACCTCTCGCTGCCGGTCGAGTTCAACGTCGAGAACATGAACTACTTCATCGACTGGCAGCGCGACCAGTTGTACGAGGTGATCCGCGGCGAGGGCGAGTGCGCGGTCTGAGATGGCGACGGTAGCTCCATCCAGCCTGCGGGCCACCCCGCACGACGTCGAGCATCCGCCCGACATCGAGGACCTGACCGCCGAGGGCGTGCTCGCCTACGCGGTCGATCGGTTCCATCCTGGGCTGAAGGTCGCCTGCTCCTTCCAGAAGGAGGCGTCGGTGATCATGCACATGCTGCTGGAGATCGAGCCAGACGCGAAGTTCTTCACCCTCGATACGGGCCTCTTCTTCCCCGAGACCTACGAGACCTGGAAGGCGCTCGAGCAGCGCTACGACATCGAGATCCAAAGTGCCCACGGCGGCATGAGCCTGGCGCGCCAGGAGGCCGTCCACGGCCCCGAGTTCTGGAAGGTCGACCCCGAGGCCTGCTGCGGCATCCGCAAGGTCAAGCCGATGCGCGAGGCACTGCGCGGCTGCGGCGCCTGGGTTACCGGCCTGCGCCGCGACCAGTCGCCGACGCGCGCCAACGCGCCGAAGATCGGCTGGGACAAGAAGCACGGCCTCTGGAAGATCGCTCCGCTCGCCACCTGGAGCGACAAGGACGTCTGGAACTACATCGCCGAGCACGACATCCCTTACAACGATCTCCACGATCGTGGATACGCCTCGATAGGCTGCACGCCTTGCACCCAGGCTGGTTCCGGACGCGACGGCCGCTGGGCCGGCTCCGGCCGCCTCGAGTGCGGACTCCACTAGAGGACAGCGCCATGGAGCGCAACCTGGCCCCCGAGACGCGGTTCCCCCTATGACTGCTGTGAGCTACGAGGTTTCCCATCTACGCGCCCTAGAGGCTGAGGCGATCCACGTCATGCGTGAGGTCGCGGCCGAGGTCGAGCGCGCGGTGCTGCTGTTCTCCGGCGGCAAGGACTCGATCGTGCTGCTGCGACTCGCCGAGAAGGCGTTCCACCCGGCGAAGTTCCCGTTCGCGGTGATGCACGTAGACACCGGCCACAACTTCCCCGAGGTGCTCGAGTTCCGCGACAAGCGGATGGACGAGCTCGGAGCGCGGCTGATCGTCGCCAGCGTCCAGGACGCGATCGACGCCGGCAAGGTCGTCGAGGAGACCGGCCCACGCGCATCGCGCAACCGGCTCCAGACCGTCGCGCTGCTCGATGCGATCACCGAGCACGACTTCAAGGCGGCGTTCGGCGGCGCCCGCCGTGACGAGGAGCGCGCCCGCGCCAAGGAGCGGATCTTCTCGTTCCGCGACGACTTCGGCGGCTGGGATCCGAAGGCGCAGCGCCCCGAGCTGTGGAACATCTACAACGCCCACATGAACCCGGGCGAGCACATGCGCGTCTTCCCGCTGTCGAACTGGACCGAGCTCGACGTCTGGCAGTACATCCGCGAGGAGGAGCTCGAGATCCCGAACATCTACCTCTCGCACGAGCGTGAGGTCTTCGACCGCGACGGGATGATCTACGCCGTCTCCCCATACGTCGAGCTGCTGCCCGGCGAGGAGCCCTACACCGCCTCGGTGCGCTACCGCACCGTCGGCGACATGAGCTGCACCGGCGCCGTCCAGTCGACCGCCGCGACGCTCGACGAGGTCGTCACCGAGATCGCCGCGACGCGGATCACCGAGCGCGGCGAGACGCGCGCGGACGACCGCGTCTCGGAGGCCGCCATGGAGGACCGCAAGCGCGAGGGCTACTTCTAAGGTGGCCGGTCCCGCGACCAACGGCAAAGTCCACCTGGACAGCCGTCCCTCAGAGCTCGTCCGCGTGGCGACCGCCGGATCCGTCGACGACGGCAAGTCGACGCTGATCGGCCGGCTGCTGTTCGACTCGAAGCAGGTCCTCCAGGACCAGCTCGAGCACGTCGAACGCGTCTCGGCCGAGCGCGGCGACGGCTACGTCAACCTGGCACTGCTGACCGACGGCCTGCGCGCCGAGCGCGAGCAGGGCATCACGATCGACGTCGCCTACCGCTACTTCCACACGCCGAAGCGCAAGTTCATCATCGCCGACACGCCGGGCCACGAGCAGTACACACGCAACATGGTCACCGGCGCTTCGACCGCCGACCTCGCGCTGGTCCTGGTCGACGCGCGCAACGGCGTCGTCGAGCAGTCGCGCCGCCACGCCTTCATCGCGTCGCTGCTGCGCATTCCTCACCTCGTCGTCGCGGTCAACAAGATGGACCTCGTCGACTGGGACGAGGCGGTCTTCGACCGGATCGTCGCCGACTTCTCCGGCTGGGCCGCGAAGCTCGACATCACCGACATCACCTTCATCCCGATGTCGGCGCTGATGGGCGACAACGTCGTCGACCGCTCGCAGAACATGCCCTGGTACGACGGGCCGTCGCTGCTCTACTACCTCGAGCACGTCCACATCGCGTCGGACCGCAACCTGATCGACTGCCGCTTCCCGGTCCAGTGGGTCATCCGCCCGATGGACGACGAGCACCACGACTACCGCGGCTACGCCGGCCAGGTCGCCTCGGGCGTGCTGGCCGTCGGCGACGAGGTCGTGATCCAGCCGTCGGGCGTGACGACACGAATCGCCGGGATCGACACCCAGGACGGACCACTGCAGGAGGCCTACCCGCCGCTGTCGGTGACGGTGCGGCTCGAGGACGACGTCGACGTCTCGCGCGGCGACATGATCTGCCGCATCAACAACAGCCCGACGCCGACCAAGGAGGTCGAGGCGACGATCTGCTGGATGTCGGAACGGCCGCTGAACGCCTCCAATCGCTACCGGATCAAGCACACCACGCGCACCGCGCTCGCCAAGGTCGACGAGCTGCGCTACCGCTTCGACGTCAACTCGATGCACCGCGACGAGAACGCCGACGGGTTGGCGTTGAACGAGATCGGCCGCGTGCGGCTGCGCCTGTCGGCGCCGCTGCTCGTCGACGAGTACCGCCGCAATCGCGCGACCGGCAGCTTCGTGCTGATCGAGGAGAGCACGAACGACACCGTCGGCGCGGGCATGATCCTCGGCGCCGACGAAGATTGACCGAGCGCAGCGAGAACGTCACGTGGCACGCGCATGCGGTGACGCGCGCGGATCGTGAACGGGTAACAGGCGGCGAGGGGCTGACGGTCTGGCTGACCGGCCTGTCCGGCTCCGGCAAGTCGACGATCGCCGTGGCGGTCGAGGCGACGCTGCTGAAGAGCGGCCGCCACGCCTACCTGCTCGACGGCGACAACCTGCGCCACGGCCTGAATGGCAACCTCGGCTTCTCGGCCGAGGACCGCGCCGAGAACGTGCGCCGGGTCGGCGAGGTGGCGAAGCTGCTGGCCGACGCTGGGACGGTGACACTCGTCTCGCTGGTTTCTCCCTACGTCGCCGACCGCGACCGCGTCCGCGCCATGCACGACGAGGCGGGACTGCGCTTCGTCGAGGTGTTCGTCGACACACCGCTCGAGGAGTGCGAGCGGCGCGACCCGAAGGGCCTCTACGCGAAAGCGCGTGCCGGCGAGCTGAAGGGGATGACCGGGATCGACGATCCCTACGAGGCGCCGGTGCGGCCAGAGCTCGTCGTCCGGCCTGCGGAGCAGTCGGTCGAGCAGGCCGCAGCGGCGGTTGTCGCGGCGCTCGACAGCTAGATCCGCCCCGCCAGACGCTCAGCTTCGACCGATATTCTTTGTTGGCATAAATGCCAACTTTCTCACTAGGAAATAGCTAGATGGACCCCGCGATCGTCGCCTTCGGGCTCGGCGTCGGCGTGCTCGTCGGGATGACTGGAATCGGCGGCGGTTCGTTGATGACGCCGCTGCTGATCCTCGTGTTCGGGATCAAGCCGATCACGGCGGTCGGCACCGACCTCGCCTACGGCGCGGTGACCAAGACCGTCGGCGGCTGGCGCCACCTACGACAGGGCACGGTCGACATGAGCCTGTCGCTGTGGATGGCGGTCGGTTCGGTGCCGGCGGCGATCGGCGGCGTCTACGTGCTCGAGCTGATCGAGCGCGCCTACGGCGACGACTTCGACTCGATCCTGATCGTCGCGCTCGCCGTCACGCTGCTGTTCACCGGCCTGGTGACGCTCGGCCGCGCGCTATTCCTCAAGGCGCTGCACGACAAGGAGCGCGACACCGTCGTGATGACGACCCGCAACAAGGTCTACGCCGTCCTCCTCGGCGTATCGGTGGGGTTCGTCCTCGGCGTCACCTCGGCCGGCAGCGGCGCGCTGATCGCCGTCGGCCTGATCTTGCTCTTCCGCCTCGTTCCCTCCCGCGTCGTCGGCACCGACATCTTCCACGCGGCGATCCTGCTCTGGGCAGCCGCGGCCGCCCACATCGTCGCCGGCAACGTCGACTTCGCCCTCGCCGGCAACATCCTGATCGGCTCGATCCCCGGCGTCTGGATCGGCTCCAACCTCACCCTCCGCGTCGGCAACTCCGTCCTCCGCCGCACCCTCGGCCTCGTCCTGATCGGAGCCGGCCTCGCCCTCCTCTCCAAGGCCGGCGCCGGAATCCCCAGCTGGCTAATCGCCCTCTTCCCCGCCGCCATCGCCGCGATGGTCGCGAACGTGCTGCTGCGCGAGCGGAGCGACCGGCGGCGAGCCGAGGCCGAAGCGGCGACGGATGCTCCAGCCGTTTCGGGGCAAGACGCGCCGGCCGAGACCTAGCTGCCAGCGCGGCGTGGATCGCTAGCGGCCGAACGACACGTCGGGGAAGGCGCCGTCTCCGATCCGCAGTCGCACGGCGCGCCCGCCGAGCTTGCCGCTGAGAACCGGCCCGCGCAACACGAGCCGCCCATGAGCTGAGGCCGGGCCGTGAACTCGCAGATGGCCGCGGCGCGGCTGTGATCCGTCGGGAGCTCCCAGCACGCCGCTCACAGCCACGCCGGGAACGTACGACGCGGCACGGAGGGCGTAGCGGCCCCGGCGAAAGCCGAGCCGGTAGGAGCCGGCGCGTAGCCCGCCCACCCGTACCGGCGTCCCGTACAGCCGCCGCGCCAGGCGCTTGTCGCTCTCGTTCTCCGGCGCCGTGAGCAGTCTCGCGAAGAATCTCCAGACCAACAGGCTGGCTCCGTCGCGGAGCGTCTGGCGTACCGCCGTCAATGTGCGGCCGACCCTCCCACGAACGCCGCGCTCGGGCCGAAGCTCCGCCAACGACAGCGGCGGTGGCGGGACCGCTCGCAATCGCTCCGGCGCCGCACGCTTACAGCCCGTCTGCGGATTGGCGCCCGCGAAGAAGGCCCGAACCGCGGTGGCGACACAGGACCCCGACTCCTCGATGGAGCCCGACTCGTAGCCGGCGACCGTCATCAGACGGCTCCCCGGGATGAGCCGCGCCACAGCCTCGGCCTGCGCCAGCGGCGCCGTGAGGTCGTGCTCGTTCGCGATGACCAAGGTCGGGGTCGCCTGAAGCGGACCCGACGGCTCCGGCGCCGCCGATGCCGTTGGCCACTCGCGGCAAAGCTCGACGAGATCGCTCTCGAGCGCGGTTCGCGGTCCGAAGGGCGCAAAGGACGACGACGGCAGCCCGGCTACGAAGTTGGACATGTACGCCGCGCGGTCGGCCACGGCGCCGCCACGCGGCCACGGCAGGTCCGACTCCTCGCAGACCGATGCCGCATAGGCGCCGGCGCTGAACTTCGCCAACACGGGGGACGCTGTCTGCAGGCCGCTGTACCAGCCAACGATCTGAAGAGCCCGAAGCAGCGGCGTCACATCGCCCTTTCGAGCGTTGCGAACGAAGCCGGGCAGCTGCGACTCGTCGAGGAGGAAGCTCTTGAGAAATTGGAAGAGCTCGAATCCGGTCAGCGATGCTGCTCGCCTGCGCCCCGATCCGGTGGCCACCGACCCGTGGATGGGTCCCCGCTCGAGGCGCTGGGCGAGCGCGATGACGTCGGATACCGGCGACGGCGACGCGCGGCGGCATGCCCCACCGTCGCAACGGGCCGCGACTACCTGCGGGACCCTTGCAAAGGTAGTCCGGTAGAGGAGATCGTCCCCGCCGGGCGCGGGCGGCGACTGAAGCAGGAGACGGTCGACCCGGCCGGGGTAACGCCGTGCGTACGCCAGGGCCACGCGTGCGCCATACGAGGCGCCGAGCAGCGCGACCTTCTCGGCGCCAATGGCCTGGCGCACCGCCTCCACGTCCTCGGCCGAGTCCCGAGCGGTGTACAGCCCGCGACGAGCACCCAGCGTCGCCGCGCATGTGGCGGCCTGCTTCGCGCTCATGGCGGCCGATCGCTGGAGCGCGTCGCAGCGCAGGGCGCCGGAGCCCCCGGTGCCGCGTAGGTCCATGATCGCGATGTCTCGTGAAGGGCCGGGGTCGAATATGCGCCCCCGCGAGTAGACCTCTTCAGGACTGACGGCGAGGCTCAAGTCCATCAGGCTCAGTACCTCGGTACTCGCCTGGCCAGGCACACCTGCGATGGCGAGCAGAGGCGGCGCCGTCGGGCTCTCGGCCCGCTCAATCTCGACGTGAAGGCGAACCGTGCCCGGAATGGCGCCGGAACGGTCGAGCGGTACCTCCACGAGCCCGCAGTCGCGCTCCTCGGCACGGCAGAAGTCGAGCGCGGCGGCTGACTCCACGGCGCCCATCGCCACCGCGCCTACCAGCGACGCGAGCACTATGGCCTTGATCGCCATCGTCATCGTCCAGAGACCGCCGTGATCGGTGCCTTCAGAAGGTTGAAGCCGGGATCCAAGGCGGCGGGTACCCGCACGGGCCGGCCGGCCAGACGACCGACGAGCTGCCCCTTGCGTAGCCGCAGCTGGCCTGGCGCGGCAGCACGGCCACTAACTCGCAGTCGTCCCGATCGGACTCTGCCCCCGTGCTCGGACTTGTCCAACGCGCCGTCGATCACCACGCCTGGGACCAGCGAGGCGTCGTGGAGCAGGTAGCGGCTACTACGAGCACGGAAGAGATAGCTGCCGCCACGAAGCGCACCGAGGCGGATGTCCTCCCCCACGTAGCCGGGGTCTCCGAAACCACTCGACCAGTCGGGGAACGCGAGCCCCCAGAGAGCGACCAGACCATCCGCGATCGTGAGCCTGACCGCGGTAAGCGTACGGGCGGGCCTTCCGGTCAGCCCAACGGCCTGGCGGACCTGCGCGAGCGATGCCGGTGGCGCCAGGACAGGCAACACCGCCGGTCGCAGCCGGCGTTCGCACGCGCCCGGAACCTGTCCGGCAAGGAAGCGGCGGATCCAGCGCGTCGAGCAGTCGTTGAAGTCGAAGCCCCCCATCACCAGATTTCCGCCACCGTGGGTCTCAATCACATGCGAACCGGGGATGCGGGCCGCGATCGCCCGTACGTTGGCGACCGGCGTCGTGACGCTCGTAGCGCTCGCCAGCAGAAGCGTGGGCACCGCCGGTAGGGGCGCCGCCGCGGGAACCCGGCCGGGCGTGACGGGCCATGCCTCGCACAGCTCCAGGACGTCGCTACCAAGCGCCGCCACGGGTCCGAACGGACCGAAGGACGCCGCGGGCAATGCCGCCACCCCTGCACGAGCCTCGGCTAGCCGCTGAGTCGGATCGGCCATCGAGGACCACGGAAACCGTGACTGCTCGCAGCGTGCCGCCGCGCGCGCCGCCTGACTGAGGAAGCTCAGCGGATCTACCGCCCGCGAACCAGCGGCCACACGGCGCGCCAAGCGCAGCAGCGGCGCCACATCTCCCCTCGAAGCGCTGTGAACCGCTCCTGGCCCGAGCGCTCGTACGAACGGGTCACGGTCACCCGCCAGCAGGAGGTCCAGCAGGCCGCTGGAATCGATCGTCGCCACATGGCGGCGACCGCGTGGCCCGGTGACGAAGCCTCGCAGTGGCGCCCGCTCGATGCTTGCGCCCAACCGAGTCAGGTCTGCGCCGATGTCCTTGGTCCAGGCGCGGCACCCCCCGTGCCGGCAGAACGCTCGCAAGGCCCGCGGCGCCGCCCGCATGCTCGTGCGCAATAGCGGGTCGCGTCCGCCGGGCTCGACTGGCGAGTCGAGCACGAGACGATCCACGTGGTCGGGATAACGAGCCGCATACGCAAGCGCCAGCTCGCTCCCAGAAGCAAGGCTGAGCAGGGCGATCCGTGGGGCCCCGATGGCAACTCGGACCGCCTCGATGTCGTCGGCGGAGTCATCGGCGGTGTAGAACGCCCGCCGAGGACCGATCTGCTCGGCGCACGCGGCCGCTGCCGCTGACAGGGACGAAGCCTGCCGCTGCAGCAATGGGCAGTTCAGGACGTCCGACTTCCCGGTTCCACGGGAGTCCATCACGACCACGTCGCGCGCTCGCGCCTCCGCCCCAATGACGTCGCTCGCCATGTGCGGCGAGAACGTCGCCGTCGCAGACTGCCCAAGCCCACCTCCAATCAGGAACAGAGGAGGGCGGACCGGCGTGCGCGCCTTCGCCCGCTCTATGTAGAGGGAGACGGTTCCCGGGATCGTCCCGCTGCGATCCAGCGGGACCGACACGCGAGCGCAGGGCGCGCTACCACGCTCGCAGAACTGGCCCTGCGCGCTGGCGATGGCTGGCAACGTCGCCGCCGCCACGCTGCTCAGCAGCGCCAGCACCACCCCCGCCCGAACCCACATGTGGACAGTATGTCGGTGTTCCTAACTACGTGCCAGCCCGAATGCCCACCGAGACCTAGCGTGAGCCTTTCAGCGCAGTGGCATGAGCCGGCGGACAATCTGAGCAACTTTCGCTCGGGACGCGCTCGCTGAACCTCCGCCGAACAACTCCGCGAACTCACCGATCTGTACTCGGGCACGACGCCCGCCCAGATTCCCGACGAGGGCATTGCCCTGGATCACGAGGCGTCCGTGAGCGGCGGCCGGGCCAGAGATCCGTAGGGCACCTCGCCGGGGACCCCGGATAGCACCATTCACACGTACGCCCGGTATTGCGATCGCGCGAGCGAAAACAATCCCCTTGCCGTTTCGCGGCAGCCTGTAACTCCCCCCGCGGAGCGCTCCTACTCGGACCGGACCACCGAGGGTCCCGAGCGGATCCGACGGATCTGCCGCCGCGAGCCTGCTGAAGAGATCGCCGTAGAGACCGACAATCACGTCGACGATCGTCCATTGAATCGCCCGCGCGGTTCGACCGACGCGGCCCGTCATACCACCTGGCGACCGTAGCTCACGCAACCCGGTCGGCATCGCGGGGAACGGTGACGTGAGTCGCGGCCCTGGTCCACAGCGTCCAGGCTCGCCTCCAGCGAGGAAGCGGCGCGTGGCGCGAGAGGGGCAGTAAGAGAAATCCCACCGGAGCACGCCGTGGCCCGAGTTACCGACCACGAGGAGATCTGCTTGCGGCATCTCAGCAGCTACCGCGCGGGCGCTCTCGAGAGGCGTGCGGACATCGAGACCGCCCGCCAACAGCAGGGCCGGAACATCGCGCAGCGTCCCGAGACCCTCCGCCGGCTCTCTACTTTGCGACGCCCGCGACGGCCAGCTCCGACAGGTGTCGATCACCTCGCTGTCCAGCGCGGTTCTGGTGCCGAATGGCGCGAAGGAGCCCGAGGCTAATGTCGAGATGAATGCCGCCGCAGCCGCTTGCCGTGCATCGAGAGGAGTAGCGGCTCCCCAAGGCAGAAATGTGTCGGAGCAGAGCGTCGCGACGTAGGCGGCCGCGCTCAATTCGCGGGACGAATCGGGCAGGGCGCCCAGCCCGCCGCCGTGAGCGCGCGCCCGCAGCAGCGGTGCGGCGTCTCCGCGCAGGGCGTTGCGCACCGCGGCGGGAAGCTCCGCCGCCAAGAACGGATTGAGATCGCTTGCGGCCATGAGGCTGAGCAATCCACGGCCGTCTATGCGCGTGAGACGCCGGCGTCCGTCGCGGCCGGTGACCATGCCAGCGAGCGGCCGGCGGTCGAGCCGCGTGGCGAGCCGCGCAACGTCACGACCGGCGTCGCGAGTGAAGCGCCGGCACAGGCGCTTGCCGCAGATGGCGTTCGCGACACGGGGAACAGCAGCCATGCTCGGCCGCTCGAAGGCATCGACACCGCCTGGGCCGACGACCGAGTCGAGCACCAGTCGATCGACCTTGTCGGGATGACGACGAGCGTAGGTCAGAGCGACGTGCGTGCCGTAGGAGACGCCGTACAGCGCCACAGTCGGCACGCCCAACTCCGCGCGCACCGCGTCTATGTCGTCCGTCATGTCAGCCGACGAGTAGAAGTCGCGCCGCGGGCCAAGCTTCGCCGCGCACGCGGCGACATCCCGCTGAGATGTAGATCCACGCTGCAGCGCCGGACACCCGAGAGCACCCGAGCTGCCAGTGCCGCGCAGATCCATCACCACGATGTCGCGCGACCTGGCCTCAGTTCCGAGCAACGTGTCGATGGTCGAGCTGTCGAAAGCCTCGATCGAGGACTGCCCTGGACCGCCGGCGATCAGGAAGAGCGGCGGGCGGGTCGACCACTTGGCGGTCTGACGCTCGATGCGCAGCTTGATCGTGCCGGGCACGACGCCGCTGCGGTCGAGGGGAACCGTCAGACGCGCACAAGAGCGATCCTCTGCCGCCCGCTCGCAGAACTCGAGCGCGGCGGAAGCCTCCGCGGCACCAACCGACAACGTGCCGCCGACGACGGCCAGTAGAACCCCAAAGCGAACCCTCACCGACGGAGAGTATGAACGTGTTCTCGTCGTTCTGCGCCAGTCGGCTCTCTGGGCAGGTTGGCGAGCAGGCACGCGGGGACGCCGGCCGGTACCCTTCCGCGCCGCATGTTCTCGAAGGTTCTGGTTGCAAATCGCGGCGAGATCGCGATCCGCGTGATGCGCGCTCTGGAGGAGCTGGGCATCGCCTCGGTCGCGGTGTACTCGGAGGCCGACCGCGACGCGCCGCATGTCCGGCGCGCGGACGAGGCGTACCTGCTCGGCCCCGGGCCTGCGGCGGAGAGCTACCTGGTCGTCGAGAAGATCCTCGAGGTCGCCAAGCAGTCAGGCGCCGAGGCGATCCATCCGGGCTATGGCTTCCTCGCCGAGAACGCGCCGTTCGCGCGCGCCTGCGACGAGGCCGGCATCGTGTTCATCGGCCCGCCGGCCGACGCGATCGACTCGATGGGCTCGAAGACGAAGGCGCGCGAGCTGATGCAGGCCGCGGGCGTGCCGATCGTGCCTGGCACGACCGACCCGGTCGAGACGGTCGACGACGCGCGCAAGATCATCGCCGACTCGATCGGCTACCCGGTCGCGGTCAAGGCGGCCGGCGGCGGCGGCGGCAAGGGCTTCCGCGTCGCGCTGACCGAGGACGAGCTGCAGGACGCCTTCGAGGGCGCCGCGCGCGAGGGCGAGAAGTTCTTCTCCGACGCGACGGTCTACATCGAGCGCTACCTGCCCGACCCGCGCCACGTCGAGGTCCAGGTGCTCGCCGACTCGCACGGCAACGTCGTCCACCTCTTCGAGCGCGACTGCTCGGTCCAGCGCCGCCATCAGAAGGTGATCGAGGAGGCTCCGGCCCCGGCTGTCGACCCAGAGCTGCGCGAGCGGATCGGCAAGATCGGCACCGACGCCGCCAAGGCCGTCGGCTACCGCTCGGCCGGAACGATCGAGGGCCTGCTGCAGGACGGCGAGTACTACTTCCTCGAGATGAACACCCGCGTGCAGGTCGAGCACTGCGTGACCGAGATGGTCACCGGCGTCGACATCGTCCGCGAGCAGATCCTCGTCGCGGCCGGCAACGAGCTGTCGTTCAAGCAGGAGGACGTCGAGATCCGCGGCCACGCGATCGAGTGCCGGATCAACGCCGAGGACGCATCGAAGAACTTCGCCCCCGCCCCGGGCCAGATCGGCAACTACCGCGAGCCGTCGGGCCCGTTCGTGCGCGTCGACTCCGGTGCCGAGACCGGCTACGCGGTGCTGCCGCTCTACGACCCGATGATCGCCAAGCTGATCGTCTGGGACGTCGACCGCGAGGCGTCCACACGCCGCATGCTGCGCGCCCTCTCGGAGTACGAGCTCGAGGGCATCAAGACCTTGATCCCATTCCACGAGGCGCTGCTCAAGACCGACGAGTGGGCCAACGGCGAGACCTGCCGCAACCTCATGGAGGACAAGAAGTGGCTCAAGTCGACCGCGCCTGAGCAGGCCGTCACGCCGGTCGACGCCGACGAGGACGAGAAGGTCGAGCGCGACTACGCCGTCGAGGTCTCGGGCCGCAAGTTCGACGTCAAGGTGATCGGCAGCGCGCTCGGTGGCGGCGGCTCCGCCAACGGCGCCGGCCCGGGCCGCCAGGCGCCGAAGCGCGCCGAGCGCAAGAAGTCGGCGGGCGGCGGTCCCGACCAGATCGAGTCGCCGCTGCAGGGCAACATGTGGAAGGTCGTCGTCAAGCAGGGCGACGTCGTCGAGGAGGGCCAGCTGCTCTGCATCATCGAGGCGATGAAGATGGAGAACGAGATCACCGCCCACAAGGCGGGCACGATCGCGACGCTGTCGATCGAGGAGGGCAAGCCGATCTCCGCCGGCGACCCGATCGCCACCATTACCTCGCCGCCCGCAGCCGAGTAGCTCGGCGTCTTAGCACCGCACGGCGCTCCTCGACTGCCGTGCGATCCTTGACGGCCGTGCCTGGAGGCGCCCCGACAGAAGGTCGTTTCCGGCGTCTGCTGCCGCTCGTGCTCGCGACGACGGCGACGCAGGCGTCGATCGTCGTGCTGGCGCCGCTGCTCGTGGAGATCGGCAACTCGCTCGACGCGTCCGTCAGCGCCGTCGGGCTCGCGCGCTCTGTGCTCGCCGGGACGGCCTTCGCCGGATCGCTCGCGTTCGGCCCAATGATCGACCGCATCGGCGTGCGGCCGCTGATCGTGCGCGGCGGAGCGTTGGCGCTTGCGGGAGCTGTCGCGACCGCGGTTTCGCCGACACTGGCCGTCTTCTATGCGGCCCACGTGGTCACCGGCCTTGGGGTCGGCTGCCTGCTGTCGGCCGGCTTCGCGGGCGTCGCCTCCTACTTCAGCGGGCGCGAGATGGCCTGGGCGATGGGCTACGTCGTCGGCGCGCAATCGCTGGCCTGGATCGTCGGCAACCCGATCGTCGGCACGCTCGCCCACGTCGGCTCATGGCGGCTGTCGTACCTCGTCCCGGCGAGCGTCTGCCTGGCCGCGCTCGTCGCTGGCCTGATGCTGCGACCGGCGGCGATCGTGGCGGGTGCCAAGCAGGAGTCGATCCGCGACGGCCTGCGCGCCGTGTTCGGCGACAACTCGGCGCGCCGCTGGACGATCTCGGAGCTGGTCGCCTACTCGGCGTGGTCGGCCGAGCTGACCTATGCCGCCGTCTTCTACGTCCGCAACTACGACACCAGCGTCGCGACGATCGGCTTCCTGCTCGCCGGCGGCTCGCTGATCTTCCTGCTGACGTCGCTGAACACCGCACGGATCACGACGCGCTTCACACGCAAGCCGCTGCTCGTCTTCTGCGCCTTCGGGATGGGCGCGGTGCTCGTCCCGATGCTCAACTGGGCGCCATCGGTGCTCGGGACGTTCCTGATGTTCTGCGCGATGGCGGTCTTCGCCGGGATCCGGCTCGCCGGGTCGAGCGCGCTCGGCCTCGAGCAGCTGCCCGATCGGCCTGGCGCGATGATGGGCGCTCGCACCAGTGCCGCCCAGCTCGGCTACATGGTCGGCGCGGCGGGCGGCGGGCTCGTGCTGGCGCTCTGGGGCTTCGGCACGCTCGGCTTCGTCCTGTTCGCCGGCATGGCGCTCTCCGCGCTCCTGCTCGCCGGCGTCCACGACCCCTGGAGCGAGCGCCCGCGCGCCGCCACGGTCGAGCCGCTCCCGGTCACGCTCGACTGACTCGCATTCGGAAGTTCGTCCCCACCTGGGTGGGGACAATCGTCCATTCTGCGCGAATCAACGGCTGAGGAGGGCGGGTAGGGCGCGCATGTCGTCGAAGACCTCGCCGCCGGCGGCAGCGAGATCGTCGGCGCTGACGAGGCTGGCGAAGGCGAGCACGCGCATGCCGGCGGCGCGGCCGGCCTGGACGCCGGGGACGCTGTCCTCGACGACGACGGTCGCGGCCGGGTCGAAGCCCATCTGGGCCGCCGCATGGAGGAAGAGGTCCGGCGCGGGCTTGCCGTGCTCGACCTCCGAGGCGCTGAAGATCCGCCCCTCGAAGCGCGGCAGCAGGCCGGTCAGGCCGAGGGTCAGCCGCATCCGCTCGTGCTCGCCGCTGGAGGCGACGCAGTTGGGCAGCTCGATCGCGTCGAGGGCTTCGACGATCCCTGGCACCGGCTGGAGGTCACGCCGCCAAGCCTCCTCGGCCCCGGCGAGGTAGCGCTCGTACAGGTCTTCCGGCGGCGCGTGCCCGAGCTTGCCGGCGAGGATCTCCATGGAGGACGCCCACGAGCGGCCCATGTAGGCGGCGCGCGACTGCTCGGGCGTGGTCGGCAGCCCGAGGTCGGAGATGACGCGCGCGAGAACGACGTTCGCCGACGGCTCGCTGTCGACCAGCACCCCGTCGCAGTCGAAGATCACGCTCGCGGCCACGGCGGCACTGTAGGCGACGGCCGGTAGGCTGGCCGGCCAGCAAGCCGACCAACGACGTAAAGGACTCGCAATGGCGATCGACTTCGATGCGGTACGTGCCGGCCTCGAGGAGGCCATCCCGTTCAACAAGTACCTCGGCCTCGAAGTCGTCGCCGTGGCCGACGGCAGCGGCTCGGTCCGCCTGCCCGACGACCCGAACCTGCTCAACCACGTCGGCTCACAGCACGCGGGCGCTCTCTTCTCAGCGGCCGAGGCAGCCTCCGGCGCCGCGTTCGTCGGTGCCTTCCTCGAGCGGATGGGCGAGATCACGCCGCTCGCCAAGTCGGCCAGCATCGACTACCGCAAGATCGCCAAGGGTCCGATCGTCGCTACCGGCACGCTGTCCGAGTCAAAGGACGCGCTGCTCGGCCGGCTCGACGCCGAGGGCCGCGTCGAGTTCACGATCGACGTGTCGCTGAAGGACTCAAGCGACGTAGAGGTCGCGACGGTCACGGTCGACTGGCACGTTCGCAAGAACGCCTGAACAGCCGGTCAGGCAGTCCGGCTGAGGTTCTCGGCGTGGATCTCGTGCTGGCGCTTGCTGTCACGGCCCTCGGGTAGCGGGGGCCGCTCCTCGCCGCGCTCCAACGCGTCGAGATAGGCGAGGTCGGCGTCCATCTGACGCAGCGCCGCGGTGCTCGTCTGCGGCGCGCCATGCCCCGACACGACCGCCTCCGCCTGCTCGACCAGCGGCGTCAGACGGGCGAGCGTGTTGCGGTAGTCGTCGATCGTGCCGCCCTCGGAGATCCAGGGAATCTCGACCGGGCAGAGGTAGTCGCCGCAGCAGAGCACCCCGAGCCACGGCGCCCAGATCGCCATGCCGTCGGGCGTGTGGCCCTCGGCCGTGTGGAGCTCGAGCTCCTGATCGCCGAGCTCGAGCTGGCCGGGCACCGGCAGCGCCTGGACCTGGCCGAGCGACAGCGGCTTCGCGCGCTCGACGTAGGCCTCAGCGTCGTAGTCGCGCAGCTCGCGCTGAGCCTCTCCCGGCCGTTCGCGGATCCGCCGCATCGTGCTCTCTGCCACTCCGAGCGCGAGGTCGGGGAAGGCAAGTCGGCCGAGCACGTGGTCGAAGTCGCCGTGGGTCGCCAACAGCGCGTTCGGCTCGAAGCCCGACTGCGCGAGCACGCCTGGCAGCAGCTCGAGCTCGTCCGGGAAGTACGGCGAGTCGATCAGCATCGCCTCCTCGCCGGCGCGCAACGCGATCGCGTTGCACTGCCAGAACAGGCTGGTGACGACGATCGCGTCTGGATGGACCGAGATCGCGCGCACGGCGGCGGCCTCAGCCCCGAGCGCTAGACGAGGCCGAGTAGCTTCGCCGCGTCACGGAAGGTCTTGACCTCCTCAGTCGGCTTCTTCTGGCCGGACTCGAGCTCGTAGCCGTGACGGTTGACCCAGATCACCGGGATCTTCGACTTCAGGCACGGCTCGACGTCGGTCGGATAGCCGGAGGCGATGTGGACCCAGTTCTTCTTCTTCTTGTCGATCCGCCGCGCGCACTCCTTGAAGTGGGCCGGGTCCGGCTTGTAGCTACGGACCTGCTGGGCGGTAACGACGAGGTCGAAGTCGCTGCGGAAGTGGCGACGGGTCGCGCCGAGCAGCTTGTCGTCGATGTTCGAGAGGATCCCCAGCTCGTACTTCTTCGCGAACCGCTCGAGCTGCGCGTTGGTCTCGCGGAACGGCTGCCAGTAGGGGACGCTGTCCGGCAGGAACTGCGCACGAGAAGACTCGAGGCCCCAACCGAGCTCCTCGGCGACCTGGACGGCAGTGCGGCGCAGGACCTCGGCGTAGAGCTCGTAGGAGCCGCTCTGGATCTTGCGCTGGATCTCGATGAAGCGCGGGATCATCACGTCGCGATTGATCGTGAAGCCCTCGCGATCCGCCTCCTTCTGGAAGGCCTCGTAGACGCCCGTCTCCCAATCGATCAACGTGCCGTAGCAGTCAAAGGTGATGAACTGAATGTCCTTCGGTAGCGGCACTGGCCCTCCTGAGGCTTTCCTACGATTAGAAGCGGCCGGGCATTCTATGCCGCCGGGGGCGCAGCGCGCTCGGCGGCCTCAGTTCGGTAGCGTGCCGCGCCGCTGATGGACCTCCTCGAGTACCAAGGCAAGCAGCTCTTCTCCAAGCACGGCGTCCCCGTTCCGGACGGCCGGCCCGCGAAGACCGTCGCCGAGGCGCTCGCCGGCGCTGACGAGCTCGGCTACCCGGTGGTCGTCAAGGCGCAGGTTCTGGTCGGTGGCCGCGGCAAGGCCGGCGGCGTCAAGCTCGCTTCCGACCGCAGCGAGGTCGAGCAGCACGCGACCGCGATCCTCGGCATGGACATCAAGGGCCACACGGTCCACGAGCTCTACATCGAGGCCGCAAGCGAGATCGACGAGGAGTACTACGCCGCCTTCGTCTTCGACCGCTCCGCGAAGAAGACGATGGCGATGTTCTCGAAGATGGGCGGGATGGACGTCGAGGCGGTCGCCGAGACCGACCCCGAGGCGATGCGCACCCTGCACGTCGACCCGCTGCTCGGCTTCCAAGACTTCCACGGCCGGCGGCTCGCCTTCGAGGCCGGTATTCCGGCCGACGTCATCCGCCCGGTCGGCGCGATGCTCGCCAAGCTCTACGAGACCTACGTCGGCGAGGACGCTGTGCTGGTCGAGGTCAACCCGCTCTTGATCACCAAGTCACGCGACGTCGTAGCGCTCGACGCCAAGGTGACGCTCGACGGCAACGCGATCTTCCGCCATCCCGACTCGGCGAACTACGGCGACATCGGCGCTGCCGACCCGCAAGAGGCGATGGCGAAGGAGCGCAACCTCACCTACGTCAAGCTCGACGGCGACATCGGCATCCTCGGCAATGGCGCCGGGCTCGTGATGTCGACGCTCGACGTCGTCGCCCAGGCCGGCGGCCAGCCCGCCAACTTCCTCGACGCCGGCGGCGGCTCGAAGGCCGACGCGATCACCAGCGCGGTCGAGGTGATCCTCTCCGACCCCAAGGTCAAGGCCGTCCTGTTCAACATCTTCGGCGGCATCACGCGCTGCGACGAGGTCGCCAAGGGCCTGATCGAGGCGTTCGCGCAGATCGAGCCGACCGTGCCGTTCGTGGTCCGCCTCAACGGCACCAACGAGGAGGAGGGCCAGCGGCTGCTCGCCGAGGCCAACCTCCCGAACGTCTACACCGAGACGACGATGGACGGCGCCGCCGCCAAGGTCGTCGAGGTCGCCAAGGCCCAGGGAGTCGCGAGCTGATGGCCGTTCTCGTCGACAAGGACACGCGCCTCTGCGTATCCGGCATCACCGGCAGCGAGGGCACGTTCCACTCGCTCAACAACCGCTCCTACGGCACCCAGGTCGTCGCGGGCGTCACGCCCGGCAAGGGCGGCCAGGACGTCGAGGGCATCCCGGTCTTCAACACCTTCCACGACGCCGTCGCTGAGAGCGGCGCGAACACGGCGATGATCTTCGTCCCGCCGCGCTTCGCCGCCGACTCGATCCTCGAGGCCGAGGACGCCGGCATCGAGCTGATCGTCGCGATCACCGAGGGCATCCCCGCCCACGACGAGCTGCGCGTCTACAACCACCTCGCGCGCAACCCGAACGTGCGGCTGGTCGGGCCCAACTGCCCGGGCATCTTGTCGCCGGGCAAGGCGAGCGTCGGCATCATCCCCGCGTCCTTCTTCAAGGAGGGCAACGTCGGCGTCGTGTCGCGCTCCGGCACGCTGACCTACCAGATCGGCTACGAGCTGGCCCAGAGCGGATTCGGCAACAGCTCGATCGTCGGCATCGGTGGGGATCCGGTCCCCGGCTCCAGCTTCGTCGACGTCGTCGAGCTGTTCGAGGCCGACGACGAGACCGAGCTGATCGTGCTCTCCGGCGAGATCGGCGGCGACGCCGAGGAGCAGGCCGCCGAATACATCGCCGCGAACGTCTCGAAGCCGGTCGTCGCCTACATCGCCGGCTTCACCGCCCCGCCTGGCAAGACGATGGGCCACGCCGGAGCGATCGTCTCCGGCTCGAAGGGCACCGCCGCCGCCAAGGCCGAGGCGCTCGAGGCCAAGGGCGTCCGCGTCGGCCGCACCCCGACGGAGGTCGCCAAGATCGCCGTCGAGACCCTCCGCGGCTAGTAGCCGCGACCATCTCGATATCGTGGCCGTTTCGTGAGCCCGACCGATTCCATCTCTCTCGCCAGGGGCGCGCCGTCGCTCGACATCATCGCCGTGGACGAGCTGCGTGCGGCCGCTGACCGGGCGTTCCAGAACGATCCGGCCGGGACGTTCGCCTACGGGACGTCAGCGGGCTATGTGCCGCTGGTCGAGTGGATCGCGGAGCGGCAGGGCGTAGCCAAGGAGCAGGTGATCGCGACCAACGGGTCGATGCAGGCCGACGCGTTCCTGTTCCAGCTGCTGGTCGAGCCGGGCGACACCGTCGTCGTCGAGGCGCCGACCTATGACCGCACGCTGCTTTCGCTGCGCTCGCTGGGCGCGGAGATCCTGGCGATCCCGCTGCAGGACGACGGGCTCGACGTCGACGCGCTCGAGCAGGCGCTGAAGGCGGGCGCGCGGCCGAAGCTGGCGCACGTCATCCCGAACTTCCACAACCCGGCCGGCTGCACGCTCTCGCTCGCGAAGCGCCAGCGGCTGGTGGCGCTGGCCGCCGAGTACGACTTCGTGCTGTTCGAGGACGATCCCTACGTCGCGCTGCGCTTCGAGGGCGAGTCGTTGCCGACGATGCTGTCGCTCGACCAGAGCGACCACGTCGTCTACGCGTCGTCGTTCTCGAAGACGGTCTGCCCGGGCATCCGCGTCGGCTACCTCGCCGGTCCAGCCGAGCTGATCGGCAAGGCGCGCAAGCTGGCGACGAGCACCTACATCTCGCCGAACATGGTCGCCCAGTCGATCGTCAACGAGTTCTGCCGCTCGGGCGCGATCGACGGATCGATCGAGACGGTCAAGAACGCGCTGCGCGAGCGGCGCGACATCCTCTGTGCTGCGCTCGAGCGTGAGCTGCCGGGTGCGCGCTTCGTGGTCCCGACCGGTGGCTACTTCCTCTGGGTCGACCTGCCCGACGACAGCGTCGACGTCGCCGAGCTGGCCGAGCTGGCGGCCGAGCGCGGCGTCATGTTCGTCAAGGGCACCGACTTCCTGCTCGAGGGCGGCGAGAGCTCGCTGCGGATCGCCTACTCGGGCGTGCGGGCGGACCAGATCGACGAGGCCGTCGCGCGGCTCGCCGGCGCCTACCGCGACCTGGCCGGCGCCAGGACGTGAACGAGCCCGAGCGGCTCGACCTCGCGAAGCAGCGCGGGATCTGGGACCTGCTCGGCGACGCGTTCAACCTCTACTTCCGCAACTTCCTGCCGGTCTTCGCGATCGGTCTCGCCGTCGTGCTGCCGGTCCAGCTGATCGTCTCCGGAATCGGCCTCGAGGAGCTGACGTCCGGCTACCGCGAGAGCGACAACGAGGCCGAGCTGCTGATTCCGCTGATCGTCAGCTACCTCGTCGTCGCCCCGCTGATCGCCGCCTCCGTCATCCACGTACTGCAGCGGCTCGCCGACGGCGAGCGACCCCACGCCGGACCGTCGATCCAGGCGGGCCTCGACGTCTTCGCGCCGCTCTTCCTCGCCGTCCTGCTGTCCGGCGCCGGCATCGCGCTCGGGATCGTCCTGCTGATCGTCCCCGGCATCTACGTGGCGGTGCGCTGGTACTTCGTCCCCCAGTCGGTGGTGATCGACGGCGCGCGCTCGACCGAGGCGCTGCGTGGCAGCTGGCGGCTCACCGACGGCTACTGGTTCCGCACCCTCGGCGTGATCCTGCTCGCCAACATCGTCGCCTTCCTGCCCGCGTCGATCATCGTCCTGCCGCTCCAGGCGCTCGCCGAGTCCGCCGACCGCCAGGCGATCGCCCTCGCCGGCATGATCCTCACCGAGGCGCTCACCGCGCCCTTCGTCGCGCTGGTGTCGACGCTGCTGTTCTTCGACATCCGCGCCCGCCGCACCGCTGAGCCGACCCAGCCGCAGCTTCCGGGAATCGGCGGCTAGGGACAGCTCACGCCGCAGAGCCGCGCAGGCACGCGAACGCCATGAACCTGCCGGTGGGGCGCTGGCGACGGTGGGAGAAGAGGCCGTTCGCGCTGTCGAAGGTGTCGATGCCGGCGACCTCGACGTTCTCTCGCGGCACGCCGGCCGCCACGAGATCGGCGACGTTGCTCTCCCAGAGGTCGAACAGGTGCTTGCCGTCCCCCTTCGGCCGGACGACGTCGACCGCGGGAAACGCCGCGCGGGCGCGCTGCGCCACGTCGTCGCCGACCTCGTAGCTCGCGGGGCCGATCGACGGGCCGACTCCCGCCAGCATGTCGGCGGGGGTGGAGCCGTAGCGGCGTACGAGAGCGTCAACGGTGTTGCGCGTGACGTGGTTGACCGTCCCGCCCCAGCCGGCGTGAGCGACGCCGACGGCCAGCGTGACGGGATCGAACACGATCACTGGAACGCAGTCCGCGAGCATCACCGCCAGGACGAGGCCCGGCTCGTCCGTCACGACCGCATCGGTGTCGGCGATCGCGCCGTCGAGCGAACGCGCGCCGCTGCCGCGATCGGCTTCGGTCACGACCGCGACGTGTCCCCGGTGGACCTGCAGCGGCATGACGAGCGAGTCGAGATCGGCGCCGATCGCCGTGACGACGCGACGGCGGTTCTCGATCACGGCGTCGGCGTCGTCGCCGACATGGAGACCGACGTTGAGCTCGTCGTACGGCGGCTTGCTGACGCCGCCGGCGCGGTCGCTGACGCCGGCGATCAGCCCGGGGTGACCGGCGAACAGCTCGAACTCGTGGAGGGTGATGCCGCCGCGCTCGCTTGGCCGCATTCTCGCTTCCCTCCAGCGTCTACGGCTCGCGCTAGCGGCCCCAGTGCTCCTTGGCGAGGACGAGCTGCTCGGGCAGCGCGACGCGCGGGGGCGGCGACGGGTCCGCAGAGACGGAGACGGTTTGGGCGACGCTGTGGCTGACCGAGTAGGTGCGGTCGTCGGACTCGATCGCGACGATGTCGTCGTTGGACTCCGAGAGGGTGCCCTCGAGGCCCGGGGTGAGGCCCGACTCCATCAGGTAGTGGAGCAGGTCCTCGGCCTCGTTCTCGAAGCGCAGGACCGTGACCTTGGCGCCGACCTCGACGTCGGCGAGCGGGACGCCGGGCAGGCGCTTGTGGCTGAAGATCGGGTGGCCGTGCGGGCAGGTGTCGGCGTCGCCGATCGCCTTCAGCATCCGCTCCTCGACCGTCGGTGACATCCAGTGCTCGAGCTTCTCGGCCTCCTCATGGACCTGGTCCCAGGGGATGTCGAAGACGTCGGTGAGGAAGCGCTCGATCAGCCGGTGGCGGCGGACGATGTCCTCGGCGTGCTGGAGGCCCGACTCGGTGAACTCGATCGTCTTGTCGGGGCGGCGGGTGATGTAGCCGTCGCTCTCGAGCCGACCGATCATCTCGTGGACGGTCGGCGCCGAGACCTGCATCGCACGGGCGACGTTGGCGCCGTTCATCGGCAGACCCGCCTCCTGCAACCAGAAGATGATCTGGAGGTACTCCTCCTCCGCGACGGTCGCCTGCTCGTGTGACATTCGGCTCCTAGGTAGGTCGGGCTTTCTGGAGCCATGCTAATGGTCGTCTAGAGTGCCCGGCGGTGAAGCTCACCCCCGGCACACGCGTCGTGATCACCGGCGCCTCGCGCGGCATCGGCGCCGCCCTCGCGCGTCAGCTCGCGGCCCGCGGCTGCGAGTTGGGCCTGGTGGCGCGTGGCGAGGAGGGACTGCGCGAGCTGGTCGACAGCCTGCCCGGCGACGGGCACCGCGCCCTGATCGCCGACGTGTCCGATCGCGGCTCGATCTGCGCTGCGATCGCCGAGTTCGGCGACGTCGATGTGGTCGTCGCCAACGCCGGCGTCGCCCACTACGGCAAGTGGCTTGAGCTCGACGAGGAGCTCGAGGACCAGATGACGCGAATCAACTGGCTTGGGACGCTCTACACGGTGCGTGCCGCGCTGCCGAGCATGATCGAACGCCACCACGGGCACGTCGTGATCGTCTCCTCGGGCGCGGCGCTGCGAACCTTCCCCGGCGCCGCGGTCTACGGCGCGACGAAGTCCGCTCAGCGCGGGTTCGCTGAGGGGTTGTGGCACGACCTCGACGGGACAGGCGTCGGCGTGACGATCGTCTATCCGGGCGAGATCGAGACGAACCTGCACGACCACCAGCGCGAGAAGCTGCCGACCTGGCGTCAGGGCCAGGAGGCCGACGTCGACGAGTGCGCAACGACGATCGTGGCGGGCGTCGAGGGCGACAAGCGCGGCGTCTACTTCCCGCCCCAGGTGCGGCTGCTGCAGGCCGTCCATGGCCTTTCCCCCCGACTCGCCGACCTGATCCTGCGTCGGCTGCGTGGCGTCAGCGCCGCGCCGAGGAACCGATGACGCTGCCGCTCGTCCCACCGATCAAGCCGCAGCTGGCGCGCACGGCAAAGGCGCTGCCGGAGGGCGACGAGTGGCGCTACGAGCCGAAGTACGACGGCTTCCGGATGCTCGCCTACCGCGACGGCGGTGAGGTTTACCTGCAGAGTCGCGGCGGCAAGCCGATGAACCGCTACTTCCCGGACGTCGAGGCCCAGCTGCTGGCGATGCCCGAGGACCGCGTGGTGCTCGACGGCGAGGTCGTGATCGTGATCGACGGCATCCACGAGTTCGACCTGCTGAGCCAGCGGATCCATCCGGCGGCGTCGCGCGTCGAGAAGCTGGCGGCCGAGACGCCGGCCGTCTTCCACGCCTTCGACGTGCTCGCGATCGGCGACGAGGAGCTGCTGGAGCTGCCGTACGTCGAGCGGCGCGCGCGGCTGGAGGCGCTGAAGCTCGGACCCGTCGAGCTGACGCCGCTGGTCGACGACGCCGCGGACGCCGAGCAGTGGCTGGAGGGCCACTCCGAGGGCGTGATCGCCAAGCGGGCCGAGTCCCCGTACCTGCCGGGCGAGCGCAAGACGATGGTCAAGATCAAGCGCGTCCGGACCGCCGACTGCGTGGTCGCGGCATTCCGCTTCGGCAAGGAGGAGGGCGTCGTCGGCTCGTTGATCCTCGGGATGTACGACGACGCCGGCGAGCTGCACGTCGTCGGCCACACGTCCGGCTTCGGCGGCGCGAAGCAGAAGCTCGAGCTGCTCTCGCTGCTCGAGCCCTACCGCACCCACGAGCGCGGCCAGGGCGAGAAGAGCCGCTGGAAGTCCGACGAGGAGCTCGCCTGGGAGGGCCTGCGCCCCGAGCTGGTCTGCGAGATCGGCTACGACCACGTCACCGGTCAGCGGATCCGCCACGGCACCAAGTTCCTCCGCTGGCGCGACGACAAGGCGCCAAAAGAGTGCCTGCTGTCGCAGCTCGAAGAGTGACGGGAATCGCTGTCTCGTGATGGGGTCGGCGCTGGTCGCGCCTGACACGTTCAAAGGCACGTTCGCGGCGACTGAGGTGGCGGTGGCGATAGCCCGGGGGTTGCGTGCGGGTGGGATCGAAGCTGTGGAGCTGCCGGTCGCGGATGGTGGCGAGGGGACGTTGGAGGCGTTGCTGGCGGATCTGGGTGGCGAGCTACGGACGGCGGCGGTGTCGGACCCGTTGGGGCGGGCTGTGGAGGCGGAGTTCGCGCTGATCGAGGGGCGCGAGACGACGGCGGTGGTCGAGTGCGCGCGGGCAAGCGGGTTGGGGCTGGTGGCGGAGGACGAGCGCGATGCGTTCGCTGCGTCGACGCGCGGGACGGGCGAGCTGATCGCCGCCGCCGTGGAGGCGGGAGCGACGAAGGCGATCGTGACCGTCGGCGGGTCGGCGACGTCCGACGGCGGCGCCGGCGCGGTGGCCGCACTCGACGACGCGGGCGTCAAGCCGAAGCTCGAGGTGTGGTGCGACACGCGCAACGCCTGGGAGGACGCGCCGCGGATGTTCGGTCCGCAGAAGGGCGCGGACCCCGACACGGTCAAGCGGCTCGAGCAGCGGTTGGCCCGTCTGGCGCGCAAGGCGCCGAAGGACCCGCGCGGCGTCGCGATGACCGGCGCCGCCGGCGGGCTGTCGGGCGGTCTGTGGGCGTGGCGCGGCGCCAAGCTCGTCCAGGGCGCGCCGGCCGTGCTGAACGCGATCGGCTTCGACGAGCGGATGCGCGCCGCGGCCTTCGTCGTCACCGGCGAGGGCCGCCTCGACCGCCAGACGTTCCAGGGCAAGGCCGTCTTCGAGGTCGCGACGCGGGCGCGCCAGAGCGGCGTCGCCTGCCATGCGATCGTCGGCCGCTCGACGCTCGACCAGTTCGAGGAGCGGATCCTTGACCTGCAGACGGTGACCGAGGCGACGACGCTCGGCGAGCTGGAGGTCGCTGGGCGGGCACTCGCCGAGTCCGTGCTCGCCAGCGCGACCTGAATCCGCCGCTACGGGAGCGGGTGCTTCGGCGGGAAGGCCCGCAGCAGCTTCGCGCGCAGCGGCGTCTGGGCTACCGGCTCGGCGCGGATCGCTCCGCGGCTGAACTCGTCGATGCTCGCGCAGGCCGCGGGCCTTGGACGCGCCGTGCGTGTCGGCAGCATCGCGACACGCCGGTCGCGACGGTCGTAGACGACGACGTCGATCCAGCCGCGCTCGTAGAAGCCGCCGTGACGACGAACGCAACGCTTGTAGGCAGGGCTGTAGGGCAGCGGCATCGCGAACGTGGGATCGACCACCGACAGCGACATCGGCCGGTAGCGCTCGCCGAGCCGGTCCGCGCTGACGAGATCGCCGGGGACGAATGCGGTGAAGACGGCGAACGGGGCCTCTCCTCCGGCACGCCGCAGCAGCCGGCCGTCGATCCGCGCGTGATCGACAGGCAGCTCGCGCCGGTCGCCACCGGGCCGGCGGTAGAAGAACCGCAACCGCCCGACGCGCGGGTCGACGTCGCCGATCAGCATGTAGTCGCGCTGACGGCCTGCCGTCGCGGGACGCGCCAGCCGACCGGTCAGGTGGATGACGCCGGGCGACCAGGCGACCAGGCTCGAGCAGCCGCCGGTGCCCAGCCGCCGTCGCACGTCGGCCCAGCCGAAGCGGACGCAGAACATGTCCAGCGTGTCCTGCCTCGCGCGCGGTCCCAGCTTCTCCTCGCGCCTGAAGGCGACCCACTCGTAGCGCGACCCGTCCGGCGCCTGTCCGTTGTCGACGACGACCGGCGAGCCCGGCAGGCCGGGCGGCACAGTCGACTCGAAATGGCGGTCGTCCTCGCTGATCGGCGCGCCGCCGATCTCGCCGAGCAGGTCGGCGGCCCCGTTCAGCGCCGCGCGGCCGGGCGGCGTCAGCGCCGCGACGGCGAGGACCGCGGTCAGGACGGCGAGGACGAGCCCGCGCCCGGCGAGCAGTGGGCGCAGCCGGCCGAGCGCCCGGCGCAGCCGCGTCCTGACGGTCGCGGGCGGCACGCCGAGCATGCGGGCGATCTCGGTCGAGTCGTAGTCGAAGAGGTGGCGCAGGACTACGACGGCGCGGTCCTCGGGATCGAGCTTGGCGAGCGCGGCGACGAGGTCGTCGGGCAGGCGGTCGCCGTCCGGCGATCCAGGGTCCTCGAGCTCGGCGGCCGCGTCGGCGCTGACCTCGCCGCGGCGCTTGCGGGCACGTACCCAGTCGATCGAGCGGTTGACGACGATCCGGTGCAGCCACGGTCCGAACGGGCGGCGGCGGTCGAAGCGGTCGATCCGCCCGACGGCGGCCAGCATCGCCTCCTGCGCGATGTCCTCGGCGGCGGCGCTGTCCTGGACGACCAGGTAGGCCGCGCGGTAGGCCGAGCCCCAATGGCGGCGGAAGAGGTCCTCGACCGCGGCCTCTCCCTGGATCGAACCGGTCACGCCTTCAATACGACCTGGCGGCGCGAGGTGTTTCAACCGCCGGCTGGCCTAGGCCATCAGCGACTGGATCACGGCCTCGTAGAAACCGGCGCCGTGGGAGTCCTCGGTCCGGGTCGTGTTCGGGCCGGCGGGGAGGTTGGGGTCGGCGTTGGCGACGAGGAAGAGCTGGCCGACGATCGGGGCGACCTCGGAGTCCTCGTGCGAGTCGCCGACGGCGATGCAGTCGGCGGGCGCATAGCCGCGCGCCTGCATGTGGGCGGCGACGGCGGCGGCCTTCGAGGCCGTGGCCGGAGCTAGGTGGTAGCAGCGGCGGTCGGCGTCGATCGTGCCGTTGTCGAGGAGGCGCACGCCGGTGTGGCCGTTGTCGGCGAGCAGCGCGTTCGCGGCCGCCACGTCGACCATCCCGCGGAAGAGATGCGTCACCTCGCGGCCGCTGTCCCAGGGCGTGTGCAGCTCGAGCGTGTCGGCGTAGGCGTCGAGCAGCAGCGCGGGAGCGCCGGAGCGGTCGACGAGCTCCCAGGGGTTCTGCCCGTCGCGCGGTTGGAAGTCGCCGCAGAGCCAGCTCTCCTCACCGTCGACGACCAGCCCGCCGCCGATCTCGAAGCAGTAGGCGGTGGCCCCGATCAGCCGCGCCGGCTCGGCGACCTGGCCGCGGCGGCGACCGGAGATCGGCACGACCTCCACCCCCGCGCGGTGACACGCCTCGAGCGCCCGGCCGGCGAGCAGCGTGAACTGGCCATCGCCGTCGTGGAACAGCGACGCGCCACGACCGAGCAGCGTGCCGTCGAGGTCGGTGTAGACACAGCGGAGAGGCATCGGCAGGAAGGCTACGGGCGCGCGGCTGCCACGTCGGCGAACGGCGGGCGGTAGACGACCGAGTCGGTCGGACCGCCGTCCTGGAGGCGACCTTCGCGGCGTAGGCGCTCGCAGATGACGGCGAGGACTTCGTCGGCCATCGGGCGCAGGGCGGGGAGCGGTTGGTGGCGGTTGCGGCGCTCGCCGAGGTCGGACTGGACGATCGCGGCGGCGCCGACCAGCTCGCGGACGTCGAGCAGCATCGCGGTCTCGACGGCGTAGCCGGTGGCGAATGGAAGCCGCTCGAGCAACGCGCGCGGGGCGGCAATCTCACCGGCGAGCGGCTGGCCGATACCCGCGAGGTCGGGGTAGAAAGCGTCGAGTAGCGGGCGGGCGGTGAGCTGGCTGACACGCCCGCCACCTTCGGGCAGTTCAACGCCATCGGCAGTGAAGGGTCGGCTGTAGGAGCCCTTGACGAACTCGACATCGGTCTCGCGGATCAACGGGCCGAACAGGCCGAGGACGAAGCTCGGGTCGAAGTCGCGCGTGTCGGAGTCGATGTAGGCGACGAGGTCGCCGCGAACAGCGGCGAGCGCCCGCCACATCGCGTCGCCCTTGCCGCGGATCGGGCCGAAGGAGGAGAGCGGACCCGACGGCGCGGCGCCGCTGCCGAGGTCGGATTCCGACACCACCTCGGCGCCGGCGACGCGCGCCACCTCGCCACTGCCGTCGGCCGAGTCGGCGTCGACGACGAGCACCTGGTCGACCAAGCCGTCGAGGCCCAGGATCCGCTCGACGATCTCGCCGACGGTGTCGGCGACCTCGCGTGCGGGAAGCACGACGGTCAGCGTCGCCCGCTTGCTTTCCAGCAGCAGGTCGAGTGGGAAATCGGCGTGGCTGAAGCCCCTGATCACGCCGTCCGTACTATGGCATCGCGTGGCCATCGCACGGACGAAGCTGCCCTGGGAGGACCTCCTTCAATCGGCGGACGGGGATCAGCTCGTCGCTCGCTCGCGGCTCGGCGCGCGCCGCGCCCGTCACCTGCCGATCCCCGACTCGCTCCACCCCGAGCTGCGCGAGGCGCTCGCGGGAGCTGGCATCGAGCAGCTCTACGCCCACCAGGCGGAGACGCTCGCCTCGGCCTACGCGAGCGACACGATCGTCACCACCGGCACCGCGTCGGGCAAGTCGCTCGCGTTCAACCTGCCGGTGCTCGACACGCTCGCCAACGACCGCTCGGCGCGCGCGCTCTACCTCTACCCCACGAAGGCGCTCGCCCAGGACCAGGCGCGCGCGCTGCACGCGCTGAAGCTGCGCTACCTGCGCCCGGCGATCTACGACGGCGACACGCCGAAGGAGGAGCGCACGGCGATCCGGCGGCGGTCGAACCTGATCCTGACCAACCCCGACATGCTGCACGTCGGGGTGCTGCCGAACCACCAGGCGTGGGGCGACTTCTTTGCCAACCTCGCCTGGATCGTCGTCGACGAGGCGCACACCTACCGCGGCGTCTTCGGCTCGCACGTCGCGAACGTGCTGCGGCGGCTGCGGCGGATCGCGCTCGCCTACGGGACCGAGCCGCGCTTCGTGCTGGCGAGCGCGACGATCGCCAACCCGGTCGAGCTGGCGGAGCGGCTGACCGGCTGCGACGTGGCGCTGGTCGACGACGACGGCGCCGCCCACCACGAGCGCCAGATCGCGATCTGGAACCCGCCGCTGGTCGACGAGCGGACCGGGGCGCGCGCCTCGGCGCTCGGCGAGGCGGCCGACCTGCTCGCCGACCTGGTCGAGAAGGAGGTGCGGACGATCTGCTTCCTGCGCTCGCGGCGCGGGATCGAGCTGATCCAGAAGTTCACGCGGCTGAAGCTCGAGGAGCGCGGGCGGGCCGACCTCGCCGAGCGGGTCGCGCCCTACCGCGCCGGCTACACGCCCGCCCAGCGGCGCGAGATCGAGCAGCGGCTGGTCGACGGCGAGCTGCTGGCGGTGGTCTCGACCGACGCGCTCGAGCTGGGGATCGACGTCGGCGAGCTCGACGCGGCGATCGTCGTGACGTTTCCGGGGACAGTCGCGTCGCTGCGCCAGATGTGGGGACGCGCCGGGCGGCGCGGGACCGGGCTGGCGGTCTACGTCGCCGGCTCCGACGCGCTCGACCAGTTCTTCTGCCGCCACCCCGACGAGTTCCTCGAGCGGCCGGTCGAGAGCGCGATCCTCGACCACGAGTCGGAGGAGATCCACCTCGCCCACCTCTGCGCCGCCGCCTACGAGCTGCCGCTGTCGCCCGGCGACGAGGAGTTCCTCGGGCCGCGCTGGAGCGCCTACGCCGACCGGCTGGTGAAGCTCGGGCAGCTGCGCGAGCGCGGCGGCCGCTACCTGCCGCGCGGCGAGGGCTACCCGGCGGCGCGGATCCCGCTGCGCTCGGCGTCGCCGGACTCGGTCGCGGTGATCGAGGGCGACGAGGGCGAGATCATCGGCTCGATCGAGACGGCGCGGGCGCGGTCCGCCGCCCATCCCGGCGCGATCTACCTCCACTTCGGGCGCAGCTACGAGGTCGAGCTGCTCGACGTCGAGCGGCGCCAGGCGATCGTCAAGCCGTTCGTCGGCGACTTCTACACCCAGCCGAAGAAGGAGACCGACACCTACATAGAGCGGGTGCTCGACGTGCGCGAGGTCGGCCCGGCGACGCTGTCGTTCGGGGTCGTGTCGGTCAGCGAGCAGGTGACGGCGTTCCAGCGCAAGCGGACGACCGATCACGAGGTGCTCGACCTGATCGGGCTCGACATGCCCGAGGAGCACTTCACGACGCAGGCGCTCTGGTACGAGTTTCCGGAGCAGGCGCTGGCGGAGGACTTCCCGTTGGACGTGCTCCAGGGCTCGCTGCACGCTGCCGAGCACGCGCAGATCGCGGTGCTGCCGCTGATCGCGATGTGCGACCGCTGGGACATCGGCGGGCTGTCCACCGCCTTCCACGCCCAGACTGGCCGGCCGACGATCTTCATCTACGACGGCCACCCCGGCGGCGTGGGGATCACACGCCAGGGATTCCGGATGTTCGAGACGCTGGTCGCAGACGCGACGCGGCTGATCTCGGAGTGCCCGTGCGAGAAGGGCTGCCCGTCGTGCGTGCAGTCGCCGAAGTGCGGGAATCTCAACGAGCCGCTGAACAAGGCGGGGGCGCTGGAGCTGCTGGGGCGATTGGCTTAGCGCCGGGCGCGTGGCGGCGCGATTTGGGAGACCTGTTGCAGGCGCTCAGGTGTTCTGCCAGCAGGCCGACGTTCTAGGTGTGAGGCGATGCGTTCTGAGCCTGGGAGTCGCGGTCCTGCTGCTGGCGGGGGTGGCTCCAGCGGTGGCGCAGAGCGAGCCGGGGGCTGCTGCCCATACGGCTTCCGGTGGCGCATCGGCGCCTCAGCCCGAGGGCTCAGGCGCGAGCGGCGGCGCGAGCTACGGCTCGCTGCAACAGCTCGAGGCCGAGCAGGCGGCGGAGGAACGGGCCGCCGCTGAGAAGCGGGCGGCTGCGAAGCGCGCCGCGGCGCGC
>JBIOUS010000054.1:0-67789 GCA_044867325.1 Thermoleophilaceae bacterium | reverse complement strand
CCGGCCTGATCTCGCCGGCGTCCCGGACTAGGCCGAAATCGCCTCGACCAGATCGCCGACCTGGCTCTCGTCGATCGAGCGGGCGAGGTCGGCCTGGCTGACGATGCCGACCAGCTCGTGGCCGTCGATCACCGGCAGCCGGCGGACCTTGTGCTCCTTCATCGTGCGGACGGCCGCCTCGATGGGATCGTCGGCGCCGATCGTCACCGGCTTGCCCTCGCCGAGCTCGCCGGCCTCCGTGGAACTGGGATCGCGTCCCTCGGCCAGCACCTTCACCACGATGTCGCGGTCGGTGACCATGCCCTTGAGACGCTGATCGTCGCCGCAGATCGGCATCGCGCCAACGTCGAGCTCCGACAGTCGCTTGGCGGCGTCGAGCACGGAGTCGTGCTCGCCGATGCACTGAGCGTCTCCTGTCATCACCTCACGTGCGGTCTTGCTCATAGGTTGCTCCTCTTACTCGGGTACGTGGCGCCTACCCAGAGCGGAGGCGGTGAAACAGAGCCGCGCTCACTCCGACGGCGGCGCCGGAATCGGTCGCTCGCGCAGCGCTCGCGCGGCGGCGGCGAGGTTCGAGGCGGCGGCGCGTCCCGTCGTATGCGACCACTCGCGTCCGGCCTCGTCCTCGAGGTAGCTCTTGCCCGGTCCGGGGCCGCGGTTCCAGTAGGTCCACGCTTGCCCGGGCACGGTGAACCCGATGTCGATCAGCCCGCCGGCGAACTCACCGATCACGAGGATGTTCGCCGCGAGCACCTTCTCCAAGACGCGCGGCCACTCGTCGCCACCGCCCTCGTCGGACGACACGCCGGGGCGGACGTCTAGATCGACCAAGCAGACGATCTCGCACGACACGCTCTCATCCTCCAGCGCCTCGATCACGACGCGCGCCAGCGCCTCGGTGGCTCGAGGGAGCCATGGCGGGGCGCTACCCGAGATGGAGGTAGTGAAACGGCCTCCGTTTCCCGTTGCACCGCGCGGGTACCGCTCGGAGATGGGCCGCGACCTCACTGACGTGGCCGCCGCGCGGCGGGAGTCGATCTGGGTCGGGACCGGACCGGAGCGACCGGAGTTTCCGCGGCTGGAGCGCGACGTCGAGGCCGACGTCGCCGTGATCGGGGGCGGGATCGTCGGGCTGACCACGGCGTTGCTCGCTCAGGACGCTGGCGCGCGCGTCGTCTTGATCGAGGCGGACCGTGTCGGGCGCGGGGTGAGCGGCTACACGACGGCGAAGGTCTCCTCGCAGCACGGGCTGATCTACGCGCGCCTGAAGTCGAGTCTCGGGTCAGACGCCGCGCGTCTCTACGGCCAGATCAACGAGGCGGCCTTGGCCTGGATCGCCGAGCACGTCGAGGTCGATGGGATCGACTGCGACTTCCGTCGCCGGGAGTCCTACGCTTACGTCGTCTCGGACTCCGATCGTGACCGCGTTGAGGCCGAGGCACGCGCTGCGACGGCCGCCGGACTGCCAGCCTTGCTGGTCGAGGAGACGCCGCTCCCCTATCCGGTGGCGGCAGCGGTTCGCTTCGAGGACCAGGCCGAGTTCCACGTCGGCAAGTACCTCTACGCGCTCACCGAGCTGCTGCTGGCAGGCGGCTGCGACATCTACGAGCACTCGCGGGCGCTCGGCGTCGACGAGGGCGGCCGCTGCGTGGTCGAGACCGATGCCGGTGGACGGCTGCTCGCTGACCGCGTCGTCGTCGCGACCCACTACCCGTTCCTGGACCGCTCGCTCGCCTTCGCGCGCGTCCACACTGAGCGCTCCTACGCGATCGCCTGCCGCGTGAGTGGCGATCTGCCCGACGGCATGTTCATCAGCGGCGACTCGCCGACGCGCTCGATCCGAACCGCCCCGGTCGGGGGCGAGGAGCTGCTGCTGGTCGGTGGCGAGAGCCACAGGACCGGTACCGGCGGCGACACCGAGGAGCGCTACCGCAACCTCGAGCAGTTCGCGCGCGAACACTGGGATGTCGAGTCGATCGAGTACCGCTGGTCGGCGCAGGATGGCATCACGCTCGACGGCGTCCCCTACGTCGGGCGGATCACGCCGCGCTCGCGACGGATCCTCACCGCGACCGGCTTCGCGAAGTGGGGTATGACCGGCGGAACAGCCGCCGCGGCGGTGCTCGCTGAGCTGCTGGAGAGCGACGCGCGCAGCCCGGCCGCCGAGCTGCTCGACCCCTGGCGTGTCACCGTTCGCGCGTCACTCCCGACACTGCTCGAGGAGAACGCCAAGGTCGGCTTGCACTTCGTCGGCGACCAGATCGCCAAGCGCCGCGCGCCACGCTGCACCCACCTCGGCTGCAAGCTCGCGTGGAACAGCGGCGAGCGCTCCTGGGACTGCCCCTGCCACGGATCGCGCTTCGCCGCCGACGGCAGCGTGCTCGAGGGCCCGGCCGTCGATCCGCTCGATCTCGATTCGGGCGACTGATCCGTTTCGGCGCTGCCGGCTCGGGTAGTCCGCTGGTCCGGCGAACCAGACGCGAAGCGAGGGATCGACATGAAGGCAGTCACCTGGCAGGGCAAGCGAGAGGTGCAGGTCGACAACGTTCCCGACCCGACGATCGAGCAGCCGACCGACGCGATCGTGCGCGTCACCTCGACCGGCATTTGCGGCTCGGACCTCCATCTGTACGAGGTGATGGGTGCCTTCATCGACCCCGGCGATGTGCTCGGCCATGAGCCGATGGGGATCGTCGAGGAGGTCGGCAGCGAGGTCAGGCAGATCGTGAAGGGCGACCGCGTGGTGATCCCGTTCAACATCTCCTGCGGCCACTGCTTCATGTGCGACAACGGACTTCAGTCGCAGTGCGAGACGACCCAGGTCCACCAGCACGACACAGGCGCCGCCCTGTTCGGCTACACCAAGCTCTACGGCCAGGTGCCAGGCGGGCAGGCCGAGTTGCTGCGAGTCCCACAGGCCCAGTACGGGCCGATCAAGGTCCCGGAGGGGCCGCCCGACGATCGCTTCGTCTACCTCTCCGACGTGCTGCCGACCGCCTGGCAGGCCGTTGAATACGCCAACGTGCCGGAGGGGGGCAGTCTTGTTGTGCTCGGCCTCGGCCCGATCGGCGAGATGACGTGCAGGATCGCCCAGCACCGCGGCGTCGAGCGGGTGATTGGCGTCGACCTCGTTCCGGAGCGGCTGGAGCGCGCACGCGCGCACGGCGTCGAGGTGGTCGACGTCGAGCAGCAGGATGACCTCGCGGCGGCGCTACGCGCAATGACTGGCGGACGTGGGCCCGACAGCGTGATCGACGCGGTCGGCATGGAGGCCCACGGCGCGCCGGTAGGCAAGCTGGCGCAGACGCTCGCCGGCTACCTCCCAGATGCCGTGGCCCAGAAGCTGATCGAGAAGGCCGGCGTCGACAGACTCTCGGTGTTGCATGCCGCGATCGACATCGTCCGGCGCGGCGGGACGATCTCGCTCTCCGGCGTCTACGGCGGCGCCGTCGATCCGATGCCGATGTTCGAGCTGTTCGACAAGCAGATCAACCTGCGCATGGGCCAGGCCAACGTCAAACGCTGGATCGACGACATCCTGCCGCTGCTCGGCAACGGCGATGATCCGCTCGGCGTCGACAGTTTCGCGACCCACCACCTGCCGCTCGAGGATGCTCCACGTGCCTACGAGATCTTCCAGAAGAAGCAGGACGGTGCCTTCAAGATCCTGCTCCAGCCCTAGGGCTTCGCGGTCAGGATCTCAAGGCTGCCGAAGGCGGTGCGCAGCCGGGCACGCGACATGACGGTGGGAAAGCCGGCGTCGATGACGATCTGGGGTAGGCGACCGGCTACGTGATCGCGGGTCTGGGCGAAGCCGTCGGCGACCTGGATCGCGGCGAAGGCCGCTCGCATCAGCGGGTCGTGCGGGCGGGCGAAGTCGGCGATGTGCAGCCGGCCACCTGGGCGCAGCACGCGGTGGATCTCGGCCAGCGCGGCGTGCTTGGCGGAGGGCAGCAGGTGGTGGAGCACGAGCGACATCGTCACCGCGTCGGCGCTGTCGTCGGCGAGCGGCAGATCGCTGGCTAGCCCCTCACGCCAGTCGATCGCGGTCGCGCCCGGCTTGCGCTGTGCCAGCTCCAGGATGCTCGGGTCCCCGTCGACACCGATCAGCTGCGCATCTGGGCGCTGGGCGGCGAAGGCGATCGCGAATGTGCCGGTGCCGCAGCCGACGTCGACGACGGTCCCACGGTTCGGCAAGTCGGCGGCCACCGACGCCGTGAGCTCGCCGCGGAACCGTCGCTCGCGCATCGTTGCGGCGACGATCGGGTCGTAGAGCCGTGTCAGGCCCTTCCAGCCCGCGGCCGGGACGTAGCTTGCCTCGGATGGCATAGGGCCACGTTGCCATACTCGGTCGGCATGTGGGGGGTGTTCCTGCCGATCGCGCACGGCTTGACGGGCCGTCAGGACGTGCCGATCCCCACCTGGCTGTTCCTCTGGGGCGCGTCGCTGGTGCTGGTCGTGTCGTTCGTCGCGCTGGCGACGCTGTGGCCCAAGCCGCGGCTGCAGGGCGACAGCTGGCGACCGCTGCCGGGCTGGTTCAGCCGTGTCCTGGCGAGCACATCGGTCGCGCTGTTGTGTGGGGCGATCGGTGTCCTCCTGCTCGGGCTGGTCGTCTATGCGGGCTTCCGCGGCAGCTCGAACCCGAACGACAACTTCACGCCGACGTTCGTCTACATCACCTTCTGGATCGGGCTGCTGCCGCTGTCGCTGCTGTTCGGTGACGTCTTCCGCGCGTTCAACCCATGGCGGGCGGTGGGCAGGGCGATCGCCTGGGTGACGACCCGGGCTGCGGGCGAGCCGCTGCCGGCGCCGTTCGCCTACCCGCAGCGGCTCGGGCGCTGGCCGGCCGTCGTCGGGATCGTCGCGTTCGGCTGGATGGAGCTCGCTGCCAACGGCGGCGACCAGCCGCAGACGGTCGCTACCGCCGCGTTGATCTATTCGGTCGCGACCTGGGTTGGGATGGCGCTCTATGGCGTCGACGCCTGGACGAACCGCGGCGAGGCGTTCTCGGTCTACTTCAACCTCTTCTCACGGATCTCGGTCTTCGAGCGGCGCGGCCGCGAGATCGGCGTCCAGCGTCCGCTGTCCGGGCTGGCGCACTGGGAGCCGGCGCCGGGGTCGGTGGTGTTCGTCTGCGCGCTGATCGGGATCGTCAGCTTCGACGGCTTCAGCGGCGGGCCGACGTTCAATGGCTGGATCCCAAGCCTGCAGGAGGTCGTCGAGTCGGTCGGCTCGAGTGCGGTCAACTCGCTCGAGTTGGTCTTCGGCCTGTCGATGCTGGTCACGATCGCGCTGGTCGTCGGCTTCTACCTGCTCGGGTCGTGGGGCGCGACGCGTGTTGGCGGCGGCTTCACCGTGCGCGAGCTGGCAGGCCGGTTCGCCCACTCGCTTGCGCCGATCGCGCTCGTCTACGCGCTCGCGCACTACGTCAGCTTCTTCGCCTTCCAGGGCCAGGACGTCATCCGGCTCGTCTCAGACCCGCTCGGCGAGGGGACCGACTACTTCGGCACGGCCGGTCGTGAGATCGACTTCACCGTCATCTCGACGACGTTCATCTGGTATTTCCAGGTTGGTGCGGTCGTCGCCGGACACGTCTGCGCGCTGATCCTCGCCCACGACCGCGCGATCGCGATCTACGACGATCCGAAGCGCGCGACCCGCTCGCAGTACTGGATGCTGGCCGTGATGGTCGGCTTCACCTGCCTCGCGCTGTGGCTGCTCTCCGAGGCGAGCAAGCTCTAGGCCGGCGGACGGCCGCCGAGGCCCATGTGGTCGGCGGTCAGTGCCAGCGCGCGCTCGCCGGGATCGGGATGCGCGCGGATCACAGCGGCGTCGAGCAGCGCGACCTGGGCCTCGATCGCTGGACGGCGCGCGGGCGGCACGGCGGCGAAGAGCTCGGCCAGCAGCGCGCGCATGCGGCGCGTGATCTGGTGCGAGTTGGCGCCGTAGGAGCGGATCTCGGTCAGCGAGAGGTCGAGCAGGTCGGACCAGCCGGGCGCCGGGTAGAAGACGCGCGGCGTGCCGCCGGAATCGCGGACGAGGCCGGCGCCTAGGTCGCGCCGGGCGAGCAGCTGGAGGATCGCCTCGAGCACGTCGAGGCCCTGGACGGCGGTCGTCGGGTCGTTGACCGCCGGCGACAGCGCGCGGATCGCGATGTCGACGATCGCGCGAATCGCGAACGCCGGGTCCTGGGTCAGCGTTCGCTCCTCGGCGACGATCGCGGCCCGCTCGAGCGCGCGGTGCGGCAGCTCGGCCGAGGCCGGACCGCGCAGCCGGAACAGCGGGGCGCCGTGGTGTACGTAGCTGCCGACCGGGAGCAGGACCTCGATCGTCGTCCCGCCGGCGGTCGCCAGCTCGACGAGCGCCTGGCGGTCGAGCGCCGACAGCACGCCGCTGCCGCCGTGGAAGGAGATCGCGTCGCCCGGCGGTGGCAGCGCCGTCGCCGGATCGGCGGCCGCGTCGTCGAACGGCTCCGGGTAGACCTGGTCGATCGCCCGCTCGCAGCCGTCGCGCAGCTGGTCGTAGAGGCGACGCGGTCGCAGCAGGTCGAGCAGGCGCGCGACGAGCGTGAAGAAGGCGAACACCGCGCTGACGAGCAACAGCACCGCGACCGCGACGGTCAGGTTCGGGACGTCGCCCTCGCCGATGTCGACCAGCGAGACGAGCGCGTAGAGCGCGGGCGCGATGAAGATCCCAAGCGAGTTCTTGACGACCGTGTCGCGCCGGAAGCGCAGCACCAGCCGCGGCGTGTACTGACTCGCGCCGAACTGGACGACGACCACCGCGACCGACACGACGAAGCCGGTGAAGGCGATCATCCCGCCCGCGACCGCCTCGAGGATCGAGCGCGCGCTGTCCTGGTCGAGGTGGAGGCCGAACGGACCGACCTCGCCGCTCTCCAGCGACGGGATCAGCTTGCCCAGCGCGAGCGCCGCGACGATGTAGATCGCGGGGACGACGATCCAGCTGCGGTCGAGCCACTCGCGGGCGCGGAAGCGGAATCCCCAGCTCATCCAGGCCCAGACTACGTAGCGAGCCGGCGGTTCAGGGTTGGGGAACGAAGCGGACTTCGTGGCTGCTGGCGTCGGGCGCGAGGAAGTGCACGAAACGGTCGGCCTCCTGCTCGACGGCGGCGAGCGTGCCGGGCGGGTCGCTCGGCAGGCGGGCGAAGCGGTCGATCGTGAGGATCGCCGTCTCGTCCTGCTCGACGAGCTGCCAGTTCGCGCGGTAGAAGCCGTCGGCGAGCAGAGCGCCGACCGTGCCGCCGCGTGGGAACGGCAAGCCCGGCCCGACCCCGCCGAGCACGCGCGAGCGGTCGGCGTGGGAGAGCGTCAGGTTCTCGTACTCCGGCAGGAAGCGCGGAGGGGCCGGCGTGTTCGGATCGGCGAATAGCCCGTCCTCGACGTCGAGCAGCTCGCGACCGCTCTCGTCGTGGAACGTGCGCAGTCGCGGGCGTAGCCGCTCGACGACCTTGCGCAGGCCGGTCAGCGTCGACCAGGTGCGCATGTCGGCGGTCGACGCCGGCCCGAACGCGGCGAGGTAGCGCAGCGCCAGCCGGTCGACCGACGGTTCGGGATCGAGCTCGGCGCCGAGCCACTGCGCGGTCGGCGACCAGGTCGCCTGGCCGCGTCCATCCCAGAGGCCCCGCGGTGGGATCTGTACGAGCGGCGTGAGGTGGACGACCGCGTGGCCGAGCAGCTCCGGGTCGACGTCCGGCCAGCGTGGGGCGAGCAGGTTGCGGATCTCCGCCCGTGTCCGTGGCTGTTCGGCGAGCAGCTCGCGGCCGGCGGCGACGACCGCGTCGGTGTCGGCTCCGGCTGCCGTGAGGCGCCGCCCGAACTGGCTCTGGAACGACTTGGCGAGCACCGACCCCGTGATCGGCTGGATCGCCAGGCAGTCGCGGGCGGAGAGCAGGTGGATCGTCGCGCGCAGCGCGCCCGCCCGAACCGCGCGCCGCTCGGCGATCGCCTGGCTCAGCTCCTCCGGCCGGAAGTCGGAAATCCGCGACCACAGCCCGACGTAGGGGTTGCCCGGCACCTGGGCCTGCATCCCGACCAGCCGTTCGACCATCGCGATTGCCGGAGTGGCGGACCGCTCCAGCAAGCCCTGGCGCGCGAGCAGCGTTCGGTTGAGCGTCCGGTTGTCCAGCAGCTCGGGCGGCACGCGGCCAGGGTATGCGAAGCCGCTGGGGCGTCGATCGCGAGCAGAGTGGGGAAGAAGCTGGTTGTGACGGTTGCGCCGACGATCGAGCTGCTCGACGGGAGGGCGATCCCCCAGCTCGGGCTGGGGACATGGCCGCTCGACGACGACGAGGCCTACGCCGCGGTCGGCACGGCGCTCGAGCGCGGCTACCGGCTGATCGACAGCGCGGCGCGCTACGACAACGAGGTTGGCGTCGGGCGTGCGGTCGCAGACTCCGACGTGCCGCGCGAGGAGATCGTCGTCACGACCAAGCTGCCGGGCGCCGACCACGGCTACGAGGAGGCGCTGGCCGGCTTCGAGGAGAGCCGGCGGCGGCTCGGCCTGGAGTACGTCGACCTCTATCTGATCCACTGGCCGCTGCCGACGATCGATCGCTACGTCGACACCTGGCGCGCGTTTGTCGACCTACGCGAGCAAGGGCTCGTGCGGTCGATCGGCGTGTCGAACTTCACCCCCGACCAGATCGAGCGGATCGCCGAGGCGACCGGCGTCTGGCCGGCGGTCAACCAGATCGAGCTGCACCCCGACTTCGCCCAGACCGACGTCCGCGCCTGGTACGCCGAGCATGGTGTCGTCGTCGAGTCGTGGCGGCCGCTGGGTCGCGGTCTGCTCGGCCATCCAAGGCTTGCCGAGATCGGCGCGGCGCACGGCAAGACAGCCGCGCAGGTCGTCCTGCGCTGGCACGTCCAGCTTGGCCTCGTCGCGATCCCGAAGTCCGGCAATCCCGAGCGGATCGCGCAGAACCTCGACATCTTCGACTTCGAGCTGAGCACCGCGGAGCTGGCGTCGCTCGCCGAGTTCGACCGCGAGAACCGGCTGGGCGGCGACCCCGAGACGCACGTCGAGCTCTGACGCGACCCCGAGTGGGTTAGGCGAGGACGATCGCCGCGAGGGTGCCGAGCGCGAGCAGCGCGCCCGCGACAGTCAGGCCGAGCACCCAGCGGCTGCTGACCGGCTCGTAGCCACCGCTGTCGAGCGTCTGGACGAGCCGCGCCTGGCGCCGTCCGGCGCCGACGAAGACGGCGATCGCCAGCGCGGCATAGCCGGCGCCGAGCACGACGTACGGCGTGCGCGAGCCGTCGACGAGCTGCGGGACGACCCCTCCAACGGCCACCGCCGCGGCCGCCGCGGCGATCGCCGAGCGCCACCAGGCGAGCCACGTCCGCTCGGCCGCGAGCAGCGTTCGCCGCGTCACGTCCCGGTCGCTCGCGTCCGACATGGGCAGACCGTATTCGATCGCCTCGTAGTCTCATGCGGGAATGGCGCCCTCCGCGACCCTCGGCGACTCGTTCCGCTCGTTCTTCGACGCGGTCGACCAGTTCTTCCAGGGACTGGCGGATGTCCGGCCCGTGCCCTTGCTGCTCGCGCTGCTCGCGTTCGGGATCTACCTGACGTTCCGGGCGCGCGCCTCGTTCAACATCCTGCGCGCCGCCTACCCGATCGAGCCGATCGCCTTCCGCGACATCTGGGGCGCCTACTTCGCCGGCTACGGCTTCAACGCGGTCGTCCCGGCACGTGGCGGCGACGTCGTGCGGCTGTTCCTGACCAAGACCGCGATCCCCAACTCGAGCTATCCGGCGGTCGCGTCGAGCTTCGTCGTCGAGCTCGGCTTCGACGTCGCGATGGGCAGCCTGATCCTGCTGTTCGCGTTCACCCAGGGCGTCTTCCCGAAGCCGCCGGACTTCGCCAACCTGAACGCCTTCGACCTCTCCTATCTCGCCGCCCACCCGCGCTTCGCGCTCTTCCTGATCACGGCGGTAGCGGTGGCGGTGCTGTTCTCGTTCGCCTACTTCTCGGTCCGCGTGCGCGCGTTCTGGGAGCGTGTCCGTCAGGGCCTGACGATCGCCTTCGACCGCGAGCGCTACTTCCGCGAGGTCTTCGCGATCCAGTTCGTCGGCTGGCTGTTCCGCTTCACCGCGTTCTGGTTTCTGCTCGAGGCGTTCAACGTCGGCGGATCGGTCAACAACGTGCTGTTGGTGCTCGGCGTCAACGCGGTCGCCGCCGCGGTCCCGTTCACTCCCCAGGGCGCGGGCGTCGCCCAGGCACTGCTGGTCAAGGTGTTCGCCGGCACCGCCCCGGCGGCGACCGTCGCCGCCTACTCGGTCGGCCAGCAGATCGCGATCGGCGTCTTCGTCTTCGGCGTCGGCTTCGCCGCGCTCGCCTTCATCTTCCGCCTGCGCAGCTTCAAGGAGGTAATCGCCCGCGGCCGCGAGGACAGGGCGACTGAACGCAGCGCGGGTTAGGTCCCGAAGCCCTCTCTCGCCTCTCGGATGAGAGCGACGGCCTCGGGGAAGATCCGCGTCATCGCCGTGCGGACCTCCTCGGCCTGCTGCTCGGCGTTGCCCTGGAGGTTGATCCGGTCGATGCCGGCGACGGTCATGTCGACGGCGAGCTTGATCGCGTTGTCGGCCCAGGCGACCTTCTGCGCCCCCTGCATCTGCTCGGCCATTTCGGCCATCCGCCGCCGCAGCTCGTCGGGGTCGCCGAACAGTCCGCCGAATGGGTCCTCTGATGACATGGGGTCGATTCTAGGGACCGCGGCCGGGCTGCCCGGCTAGGCTGCCTGGATGGCCATCCCAGACCCTTCGAAGGACTCCACCGCCCTCGTCACCGGCGCGTCGTCGGGCATCGGCGCCGACATCGCCCGCTCGCTCGCCAGCCGCGGCCACAACGTCGTGCTCGTCGCCCGCCGCGAGGAGCGGCTCGTCGCGCTGGCGAAGGAGCTCGTGGACTCCCACCGGGTACGCGCCGAGGTGGTTGCCGTCGACCTCCAGGCCAAGAGCGGCCGCAAGGCGATGCTGAAGGCGATCGAGGCGCTCGGCCTGCGCGTCGACGTGCTGGTCAACAACGCCGGCTTCGGCTCCGCGGGCCTGTTTCAGCGGCTCGACGGCGAGCGCGAGGCCGAGCTGGTGCGGCTCAACTGCGAGGTCGTCGTGTCGCTCTGCGGGGTGTTCGTCCCGAAGATGGTCGAGCGCGGGGACGGCGCGGTGCTCAACGTGGCGTCGACCGCGGGCTTCCAGCCGTTGCCGACGCAGGCGACCTACAGCGCCAGCAAGGCGTTCGTGCTCACCTTCACCCAGGCGCTCACCGCCGACCTGCACGGGACCGGCGTGACTGCGACGACGCTCTGCCCGGGTCCGGTCAAGACGGAGTTCGGCGAGGTCGCAGGGCTGCAGCTGGAGTCGGTGATGCCCGAGTTCGCGTGGGTGGATTCGGCGGACGTCGCCGAGGCGGCGGTGAAGGGACTCGAGCGCGGCAAGGGCGTTGTGATCCCCGGCTTGCTCAACAGGGCGACCGCCGTCGGCGGCCAGTTCACCCCGCGCAGCCTGCTGCTCGGCCTCGGCCGGCGCGTCTACCGGCTCGGCGACAGCTAGGGTCCCCGGCCGTGTCCGTGAGAGAGCAGCTCGATTGGGAGGCCCGCTGGGCGAGGCCGGTGGCAGCCGCGGCATTCGTGTCCGTCGGCTTCAACGTTGCCGCGAGCCTCTACGTGAGCGCCTCGATCGACACGACGCCCGACGCCGACAACACGCGCGAGCTGCTGCGGACCGTCGACGCGAACGGCAGCGTCTTCACGACAGGCGCGGTGCTGAGCGGGATCGGCACGCTCCTGCTCGCCGTGGTCCTCTGGTACCTCTTCAATGCGACCAAGGCGCGCCGTCCCGAGCTGCAGAAGACCGCGCTGATACTGGCGATCGCCGGACCGATCCTGCTCGCCGTCGCGGCGATCCTGGTCCAGCTCAACCTGATCGACCGCGCCGGCGAGTTCCTCGCCAGCGGTCCCCAGACCGAGACGCGCGCCGACGATCTCGTCGCCGACCGTCCGGCGCTGATCCAGTCGCTCGGGCTGTCCGGGGCGCTGGCGCTGGCCTTCGCGACGATCATGATCGCCCAGAACGCGATGCGCGTCGGGCTGCTGACGAAGTTCCTCGGCATCCTCGGGATCGTCGTCGGAGCGCTCTACGTGCTCGGAATGATCTTCCCGCTCGGCACCGACGTGATCCGGCTGTTCTGGCTGATCGCGGTCGGGTTGGTGATCCTCGGCTGGTGGCCGGGTGGTCGCGGGCCGACTTGGGAGACCGGCAAGGCCGAGGAGTGGCTGTCGCCGGCTCAGCGCCGGGCGATCGAGCAGGCTGAGGCCGAGGAGGCTCAGGCCGAGATCGCGCCGGCGAACGGCAACGGCGCCGATGACGCGGCGACCCGCACGCGCTCTCCGCGCAAGCGCAAGAAGAAGCGCCGGTAGCTCTAGACGATTGCGCCGGTCGCGTCCGCGACGGCGCGGTAGGCGGCGGCGGGGTCGGGCTTGCCGAAGACGGACGAGCCGGCGACGAAGAGCGTTGCTCCGGCCGTGGCGGCTGGTCCGGCAGTAGTCGGGTCGATGCCGCCGTCGACCTCGATCGGCGTGCCCTCCGGAACCCGCGCGCGTAGGGCAGCGATCTTCGCGTCCGACGCGGGGATGTACGGCTGCCCGCCCCAACCGGGGTTGACGGTCATGCAGAGCAGTAGGTCGTAGGCGCCGGCGAGCGCGTCGATGGCGCCGACGGGCGTGCCGGGGTTGAGCGCCAGTCCGGCGTTGCAGCCGGCCGCGCGGATCGCGTGCAGCGCGTAGTGGATGTTCGGCGTCGACTCGAAGTGGACGCTGATCGAGTCGGCGCCCGCGGAGACGAAGTCGGCGACGTGGCGCTCGGGACGCTCGATCATCAGGTGGACGTCGAGCACGCCCCCTGCGCCGTGAACCTGGTCGCGCAGCGCATCGACGATCAGCGGCCCGATCGAGATCGGCGGCACGAAGTGACCGTCCATCACATCGACGTGGATCACCCGGGCGCCGGCGTCCATCACCGTTGCGACCTGCTCGCCGAGGCGGGCAAAGTCGGAGGCCAGGATCGATGGGGCGACGCGGCGGTCGCGGAGCAGCTCGGCGTTCACGGCTGGGCCGACGCTACCGTATGACGCGGACCGCCGAGCAGTAGTAGCGCCGCCTCTTCAAGGTCGCGCGAAGCATCGTTAGGGCTATCACCCCCACGATGCTTCTTCCGCTCCGCGACGCAGCCTCGTGGCGACCTTGACGAGAGTGGATTGGACGTGGCGAGGCTCGTAACGAACCTGGGCGTGGGTGAAGCGCAACGTCGTGAGACCGGCGGCCGTGTGTGCTTGATCGCGCAGGCGGTCCCGCGCCTGTTGGCCCGGGGTGCGGTGGTAGCGCAGCCCGTCGGTCTCGACCACCAGCCCGAGGTCAGGCCAGTGAAAGTCGACCTTGAAGCCGTTCAGCTGCCGCCCGGTCTCCGGGAGGGCAAGCTCGGTGCGACGCACGATCGCTAGGAATCGCCGTTCGAGGTCGGAGTCCGTCAGACGGAACAGCTGGCGATCGAGGACGCCGCGCAGCGCACTCACGCCGGGACGGCCGGAGTAGTCGTCGAGCGCTGCTCGCAGCGAGCTCGGATCGATCAGGTCGAGCTTGTCGGCTTCGTTGATCGCGGCTTCGAGCCGGTCCCGATGCAGCGTCGTCGCCAGGTCCAGCAGTGTGCGCGGCACGGTGGTCACGGGGATTTCGTCTCGCGAGGTTTGCTCGCCCGGCTCCAGCGCGCGGCAGTGGACGACAACGCCTGGCCGGCGGCGACGGACTAGCGTCGACACGGTGACCTCGATCCCGTCATTTTCCGCCGGTCGGATTCCCCATAGAGCACCCGCCGAATAGTGGCTGAGGACGGCTGTAGGCCCGCAGCTCAATACAGCTGCGGACCACCGCCCATGCTGTGACAACTGCGGCCGGCCGACGGCGTAGATGCCTTGCGCCACGGGATGAAGACGCCCCGTCGACAGACGATGCACGATCGCGTCTGAGCTAAGACCCAGCGCGAGCAACTGCGCTCTCGCGACCACACCATGCTGACGCCGCTGCAGCTCCCAGGCTTCCGCCGAGAACGCTGGATGGACTCTTCTTGGGGCCATTGCCCCTAGAAGGGTTCGACCGCTGGATCTAGCCCCCCTTGCTGGGGTAGGCGAGCATCGGCCGAAGCATTCTTAGGCCTCCCGCCCCAAGGATGTTTCGCTCGTGAGATGACGCAGGGCCTGTGCACCGGTCGCAACGACACCCGCGGGCGAGGCCTCCCATGACCCCGCCCGCGGGTTGGTTCTCCCCCAGGAGAAGGCTCAGCCTTGGCGGCGGTCCTCCGGCGGCGACTGGACCTGGTTCTCCGGCGCGTCGGAGTCGAGCTGCGAGCTGCGCTTGACGACCTCGCAGGAGCCGTTGGCGTTCTCTGCGGTCGCGTCGACGATCACGTCGAACTGGTCCGCGCGCACCTTGTCGCGGCCCTCGCCACAGGTGACGCGGTCGGCCTCGCCGTCGCGGACGTTGAAGCGGTCGTTGCCGTTGCCGCCGTCGAGCGTGTCGCCCTCCTGGTCGCCGAGCGCGGTGACGTCTACGCGGGCGAGCGCCCACAGCACGTCGTCGCCCTCGCCGCCGGTGACGGTGTCGCGGCCGATGTTCGCAAATACGCGGTCGGCGCCGTTGCCGCCGTTGACGCTGTCGTCGCCGATCCCGCCGGAGACGAGGTCGCGGCCACGGTCGCCGTTGAGCGTGTCGTTGCCGGCGCCGCCGTGGAGGCGATCGCCGAGCGGACCGGGGCCGGCGAAGCGGCCGCGGAAGCCGTGGCGTCGCGCGGGCTGCGCGCCCGAGCCGCCGTTGACGGTATCGTCGCCGGGGCCGGCGAAGACGCGGTCGCGGCCGTGGTTGCCGCTCAGCAGGTCGTTGCCGTCGTTGCCGACGATCAGGTCGGAGCCGTGGTTGCCCGTGATGGTGTCGTTGCCGAGGTTGCCGATCAGCAGGTCCGGTCCCCAGCCACCGCGGATCGCGTCGTCGCCGGCGAGCCCGCGGACGAAGTCGGGGCCACCCTTGGCGTTGATCGTGTCGGCGTCTGGCGTGCCGGTCAGCCGATCGGGACGCCAGGTGCCGTCGATGACGGCGGCTGCCGCGAGCGAGGCGCTTGCGCATGCGACAGCGGCAGAAACTGCGACAGCAGCGCTGAGTCTGTTGGTACGGTGATTCACGGGGGCATCCTCCTTGGTGGGTGGGTGTCCCCATAACCGTTCCGAGCGGTCGGAGTTGCGTCCCGCGCTATGCCAATTAGCTAGACCTTGCGGTACTCAGGCGCCCAGGAGCCGTCGTCCTGCTGGGCGAAGTCCTGGAACAGGCCGGGCGCCTCGGCCTGCATGATCCGCGCGACCTGGTCGAAGACGAGCCGCAGCTCCTCCTCTGCCCCCTCGGCCGTGCGCATCTCGATCACGTGGCGCAGGGTGCGGGCGTTGGCGGTCCACATGATGTCGGTGCTGAGCCCGATCGGCGCGAGCCGGCGCAGCGCGGAGGTGACCTCCTTCTTGACGTGGAAGGGGACTCCCTCCTCGTCGATCCCCAGCTCGCTGGCGGCGCTGACCTGGAACTCCTCGAGCTGCTCGACGATCGAGATCACCTGGTCGCGGACCGGCTCGAGCGCCGGCGGCACGCGGAAGCCGATCTCGGTCAGCCGCACGTAACGCAGGCTCTCCTGGCTGAATGCCGAGCCGGCGCGGTGGCGGACCAGCTCGTGGGTGAAGACGCGCGAGACGTTGCGCAGCGCGAACGAGTAGTTGGCGTGCTCGAGCACCGAGCCGTGGGCGCTGCGCAGGATGTTCGCGAAGTACTCCATGCGGTCGGTGCGCACGCGCGTGACGTTCGGGTTCAGCCCCGGCTCCCAGCTGCGGTAGCAGGCGCGGCCGCCGAACTCGACCAGCATCTCGCCCGGGCTCGCCTGCTCCTCCTCGCCGAGCCTGCGCTCCAGCCACGACTCGCCGCCGACGTCCTCGAGGTATGTGCGCATCCCGTCGAGGTCGAGCTGCGGGCGGGCGATCAGGTGGACGGTCGGAGCGGTCTCGTGCACGGGTTGGCGACCCTACGTCGGGGGTCGGACGAATTGCGCACGCGCCACTACTTCGCCGCTCACGCCAGCTCGCGAGAGAGCACCCGCTCGAGCCCCGGCTCGCGCTCGGTCGGGCCAGGAACTGCCTTGTCGAGCCGCATGACGTTGCTGCGCCCCTCGATCTTCAGCGACGCGACCTCGTTGTCGAACCACGGGCTGTCGTCGAGCGCGCGCCACCGGACCGACGGGTCGCGCACCCCGGCGGCACGGGCGATCGCGCGGCCGATCGCGTGGGCCGCTCGCGACGCCGCGAAGCGCATCGCGTAGCGCTCGTGCCGGTCGAGCGGGTTGCGCAACGGCGAGCAGACCGCCTGGTAGACGGCGCTCTCGACGCCCGACCCGCGCCGGAACGCGACCTCGCTCAGGTAGGCGTGGTGGACGTCGCCGGAGAGCGTGACGATCGAGGCCGGCGGCTTGCCGCGCTCGCCCGCTCCGACCTGTCGCTGCAGCTCGGCCAGCCGCTCGAACGACTCCTCGAACGCCGCCCAGTGCTCGAGGTCGAGCGCCTGGCGGATGCGCTCGCCGCCGCGCGCCGCGAGCGGACCCCAGGCGCCGCCGCAGATCGCCTCGCTCCACGCCTCGAGATAGTGCATCCCGGGCGCCAGCAGCCACGGCAGCGAGCTGGCGATCAGCACGTGCTCGAAGTCGCCGTCGAGCCGGTCGGAGACCCACCGCCACTCGTCCTCGTCGAGCATCGAGCGGGCGTCCTCCTGAAGGCAGCGGCCGGCGCGCGAATCGATCACCAGCAGCCGCGTGCCGTCGAGGTCGCGGTGGTAGCTCCAGCGGACGCCGTCGGTCGTGTGCGCCGAGCGGTGGGCGAACTCGCGCAGCAGCGCCTCGGCGTCGCCGGCCTCGTGGCAGCGCTGGAGCAGCCCGTCGCGGTCCTGCTCCTCGGGGCTGAGGTTGCCCGCGTGCTGGTAGATCCAGTACGACATGATCGCCCCGACGATGTGCTCCTCCCACCAGTCGGTGGCGCGCATCTGCTCGAGCCAGGCGGCCGAGATGTTCCAGTCGTCGTGGACGTCGTGGTCGTCGAAGATCATCGCGCTGGAGACCGTCGACAGCAGCCAGCGGATCGTCGGATCGCTCCACGACTCTCGGTAGAGGCGGGTGTACTCCTCGAAGTCGAGCGCGATCGGTCCGGGCTCCTCGTCGATGTCGCGCTTGGTCTCGACGAACTCGCGCGTCTTGGGCGAGACCTCGTCGGCGTAGACCTGGTCGCCGAGCAGGAGCAGCAGGTCGGGCCAGTCGTCGGGATCCTGGTGGGTCATCCGCAGCGCCAGCGCACGCAGCGGGTCGAGCTCGCGGCCCTCGTCGTGGTCGTCCTTGCGCAGCGTGTACGGCTCTTCGTGCGGGGCTCCGACGCGGCAGGAGCCGAACGAGACGCGCAGCGGCGGCGGCTTCGGCCGTGCGCGGAAGCTCGATGGTGGGAACGGCGAGTCGGCGAGCGGCCAGACCTGCTCGCCGTCGAGCTCGACCGTGTACTCGTAGCGCTTGGCGGGCTCGAGCCCCTCGGTGCGCACGACCGCGTAGTAGTGCCCGGCGACCGTGAAGGTCTGCGTCTTGGTCCCGAGGACGGCGACCTCGCATGCGCTATCGGTCTCGATCCAGACCACCGCGCAGGTATCGCCGACGTAACGCAGTAGCGGGCCGAGGACCAGGTTCGGCATGTCTTTCGCCTACCCAGACAGCCCCTTTCGAAGCATCGGCGGCGGGCGGGTTAGGATCGAACGATGAGGATGCGCGCGGCGGTGCTCGAGCAGTTCGGCCAGCCCCTGGCGGTGCAGGAGGTGGAGCTGGAGGAGCCGCGCGCGGGAGAGGTATTGGTGCGGTTGGAGGCCTGCGGCGTCTGCCACACCGACATGTACACGGCGTCCGGCGCCGACCCGTCCGGCTACGCGCCGGCGGTGCTCGGCCACGAGGGCGCGGGGATCGTCGAGAAGGTCGGCGAGGGGGTGACGCTGGTCAAGCAGGGTGACCGCGTCGTGACGCTGTTCTCGCCGCAGTGCGGCGAGTGCGTCCACTGCCTGAGCCCGAAGACGAACCTCTGCATGGCGATCCGCGAGGAGCAGAACAAGGGTCATCTGCCCGACGGCAGCGTGCGGCTGGCGCGCCCTGGCGGCGATCCGATCCGCCACTTCATGGGCACCTCGACGTTCGCCGAGTACACGGTGATGCCGGAGATCGCGCTCGCGGTCGTCAGCCCGGAGGCGCCGCCGGATCGCGCCTGCGTGTTCGCCTGTGGGCTGTCGACCGGGCTCGGCGCGGCGATGAACACGGCGGCGGTCGAGCCGGGGTCGACCTGCGTCGTCTTCGGCGCTGGGCTGGTCGGGCTCGGAGCGGTCGCGGGTTGCCGACTCCAGGGCGCTGAGCGGATCGTCTGCGTCGACCTCTCGGAGGAGCGGCTCGAGCTGGCGCGCGGCCAGGGCGCGACCGAGACGATGATCGGCGGTCCCGACACCGTCGAGCGGATCGTCGAGTCGACTGGCGGCTTCGGCGCCGACTACACCTTCGAGGCGACCGGCAACGTCGCCGTGATGCGCCAGGCCGTCGAGGCCGCGCGGATGGGCTGGGGGCTGTGCACGGTCGCCGGGGTTGCCGGCAAGGGCGAGACGCTCGACATCGTGCCGCGCTTCCTGATCACCGGCCGCCGCGTCGCCGGGTCGTCGTTCGGCGGCGTCAAGGGTCGCGACCAGGTGCCGCAGCTCGTCGACCGCTATCTCAACGGCGAGATCGACGTCGACCCGCTGATCTCACACCACCTGACGCTCGACGAGGTCAACCGCGGCTTCGAGCTGATGGAGGCCCAGGACGGCATCCGCAGCGTGATCGAGTTCGCGTAGTACGGTGCGCGGCTTGGTCAACGGGGAGGAGTTGGGATGAGTGCTGGCGTGGAGTGCGCCGACGTCGCGGTTCGAGCGATGGAAGCCGTTGGGGCCGGCAGGCGGGACGAGTGGCTCGGCCTGTTCGCGGCCGACGCGCTGCTCGAGGATCCGGTCGGGCAGGTTCCGGCGCGACGCGGCGCGGCCGAGATCGCCGAGTTCTGGGACACCGGCATCGCCGGGCTCGAGGACGTCCGCTTCGACGTCACGCGCGTCCATGGGGCGGGGCTGGAGGCGGTTGTGCTCGCCGACGTCTCGATCCGTGCACCCGGTGGCGCCAGCGCCACCTACGACGTCGCGGTGCATTACGCGCTCGACGACGCCGGCTCGATCGCCTCGCTGCGCGCCTTCTGGGACCTGGCTTCGGTGGCGAGCCAGCTAGCCGCCGGCTGACGGCCCCTTCGGCGTCTCGATCTCGCGCTTGAGGATCTTGCCGGTCGGGCCCTTAGGCAGCTCGTCGAGGAACCAGACGTGGCGCGGGTACTTATAGGCCGCGACCTCGCCCTTGGCGTACTCGCGGATCTCCTCGGCGGTCGCCTCGGCACCCTCGTTGAGGACGACGGCAGCGCCGACCTCCTCGCCGAGCTCGTCGTGCGGCACAGCGAGCACCGCGACCTCGAGCACCGCCGGGTGGCCGTAGAGGACCTCCTCGATCTCGCGCGGGTAGACGTTGTAGCCGCCGCGGATGATCAGGTCCTTCTTGCGGTCGACGATGAAGAAGTAGCCGTCCTCGTCGACGGTGGCGATGTCGCCGCTGGTGAACCAGCCGTCCTCGTCGATCGCCTCGGCGGTCGCCTCCGGCCGCTGCCAGTAGCCCTTCATCACGTTGTGGCCGCGGATCGCGATCTCGCCCGGCTCGCCCTGGGGGACCTCGTTGCCGTCGTCGTCGATCGCCTTCATCTCGACGCCCTCGATCGGCGTACCGATCGAGCCGGCCTTGCGCTCCATGTGGGGGTGGTTGAACGACGCGACCGGTGAGGTCTCAGACAGTCCGTAGCCCTCGAGGATCTTGCAGTCGAACGCCTCGTCGAAGTTGCGCAGCGTCTCGACCGGCAGCGAGGCGCCGCCCGACACGCAGACGCGCAGGGACGAGGTGTCGTAGCGGTCGTGGTCGGGGACGGCGAGCAGGGCGTTGTACATCGTCGGCACGCCCTCGAAGATCGTGATCTTGTCGCGCTCGAGGATCTCCAGCGCCTTGACCGGGTCGAAGCGCGGGATCAGCGACACCGTCGCGCCCGCATTGATCGACACGTTCATCCCGCAGGTCTGTCCGAAGGAGTGGAACAGCGGGAGCGCGCCGAGCAGCCGGTCCTCCTCGGTCACGCAGATGACCGACTCGGTCGCCACCTGGCAGTTGGTCAGCATGTTCGCGTGGGTCAGCTCGGCGCCCTTCGGGCTGCCAGTCGTGCCCGACGTGTAGAGGATCACCGCGGTGTCGCTCTCGTCGCGGTCGACGGTCTCGCGGGCCGGCTCCGCCTCCCCGAGCTGCTGCTCGAACTCGCCCGGCGTGACTACGAAGGTCTCGACCGGCAGCTCGCTCGCGCCCTCCTGGGCCGCCTCGGCGAACCCATGCCAGGCGATCAGCGCCTTCGCCCCCGGATCCTCGAGGTAGTACTTGACCTCGCGTCCCTTCAGCAGCACGTTCATCGGCACCACGACCGCCCCCAGCCGCAGCACCCCGTAGTACGCCACCGGGAAGTACGGCACGTTCGGCAGCATGATCCCGACCCTGTCCCTAGGCTCAACCCCAGCCGCCTTCAGCATCCCCGCCACCCGCGCGCTGCCCTCATCCAGCGCCGCGTAGCTCAGCTCCACGTCGTCGAGCTTGAACGCCGTCTTCTCCGCGCTCCGCTCCACCGCCGCGCCCAGGATGCTCGCCAGATTCATACGTCCTCCACTCCGCCTCGATTCCCTTGCGAGGAACCTACTGCTCGCGTAGTGAGTGGTCTACGCGAAGTCGACTTTGCCCAGAGGGTCGCCGGGCCCGGCTCCAGTGGTAGCCCAGTGGTAGAGGGTCGCGGGATCGATGTCCGCCTCGTTGGGCCAGACAATCGTCCCCAGGCCCAGCTGCACGAGCGCAAAGTAGCTCGGATCCTTCAGGGGCGCGAAAACGCCGGTCCAACGGTGGCGGGAGAAATCGACTTCGCCCTCGGCGCCGTCCTCGAAGCGGAGCCGCAGTCGGTGATCGCCGATCACCTCGACGCTCGTCGTGTCAACCAGCTTGTACATGGACGATATGCTATCGAAGGGGGTCGATCTTGGCTAGTCGCTGCCCGGCTCGGGCGCGCTCCCAGTTGGCGAGCAGCTCGCTCCGATGTAGGGCAGCCCAACGCCGCACCTGCTCCAGCTGACGAGCCGGGAGGGACCCGTTGGCGATGGCAAGCGTCTTCAGACCGATTTCGGCTTTGTGTTCCGCGTACCTGGCATGGAAATGCGGAGGGCTGTGATCGCTGAAGTACATCGTGATGACGATTCCGTAGAAGCTGCTGATTCGGGGCATTCCGCCACCGTCCCGACACGCGTGTGACGCGTGGGGACGCTTGCGTGACGGAAGCGCGACAGGAGTCGGATGACTCTGTCGCGGTCGCCGCTAGAGCAGCGAGGCGAGGGAGGTGCCGACGTCTTTGACGACGTCGAAGAGGGGTGAAGGGAAGATGCCGAGGAAGATGGTGGCGGCGGCCGCGAGGAGGGCGACGGCGGTTATCTCGGGGGTGGCTCCGGGGTCGGCCTCGGGTGACCAGCCGCGGATTGGCTTGACGGTGCGTGGCGGCGTGGTCGGGAGGGTGATCTCGATGCGGTCCATCCACATGATCGCGACGACGCGGAGGTAGTAGGCGAGCGAGATCATCGAGCCGACGACGATCACGATCCCGAGCCAGGCGTAGTCGCCGGCCACCGAGGCGTCGATCAAATAGAACTTTCCGATGAAGCCGGCCGTGGCGGGGAAGCCGGCGAGGCCGAGCATCGCGATCGTCATCGGCCAGGCGAGCAGCGGGGCGGCGCGCGAGAGGTCGCGCAGCGACTCGATGTCGTCACCGTGCTCGGAGACCCGCTCGCGGGCGATCACGACGGCGAACGCCGCGACGTTCATCACGAGGTAGGCGGCGAGGTAGAAGACGGTCGCCTGGAGCCCGAGCTGCGTGCCGACGACGACGCCGGCGAGCATGTAGCCGGCCTGGGCGACGCCGGACCAGCCGAGCAGCCGCTTCAGCGAGCGCTGGACGACCGCGCCGGCGTTGCCGATCAGGATCGTCGCGGTGGCGAGCGCCGCGAGCGCCGGTGCCCAGTCGTCCTGGAGGTCGAGCAGCGTGCCGCCGAACAGGCGCAGGACGATCGCGAACGCGGCCGCCTTGGTGGCGACGGCCATGAAGGCGGTGACCGGGGTGGGAGCGCCCTGGTAGACGTCGGGCGTCCACTGGTGGAACGGCGCCACCGACGCCTTGAAGGCGAGGCCGACTGCGGCGAGCGCGACGCCGGTCAGCAGCAGCGGGTCGCCGACCTTGACGGTGTCGCCGATCACGGCCGAGATCCCGGAGAGGTCGGTGTGGCCGGTGGCGCCGTAGACGAAGGCGAGGCCGTAGAGCAGCGTGGCGGAGCCGACCGAGCCGACGACGAGGTACTTCAGCCCCGACTCGAGCGACTTGCGGTCGCGGACCGAGGAGGCGCAGAGGACGTAGAGCGGGATCGACAACAGCTCGAGGCCGACGAACAGCGTCACGAGGTTCTCTGCACCGGCGAGCAGCACCATGCCGGCAATCGAACCGAGCATCAGCGCGTAGTACTCGCCCGCGCCGGTGTCCTGGACGGCCTCCGAGCGCAGCGACAGCGCGATCGCCGCCAGGCCCGCGACGTAGAAGAGCAGCGACATGAACAGCGCGAGCGTGTCGATCGACAGCGCGCCGGAGACGATCGGCTTGACGACGCCCGGCTCCCAGTTCGCGACCGAGAAGACGATTGCGACGACCAGTGCGGCAGCCGCCAGCTGCGGCACCAGCGAGCGCTGCACGTAGCGGCCGGGGAACAGGCCGGCGATCAGCACGACGATCGCTCCGCCGATCACGGAGAACAGCGGAGCTAGGCCCAGGTAGTCGATCTCCGGTGCCTTGACGGCTGCGAGGACGTCGATCACGGCGTCGTCTCCACGGTGCTCGTCTGGGGGTTGCCCTCGGCGTCCAGCGTCTCCGTCGTGGTCGTCTCGTGGACCTGTCCGTCGTCGTCGACGTAACTCTCGGTCATGGTGCGCGTACCGCCAGCGACCTTGTGGACGCTGGGCGGCTTCACAAAGAGGTTGGACGCAGCCGCCTTTCCGGACAGCTTCGCGGCGGCGGCGATCTGCGCGGTTGTCGCGTCCTCTGTGCGCTCCAGAACCAGCTGCGGGTAGACGCCGAGCGCGACGATCACGGCGGCGATCGGGGCGATCAGGCCGAAGTCGAGTGCCGACAGGTCGCCGCCGTCGACGCCCGGGCCGACGCGGTTGTGCATCGACTTCTGGAACAGGCGGATCGCGTAGACGGCCGCCAGAGCGACGCCGAGGCTGGCGATCAGGCCGAAGACGATCTTGTCCTCGAGCGCGCCGAAGAGGATCAGGATCTCGCCGACGAAGTTCGGCGAGCCGGGCATCGCGAGCGTCGCGAGCGTGACGATCAGGAAGAGCGCGGCGAGCACGGGCGCGCGCAGCGCGATCCCGCCCATCTGGGCGAGCGTCGGCGAGCCCCCGGCGCGGGCGGTCAGCACCGCGATCACGAACAGCAGCGCGCCGACCACCAGACCGTGGTTGACCATCTGCATCACGGCGCCTTGGGAGCCGAGGTCGTCGATCGCGAAGATGCCCAGCGTGATGAAGCCGAGCTGGGCGATCGAGGAGTAGGCGAGCACCAGCCGCGGCTCGTCCTGCGAGAAGGCGAGCACCGAGCCGTAGAGGATCGAGAAGACCGCGATCACGAGGATCAGGTCCTGGAAGTGGACGGCCGCGTCGGGCATGACCGGCAGCACGATCCGCAGGAAGGCGTAGACGCCGACCTTCGACAGGACCGCCGACAGGCAGACGAGCACGGGGATCGGCGTCGCGCGGTAGGTGTCGACGACCCAGCCGTGGAACGGGAACGCCGGCGCCTTGACGAGGAAGGCGAGCGCGAACAGCAGGAAGATCCACTGCTGCGAGCCCTCGGGCAGTGGGTTGGCGGCCAGCTCGGCGATCGAGAAGCTGAGGTCGTTGCCGGAGTGCGACGCGGTCAGCACGCCGAGCGCGACGGCGCCGGCGAGCATCAGCAGCGATCCGACCAGCGTGTAGATGACGAACTTGGTCGTCGCCGCGACGCGGTCACCCTGGCCCCAGCCGCCGATCAGGAAGTAGAACGGCACCAGCATCAGGTCGAAGAAGAGGACGAACAGCGCCAGGTCCTGAGCGAGGAACGCGCCGAGCACCGCAGTCTCGGCGAGCGCCATGTGGAAGAGGAACAGCTTCTGGCGCTCGGTCTCGCGGACCGCCGACCAGACCATCGCCGCAACCCAGAGCAGCGCGGTCAGCGCGACTAGGAAGAGGTTGAGTCCGTCGACGCCGAGCTGGTAGCGAATGCCCAGCTCGGCGATCCACTCGTCGTCGGTCACGTACTGCAGCCCGGTCGTGCCGGCGCCGAAGTCGGCGATCATCGCGATCGCGTAGCCGAGTACCGCGACGCTTCCCGCCACGACGATCCAGCGGCCGATCCGCTCCGGTAGCAGCGCGCCGATCAGCGCCGCCACGACCGGCAGGAAGATCACGATCGAGAGGTGGATCGTCAGCACGCGATCAGCTCGCCACGATCAGGAAGTAGAGGACGATCGCGCTCAGGCCGAGCAACAGCACGGCGGCGTAGGCGCGCAGCTCGCCGGTCTGGATCGAGCGCGCGAACGAGCTGCCGGCGCGCACGATCCCGACCGTCCCGCCGACCAGGAAGCCCTGGACGAACGCGCTCTCGATCACCGTGCGGCCGAAGCGGCCGAGCGCGGTCATCGGCCGCACGACGCCGATCTCGTAGGCTTCGTCGAAGTACCACTTGTTCGACAGCAGCTTGTGCAGCGGCGCGAAGCGGGCCTGCAGCTTCGCCGAGGTACCCGGCCGCCAGAGGTAGATCCGCGCCGCGACCAGGATGCCGGAGATCGAGATGACCGCGCCGATCGCCAGGCCGATGTAGTCGGCCTGCGTGCTCGGGTGGTCGTGGACGTAGTGCGAGCCGGCGAACGTCGGCTCGAGGAACTTCTCGATCACATCGGTCACGCCCGGGATCTGCACGACGCCCGCGACGATCGCCAGCAGCGCCAGCGGTCCCATCGCCGCCTTCATCGCGCCCTCGCGCTCGGCGATGTGGTGCTCCGGGCCTGGGAATCCGGCCTCGGTGTCCTCGGCCTCGCCGGTCGCGGGGTTGAACGGCTCGGCGTGGGCGAGGTGGCCGCCCTCGAGCTCGCGTGCCTGCTCGACCGGCTCGCCATGGAAGACGCGGAATACCAACCGGAAGGCGTAGATCGCGGTCAGGAACGCGGTGATGTAGCCGACGATCGCCAGCGCGACGAACCAGCCGCCGCGGTTGACGGTGTAGGCGAGGATCTCGTCCTTCGAGAAGAAGCCCGAGGTCAGTGGGAAACCGGCAAGCGCCAGCGCGCCGGCCGTGAAGGTCGCGTAGGTAAACGGCATCGCCTTGCGGAAGCCGCCCATCTTGTCGAGCGACTGCTCGTTGGCCATCGCGGCGATCACCGAGCCGGCGCCCATGAACAGCAGCGCCTTGAAGAAGGCGTGCGTCATCAGGTGGAACATCCCGGCGCTGTAGGCGAAGACCGAGACGCCGAGGATCATGTAGCCGATCTGCGACATCGTCGAGTAGGCGATCGCCCGCTTGAGGTCGGTCATCACCAGCGCGATCGTCGCCGCGACGAACAGCGTCAGCGTGCCGATCACGGCGCTGATGTCGGCGGCGGCCGGCGCCTGCTCGAACAGCGGGTGCATGCGTGCGATCAGGTAGACGCCGGCGGTGACCATCGTCGCGGCGTGGATCAGCGAGGAGACCGGCGTCGGGCCCTCCATCGCGTCCGGGAGCCAGGTGTGCAGCGGCAGCTGGGCGGACTTCGCGAACGCGCCGACGAGCAGCAGCAGGCAGGCGACGACGAGCTGGCCGTCGTTGTGGCTGAACACCTCTGGGACCTGCGCGAACACGCCGGCGTAGTCGAGCGCTCCGGTCGCGTCGAAGATCAGGAACGCGCCGATCACCAGGCCGACGTCGCCGATCACGTTGATCACGAACGCCTTGATGCCGGCCTTGGTAGCCGTCGAGCGGCGGTACCAGAACGAGATCAGCAGGTAGGACGCCGCGCCGACGAACGCCCAGCCGACGATCAGCAGCACGAAGTTCGCCGCCAGGACGAGCAGCAGCATCGAGAAGACGAAGAAGTTGAGGTAGGCGAAGAACCGCTTGTAGGAGCGGTCCGACTCCATGTAGGCGACCGAGTAGACGTGGATCAGGAACGACACGCCCGAGACGATCAGGCACATCATCACCGACAGCGGGTCGACCAGAATCGACATGTCGACGCTGAAGCCGGCGGTCGAGGCGTAGGTCCACGCCGAGTCGACCAGCGAGCGCGCCTCCTCCGGCTGGTCCTGCAGGTCGATCAGCATCGCGATCGCCGACGCGAACGCGCCGCCGATCGCCGCGCTGCCGATCCAGCCGGCGACGCGGTCGGGCAGCACCTTCCAGCCGAGCGCGATCACCAGCATCCCCGCGAGCGGGAACGCCAGCACCAGCCACCCCCATGAAGTCGCCGTCATCCGCGCAGCTCCGCCATGTCGTCGACGTCGATCGGCAGCTTGCGGCGGTACATCGCGACGATGATCCCGAGGCCGATCACGACCTCGCAGGCCGCGACGACCATCACGATCAGCGCGAAGATCTGGCCCTCGACGTTGCCGACCATTCGCGAGAAGGCGATCAGCGCGAGGTTGCCCGCGTTGAGCATCAGCTCGAGGCAGAGCAGGATCACGAGCGGGCTGCGGCGGGTCATCACGCCGGCCGCGCCGATGCAGAAGATGAACGCCGACAGGACGATGAACCAGGAGATGTCCATCAGGCCTGGCCTCCGCGGAAGACGTCGGCGACCGAGACGACGTCGGCTGGCTCGTGCAGGCCGCGGCGCTTGCGGGCCAGGACGACCGCGCCTACCGCGGCGACGAGCAAAAGGAACGACGCCGCCTCGAACGGCAGTAGGAACTTGGTCAGCAGCGCGTCGCCGATCGCGGCCGGCGAGCCGAAGTCGTCGCCGACCTTGGCGCCGGTGCTGTCGAGTAGCGAGAGGCCGGAGCCGACGACCGCGATGATCAGCTCGATCAGCAGCGCGCCGGCGAAGATCGGTCCGATCGCGGCGAGCGGGCCAGCCGTCTCGGGCCGCAGCTCGTCGTCGCTGCCGCCGACGTAGGCGACGACGAAGACGTAGAGCACCATCACCGCGCCGGCGTAGACGACGACCTGGGCCGCGGCGAGGAAGGCGGCCGTCAGCAGCAGGAAGAGGACCGCCAGCGAGATCAGGTGCGCGACCAGCGCGAGCACGCTGAAGAACGGGTTGCGCAGCAGCACGACGCCGACCGCACCCGCGATCGCGCCGCCACCGGCAATGAAGAACAGGAGCTGCTCGAAGAACAAGGCGGTCCTACTCCCCCTCGCGCCTCAGCGGCGTCCGCTCGATCGGCTCCGCTAGCAGCATCTCCTTGGTGAAGATCAAGTCGGAGCGCTCGTAGTCGGCGAGCTCGTAGTCGTTGCCCATCGTGATCGCGTCGAACGGGCAGGCGACCTCGCAGTAGCCGCAGAAGATGCAGCGGCTCATGTTGATCTCGTAGACCGCCGCGTAGCGCTCGCCGGCCGACACCTGGTGCTCGGGCGTGTTCTCGTCGGCGACGACGCGGATGCACTCGGCCGGACAGGCGGCGACGCAGAGCGAGCAGCCGACGCACTTCTCGAGCCCGCTGTCCTCGAACTTGTGCAGCTTGTGGCGGCCGCGGAAGCGCGGGTAGACCGGCGTCTTCTCCTCCGGGTACTCGATCGTGACCGGCTTCTCGGCCAGCCGCGCGAGCGTCGTGCGCATGCCGCGCAGCGTCGCGCCGAAGGTGCGGTAGGCGCCGCCCACGCCGCCGGGCTCCGGTCCGCGCTGGACCTCGATGACATCGTCTGTCAGTTCGTAGCTCATGAAGTTCAGACCACCAGGACGATTGCGGTTACGAGGGCGTTGACGGTCGCCAGCGGCAGCAGCACCTTCCAGCCGAACGACATCAGCTGGTCGTAGCGGAGGCGCGGCAGCGTAGCCCGAACCCAGATGAAGAGGACGACGAAGGCGAACATCTTCAACAGCACCCAGAGCGGCGCGAGCGCGATCGGGCCCGGTCCGTGCCAGCCGCCGAAGAAGCAGGCGGTCGCCACACCGGCGATCACGATCACCTCGATGTACTCGGCCATGAAGAACGAGCCGAAGCGCATGCCGCCGTACTCGGTGTTGTAGCCGGCGACGATCTCGGCGTCGGCCTCCGGCAGGTCGAACGGGGCGCGCGCCGTCTCGGCGAAGCCGGCGACGATGAAGACGAGGAAGCCGACGAATTGCGGCACGATGAACCAGATCCCCTTGCCGCTCGAGCCCTGCGCCTCGACGATGTCGACGAACGACAGCGAGCCGGCCATCATCGCGACGCCGATCAGCGACAGGCCGATCGCGACCTCGTAGGAGATCAGCTGCGCGGCGGAGCGCATCGCGCCGAGGAACGAGTACTTCGAGCCGGACGCCCAGCCGCCGAGCACCAGCGCGTAGAAGGCGAGCGAGCCGAAGGCGAAGAAGTAGAGCAGCCCGATCGGGACGTCGATGCCGTAGAGCCCGACGTCGCCGCCCCAGGCGCCCTGCGGGCCGAACGGGATGATCGCGAGCGTCGCGACCGCCGTCGTGATCGAGATCACCGGGGCCAGCGCCATCATCCACGGCACCGCCGTCTCAGGGGTGAAGCGCTCCTTCGAGAGCAGCTTGAGCACGTCGGCGAGCGGCTGGCCGAGCCCGCGGAAGCCGACCCGGTTCGGGCCGTAGCGGGCCTGGAAGCGGCCGAGCAGCTTGCGCTCGAGCAACAGGATCAGCGGGACCACCTGCAGGATGAACGCGAAGATCACGATCGCCTTGACGATCTGGACCAGCGTCGACTCGACGGTCATGAGTCGGTGCCCTCGCTGGGGGATGCGTCGCTGGCGCGGTCGCCCTCGCGCGCGGGGTGCGCCTCCTTGGCCGCCTCGGAAGGCTCGGGCACGACCTCGCTCGGGTCGCCCGGGGCATCGGAGCCGCCGGCTCCGGGAGTCCTCGGGCCGCTTGGCGCGGCGGCTGTGCCGGTGCCGGCGGGAGCGCCACCGTCAGCGACGTCACCAGCAGCGGCGGTTGCCTCGTCCTCGACGGGTCCGCCGGCGACCTGGTGAATCAACGGCGGCGCGGAGCGGACCTCGACAGGGCGCGGGACGCCGTTGGTCAGCGCCTCGGCGCCGTCGGCTCCCAGGCCCTGGGTCAGGAAGACGCTGCCTGGACGGATCGCGTTGCGGATGGCGGCGGTCGCGCGCACGACGCGGTCTCCACTGGAGACCTCGACATCCTCGCCCGGCGCGATGCCGAGCCGCTCCGCGTCGGCAGGCGACAGCTCGGCGCGCTGGCGCGGCGCGAGGAAGCGAAGCGACGGCGAGTGCTCGACGGCGGGCGATGCGAAGAGGGCGGGGGCGGCGCCGAGGTGCAGCCCGGCCGGAAGGTCGGGCGGGCTCTCGAGCGGCCCGCTCGGCAGCTCGACCTCCGGCGCGGCCGACGCCGCGTCGCGGTCCTGCCAGCGGACGCCGCGACCACCGATCTCGTCGAGCGTGACGCCCGCGTAGAACGGCACGTCGGCCGCGACGGCCGCCGTGACGTCCGGCAGCGAGAGCAGCGGCCGCGCTCGGCCGTTGGATGCGGCGCCGGCGTTTGCGGCAGCTTCTGCTGGACCGGCGCTCTGTCCGGACGGCAGCGGCGCACCGGCGCGGAAGCACAGCTCGGCCAGGACGGTCCAGACCGGGCGCACTTCGCCGGCATGCGGCACGGCCTGGCGGACGCGCTGGAGACGACCGTCGGGATGCGTGAGCGTGCCCTCCTTCTCGGCGTTCGACTCGGCCGGGAAGACGACGGTCGCGTGCTCGGCGAGGCCGGGGGTGATGAAGTCGGCGAACGCGACGATCGCCTCGGCGCGGTCGTAGGCGCGCTCCCAGGTCGGACGGTCGGACAGCTCGGTCTGCGGGTCGGCGGCGACGAGCAGCAGCGTCGACAGCTCGCCGTCGGCGAGCGCCGGACCGATCTCGGCGGCGGAAAGTCCCAGTGCCGGGGAGTCGGCAAGGCCGGCGGCCAGCCGCGGCGCGACGCCGACCTCGCGCAGCCCGCGACCATTGGCTCGCGAGCCGATCTCGATCAGCCCGGACTCGGGCCGCTTGCCGATCTCCAGCGCGCCGGTCACCGCCAGCAGCGCATCGACCGCAGCAGCTCCACGCTTGCCGACCGTCGTTCGCTCGCCCCACATCACGACCACGTCACCGTGCTTACGCTCGTCGGCATTGGCGCCGAAGCGTGCCTCGCGCAGAGCGGCTGCGGCGGCCTCGATGGCGGCCGGATCCGCGCCGGCCTTGGCGGCCAACTCGGCGACACTCGCGTCCTGCTTCGAGCCCGAAGACGTGTGAAGACCAAGTTCCGGTCGCATTGTGGCCGGAACTTGGTCCTCACCGTCGGAGCTGCTGATGCGCGGCGAGCCGAGCGCGGCGGCGAGTGCGGCCAGGGCGGCCTCGGCGGCGCCGGGTGTGAAGCGCACGGCGACGTCGCCGCCGGGGTCGGCGCCCAGCTCGGAGCCTGGATCGTCGAGTGCGCTCGGGCGGCTGGTCAGGGTCACGATCCGAGCGCCATGACGCCGGCGCGCCTTGCGGATCCGCAGATCGAGGACGGGCGCCTCGTCGACCGGCTCGAGCTCGACGACCAGGATCGCGTCGGCGTAGTCGATGTCCGACACGCTGGCGGTCAGCTCGGGACGGGCGAGCACGCGCGCCTGGCAGGGGTCGAAGGCGCCGGTCGCGCGCGAGTCGATGTGCGGTGAGCCGAGGCCGTCGCGCAGTAGGCGCGCCAGCAGCAGACCCTCCTCGTTGGTGACCGCGCCGCCGGCCAGCGCGGCGGTCTTCTCGCCGCCGCGCGTCAGCGCCTTGGCCGCCTCGCCGAGCGCGCGCTCCCACGACACCTCGCGCAGCACGCCACCGTCGCGGACCATCGGCGCGAGCACGCGGTCGGGTGAATGGAACGCCTCGTACCCGAAGCGGCCCTTGTCGCAGACCCAGCCGTCGTCGACCTCCTCGTTGTCGCGCGCGAGCACGCGCAGCACCTTGTCGTCGTCGCGGATCGTGTAGCTGACGTTGCACTGGCTGGCGCAGCCGATGCAGACGGTCCCGGCCTCCTCGACGTCCCACGGCCGCGCACGGAAGCGGTAGGCGGTCGAGGTCAGCGCCCCGACCGGGCAGAGCTCGATGATGTTGCCGCTGAACGGGGCGACGTAGGGGCGGCCGTCGTGGGTGCCGACGTAGGTGTGGTCGCCGCGCTCGAGGAAGACGAGCTGGTAGTCCTCGGCGACCTCCTGCGAGAAGCGGACGCAGCGGTAGCAGAGGATGCAGCGCTCGCGGTCGATCGCGACGAGCGGCGAGACCTCGAGCGGCTTCTTGAAGTGGCGCTTCGGCTCGATCATCCGCGACTTGCCGGCGCCCCAGCCGTAGGAGATGTCCTGCAGCGGGCACTCGCCGCCCTTGTCGCAGACGGGGCAGTCGAGCGGGTGGTTGACGAGCAGGAACTCGACGACGGCGTTCTGGGCGTGCTTGACGCGATCGGTCGTGGTGTGGACGACCATGCCGTCCTTGACCGGCGTCGAGCAGGAGGTCTGGAGCTTCGGGATGCCCTCGATCTCGACCAGGCACATCCGGCAGGCGCCGACCGGCGTGCCGAGCTTCGGCTCGTAACAGAAGTAGGGGATCTCAACGTCGCCGTGCTTGGCCGCGTCGACGAGCATCGTGCCCTCCGGCGCGGTCACCTGGCGGCCGTCGATCTCGAAGGTGATCTGCTTGATCGCGGGGCGCGCCATCAGCCGACTCCCGGTCCTGCGTGGGCGCTGGCGGCCAGCTCGACGGCCGAGAACTCGCCGACGGCGGCGGCACGGTCGGCGCGCTCGCGCGCGGCCTCGATGTGCGACTCGAACTCCGGCCGGAAGTGCTTGATCATCGACCCGATCGGCATCGCCATCGAGTCGCCGAGCACGCAGAGGCAGTTGCCGATGATGTTCTCCTGGACGCCGGCGACGATCTCGATGTCCATCGGCGTCGCCTCGCCGCGATCGATCCGCTCGAGCATCTTCACGGTCCAGTTGGTGCCCTCGCGGCACGGCACGCACTTGCCGCACGACTCGTGGCGGTAGAAGCCGGCGAGCCGCAGCGCGACCGAGACGATCGGGATCGAGTCGTCGACGACGATGATCGCGCCGGAGCCGAGCATCGATCCGGCCTCGGCCATCGACTCGAAGGTGTAGGGGAGGTCGAGAGCCTCGGGCAGCAGCACCGGGGCAGAGGAGCCGCCCGGGAACCAGCACTTGATCTCGCGCCCGTCGAGCGGACCGCCGGCGAGCCCGTAGACGATCTCGCGCGCAGTGATCCCCAGCTCGATCTCGTAGTTGCCCGGCCGCTGGACGTTGCCGGAGACCGAGACCATCTTGGTGCCGGTCGAGTTGCCGGCGCCGTACTGGCGGTACCAGTCGGCGCCCTTCTCGAGGATGATCGGCGTGTTGCAGAGCGTCTCGACGTTGTTGATCAGCGTCGGCCCCTGGTAGAGGCCCTGGTTGGCCGGGAACGGCGGCTTCAGGCGCGGGTTGCCGCGCTTGCCCTCGAGCGCGTCGAGCAGCGCCGACTCCTCGCCACAGATGTAGGCGCCCTCGCCGCGGTGGACGACCAGCTCGACCTGGGTCTGCGAGCCGAAGACCCCCTTGCCGAGGTAGCCCTTGGCGTAGGCCTGCTCGACGGCGGCGTCGAGGATGTCGGCTTGCAGCGAGTACTCGCCGCGGATGAAGATGAACGCGCGGTTGGCGCCGGCGGCGATCGCGCCGATGATGCAGCCCTCGACGAGCAGGTGCGGGTTGCGCTGCATCAGCAGGCGGTCCTTGAAGGTCCCCGGCTCGGACTCGTCGGCGTTGCAGCAGAGGTACTTGTCCATCGTCCCCTTGGGGATGAAGCTCGCCTTCTTGCCCATCGAGAAGCCGGCGCCGCCGCGGCCGCGCAGGCCCGAGGCCTCGAGCTCCTCGACGACCTGCTCGGGCGCCATGTCGAGCGCGGCCTTGCGCGCCGAGCGGTAGCCGCCGGTCGACTCGTAGACGTCGATCTGGTCGAGGTTCGGGACGTCATGGTTGGCCGTGAGGACCCTGGTCTGGAGCGTCTCGGTCATGTGGTGCCCGGGTCCGGTGGGTTGGAATGGCCGTCGGCCTGCGGCTCGGGACCGCTCTCGGCCCACGGCAGCTCGTAGCCGGCGTCGCTCAGGCCGCGGCCGGGAAGGACCTCGCGGTTCTCCTTCAGCGCGGCGACGATCTCGGGCGCCTCGGACGCGTCGAGCGGCCCGACGTAGCGGCCGTCGAACGACGCCATCGGCGCCATGTCGCAGGCGCCGAGGCACTCGAACTCGCGGATGTCGCAGTCCTCGAGCCCCTGACGCTCGGCCTCGTCGGCGATCGCGTCGTGGACGGTCTTCGCGTCGCGCAGGCAGCAGGCGACGCTGGTGCAGACGTAGACGTAGCGCGACCCGACCGGCTCGGTGCGCAGCATGTCGTAGAAGGTCGCGACAGAGGAGAGGTAGGCGGGCGTGACGCGCATCACGGCGGCGACCTGGCCGATCGCCTCCGGCGAGCACCAGCCGTGGACGCGCTGGGCGGCGTCGAGCGCCGGCAGTGCGGCGGAGCGGCGGTCGGGATAGCGCGCCATAAGCGCCTCGATCCGCGCGCGCAGCTCGGCGGGGACCTCGGTCTCGGAGGTTTCGGGGATCGAAGCCGGCGGCTTGTCGAGGTCGACCGCCGCATCCCAGCCCAAAGGCTTCAGTCGACGGTCGGTCCGCCCGTTCCCGGTCACGTGCGCGCTCACCGGTCGATCCCTCCGAGGATCGGGTCGAGCATCGCGACGTTGGCGATCATGTCGGCGAGCAGGCCGCCCTCGCTCATCTCGGCGAGCGCTTGCAGGTTGACGAAGCTGGGGTCGCGCACGTGGACCCGCGCCGGCTTCGCGGAGCCGTCGGCGAGGATGTAGCAACCGAGCTCGCCGCGCGGCGACTCGACAGCGCGGTAGGCCTCGCCGGCCGGGACGCGGAAGCCCTCGGTGACGAGCTTGAAGTGGTGGATCAGCGCCTCCATCGACGTCGCCAGCTCGTGGCGCGGCGGCAGCGCGACCTTGCGGTTGGTCGTGATGAACGGCCCCTCCGGCAGGCCGTCGAGCGCCTGCCCGACGATCTTGGCGGACTCGCGCATCTCGGCCATCCGGACGCGGTAGCGGTCGTAGCAGTCGCCGATCGTGCCGACCGGGATCTTGAAGTCGAAGTCCTCGTAGGACGAGTAGGGATCGGCCTTGCGCAGATCCCACGGATCGCCGGCGGCGCGCAGCAACGGGCCGGTAACGCCCAGCTCGGCGAGCCGCTCCTTCGACACCACGCCGACGTTCTTCATCCGCTGCAGCCAGATCTCGTTCTTGTCGAGCAGCGCCTCGTACTGGTCGATCCGCGCCGGGAACAGCGCTAGGAACTCGCGGCACTTCTGCTCCCAGCCGGGCGGGATGTCGTCGATCACGCCGCCGACCTGGAAGTAGCGCGTGTGCATCCGCTGGCCGGTCGACATCTCGAACAGGTCGAGCACGTGATCGCGCTCGCGCAGGCCCCACCAGAGCATCGTGATCGCGCCGATGTCGAGCGCGGAGGTGCCGAGCCAGAAGAGGTGGCTGGCGATCCGGTTCAGCTCGAGGTGGATCACGCGCAGGTACTGGGCGCGCTTCGGCACCTCCTCCTCGAGCAGCGTCTCGACGGTGTTGCAGTACGACATCGCGTTGGCGAAGTAGGCGAGGTAGTCCATCCGCTCGACGAACGTGATCGCCTTCCAGTACTGCTGGGTCTCCATCGACTTCTCGATGCCGGTGTGGACGTAGCCGATGATCGGCTTGACCTCGCGGACGACCTCGCCCTCGAGCGTGCAGAGCAGGCGCAGCACGCCGTGGGTCGCCGGATGGTGCGGGCCGAGGTTGAGCGTGAAGAGCTCGGTCTCCGGCTCGAGCTCGGCCGTCTCGGCGGCCGCGCCGTGGGCGACGCGCTCCAGCGTGACCGACTTCTCGCGCTCGCGGTAGGGCGCCGCGAGCGGATCGGGCAGCTCGGGTGTCGGACCCTCGTTACTCATACCAACGCGGGAGCTTGTGCTCGTTGTGGGTGAACAGGACCGGCTCGCCGCCGATCGGGAAGTCGCGCCGCTGCGGATGGCCCTCGTAGTCCTCGGGCATCAGGATGCGACGCGGGTCGGGGTGGCCGTCGAACAGCACGCCGAACATGTCGTAGACCTCGCGCTCCTGGTGGTTCGCGGTCGGGAAGAGGTCGACGACGCTCGGCACGACCGGATCCTCGACCGTCACGCGCGTCTTGACGCCGAGCCGCTCGACCCGCGCACGCGAGAGCAGCTGGTAGTGGACGCCGAGCCGCGGCTGCTCGGGCAGGTAGTCGACGCCGTGCAGGCTGGCGAGGAACTCGTACGGCTCCTCGTCCTGGTCGCGCAGGTAGGCCAGCACCTCGCGCACGCGCGCGGGAGCCACCTCGAGCATCGCCTGCTCGTGGGCGTAGTGGGTGCCGAGCACCGCCTCGTCGGCGACGGCGGCGCGGACGCGCTGGGCGATCGACTCGAGCCCGGCTGCGTCAGGCACTGCTCTCCTCGGTTCCCTCCGCCTGGTACCGCTCGCGCCAGCCGAGCGACGGGTCCTGCGTGATCTTGTCCTGCAGCTTGTTGATCCCGTACATCAGCGCCTCCGGGCGCGGTGGGCAGCCGGGGATGTAGACGTCGACAGGCAGGAACTTGTCGGCCCCGGCGACGACGGCGTAGTTGTTGAACATTCCGGCGCTCGACGAGCAGGCGCCCATCGCGATCACCCACTTCGGCTCCAGCATCTGGTCGTAGATGCGGCGGATGACCGGCGCCATCTTGATCGACACGCGGCCGGACAGGATGATCATGTCGGCTTGGCGCGGGGAGGCGCGGACGACCTCGGCGCCGAAGCGCGAGATGTCGTTGCGCGGCGAGCCGATCACGGTGATCATCTCGATCGCGCAGCAGGCGAGGCCGAAGCCGAGCGGCCAGCAGGCGTTGCGGCGCGCCCAGTTCTGGGCCTTCTCGAGCGTCGTCAGCATCACGCGCTCCTCGACGTACTCCTCGAGCGCGCGACCGTCGAGGTCGCCGCGCAGCATCTGCTGGGCGCTCAGCTGCTTCGCCCGAAACGCCTCTGGCGACTCGATCGGGTCGACTTTGGTGCGCGTTACTTCCACTCGAGCGCTCCTCGTCTCCAGACGTACCCGAACGCGACGAACAGCAGCGCGATGAAGATCGACGTCTCGACGAGCGCGAAGACTCCGACTGCCTCGAGCTGGACGGCGATCGGGTAGAGGAAGACGACCTCGATGTCGAACAGGATGAACAGCATCGCGATCAGGTAGAAGCTGATTCCGAAGCGGAAGCTCTTCTGGACGTCCGACGGCAGGCCACACTCGTAGGGCTCGCTCTTGGTCTTGTTCGGCCGCCGTGGACCGAGGACGTTGTTCGCCATCGTGAAGACGACACCGACGGTGATTCCGAGGGCGAGGAAGACGAGGGCGGGGAGGTAGGCACTAAGCACTGGGGCACGGATGTATAACGAGGTTTGTGCGGACTTGCTACATAGTGCGAAAGGCAGCTAACTGAGCGAAGTACACATGGTGGTTGGGATAGCGGTGCTGGCGACCAATGCGGTCGCCGGGGTGTGGGGCGCCGTGGCCTGGCTGCGCAAGGACCCGTCGGTCTGGTTTTGGTACCTGCTGCGTGTCGCGCAGGCGTCCGTGGTGGTCCAGGCGTTGATTGGCTTCGGCCTTCTGGCTCAGGGCATGCGCGCGCCCGACAGCCTGCACGCGGTCTATGGCTTCGCGCCGCTGGTGATCACGCTGTTCAGCGAGGGGATGCGTGTCGGCGTCGCCCAGCGAGAGCTCGAGGACGTCGACATCGACGGCATCGAGCGGTCGGAGCAGATCGTGATCGCGCGCAAGGTCGCGCTCGCCGAGATGGGCGTGATGACGATCGGGGTCTTAATGATCCTCACGCTGGCTTTGCGCGCATACCAAACCGGTTCCTAAGCGATTCTTAGGCGCCGCGTAATTCCCGGCCGGATGGTTCGTTAGCTAGATCAATGGGAAAGCTTGCTTCAACGCCGCCTGATCTCGTGTTCGAGGAGCAATCGTTGACGATCGACGCTGATCCCGAGCGCCTCGGCGAGGCGCGAGAGTGGGCGCATCGCGCCGCCAGCCAGGCTGGCCTCGACGAGTCGGACTGCTACCAGGTCAAATTGGCGATCAGTGAGGTCGTCGCCAATGCGATCCAGCACGGGTCGAAGAGTCGCGGCGACAAGATCGGCATCGCTGCCTTCGAGGCCGATGGCTCGTTGATCTTCGAAGTGCGCGACAGCGGCACCTTCGTCGCGCCCTTGAATCGCGCGACGATCGACGACGAGAACGGTCGCGGCCTCGAGCTGGTGACGCTGATGATGGACGAGGTCCACATCAGCTCGACCGGCGACGGCAGTTTGCTGCGCTTCTCAAAACGACTGAATTGAGGGTCAGCGGACCTTCAGGGTCCCGTGCATCCCCTTCTCGTCGTGGTCCGCCACCGTGCAGATGAAGCGGTAGTCGCCGGGCGGAAGGTCGACGGTCAGGCCGCGCTCCTGGCCCGCCGGGAAGCTGCGCAGGCGGCCGACGACGTTGTCGCCGTCGAGGATCTCGATGTTGTGGGCGAGCGTTCCGCGGTTGTCGAGCTCGATCCGTTGACGCGTCCCTTTGGCGGGTGCGCCCTTGATCGTCACACGGTTGGGAGAGAAGACGTACTCCTTGGCGTTGACCGTCAGCGGTTGGCCTGCAGCGACCGTTGCGGGCAGGTCTGGCGGTTCGTTCGAGCCCCCACATCCGGCCAGTCCGAACAGTGCTCCGGTGAGGCAGAGGGTCCGTCCGAGGGGCATCGTCATTGGGCGGCGGATACTATGCGCCCGCCGTGACGCGCCCCACCACTCGCATTCGCGCCCGCCGAGGCCTCTACGCAGTCGCCGTCGCCGCCCTTCTGGGCGTGTCGGGCTGCGCCCAGGGCGAGATCGACGTCAACGAGGCCAACAAAGAGGGCGCGGTGCTCTTCAACGAGCGCTGCTCCGGCTGCCACACCCTCGATCGCGCGAACTCCTACGGTTCGAAGCCCGAGGGTCAGCTCAAGGGCGGCGAGCGCACCAACGGCCCGAACTTCAACGTCCGCAAGGTCAACAAGGACGACGCTCTGTTCGCGATCCGCAACGGCGGCTTCTCCGGCGCGATCATGCCGGCCAACGTCGTCGTCGGCGAGGACGCCGAGAAGGTTGCCGACTTCCTCGCCAAGTACTCCGGCGAGGAGAGCGGCGAGGGCACCGACGTACAGGCCGAGGGCGAGCAGACCCAGTGACGATGGCCGCGCTCGTGGCCACGGCCGGTCGGCCGATCCTCTAGGCCGGCAGCCGGCATGCTCGATCTCAAGGCGATCCGCTCCGCTCCTGACGAGGCGCGGGCCGCGCTCGCGCGCCGCGGCGACGGGTCCGAGGAGCGCTTGGCGCGCGTGCTGGAGCTCGACGAGCGCCGCCGGGCGATCCTGCCGGAGCTCGAGGGCCTGCGCGCCGAGAAGAACGCGGCGAGCAAGCAGATTGGTGAGCTGCAGCGCGGGGGTGGCGACGCCTCCGAGGCGATCGCGGCGGTCAAGGCCGTCGGCGAGCGCCAGAAGGAGCTCGACGCCGAGCTGAAGGCGGCCGAGGAGGAGTTGGAGCCGGCGCTGGCGTCGCTGCCGAACCTGCCGGACCCCGGCGCGGCCGACTCCGACACGGTCGTCCGCGAGGTCGGCGAGGCGGACGCCACGGGCCGTGACCACCTCGAGCTGCTCGGCGACCTGGTCGATCTGGAGGCCGGTGCCCGCGTATCCGGCTCGCGCTTCGCCTACCTGAAGGGCGACCTGGTCTTCCTCGAGCTGGCGCTGGTGCGCTGGGCGCTCGGCCTGCTCGACGACAAGGGCTTCGTCCCGGTCGCGCCGCCGGTGCTGGTTCGCGAGGAGGCGCTCTACGGGACCGGCTTCCTGCCCGACACCGAGGACCAGATCTACCGCGTGCCCGAGGACGACCTCTACCTGACCGGAACCTCCGAGGTGCCGCTCGCCGCGCTGCACATGGGCGAGATCCTCGAGGACGCCGACGTCCCGGCCCGCTACGCCGGCTTCTCGACCTGCTTCCGCCGCGAGGCCGGCGCCGCCGGTCGTGACACGCGCGGCATCTTCCGCGTCCACCAGTTCGACAAGGTCGAGATGTTCGCGTTCGTTCGGCCGGAGGAGTCGGCCGCCGAGCACGAGCGGCTGCTGGCGATCGAGGAGGAGATCATGGTCGCGCTGGGGATCCCCTACCGCGTCGTGAACATCGCCGTCGACGATCTCGGCGCCTCGGCCGCGAAGAAGTTCGACATCGAGGCGTGGCTACCGGGCCAGGAGCGCTACCGCGAGCTGACCTCCTGCTCGAACACGACCGACTACCAGGCCCGCCGTCTCGACGCGCGCTATCGCGGCCCCGACGGGCCACGCCATCTGCACACGCTCAACGGCACCGCCGTCGCGGTCGGCCGCACGATCATCGCCCTGGTCGAGAACGGCCAGCAGGCCGACGGCAGCATCGAGCTACCGTCGGTCCTGGGCCAGTTCGGCGCTCCGGCGCGCCTCGAGCCGGCCGGCTCCTAGCCGTCCGGCCCAGTTTGCGGCCGTTGGCCGGCGGGTAGCTCACGGGCCATCCACCGAGGAGGACTCGAATGCTCATCGCCGCGATCGTCGTCGTCTGCATAGTTCTGCTGGTCCTAGCCTTCTTGGCCCCGCGCCTGTCGCAGCATCCGCAGCGCGGCGTCAGCAAGACGCTCGGCGTCGGCGAGCAGGCCGGCGGCTCGCTGCCCGGCAAGCTGGGCGAGTGGGCGCGCAAGCCGTTCTCGTCATCGCGCAAGGCGACGAACAAGAGCGCCGCCGCCGGCCGCAAGGGCCGCGGCAAGATGCCGACCTGAGACTGGAAGATCGGCCCCACTCAGGTGGGGCCAACCTTCCGAACTGCGTCAGGCGGCCGCGCTGCCGGCGGCGAACTCGTCGAGCCCGGCGCGGGCCTTCTTGCGCGTCGCGTTGCGGATGATCGGCGTCCAGCCGAGCAGCAGCCCCGGCGCGCCGAGCGCCTGCTTCGACCACTTGTGGAAGTCGAAGTCGTCCTTGTGCTCGGCGATCAGCCCGTCGCGGAACTTGAACGTCGCACGCACGTCGTTGACCACCGGCCGGCCGGTCTGGGTGAACGTGTAGGTCGCGATCCAGTGCGCGCTGCCGGTCGAGTCGTCGGCCTCGTGCTCGCGCAGATCGATCTTCAGGTCGGTTGCGCGTGACGTCAGCATCCGCCACATGTCGCCCGGCTCCTCGCCGGTCAGGCCGGGGAAGACCGGGTCGTCGAAGCATGCGTCCGCCGTGTAGCAAGTGGCCATCGCGTCGCCGTCCTTGCGGTCGAAGGCGGCGTAGAAGCGTTGGATCAGCTCATCATTCGCATTGGGCATCGGACGAGCCTAACCCAGCGGCCAAACCCCCGTCAGCCCTAGGATGAACGGACCCCTGGAGGGGTGGCAGAGCGGTTGAATGCACTGGTCTTGAAAACCAGAGTGGGCGCAAGTCCACCGCGGGTTCGAATCCCGCCCCCTCCGCTAGAAGCTCGAAGTTCGAAAGGTGTTGAGACGGATTCGAAGGTTGGCCCTTGATGCCAGCCATATGATCGAAGTTCGAACTCGAATTGGATTTCGAGCGTTGACTCGGCATCCCAGCCAGACCTAGAACGTTCGAAACAGAGGCAGCACTAGAGGACGGTCCTTCGGGACCGTCCTTTCCTTTTGTAGAGCCGAATATGGCCGGTCCAGCGCTGGTTGCGCCAGCCGTGATCTGCTCGGCCTCGGCCATCACATCCGCCGCCAGGCCGTCAGCCAGCAGGACGGCGTACGGCTCGGTCAGTTCGGAACCAACCGCCCTGGCCCCCGCGCATTCGCCGCGCTCGTCCAGCTCGGGCAGGACGAAGATCCTCTTGAAGAACGCAAGGTTGTAGCTGCGCTTGGTCTGCTCGTCGCTGGCCTCGTAGACGTTGGCGACCTCGACGGCGAGCTGCAAGACCATCTCTAGCTCGGCGGTGTTCAAGACCAGGCGCTGCTCGGTTTCACCCAAGGACTCCTCGGCCACCTCGATCTCAGCTTGCAGACGGGCGCGCTCGTCGCGGAAGGCGTCCGGCGAGATGTCGTCGCCCTCTTCGGCGTGGAGTCGAAGCAGACGAATCTGCTGGTCCTTGAGCTTGGTGACCAGGGCGGTCTTGGCCTCCTTGACGCTCACAACGGCTTCTTGGCTGACAGCAGCCAGTGCCTCGATCGCCTCGGTGCGCTCAGAGACGTCGGCCGGTGTTAGTTCGACAGGACGATCGCGGTAGTAGCGAACGACGGCCGCCTCGATGAAGGCGGGACGGATGTTGGAGCGCATCGAACATTTGCGCCCATTGATGCGCGCCATGCAGAAGAAGTACGGATAGCGCTTGCCGTTGCTGCCCCGCGACATGGCGAAGGTCAGACGGTGGCCACACTCGCCGCAGAAGACCGATCCGCGCAAGTAGTGGTGGCGGTGCTGGGAACGGTCGCCCGAGGCGCGGCGCTCGTCGAGCATGGCTTGGACGGAGTCGAAGGTCCCCTGGTCGATCAGTGGCTCGTGGCGTCCTCTGAATGTCTGCTCGTCTGGTTTACCGCGCTTATAGACGATCCAGCCGGCGTAGTACGGATCTCGCAGGATGCGTTGAAGCGCGGAAGAGCTGATCTTGGTGCCGGGTGCGCGCTTGGTCGGGCGAGTTCGGAGACCGAGCCGATATAGCTCGTCGCGGAGTGAGGTAATCGAATACTCGCCGGAGCCGTAGAGCTGGAAGGCCAGCGTTAGGTAATGAGCGCGCTGATCATCCGGCTTGACCGAAGCGACGCTACGACCGTTGTCTAGCTCCTCCGCGTAGTTGCGGTAGCCAAGATGGGCCCAGCCATAGGTTCCGCCGCTCTTGGCCTTTTGAAGCAGGCTGTTGCTGACGTTGCGGCCAGTTTTCATGGAGTCGTACTCGTTGCTGAGGGCGAAGATGCCCTCGATGAAGAACGACTCCGGCGTCCCCTCTCCAACCATGGGCTCGGTGATCGAGACCAATTGAGCCCCGGCTTGCTTAACAGCCTTGTGGGTGCGGAAGTGATCCTCGATGTTGCGCGCCCAGCGACTGAGCGACCAGACGATCACGTAGTCCACGCGTGTGGACTTACGCGTGTTGCGCTCCTTCAGCTCCTCTAGCATTTCGAGGAAGCCAGTTCGCTTGTGTAGGTCGACGTAGGCGCTCTTGCCGGGGTCGCTGAACTCCTTGACTATCTCGGCGGCGAGGTGCGTGGCCTTGTCTTGGCCGGCCTCGCGTTGGGCGACGATGGAAAGTCCGTCCGGGTCGTAGTCAGTCTGGACTTGGGAGTCCGAGGAGACACGCAGGTAGCTGAAGGCCCGCTTGGTAGCGGCCTTGGCTGATCGTTGCTTGGTTGGTGTTGTCATTTCTGCCCTCCTTTTGGCTTTACGCCTACTACTTACATTCTATCAAGCGGGTTGCCTAAGACCCGCTCTGTAGATCACATTTCTCCTTGGTTCTTGGGGTTGGTCAGGTACTCGATTGCCCTGCCGAAGACGGCGGTCTCGAACAGCTCTCGCGACTGGCTCGACAGCCGTTCGACGCAGGCGGCGAGGACTTGTCTGCGAGCCTCGTCCGGCGCAAGCCACAGCACCTTTGGGAAGACGCCGCGCCTGGCTTGCTCGCGCCCCTCAGCGTGGTACTCGACATATCGCTCAAGCTGCCGGCCAATGGCTCGTGAGCCCTCGGTCGCGCGGTCAATCTCGATGAAAAAGCTGTCCTCGTACTCGCCGGCGCCCAACCGGACATAGCTGTCCGGTTTGAGAGTGGCGGGCTGGAAGCTGGCGGCGTCGTATCTGCGCCAGCAGGCGGGCTCCGCCTCAAGTTCCAGCAGCTCGATACGACCGGCTCGATCGGCTTCGACAGCCTGGGCGTGCAGCTCCGCTACGTCGAGCGTGTGGCAGACGAACAGCAGGCCGGGCACCCGCTCGTACGTGCTGCGCACGCCGCCGACCCAGCCGCACTCCATCGCCAACCGCCGGCCGGCAACCCCGAGCCGGTAGACGAAGCCGGACGAACCGGCACGCACGCCACCGACTGAGCGCGGCAACCGAACCAGTACGTCGAGCTGCACCAGGCGCAACAGGGCTCTGCGGGCAGCGCGGCGAGCGGAGATCGGATCGCCCATGTCGAAACAGAGCCGGGCTAGCTGATCGCCTCTGACGAAGCGCAGAGCAGCCAAGCGCTGGATGATGTCGAGGTCTCTCGGGCTGAGCGCCATCTCCAGTTCCCGCAGGTGGGCGGCCGTCAGGTACCGAGTCATTTGCAGCCTTCTTTAGTGGTCTTAGTCAGGCGCGAATTTCGCAGCCGTGGCTGACCGGGACTGAGGGAGCGCACTAAGCAACTCGACGCGATTGACCAAGCGACTGACCAGCTCACGACGCACCCTTTCGCTTGCGACCAACCGGGACATTGGTTGGTGCGTTCGGTGTCGCAGCGCTTCGAAGCTCAGCCTCCACTTCTTGGCGAGGACGGGCGTAGCGACTGCGCGAACTGCGCCGAACGGCGGCGGCGCTGCCTGTGGCCTTCGGCGTCGGTGGCGTGTTGAGCGTCACCGGCCGGGACGTGCTGCCGTCATCGAGAGCGACAAGCGCGGCTATCGAATAAGCGTCGAGCGCCTGAAGATCGGCGGCCGTCAAAGCCGGTGCGAACAGCGGCTCGAGCTTCTTCGCGTCATTGGCGCTGAGCGAGAACATCGCCTTGGAGCGGGCGTTAGCCAGCACGACCTCCCGCAGGTCGCGAGGCAGTTGGTCGAGGTTCTGGTGAGCGACCGAAAGGGCCAGCCCGTACTTGCGGCCCTGGGCGAACATCTCGCCCCACGGGATCGGCGCAGCGGCGAAGTCTTGAACCTCGTCGATGTAGAGCCCGAACGGCGTGCGCTGCTCGCTGGGGAGGCTGACCCGCTCGGTAGTGGCCTGCCATAGCGAGGTCAGGACCAAGCAGCCGAGCAAGGTGGCCGTGTCCGAGCCGATCAGCCCCTTCGGCACGTTGACCAGCAGGATCTTGCGCTCAGCCATGATCGAGCGCATCGACACGGCTGGATTCGTCTGCCCGATGATCGAGCGGATTGACGATCGCGCTGTGAAGGCGCGGACCTTGTTCAAGAGCGGGCTTATGACGTTGGCCTGCTCACGGACGGCCAAAGCCTGGAACCAACGCCAGTCCGGCTCCAGGCCCACGGGGTCGTTGAGACCGCGCAGCACATTCGTGCGGAAACGCTCGTCCAGGAACAGGCGCGGCAGATCAAGCAGCGTGGCTTCTTTGCGCTGGGCGAGGGTCAGCAGCCCCATGTGCGCGAGCTGAGCCGTGCGCGGACCCCAATTGGCGTGCCAGAGCCTTTGGAACAGCTCGCTAATTTGGTCTGCCACCAGCGAGGCATCCGCCGATCCCACGAACGGGTTGAAGCCAACGGCATGGGTCGGGTCCGTCAGATCGAGCAGTACAACGTCCTCGGTCCTCTCCGGCGGGATGAGATCAAGCAGATCGTGGATGAGATCCCCGTTCGTCTCGACCACCGCCAAACCGCGGCCTTGGCGCATGTCGTCTCGGATCAAATTCTTGAGGAGAGAAGTTTTTCCAGTGCCCGTCGGCCCGAGGATGTACATGCCTCGGGTAGCGGCCGTAGGGCTCAGAGCGACGATTCGCGAGACGCCCGCCACGTTGCTAGTCCCGAGTACCCGACCCTCGGCGGTAAGCGCCGTGCTGGGGATGATCCGCTTGGCCGCGCCGAGCTCAAGGCCAGGCAGATCGGGGCCGTCTACCGGCCACCCGATGACGCCAGCGAACTCCGCGACGTTGAAGTGACGACCACGAAGGCCGAGCCGCCAACCGGCCTGACCCCATAGCGGCGGGTCAGCCACTAAGCGGCCGTGCGGTGTGCGCAGGCTCCAGAGGGGGGCGCTAACGCGCTGGACGAGCTGGCGAACCCGGCTGGGCTTGGCTTGCACCAACAACTCGCCAACCGCCTTGACGACCGGCAACTTGGCCTTTGCTGTCAGCGCCGCCTGAGAATCCTTCGGCACGCGGGCGTTGGCGCGGTATGGCGGCTCAGGATGCGGGCGCATCGTCCACTTCAGCCGAACCTTCTCGCCTTCGTTGAGTGGAAACAGACCGGACAGCAGACCGGCCGCGTTGGCGGCGGGCTCGTTGGTTCGCAGCGCCGCCCTGGCCGGTACGAGTTGCCAGAGCAAGCGCGTCGTTGCCTGGTCGTTTGGTGCTTTGGCACGATCGGCGCGCAAGCTCGGGATAGCGGCCCGCAAAGCGGCCAGCAAGATGTCCTCATGGGGCGAGCTGATCGCCAGGCGGTGCGTGATCCCGCTGGAGTCGGCCTCCAGGTCGAAGACGATGCGGGCGCTGTGCGGTGCTCCCGATAGCGAGGTCAGGACGGCGAGTACCGCGTCGGCGGACACGTCGCGCGGGAAGCCGAGCCGAAACCAGGTCAGCTCGGGTGATCTCATGTCTCACCCCGCTCTTGGCGCTTCTTGTGATCGGCCCTCGCGGCCAGCTCGTTTTTGGCGTGTTGCAGCGTGGCGTAGGCGAAGCGGTCCCAATCAATCTTGTCACGGTGCTCGACTCGGATTGAGACGTCTTTGACACGTGGTCTCCGTGGTTTGTTGTTGCGTTTTGGCATGGGTGTATCCCTCCTTTCGTTAGTTGCTTTCGTCCGCGACCTGGCCGGACGGCACGGCGTTGAGGCGCGACTTCCATTGTCTGACGCGGTGGCAAAAGCGGTCAATTCGAGGTCATTACCGTTTAATGAAATGTTCATTCCACTACCAGCGCCGGGTGTGGACGAACAGCAAACGCAGCAAGCCGATTCCCACGAACACGGCCACCACGAGCGGCAACAGCGAGTTGGAAACGGCGATCAGGATCGGAGCGGCCTTCACGGTCAGGACGACCGCGAAGATGTAGGCGATCAGGACGCCACTCAGACCTGTGAAGCCGCTCATCCCCATCACGGCCGGCGGGTGATCTCGCTAGCTGTGCCGTCGATCACGTCGCCCGGGCCGGACCCGCGCTGGCGCTGCGCCTCCATCTCAGCTGCCAGGAGCTGATGAATCGTCAGCCGCTCGAGACCGGAGACCTCGCTTCTGGGGTCGAACAGTCGGGCGCGGTGCAAACCGGCGTTGGCGTCGTACAGCAGCCAGAGCCAGATCAACACCGACGCGAAGATGATCCCCGTTAGGAAGCCGACCAGGAACATCACCCGAGCCTCCTTCCGGCCTTGATGACGACATCGGTCATGCCGATCGTGCCGGCGTCCGCGATGTGACGCAGGCGGGCCTCGGCGTGAGGCGTACGAGCAACCAGCAGCGCCTCAACCGCCGCGACATGCGAGGCCGCCAACAAGGCCGTCTCGGTGACCTCGGCCATGACCTCGACCCGCGCGTTCTCCCGCGCCGCCGAGACCATCTTGCCGGCCTGGATTCGGTCGAGCTGGCGGCCGGTGGCCCGCTCGATTCGGGTGGACAGCAGACCGCCACCCAAGGGGACTAGATCGCTCATGAGCGTGCTCCTTTCAGGTCTTCATCAAGCTGGGTTGTCAGTTCGGCGAACAGCCACATCGCCTTACGACGCTCCGCCCTCGTGGCGTCCCTTCGCACCAATTCGGCGTAGCGGTCGGCCGCGGAATCCCGAGCAACCCGCAAGCAGCAATGTGCCGGCGAGTCTGCGCCAACTACGCGGGATGCCTGTTCGCTGTGCGCATCTCGGTGTGCCATGCGAACAAAGATGGGCCCGAGATCCGGTACTTCGCTGGGATAGTTCTGGTATCGAGGCTCAGCAGCTAAGGCCCCAGGGCATACTGCTGAGAGCGGTGAGCAATCAGCCCAAGAACGACGATGAGCCGCCCGAGCATCAGGAGCTTGCGCGCCAGCTCCGCCGCTTAATGACCAAGGGCCTGCCGGCGGCTCAAGAGAAAGATGTCGAGACGCTGCTTTCGCTCCACGCCGTCCGCGCCCTTGTGTTGGTTGACCTGCCGTCAGCGCGGCTCGCGGCCCTGCGCGAGCGGATCACTGAGCTGACACGGGGTACACGCGATGAGCGACTACGCCGACTGGCGCCGTATGCCTTCGGTACCTACAGTGTGGAGAGCCATCCGCTTGAGGTCCGGCTTGATCATGCTGCGCAGCAGGCGGACATAGGGCTCGGACGTGAGGCCCTCCGCAAGACCTACCTCGACCGATTGGCCAGTGACTTCGCTGATCGCCTCCTGTGGCTGGAGCATCGGTTGCGCTACAACAGCTGGCTAGAGCGGCCGTTCGATGAGGCGCTCCATGATGAGACGCTTCGTCGGTACGACTTCTACACGGCAATGGCGTTCTGGCTGAACGGCGCCGCACTGGACGTTGAGGCGGCGCTTGATCTCGACAGTTCCGAAGCCGAGTTCCACGGCTACGCCCACTCGGCGCTGTGGCGCTGGACGAAGTTCCTTCGATCCGCCCACCGGTACGACGACGAGTTCTTTGGCAACTGGGCGCTGGCGGTCTCAGGTGCTCCTGTTGAGGAGGCTGTTCGATCTGAGTACGACGCCCAGGCGGTACCTCCACTATTGCCTCGGGACCGCTCATGGCTACGGGTCGAACTCCTTACCGCTTTCCATGAGGAGCTTGACCCGTTCATCTCTCTACTTGAGAGGCAGGAGCGGGGGCAGGAGATCCTGAAGACCTGGAGTACATGGCTGCGGTCTTGTGCGTGCGATCGTGACGACCCACAACCGGAGCACTGCTCCGTAGATCGTTTTATCGCTGAGGCGCAAACGTTCTACGAGATCATGAATGAGGAGATATCAGAGCCCCACCGAACAGATCGAGCAGCGCGGTTCCGTACGCTGCCAGACATCATCGAGCCGTAGCGTAGCCCTCCCAGATATCCAGGTGTGCACAACGTCGCGCGCTTTACCGGCTCCATGCGCCGTGAGATAATGGGTGAGCATATAGCGTAAGCGGAGTTAGCGCATGCAGTATGAAGTCTTGCCCATCAGGGCGAAGGAGCCCCATGAAGTAGCGGAAAGTATCGCCGCCGCATATGAAGATGTGGCCCGACGTCTTGGCGAAGTTGTTGCTGGCTATGCGCTGACTTGTGAGAGTCGGCCAGATCATCAGGACAGCCCAGCAGGGTCCGGCTCCAACTACCTGTTCATTGTGGCTGTGTTCCCAGATCAAGGCCCCTCCTCCAGAAGACAAGTTGCCATCAGGAGGGAGGGTGGCAAGGCGTCAAAATGGCGGACGGACTGACGCCCGTTCGTCAATCGCCTACTTCAAGATGCCTCATGCTGAAGAGCTTCAGACGCATCTTGTAGGTTGAGCTGCTTCTCCACGAATTCTACAAAGCGCTTGTTCTGATAGGGCTTGAGCTCAGCCCAGACCTTCCTTGGCATTGGTCTAGATAGTAGCTGTCGCACGTCACTATCGATATTCTCCAATGTAGGTAATGAGCCCAGGCGCTCTGCCTCGTGGCATGCCGATAGGTGAAGAATCAGCTCGCGCAGAAAATAGCGCTCCTCGTTTGTGATGGCCGTGGGATCGGCGGCGGGGTCGAGTGCATTGCTGAGCGCCGGCTGTGCCGTAACGGCTCGCCAGATCTCGCGGTGGCTGTTGGTTATGCTCAGAAGGCATTGAGCGCGGGTCGTGCGAGTTGTGAGGCGTAAGGCAAAAGCGGCTATCAGCAGGCTTCCGACTATGCCAATACTCTGGATAACTGGGACGACTTCGCGGAAGGTGCTCACTAAAGTGCGCTATGGGGACTCAGGGGAGATGCCCTGGTCGGCCAAGAAGGTGGCAAGACTTATGGCTGGTCGCTGGAGCTCGACCGCCACCGTCGCATACTGCGCAACGGCGTCTGGGTCGGTCACGAGTAGGCCACCGTTTGGCGAACCGTTGGCGTCGTGTGTATTCACCAGTACGCATCGTTCGTCGAAAAGAAGGAAGTCGGGCACGGCCAGATCATCAAGTATGCCCCTGATCGAGTCCGCTTCCGTAACGAATATCCGCTCGCCAAGTTCTTCACTCACGGGATATGAGAGCAACTCATAGTCCTTGAGATAGCTTGATAGCGGAAATTCAACTATCCGAATACGGACAAGTTCGATCCCCTTGGCCCGTGCTGGGGCATAGAACGAGTCCTGATCTCGAATCCGCTTAGCGACAAGCGCGTGGGCTTCTGCAAAATCACCACGCTCAAACGCTTGGTAGCTAGGGTCGTCTGGCTCCTCATATTCCTGGCGTCGCTCAACCTTGAAAAACCGCTGACTTGTGCTGTGCCACTCGCTCAGGAAGCGGTCACTGAACTCGGTACTGCTGAGCTGGGTCGAAGGACGAGGTTTATCGAGGCGCATATATGCCTATTATCTAGTTCGACCCCCCGCTGGTCAAGCTTCGCGCGGCTGCCTCAAGAATTCTCCTTGGCACCATGACGATGGTCTCGTCGGGCCCGCAAGACGCGGTCGCGGGGAGTGGGCGATCGACGCGAGATGCGATCTCTATGCCAATAACGGCATAGTCGCCTGTATCAAGCTGCCACACATCAGGACAGCCCTCGGCGGCGGGCGTCTTGGGGCCGCCGGCCTCTGGGCTATGTGGATCTGGTCCTACGCGAATTGCGAGCCTCATGAACGCCTCCTGTCGATTTCGACATGCACTGTACTGCGACGTTCGCAACGCTGTCGAGAACTATGGGGCAAAGCACGAAGTGGTGGCCCCTAGCGTCGAAGTTCCTGAGCGCCGACGAAGAGCGATCGGGAAACACCCGAAACGACCACGCGATACCGCCCGGCGCCTAGCCGGGGCAGGAGCAGTTGATGGGTTCCCGCCTTGAGGGAGCGCTTCACCGTTCGAAACTGAAGATCACAGCGCTTGCCGCTGCTTGACTTGCCCGGCTTCACGCAGCGCGTGCCCTTGCGAACGCCGCCCTTTGTCTTAACGATCTTCACGCTAACCCGGGCAGCCTTCGACAGCCGGAAGCTCAGCACCGGCCGTTGCTTGGTTGTGATCCTCGCGTCTACCAGCCTCAGCCCGGTGATCCGCAAAGCAGGCTTCGGGCTGGCCTTGGGTTGGTTCGTCGGCGGCTGTTGCTTGGGCGTCGAATCTCCAGGAGGTGTTGGTACTGGGCTGCCATCGCCCTGGTAGCGCATCAGGGTCAGGTCGTCGTTCAGCGAACCAACGATGAGGAGCCCGCCGTCGGGTGCCAGTGCTGCGCGCCCTAGCTCGAGCGACCAATCAATAGGGCGGTGGGTGATGCCGTTGTCGCCGAAGGTCGGGTCAAGCTGTCCGTCGGGCGTCAGGCGAGCTACGCCGGCTTGAACCGACAAGATGATCTTGCCGTTGGCGTCAATCTCCAGATCGCCTCCTGAGTTGTAGCCGTACTCCAAGGGGACACCTTGGATGCCGTTCTCGCCAAAGGAGGGGTCGAGGGCTCCATCGGTGTTGAATCGGACGAGGGCGGTTGTTGTTCCGCTGCCAGGGGCACCGTAGGTAAATGTTGCGACAGCGGCCACCAGCCGGCCATCGGCCTGGGCTTGGAAGCCGATCACTCGCTCGAACTCCTCACCCACCACGACCAAGTGTTGGCCGTCGTCTGAGAACGAGGTATCGAGCGAGCCGTCTGCATTCAGGCGCGAGACCTGAAGGTGGCCGACCGGACCGCTGGGCTCGAAGCCGATCGCGGCGATAGCGAACTTCCCATCAGGCAGCAGCGTGATACGCGGCTCGTTGTAGGGGTACAGCGCGAGCGTGGTCTGGCCGTCGCCCGAGAAGCTGGCATCGAATGAGCCGTCTGGATTCAGGCGGGCAACCCCGAGGCCAGTGGGGTAGTCGCCGTCAGCGCCTAAGCCGACGATCAGGATTTTCCCGTCAGGCTGGATTGCGACATCGGAGGCCGCAGGAAACCCGCGGGCATCCGGGAACCGAAAGCTGTGCTTGCCGTCGCCCGAGAAGGTTGAATCCAAGGTTCCGTTGGTGTTGAACCGGGCGACGACCCATTGGTCTTGGTAGTTCTCCGCGCTGAAGCTGCCGCCACCTACGGCGACAAGTTTTCCATCGGGTTGCAATGCGCCAGCTCGTCCGGAGTTACCGATGTCAGACAACAGGATCTGCGTTCCATCGCCAGCGAAGGAGGCATCAAGCGCCCCATTGGATTGATGCCGCGTGATGAGCATTGAGCCGTACCCGTCCTCGGGTCCGACAACGCCGACCGTCAGGATGCGACCGTCAGGCTGAACCAGCACGTCGCTGGCGTACGCGCTTAGGTCGGGTCCGAGGCTTTGAGTCATCAGGCCGCCCGATCCGAACGTCGGATCAAGATCCCCAGGAGCCGCCGAGCTCGCCGGCGCGAAGGTCAGGGCCAGAAGGAGGCACGCCGTCCCTAGCCATGCCGAGCCGCGGCGTCGCGAACGGCCTTTGAGCAGCGTCAATCCCATCGTCTTCAAACCCCCGCTTGGTCGTAGGCCATCGGGGCGCTTCTCCCATTCCTAGGAGGGAATGGCGGGAGAAGCGCCCCGTGATCGCAGGCCGGCGGCGTGCCCGCCCGGCAAGATAAGAACAAAATGCTACTCATAAGTCTGTAGACCGTCAAGTAGCAACCCGGCAGCGTGCTGGGTTGTGGAAGGCGAACTTCAGCAGCGCGTGGGCCAAAATCTGCGCGCTTATCGCGAGACCAGGGGGCTGAGCCAAGAGGCGTTTGCTGAAGTTGTCGGCGTCCACCGCACGTATATGGGCGGACTGGAGCGCGGCGAGCGCAACCTGACCTTGAAGTCGGTGGAGAGGATCGCCGCGAAGATCGAGGTAGATCCGCTTTGGCTGCTGCGTCCATCCGACGACTGACCCCCACTACGACTGCCCGGCTGCGTGGGTCTCGCGCTCGGGGTGGCTAGGTGGCCGCCAGCCTCGCTGCCGCGTCGGCAGGCGTTCTTGAAAGAAGACCTGACGAACCCGCTCCGGCCCTAGGCCGTAGAGCGCCCCGACCTCGGTCAAGTTCAGCCCCCGCAGGTACGCCTGGTACATGTCGCGGGCCTGCTTAGCGCGGGCCTCGCGCATCTCCTTGAAGGTGCGGCTCTTGGGCTTGCCGTGGGTCGTCATGCCTGAAGTTGGCCGGCGCGGATCGCCGCGCGAGAAGCGAAGACAAAGCCGTTCAGCTTGTGCGCCAGGCCGCTGCCCATCAGCGCGGCCAACCCATCGGCGACCATCAGCTCGGCTGTCTGCCGATCGCGGGCCAGACCGGCGTACTCACTGACCAACTCCTCGAGACTGAGGAGCACCGGGTAGTGGTCGAGCAGGATGGTCAGGAGCGGGCCCGCTGTCAGGTCATCGCCTGCCAGTGGGTTGGGATCGCCTGCCGCGTGCATCTCTGGTTCCTCCTGATCCGAGAACGCTGTCCGTAGTAACTCAGACTACATGTTCTACAGAACGTGCTCTATAGCATCTAGACTATGGAGCACGCTTCGACCAGTCTTTCGGGCCGCATGGCCTACCCCGTCCCACCGGACCCCGCGCTCGGCAAGGCGCTCAAGCGCCTACGCCAAGAGCGCGAGCTGACCCAGGAGCAGATCAGCCACGCGGCCGACCTAACGCTCGGGGCTTACGGACGGATCGAGCGCAGCGAGGTCGCGCCGGCCTGGACAACCGTGAGAGCCATAGCCACGGGTCTCGAGATCAGCATGGAGGCGTTAGGTGCAGCCGTGGACTCAGAGGGCTAAGACGGAAACGGCTGGCTGGGTAGGGCGGCGAGAGAGTTGCTGGCGGCGCACGCCTAGGGACAGCCGCCAAGGTCCTTAGCGCGAGGGAAACTTGCCTCCAAACAGGAGGTCTAGATAGTAGAACGCGGTGCTTGGGTCGTCTGCCTTGTAGGCATCTAGGGCACTCCGCGCGCGACTAGCCGCAGTACTTAGCTTCGACAACGCGTCCTCTCGCTTGCTATCGCTAGAACAAGCATGAATTCGACCGCTTGCCCCGCGGGGATCATTCATTGCTGCGAGCTGATGCGACTTCAGTTTCTCAAGCAATAGGCAAAGGTCCCAGACGTGGATATACGGATCTACAGAGGCAACATGCTGGGCGCAGCGCATCTCAAGATAGAACGATGAAATCGGTACATCGCGGTAGTACTTCCATGCCTTCACGAGCCTCGCTAAGGACTTTGCGTTCCCCTTGCTCGGTTTCTTGTTGCAGTCATTGACATAGCTGAGGTGGGACTTCGGAGACGAGTCAATCCACGCGGCTCCGGCGCTCGGGCCGGGAATGTCATAAACAATCTGACTAGCCCCGCCGCGTCCGGTGATAAAGCCCGGAATCACCTCCCACGCCTCGTAACCCGAGCCAAACTGGACGACTACGGCAGGACGACGGATCATGACCAGCGTTAGGGGGAAGCGTTGCTTCAATGCGTCCTTAACCCAATTCAGCGCCGTGTACGAGGACCCGGGTCGGTCATTGCGGATACTGACTAACACATCGGTATCGCTATGGCCACGCACCCCAGTGCCGTGCGAGAACGAGCCCGTCTCGAAAAAGTTGATGACGTCAAGCTTCGACTCAAGGGCCGATCGCACACTCGTTCGATGCTTGGCGCCAGCATCCCGCTGGGCCTGAGTGGGGGCTAACCGCTTCAGAAACTCTAAGAACCCCTCGTTAACCGTCCGTGCCATTTAGGCCCCCTCTCGCAGGCGTCCTGCGGCGTATCGCATGTCCTGCTCAAATCTCGGACGCAGAAGCTTGTAGAACCACTTCGGGACTAGCTGGGCGTCCCGTCGCATCTGGAAAAGCTGGTCTTGAACCTCTCGAATGTCTTGCTCGGTAGCAGCGGAGGGCGCTTGAACCAAGCTATTCAGCCTGGTCTCGATTACTTGTCGTCGCTCGGCATCAGAGAAGTGCCCCCGAGCGAACTCAACCGCGTCTAGTAGGGCGGGCAGTGACGGCAGTCCGACCGTCACGAGGTACGACGCCAAGCTCGCTCCATCAATCACTGCTACGACCATGCCGATCAAGCCCCAGGCAATCGCCATCCCGTACAGCGTCCGTCCGTAGTACGAGTGCTGTCGGCGTGCCCAGACGGCGTTTGCGCGCTGGCATGACAGAACGCTGAGCGGCCAGCTCATATTCTGATCGGTCGGGTACCAGTCCCGGACGTCTTCGACGCCCTTCATCGATCCGCTGGCGGAACGGATCTCCTCCTCGGACAGTCGTGTGGCGAGTGCGTCGTTCCAATCAATCTCCAAGAGAGCGCAGTCGAACATCTCCTGTGCCGTGGCTCCTTTGTGCTGACACCTAGCCTTGGCTGGCTCGAGTGCGATCCGGGAGACGAACAGCCACGCGCCGGCGATAGCGCCAAGCGCTGGACCGGCATCAGGCCATAGGACCAGTACGAGCGGGGACGCTGCTGCTAGCAGGACCGTGACTACCACGCCACCAATGTGGAACCACTTCGCGTGCCGATAGAACTTGCCTGCTGCCAAATATCGGCGTAGATTTGGGGTCTCGTTCTGAGCCCGCCCAATCTGGGCCATATCGGGATGCGGTTGTCGTGCGGTCGCCATTGCCTAGCCGTACGCGGGGAAGTAGTCGCCCCACACCTTTCTCCACTCACCGATGGCGTCGTTGATCAAGCCACGGCGCGCGAAATCCTCGGCTCTCAGTGCCCTGGAGTACGAGGTCTCGAAGCGAGCCACCGCGTGGTTCACCGTGCCTAAGGCCAGTCCGGCAACGTGGTGGGAAGCGATGCCGGCTGGATCGGGGATGGTGTATCGAACAGCATCGCGTCCTTTGTCAAACACGTAACGGCACCCAGAAGAAAAGTCCGAGATTGTCACGCCTCTCAACACCTGCTCTACCAATAGCTCAAGGTAAAACGATTTGATGGGGCTGCCCACGCCGCGATTCCACGCCTTGATCATCTTGATCAAGGGAACCAAGTTGCTGCTGTGAGTGACGTTTGCTGTGGTGAGAAAAGTCTCGTGCGTCTTGGGGTCAGTCGAGATCCATCCTCCGGATGCGGAACTGGGGATTAGGTAGCCTCCACCTTGACGATAGAAAGCTGGCACTACGTCGACTATGAAGTCCGTAAAGGTGATCGTCACCGCTTGACCGTTACGGCTAACGCGGGGCGTTGTCGTGTAGGTCTCCAGCAGGGCGCTGCGTACGCGATCGAGCAGTGAGGCTTGGCCGTTTGACGAGTAGTAGCTTGGGTCCAAGACGACGAATACATCTACGTCCGCGCTTGCGAGCGGCGAAATCATCGTCCGCCGTCGATATGACCCCGTCAGAAATGAATCCTTGACGACCAAGCGACGAGCAACTGCATCTCGCACGTTCTGTTGACGGCTAGCCACCGTGCTGTGTTGAAGCTGCGTGATCTCAACGTTCGACTTGAGGCCGGCGAAGGCGCTCGCCACCGTCCTAGCCATTCATCGCTCCGCCTCTGTCGGCCCGTTAGATGCAAATCTCATGTAGAGCAATTATATATGCATAGCCCTCGCTGCGATAGGGCGGTGTTCTTAGGTCTTTAGCCAAAGCGCTCTCGATGCAGCCGACGAATCCGCCTAAGAACAGGGGTCGATTTCGATCCTCGACCCGTCAGGCCCGCTTGTAGACGCGCGATTCGGCTTGGCGTAGCCTGGATCCATGCGGACCTGGGATGTGGAGGACCTTGGAGTGGAGCCGCATCGGCCGGAGATCCTGTCTTCTGGGGATGCGGCGAGGGTGATCGCTCTGGTGGTGCCGGCTGGGGAGCGGTTGCGGGAGCACGAGGTGCATGAGCGGGCTTGGCTGGTGGTGCTCGACGGGGAGATCGAGATCGAGGCGGATGGGGAGTCGGTCGCGGGTGGGCGCGGGCTGGTCGCCGAGTTCGGGCCGCAGGAGCGGCATGAGGTGCGGGCGACCGCCGACGCGCGGCTGTTGCTGGTGCTCGCGCCGTGGCCGGGCGATGGGCATCCGGGGGCGATGACGCTCGACGAGAAGGCGCACGCGCGTGAGCGTGCGCGGGACCGGGCGGAGGCGAGCTAACCGTCGCCGAGGTGGCGGCGGAGGAAGGCGATCTCGTCGGCGACGATGGCCTCGTGCTGCGGGCCGTCGTAGATGTCGAAGTGGTCGACGCCGGGGTAGGTGTGGAGCTCGCCGAACGGGGCGGCGCGGGCTGCCTCGATCGCGGGGCCGGGGGCGGCGACCTGGTCGGCCTCGCCGACGCAGACGAGCCAGGGGCAGTGGAGCGTTGGGGCGTGGCGGGCTGGGCGGTAAGGGCGGCCGAGTAGCCAGCGGGCGGAGACGCGGTTGCGCCAGCGGGAGTCCTCGCCGGCTGCGACGACGCGACGCCAGCCGGTCTCGCTGTCGGGGGCGTTGATGAAGGCGGCCTCGTCGGGTTGGCCGACGGCGGGCAGGTGCTTGCCGAGCAGGGCGGCGTGCAGCATCTGGGCTCGGACTCGCGGCGCGGAGCGGTGCGACTGGCGCAGGAGGTCGAGGAAGGGGACCTGGCTGATCGCGGCCGCGACGCGTGGATCGTCCGCCGCGGCGGCGAGCGCGTTGCCGCCGCCCATCGAGGAGCCGAACGTGACGACCCGGGCCGGGTCGACGTCGGACAGCGAGCGGGCGAAGGCGATCGCGGCGCGCCAGTCGTCCAGCTGAAGGCGCGGGTCGAAGAGGTCCGGCTCGCCGCCGCTGTCGCCGAAGCCGCGGTGGTCGAAGACGAGCGCGCCGAAGCCGGCGGCGGCGAAGCGCTCGGCGAACGGGCCGAGCCGGTCGCGGCGCGTTCCGGACAGGCCGTGGGCCATGACGACGATGGGGGTGGCGGGCGCGTCGCTCGCGGCCGGGTACAGCCACGCGGCGCAGGAATCGGCGCCTGAGGGAAAGACAAGCTCTTGACGGTCCATTCCAACTCAACGGACGGCGACGCTGGTCTGTGAGATCGCGTGTGGCCCGCAACCGGCGGCGTGTGGTGGTGCGCACACCACCGTTTACACAGGCTCGCCTCCTTGAAGCGGCGGCGCTACGCCGGAAGTCTGTTGGCTGCCCGGCTAGCGGTCGGGCCGCCCCCAATGCCCGACTCGCTCTCCATCTCAGCTGCAGTGCCGTCAGCCGCGCCCGGTGGTTCGCGCAGCTTGCGCTTGGTGCCGGACGACGACGTGCTGTTGCAGCGGGCCGCCGAGGCGGCGGTCGAGTTGGCAAGGGCACTGCTGCGCTGTGGCGAGGCGGCGGCGGCGCGTGACCTGCTCGACGGAGCGGGCCAGGCGGCGAATGCGCTGCCCGGCGCGCCAGCGCTGCGCGCCGCGATCGACGACGCCTGGGGCAAGGCCGACGTCGCCGCCGCCCGCGCGCTCGACGACGGCGATGCCCTGACGCTCGCCGAGCTGCGCGTGTTGCGCTTCCTGCCGAGCTATCTCACGCTCGGGCAGATCGCCGCGCGGCTGCAGGTCTCGACCAACACGGTCAAGACGCAGGCGCACGCCGTCTACCGCAAGCTCGGTGTGTCGTCGCGCTCCGGCGCGGTCGAGCGAGCCGCGGCGATCGGGTTGGTCGAGGGTTGGCCGATGCGTTCCGCGACGCGCCGATGCGCTTGAGTACGCACATGGCTGCAGGCGACACCGTTACACCCGCCGACCGCGGCCGGACCGCGCGCTCGGAGACCCCGCGCTCCGCGCACGGCGACTGGCAGCCGGCGACCGACCGTCCGAACGCGGTCGAGGTGCTCGTCGAGCAGGCGGTCACGCGTGTGCCAGAGCTGGTGCCGATCCGCTACGGCCGGATGCTGGCCTCGCCGTTCGCCTTCTTCCGCGGTGCGGCCGCCGTGATGGCGGCCGACCTTGCCACGACGCCGACCACCGGCCTGACGGTCCAGCTCTGCGGCGACGCCCACATCGCCAACTTCGGCGGCTTCGCCGCGCCCGACCGGCGGATGGTCTTCGACCTCAACGACTTCGACGAGACGCTGCCTGGGCCGTGGGAGTGGGACGTCAAGCGGATGGCGGCGAGCGTCGAGATCGCCGGCCGCGACCGCGGCCAGTCGCCGGAGCGACGCGCGGCGGCCGTCCAGAGCACGGTCCAGGAGTACCGCACTGCGATGCGGATGTTCGCCGAGGAGGGCAACCTCGAGGTCTGGTACGCGCGGATGGACCTGCAAGGAATCCAGGACCGCTTCGGCGCCGACGTCGAGCAGGCCGATGCGGCGCGGGTCGAGCGCAGGGTCGCCAAGGCCGAGCGCAAGAACAGCCTGCGCGCGTCGACCAAGCTGACCCGCCGCGTCGATGGCCGGTTGCGCTTCGTCAGCCAGCCGCCGCTGCTCGTGCCGATCGAGGAGCTGGTGCCGCCCGAGGAGGCCCACGACGAGGTCGAGCGCGTCGGCGCGCTGGTCGCCAGCTACGCCGACAGTCTCGCCGACGACCGCCGCCACCTGCTCGAGAGCTACCGCTACGTCCACCTCGCGCGCAAGGTCGTCGGGGTCGGCAGCGTCGGCACGCGCGCTTGGGTGATCCTGCTCGAGGGCCGCGACGGCAACGACCCGCTCGTGCTGCAGGCGAAGGAGGCGGTCGCGTCGGTGCTGGAGCCGTTCGTCGGCACGAGCGCCTACTCGCGCCACGGCCAGCGCGTCGTCGAGGGCCAGCGGCTGATGCAGGCCGCGAGCGACATCTTCCTCGGCTGGGACACCGTCACGGGCCTCGACGGCGAGCCGCACGACTACTACATCCGTCAGCTCTGGGACGGCAAGCTGTCCGGCGACCTGATGGGCATGACCGACAGCGGCTTCGCCGCCTACGGGCGCAGTTGCGGCTGGTCGCTCGCGCGCGCCCACGCGCGCAGCGGCGACCGGCTCGCGATCGCCGCCTACCTCGGCTCCGGTCGTTCCTTCGACAAGGCGCTCGTTCGGTTCGCCAGCGCCTACGCGGATCAGAACGAACGCGACCACCAGGCGCTCGCCGACGCGGTCGCGGAGGGAGCCGTCGTCGCGGAGCAGGGGGTCTGAGCGATGCGCTCGGTGACCTACGGGCAGGAGCTGCGCTGGGAGCCCGTTGCGCCGAAGCTGCGGCTGGGCCGGCTGCTGCTTGCCTGGATCGTCGGAGCGGTCGCGCTCACGTTCGCCGCCTGGGTGGTCCCTGGCGTCGAGCTGAAGGGCGCGCTCGCGGCGTTGCTCGTCGTGCTCGTGATCGGCATCGTCAACGCGGTCCTGCCGCCGCTGCTGGCGGCGCTGCGGCTGCCGTTCACGCTCGTGCTCGGCTTTCTGCTGGTGCTGTTCGCCGACGCCTTCGCGCTGTTGCTCGCCGGCGATCTGCTGTTCGACGACATCCGCGTCGACTCGTTCGGCGACGCGCTGCTGGCCGCGCTGGTGATGGCGATCGCGAGCATCGTCCTGCAGGTCGTGCTCGGCACCAACGACGACGACGAGTACTCGCTGCGCGTCACCCAGCGGATCGCCCGCCGGCTCGGTCCGGTCGAGGCGACCGACGCCGCCGGGATCGTCTTCCTCGAGATCGACGGGCTCGCGCTGCCGATCCTGCGCCGTGCGCTCAGCGACGGCAGCGCCCCGACGATGGCCCGCTGGATCGCCGATCACGGCTACCGGTTGTCGGAGTGGGAGACCGACCTCTCGTCGCAGACCGGCGCCAGTCAGGCGGCGTTGCTGCTCGGCTCGAACGAGGACATCCCCGCCTTCCGCTGGGTCGAGAAGGAGAACGGCCGGCTGATCGAGTGCTCGTCGCCGTCGGACTGCGCGGAGATCGAGGCGCGCCACTCGACCGGCGCGGGCCTGCTCGCCGACGGCGGCGCGAGTCGCGGCAACCTGCTCTCCGGCGACGCCGAGGAGACGATCCTCACGGTCAGCAGAACGGACGCCGAGAAGAGCGCCAATCCCGGCTACCGCGCCTTCCTCGCCAACGGGTTCAACGTCACGCGCGCGCTCGTCCTGTTCGTGTGGGAGATCGTGCTCGAGCTGAGCGCCGCCGACCGCGCGCGGCGCCGCGACGTCCGCCCGCGCGGTCACCGCGGCGGGATCTACCCGTTGATGCGCGCGGCGATGTGCGTGATGGTGCGCGACCTGGTCGTCTTCGGCGTGCTGACCGACATGATGCGCGGCCGCCCCGCGGTCTACGCAACGTTCGCCAGCTACGACGAGGTCGCCCACCACTCCGGGCTCGAGCGCGCCGACACGCTCGAGGCGCTGCGCAAGCTCGACCAGCAGTTCGGGCGGATCGACCGGGCGCGCAAGCACGCCCCACGTCCCTACGAGATCGTCGTGCTCTCCGACCACGGCCAGACCCAGGGCGCGACCTTCCTCCAGCGCAACGGCTACGGGCTCGAGGATCTCGTCGAGCGGTCGTTGTCCTCGGGTGCCGGCGTGACCGCCGTCGCCGATGGTGACGAGCAGGCCAATGTGGTCGGCCTCGCCGTCGACGAGGCGACCGGACGCCGCAAGCGCAAGCCCGATCGCCATGACGTCTCCGGTCGTCAGGCGGTCGTCCTCGGCTCCGGCAACCTCGGCCTGATCTACCTGATGGAGGAGCAGCGGCGGATGACGCTCGAGGAGATCGAAGCACGCCACCCGAAGCTGATCCCCGCGCTGCGCGAGCACCCGCACGTCGGCTGGCTGCTGGTGCGCTCCGAGCACGAGGGCGCGCTGGTTCTCGGCGGGCGCGGCAAGCGCTATCTCGATGGCGACCGGGTCGAAGGCGATGATCCGCTGATGCACTTCTCGCCCCACGCCGCCGAGCACCTGAAGCGGACCGACGGCTTCGCCCACGTTCCGGACATCGCAGTCGGCAGCTTCTACGACCCCGACCTCCAGGAGGGCTGCGCGTTCGAGGAGCTGATCTCCTTCCACGGTGGGCTCGGCGGGCCGCAGACGCAGCCGTTCATCCTCCACCCCGAGCGGCTGCGCGTGCCCGAGGAGCCGCTGATCGGCGCGACCGCGGTCCACCACGTGCTGAAGCGCTGGCGGCGCGAGCTCAATGAGCCGACGGCGCTCGACGCGGCGGTGGCGCGGTGATCCGCGGCCGGCTGCACCGCAGGGAGGGCGAGGCGGGCCAGCCCGACGAGCAGGTCGTCGAGTTCGACGCCGCCCAGCTGTCGGGCGTCTTCGCGCTGCCGGACTGGCTGCGCAGCATCGGGATGATGTCGTGGCTGGTCACCGGGGTGATCGTGCTGTTGCTCGGGCTCGTCTGGCTGCTGTCGCTGGCGAGCACGATCGTGATGCCGCTGATCACGGCGGGGATCGTCGCGGCGGTCGGCTCGCCGATCGTGCGCTGGCTGAACGGCCACGGCGTACCGCGCGCCGTCGGCGCCGTGCTGCTGCTCCTCCTGATCGTCCTGATCGGGGTCTTCATGACCGTGCTGATCATCGGCGGCATCGCTGGCGAGGCGAGCTCAGTCAGCAGTCACCTGAAGGGCGCCGAGAGCACGATCGCCGGCTGGCTCCAGGACCTGGGCATCGACACGAGCCAGGCGACGAAGAGCGCCCATGACGCCGGCGCGGGCGGCAGCGACGTCTTCAAGGAGCTGTTGAGTGGCGTGGCGAAGGGGATCGAGGGCCTGACGTCGCTGGTCTTCTTCCTCGCGCTCACGACGCTCAGCCTGTTCTTCCTGCTGATGGACGGCCCGAAGATTCGCGGCTGGGTCGAGCACCATCTACCGCTCCCGTTGCCCGTCGCCGAGACCGCGACCCGGCGGATCGTCCAGTCGCTGCGCGGCTACTTCGTCGGCGTCACGGTCGTCGCGGCCTACAGCTCTGTGGTCGTCGGAATCGGCGCGCTGATCATCGGTGTTCCGCTGATCGGGACGATCGTCGCCGTGACGTTCATCGGCGGCTTCATCCCGTACATCGGGGCTTGGAGCGCCGGGATCTTCGCCGTGCTGATCGCGCTCGGCGGCGGTGGCCCCGAGGAGGCGGCCGGGATGGCCGTCGTCCAGCTGCTCGCCAACGGCATCCTGCAGCAGCTCGTCCAGCCGTTCGCATACGGCGCCGCGCTCGGCATCCACCCGCTGGCGGTGCTCGTCGTGACGATCGCGGGCGGGGCGCTGTTCGGTGCCGTCGGGCTGATCCTCGCCGCGCCGATGACGTCGGCGATCGTGCGGATCAGCTCCGACATCGCGCGTGCCCGGGCGGCGGAGCTGGCGACGCCAGCCGCGGCCGATGCCGCCGTGCCATGATCGTCTGACGCACCAGACGAGGAGGAAGCATGGCTGGACGATTCGAGGCGACTGTCGTGATCGACAAGCCGATCGAGACGGTGTTCGCATTCGTGGCCGACGGCAAGAACGACCCGAAGTTCAGTCCGCGCGTGCAGGAGATCGAGCAGGCGACCGATGGCCCTCCCGGCCTTGGCACCGTCTACAAGAGCACCGTCAAGGACGCCGGCATGACGACCAAGCGCGAGTTCGAGCTGACCGAGTTCGCGCCGCCGTCGAAGATTCGCTGGGCGGAGCGCTCGAAGAACACCGTGACGGCGCGCGAGGGCGGCTACGACCTGGCGCCGGCCGGGGAGAACGCGACCAAGCTGACGATCTACAACGAGCTCGAGGGCCATGGCTTCGGCAAGCTGATCGCGCCGCTGGCTCTGCGCGCCGCGCGCAAGGACGCCGACGCCTTCGTCAACCGGATCAAGGCCGCCGTCGAGGCTTCGTAGCGGCGGCGGTCGCTCAGGCGACGCGCGCCGCGTGCTCGCCGCCCGCGACCTCTACGACGTCGCCACGGTGAAGCTGGCGGCCACGGCGGGCCTCCGGCTCGCCGTTGACCGTCACGGTCTGCTCGTCGAGCAGCGCCCGCGCCTCCGCGCCCGAGTCGGCGATCCCCGAGAACTTCAGGAACTGCCCCAACCGGATCATCTCGCCCCGGATCTCCACATCGCGCATCGGCGCAGCTTGCCAGCTACGACGAGTCGCGGCTGACCTGGCCGCGGGCCTTGCCCCACCAGCCGCGCATGGTGTTGACCGAGTCGTCGATCGTCACGCCGGGGAACTCGCGGGCGGTCTGGCGGCGGAGCGCCTCGACGCCGAAGGCGAGCAGGGCGGTCAGGAAGAGCATCGGCAGCGGACTGCGGGTCGCGGGCGTCGGGCCCCAGGCGATCAGCAGGAGGACGATCACCGCGAGGCCGCCCCAGGCGTAGCGCGGCTCGCGCAGGAAGGGAGCCTTCAGCCGCCGGACGCCGGTCGCCAGCCGGGTCGGGCCGGCGAGCCAGGCGACGAGCACGATCGCGACGCCGTAGAAGACGGTCGCCGACGCGACCTCGACCAGCAGCGACGTCCCGATCGTCCAGGTCGCCTCGACAGCTGGCCGGACGGCCTCGGTCGTCGCGAGCGAGTCGACGACGTAGCCCCCCGCGACCGAGCGCGCCACCAGCCCGGCGACGCCGGCCGCAATCAGCCCGAAGCCGCAGGCGCGCAGCGCCTCGCGACGCCAGCCCCGGGCGAGGAAGATCGCCAGTGCGAACAGCAACAGCGCCAGCACGACCAGCACCGCGCCCGCGGCGTCGAGCACGTTGGCGACGTCCTGCGCCGTCGCGAGCTGATCGGACTTCAGGATCACGATCTCCCCCGCGGACGCCGGCAGCTTGTCCGCGACCCGCCCGCCGACGCCGAAGCGGTTGGCGGTCTGGGTCAGCAGCGACTTCAGGTCGAGCGTCACGACGCCGCCGGTGGTCGAGACGACGTCGCCGCCGCCGTCGATGACCCGCATCAGCAGCTCGTGCGCGCGGCGGTTGGCGTTCTCCCACGCCTGTTGGGCGACCGGCCTGCCGAGCAGATTGCGCACGCCGTCGTCGGCGACCTGCTGGAGGCCGCCGGCGGCGAACCCCGCGAGCGGCTCGGCGCGCGGCGGCAGCACCTTCGCCAGCTCGGCCTGGACGTCGACGTTCGCGTAGATCTGGTCGACGAGGTAGTTGGCGATCTGGGTGCGGACGGCCTCGTTCTCGAGCAGCTCGCTGCTCGTCTCGGTCCAGTTGTCGGTGTTCAGCGCCTGGCGGTCGAGCCAGATCGCCGGCAGCGCGAGGAAGGAGAGCAGCGACGCGACGAAGATCAGCGCGATCGCGATGCCGCGGTGACCCCTTCCGCTTCCGCTCGACGTGGGCTTGTCAGCGGACGGTTGCGGCGAGGAGGACTCCACGCCGGCCATTCAACAGTCCGGTGGGGACGGCTTCAATCGCGCATGCCCGCGTCGTGGTGGTGTGCAACCGCCCCCTGAGGACTAGTGCAGGCACCATCGTCGCGCCCTGGCGCCGGGTCTAGCTTGACCTCCGACTTCACCACGAGAGGAGCTAACGCGATGGACGAGGACATTCAGGGCGCCGGTTGGGTGATGTTCGCGGGGATCATGATCTTGATCGTCGCGGTGCTGAACATCATCTACGGCTTCGCCGCGATCGACAATTCGAAGTTCTTCGTCGAGGACACGAAGTACATCCTCAGCGACCTCAACACCTGGGGCTGGATCATCCTGATCATCGGCGTGCTGCAGCTGTTCGCCGGGTTCTCGATCTGGGCCGGCGGCGAGTACGGCCGCTGGATCGGCCTGATCACCGCGAGCGTCAGCGCGATCGCCGCGCTGTTGTCGATCCCCGGCTACCCGTTCTGGTCGCTGGCGATCTTCGCGATGGACATCCTGATCATCTACGGCCTCGCCGCATACGGGGGGCAGCGCTCCAAGACGGCATGAGGTGAGCCCGGTCGCCGTCATCGCAGTCGACGACCAGCCGTTCTTCCTCGGCGTCGCCCGTGACGTTGTGCGGGCGACGCCGGGCTTTCGCTGGGCCGGGGAGGCGCAGTCGGGCGAGGAGGCGATCGAAGCCGTCGATCGCGTCCACCCGGACCTCGTCCTGCTCGACGTGCGGATGCCGGGAATCGGCGGGATCGAGGCTGCCCGTCGCATCGCCGGCGAGCACCCCGAGGTGGTCGTCGTGCTGATCTCCGTCGACGACCGCGAGAGCATCGGCGCGGCCGCTGAGACCTCCGGCGCGGCCGAGCTGATCGGCAAGCAGCGCTTCGGCCCGACGATGCTGCGCGACCTATGGCGGCGCCACGGCGCTGCTGCTTAGCTACTCAGCCGCTTCAGGCACTGGAACGCGGCCGACGATCTCGGTGCCGGAGCCCGGCGCCGAGACGATCTCCAGCGTCCCGCCGACGGCCGAGACGCGGTCGCGCATGTTGACCAGGCCGGTGCCGGCGACAGTGGCGTCGAAGCCCGGCCCGTCGTCGCTGACCGAGAAGTGGAGGTCGCCGTTGCGCTCGAGCGAGATTGCGACGGCGTGTGCGTCGGGCGCATGCTTGGCGACGTTCTGGAGCGCCTCGAGGCAGCAGAAGTAGACCGCAGCCTCGACGTCCTGGCCGTAGCGGTCCTCGCCGCTGACCGCGACCGACACCGGCACCGGCGAGCGCAGCGCCGCGCTGCGCAGCGCATCCGTCAATCCACGGTCGGCGAGCACCGACGGGTAGACGCCGGCGGCCAGCGAGCGCAACTCGTCGAGCGCCGCATCGACCTCGGCGCCGAGCTGCTGCAACATCCGGCGAGCACGCGCCGGACTGTCGCGCATCGTCTCGTCGGCCAGCTCGAGCCGCACGCGCAGCGCGACCAGCCGCTGCTGTCCACCGTCGTGGAGATCGCGCTCGATCCGCCGCCGCTCGTCGTCGGCGGCGGCGAGGATCCGCGCGCGCGACTCGCGCAGCTCGCGCAGCGACTCCTCGACGCGCGCGGCGAGCCGATGGTTGTCCTCCCAGGTCAGCGCATAGGCGCCGACCGTCTGCACGAACGCGCGCTGGTCGTCGAGCGCGTCGTCGTGGGCGATCGCCGCGACGGCGCGCCCGTCGGAGACGATCGTCGTGCAACAGCGGCCCGGCCCGTCGTGCGGCGGCGGGATCGGCTCGCCGTCGCCGTCGACCCAGCCGGTCGCGGCGCCCGGATCGCGGTAGGCCAGCTTGACCGACGGGTCGCTGAGCGCCGTCGCGATCAGGCCGCGCAGCTCGTCGGGATGGGGGTCGTGGCGGATGCCGACGGCCAGGCGCAGCAACGCGTCGGCGGTGAACAGCCGCCAGCGCACGAGGCCGACCAGGAACGCGAGCGCCATCGCAGGCAGGCCCAGCGCGATCACCCAGACGAGCACGTCGACGGCCACTCCGTCGGGGTCGGCACGCCGCACCGCGACCGCAGCCGCGAACGACGCCACGCGCACGATCGCGATCGTCAGCACCGGCGTCAGCGTGCGGCGCATCAACGGCGTCGCCGTCGTCACGCGGTGGGCGAGACGGCCGACGACCGTCACCATCAGCAGGACCGTCAGCAGCTCGCGCAGCGGCACGACCGCGTCGTTGAGCCACGCCGGCTCGCTGCCAGCGATCATGAACGGGTTGCCGGGACACTCCGGGCCCATGCAGGTGGTCCACGGCGACGGCTGTGGAAACGCCTGGTCGACCAGCAGCGTCGGCAGGTAGAGCAGCGCGACGAGCGCGACACCGGCAGTGACTATCCGGCGGTCGACGTCGTTGGAGAGCTTCCCACGCGGGAAGGCGAGCACGAGGTAGACGACCCCGATCTCGACCCACCAGCCGGCGACGCGACCGAGCGCGTAGAGCCACTCGTTGCTCGACGCCGACAGCGCCGGCAGCGACCATGCGAAGCCGATCAGCACCAGCAGCCGGCCGAAGCGCGCGTGGTGGCCCTCGCGCCAGGCGTAGAGGCCGACCGCGATCGGGACCGCGACGATCAGCACGTAGCGCACGGCCAGGTCGGTCGCTTCGGGCATCCCGCCGGTGAGTGAGATCAGCGCGGCCGCTGCGGCCGCCAAGCCGCCGAACGCCGCGGTCGTCCACGCGTCCCCCCGCTCGATACGCCGTGTCACAGAGTGAATCTAGCCCTTCGGGGCGCGCTGGTCGTGAACGTCGCCGTCACCTGTGCGCGATTCGCGCGGCCATATGCTTGTCGGGTGACACGCGTCGTCCTGGCCGAGGACAACTACATCGTGCGCGAGGGACTGCGCGAGATCCTCGCCGCGCATGAGCGGATCGAGGTGGTCGCGACCTGCGAGGACCTCGACGGCCTGCTCGCCGCGGTCGAGTCCGAGCGGCCCGACGTGCTCATCACCGACATCAGGATGCCGCCGACGTCGACCGACGAGGGCATTCGAGCGGCCGCCGAGCTGCGCGAGCACCATCCCGGCGTCGGCGTCGTCGTGCTCAGCCAGCACGAC
>JBIOUS010000053.1:0-19869 GCA_044867325.1 Thermoleophilaceae bacterium | reverse complement strand
CTCGAGCGGCTCGACCCGCGCGGCTCGGACCTCTCCGAGGACGCGCAGGTGATCCGCATCGGCGACGAGCCCGCCAAGCCCGACGGCTACCGGACCGCGCGGATCGAGGGCGGCGACGCCTACGAGCGCGCCGCGGCGATCGACCGCTTCTTCTCCGCCGCCCGCGGCGAGCCGTCGAAGAACGTCGTCATCGTCTCCGGCGAGCAGGCCGAGTTCGCGATGCCGGCGGCCGCCTGGGCCGCCCGCTCCGGCGACACCGTCCTGCTGACGAAACGCGACAGCGTCCCCGCGGCCACGCGCAAGGCGCTCGCCGCGCACGACGACCCGAACGTCTTCGTGCTCGGACCGCCGTCGGTCGTTTCGAACAAGGCGCTCGCACAGCTGCGCAAGCTCGGCCGCACGACGCGGATCGGAGCCCCGCAGCCGGTCGACAACGCGATCGAGTTCGCCCGCTACGAGGAGGGCGACTTCGGTTGGGGAGCGACCGTCCCGGGCTACAACTTCACCGTCGCCGGCGTCTCGCGCCCCCTCGACGCGGCCGCCGCCGCGACGCTCGCCACGCGCGGCGTCTTCGCCCCACTGCTGCTGACCGACGACGCGAAGAAGCTGCCGGTGTCGCTCGAGAACTACTTCCTCAGCGTCCAGCCCGGCTACGAGGACGATCCCGGGCAAGCGGTCTACAACCGCGTCTGGATCCTCGGCGACGACGAGCAGGTATCGGTCGACGAGCAGGCCCAGCTCGATGCGGTCGCAGAGCTGATCCCCGTTCAAGCACAAGCGCCGTAGACTTTTCCCGGTGAGCGAGTACGAGCAGCCCGGTCGCCTCGACCGCGAACCGACCGTCGAGGACGTCCACCAGTTGATGGGCGCCTCCACCCCGCACTTCGCGCTCCAGATCCGCAACCGCATCCGGACGCTGATCTCGGGCCTGCCGGTCGAGCATCCCGCCCGTGTCCTGGGCGAGCGTGAGATCGCGCGACTGGAGCTGCTCGCCGAGGGCTCCGAGCGCCGCGGCACACAGGGTCAGGGCGAGCTGGCGATGCCATCGCTCGCCGACCGTCCGGCTGTCTGACCGGACCTAGAGGCCGCTGAGCGCGGCGACGCGCTCGCGGTGCTGCGAGGCCGAGCCGAAGAGAGCTCCATCGACCTTCGCGCGCTTGAGCAGGAAGTGGAGGTCGTGCTCCCAGGTGAAGCCGATGCCGCCGTGGACCTGGAGCGCAGACGCGGTCACGTTCCAGCCGGCGTCAGAGGCGAGCGCCTTCGCCATCGCGGCGGCGACCGGCAGTGTGTCCGGCTCGGCATCCGCGGCCCAGGCCGCCCAGTAAGCGGTCGAGCGGGCGCTCTCGGTCTCACGCAGCATGTCGGCGCAGCGGTGCGAAACGCCTTGGTAGGCGCCGATCGGCCGGCCAAACTGCTGGCGGTCGCGGGCGTACTCGACGGCCATCTCGAGCGTCTTCTGCGCGACGCCGACGATCTCGGCCGAGACGACTGTCGCGATCCGGTCGAGCGCCGGGCCGCTGTCGCCACCGAGCGGCTCGCCGGCTCCATCACGCGGTGTGACCCGGGCGTAGCGGCGCGTCTGGTCGATCGTCGCCAGCGGCTCGATCTCGCAGTCGGCGGCGTCGAGTACGACCCCACCCGAGCCGTCGGCGTTGAAGAGAACGATGTTCGCGGCGCTGTCGGCGTCAGGCACTAGAGCGGCGACGCCATCGCGCAACAGGCCTGCCGTCGCGCGCGCCTCGCCCGAGGCGATTCCCGGCAGCAGCCGCTCACGCTGCGCGTCGCTGCCGGCGTGCTGGACCGCGATGCCGCCGGCGGCGTTCGAGAGGAACGGCACCGGCGCGACGGTGTAGCCGAGCTCCTCGGCGAGGATCGCCAGCTCGACCATCCCGAGCCCCTGGCCGCCGTGCGCCTCGTCGATCGCGATCCCGGCCCAGCCGAGCTCGGCGATCTCGCTCCAGTGGGCGTCGTCGTAGCGCTCGCTCTCGGCCAGCTCGCGCACCGTGTCGGGCTTGAAGCGGTCGGCGAGCAGGTCGTGCGCGGTCCGCTTGATCGCCTGCTGGTCGTCTGAGAAGTCGAAGTTCATCGCAGCCTCGGCAGGTTCAGCACGCGCTCGGCGATGATGTTCTTGAGGATCTCGGTCGTGCCGCCCTCGATCGAGTTCGCGCGGGCGCGCAGGAAGCGGTAGGTCCAGTCGGAGTCGCGCAGCACGCCCTCCTCGCCCTGGATCGCGACCGCCAGCTCGGTCAGTCCCTGGTTGACCGCCGACCACTGGAGCTTCGGCAGCGAGCCCTCGGGACCGGGGATGCCGGTCTTCATGATCTGGGTCAGGCCGCGCCAGGCGTTCAGCCGCAGCGCCTCGGTCTCGATCAGCAGCGCCGCGATCTTCTGGCGGATGATCGGGTCGTCGGCGACGCCATTCTCCTTGGCCAGCTCGATCAGCTGCCCAAGCGCGATCTTCACCGACGCGGCCGAGCCGGCGCCGAGCCCGGCGCGCTCGTGCATCAGCGTCGTGATCGCGACGGCCCAGCCGTTGCCGACCCCGCCGACGACGTTCGCGTCGGGGATCCGCGCCTCCTCGATGAAGAGCTCGTTGAACTCCTCCTCGCCGGTGATCTGGCGCAGCGGCCGCACCTGGACGGCCTCCTGCTCCATGTCCATCAGGAAGTAGGTCATGCCCTGGTGCTTCGGGGCGTCGAGGTCGGTGCGCGCGACGAGCATGCACCACTTGGCGTGGTGGGCGAACGTCGTCCAGACCTTCTGCCCGGTGACGACCCACTCGTCGCCGTCCTTGACCGCGCGCGTCTTCAACGACGCGAGGTCGGAGCCCGACTCCGGCTCCGAGACGCCCTGGCACCAGATCTCCTCGCCCGAGAGGATCGGCTCGAGGTAGCGCTGCTTCTGCTCCTGGGTGCCATGGGCGATCACGACCGGGCCGCCCATCACCAGGCCGAGCAGGTTGGCGGCCATCGGCGCCTTGGCGCGCGCCATCTCCTCGCCGAAGATCGCCTGCTCGATCAGCGTGGCGCCGCGGCCACCGAACTCCTCCGGCCATGACAGGCCCGCGTAGCCCTGCTCGTGCAGCTTGCGCTGCCAGGCGAGCCGGAACTCCCAGGCCGCCTCGTCGCCGGACGGCTCCTCGCCGGGGTTGTTGTCGGCGAGCCAACCACGCAACTCGTCGGCGAAGGCCTGCTCGCTCGGCGACAGGGTCAGGTCCACGGAGGCGACCCTAGCGCAAGTTGGCCGGGCAGCCAGGAAATTTGCTCAGCGTGGTCGGGAGCGCGGGCCGAGGCCGCGAAGCAGTCGCCGCGCGATCCCCTCGAGCGTCTGCTGGCCATACGCATGGCTGGGGTTGGCGGCGGTGAGGATCGCCATCGCGACTCTTCGCTTGCCATGCCGCAACAACGCAACCTGGTGATCGACCTCGCCGTCACCGTCACCCCAGCCGCCCTTGAAGTGGAGCCTCCAGCCAGGGTGATGTACCCGGCCGACGCCCCAGCGCTGTGCCGGTATCACCGTGTGCAGCAGACGTAGGGCGGTGCCACGGTGACGGCGGACGACGTAGCGATCGATTCGCAGGAAGAGCTTGCTCTGGCCGGCAGCTGTGATCTGCGTCGACCCCCAGCTCGGCGCACTCGCAAAGCGGCCCATCCCAACGCGGTCGGCGAGATGCTCGAGCGCCCCGTTGCCAACGAAGTTGCGCACCTGGGACGCAGCGCCGTTGTTAGACCAGCGGATCATTGGGTCGAGCAGTGCGTGATCGCGACCGTCGAGCTTGCGTCCGCGCACGGTCGGATGGTTGAGGTAGGCGACCATCAGCATCGCCTTGACGACGCTCGCCGACGGGTAGGCGCGGTAAGCACCGGAGCGGTAGAGGCGGTGGGGCGTCCGCAGCGCGAACGAGATCGTGCCTGCCCGTGTCGCCGCATACTCGCGCGCCGCCTCGAGGTCCGGGCGCCAGCGCTTGGCCTCTACCGCCGGGGCGGTCAGGACGAGCGCTGCCACCGCCACCGCCAGGACTGCCGCGAAGCGCCTCATGGCATGAAGCTACCCGGCCCGGCTGCGAACATCGACGTATGGCCACGCCGGACCAGCAGCGGATCCCGCCCGCGGGAATCGAGGGCAGCGAGCTGAAAGGCCCCTTCCCCGTCGGAGAGTACGCCGACGCGCTGCGTGGCCAGCTGCGCAACTTCGCCCGCGTCCAGGTCTTCGGCGAGGTCTCGAACCTCGGCATCCGCGCCAAGGCCGTCTACTTCGAGCTGCGCGACGACCGCGGCGCGCTGCCCTGCTCGATGTGGCGCGACGACTACGACAAGGCCGCGGTCGAGCTGGAGAACGGCGCCCAGGTCGTGCTCGCCGGCGGCTGCGACTACTACCCGGGGAGCGCCACCTCCTCCCCCTCGTTCTCGTTCCGCGCCACCGGCATCAAGCTCGCCGGAGAGGGCGAGCTGCTCGCCCAGATCGAGCGCCTCCGCCGCCGCCTCCACGGCGAGGGGCTGTTCGAGCCCCAGAAGGCACTCGCCCGCCCAGCGCTGCCGCGCGCGATCGGCGTCGTCACCGGCGAGGGCGGCAAGGCCCGCGATGACGTGCTCGCCGGCCTCCACCGCCGCGGTTGGGCAGGGCGCCTCGTCTGGGGCTTCGCCCCGGTCCAGGACCGCCACGCCGCCCCGAAGGTCGCCCGCGCGATCCAGGACTTGGCCGCGCTTGCCGACGTCGACGTGATCGTCGTCGCCCGCGGCGGCGGCTCGGTAATGGACCTGATGGCCTTCTCCGACGAGACGCTCTGCCGCACAGTCGCCCTGCTACCCGTCCCGGTGATCGCCTCGGTCGGCCACCACACCGACCGTACGCTGATCGACGACGTCGCCGCCGTCTCTTGCTCGACGCCCACCCATGCAGCCGAGACCGCCGTCCAGATCGACGTCAATCAAGCCCGTGCGGCCGCCCTTACCTCCGCTCGCCGCCTCGATGCCTGCGGCCGTCGCGCTCTCGTCAGCCGCGCCCGCCACCTCGCAGCCCTGTCACGCGCGCCCGACCAGCACATCGCCCGCCAGCGTGGTTGGCTTCACCAGAAGGCCCGCGAGCTCCGCGCCGCCAGCGCCCGCCAGCTCACGACCCGCGGCGAGCACACAGCCCGCCATCGCCTGGTGATCGAGCGCAAGGCCGAGGCCGCCAAGCACGAGCCCGAGCAGATGCTGAAGCGCGGCTACGCCCTCGTCGAGGACCCCACCGGCGAGCTGGTAACCAGCGCCGAGGCCGCCCGCAAGCTGCACGACCTAACCATCCGCTTCCACGACGCCCGCGTCCGCGCGAGAATCGACGACCAATGACCGACGACCTCCAGCCAACCTCCCCACCCCAGTCCTACGAGACCGCCGCCGAGCGCCTCGAGGAGATCATCAAGCGCCTCGACTCCGGCACCGCCGGCCTCCGCGAGACCCACGACCTCGTCAAAGAGGGCCGCGACCTCGTCGTCTACTGCGCCAACGAGCTCGACGCCGTCGGCAAGGACCTCGACGAGCTCCACCTCGACGACCTCATCGCCCGCCTCGAGTCCAACGGCTCGAACCCGGACCCCCAGCCCGAGTGACCGTCCCACCCGAGCATCGCGAGTTCGCCCGTCAAGCCGAGCTCTCCCTCACCGTCGACCCCCGCCCCACCTTCGAGAACCTCGCCAAGGCCACCGGCGTCGCCGTCGACACCCTCATCCACCACGCCCTAGTCCGCTGGACCTCAGCCGGAGCCGAAGCGCTTCTCTCAATCCAACCCCAAGCCCTCACCGACCTAATCGAAGCCCGCAAAGCCGAAGACTGGCCCAAAGTCGCCGGCATCGTCGACTGGCTCGAGGCCGGCACCTAGAACGACGAAGGGCCGGCGACGCTCAGCGCCGCCGGCCCCAATCGAGACTTCGAGAGCGGGCTTAGATCCGCTCGATCAGCGTGCCCGTGCCGAGGCCGCCGCCGCAGCACATGGTCACCAGGCCGACGTTCTTGTCGGCGCGCTCCAGCTCGTGGAGGAGCGTGGTGATCAGGCGGGCTCCGGTGGAGCCGAGCGCGTGGCCGAGGGCCATCGCGCCGCCGTTGACGTTGACGCGGTCCATGTCGGGGTTCAGCTCGCGCTGCCAGGACGCGACGACCGGGGCGAAGGCCTCGTTGACCTCGAACAGGTCGATGTCGTCGATCTGCATCCCGTTGCGCTCGAGCAGCTTCTGAGTCGCGGGGATCGGGCCGGTGAGCATGATCACCGGGTCGACGCCGACGGTGATCTGGTCAACGATGCGGGCACGCGGCTTCAGGCCGAGCGACTCCGCCTTGCCGCGCTCCATCAGCAGGATCGCAGCGGCGCCGTCGGAGATCTGCGAGGAGTTGGCGGCGGTGATCTTGCCGTCCTCCTTGAAGGCCGGCTTCAGGCCCGCGAGCGTCTCGATGTCGGTGCCGGGACGGATGCCCTGGTCGGTGACGAAGGTGTCGCCGTTGACCGAGAACGGGACGATCTCGCGCTCGAAGCGGCCCTCCTCGGTCGCCTGGTGGGCGAGCTTGTGGGAGCGGACGGCGAGCTCGTCGAGCTCGGAGCGGGGGATCTCCCACTGGTCGGCGATCATCTCGGCCGAGAAGCCCTGCGGGATCAGGTTGTACTTCGCCATCAGCTCGGGCGAGAACGGCGAGCCGTACTCCTCGATGACCTTCATGCCGTCGCCGAAGCCGATCTTGCCCATGTGCTCGACGCCGGAGCCGATCGCGCAGTCGAGCACGCCGGCACCGATCTGGGCGGCGGCGAAGTTGACCGCCTGCTGCGCGGATCCGCACTGGCGGTCGATGGTCGTGGCGGGGGTCTCCATCGGCAGGCCGGCCTCGAGCCAGGCGTTGCGACCGATGTTGTAGGCCTGCACGCCGAACTGTTGGACGCAGCCGGCGATGACGTCCTCGACCTCGGAGCCGTCGACACCGGAGCGCTCGACGACCTCGCTGTAGGTCTTTGCCAGCAGGTTGCTGGGGTGGACGTCCTTGTAGTAGCCCTTCTCCTTGTGGCCGCGCCCGATCGGGGTTCGAACCGCCTCCACGATGACGACCTCACGACTTCCGTTTCGCATCTCGCTGAGTCCCTTCGACAGGTTGGATGCGGCGCTGCGCCCTCTCTGCGCGCGCCGTCTGAGAAAAAGGGTACTCGATTGACTCGCGAGTCAATCGGCGCTTTTCGACTACGCTGGCGCAGCTGATGACCGGCAACGCGAGTAGCGAGCGGCTGGGCATCGCCGGCAGCGGCGCGATCGCCTGCGGGCTTGCCAAGGCAGCCAGCGGCCGCGTTCCAGCGCTATCGACACTGCTCTGGGCGCGCAGCGACGAGTCCGCCACCCGCGCGGCCGAGCGACTCGGCTCGCGCGGCGCCGTGACGACCGAGCTCGACGATCTCGCGCACTGCACCGTCGTCGTCGAGGCGATCGCCGAGGACCAGGCCGCCAAGGCCAACCTGCTGGCGCGCATCGGCTCGATTCTGGCGCCCGAGGCAGTGATCGCCTCCACCACCTCCTCACTCTCGGTCGCCGAGCTCGCTGCCGCGAGTGGCCGTCCCGACCGCTTCGGCGCCCTCCACGTCTTCAATCCGGTCGACAAGATGAAGCTCGTCGAGCTGGCGTTCGCGCCCGACGCGACCGCCGAGACCCGCGCCCGTCTAAACGACCTTTGCGAAGCGCTCGGCAAGACGGCGGTCGAGGTCGCCGACGCGCCCGGCTTCGTCGTCAACCGCCTGCTCTTCCCCTACCTCTTCGACGCCGTCCGGCTGATGGAGCGCCAAGGCCTGGAGCCAGAGGCGGTAGACGCCTGCATGAAGCTCGGCGCCGGTCATCCGATGGGACCGCTCGCCCTGCTCGACTTCGTCGGGCTCGACGTCGCGGTCGCGATCGGCGAGTCGATCGACGCCGATGTGCCAGACCGCGTGCGTCAGCTAGCCGCGAACGGCCAGCTGGGGCGCAAATCCGGCTCTGGGTTCTACGAGTACTGAGTAACCGGCGAGGCGCGGCTACGCGCCCTCGGTCGACTCGCGTGGCTCGGACTCGACCGGCGGCAGCTCGCTGCTGTGGTCGCGAATTCGGACCGCGTCGATGCGGTTCTCGCGCACCGACTCGACGCGCAGCGAGTAGCCGTTGGCGCGCACCATGTCGCCGCGTTTGGGCAGCCGTCCCAGCTCGGCGAAGACGTAGCCGCCGACCGAGTTGTAGGCGTCGGTGTCGACCGGCAGCTCGAGGCCATAGTCGGCGAGGTCGGTGATCGGCACGTGGCCGCGGACCCACCAGTCGCCGTTGGCTAGCTGGCGGATGCCGGCGACGGCCGGATCGGTCTCGTCAGCGATCTCACCCACGACCTCCTCGACGATGTCCTCGATCGAGACGATCCCGGTCGTGCGCCCGTACTCGTCGATGACGACCGCGAGCGAGGCGCGCTCGCGCTGGAGATCGGCGAGCAGGTCGTCGAGCGACTTCGTCTCCGGGACGATCAGCGCGTCCTTGACGCTGCTCTCGATCGAAGCGTCGGGCCCCTCGTCGAGCACCCGCCGCGCAAGCGAGTTGTTGTGGATGATCCCGCGTACACGGTCGGTATTGCCGTCCTCGGTGACGACCAGTCGCGTATGGCCAGAGTCGACGCAGCGGCGCAGCGCCTGCTCCGCCGTCTCGGAGATGTCGACGGTGACCACGGCCGGGATCGGCGTCATCACCTGGCGGGCCTCCTGCTCGTGGAGGTGGAAGACACCGGACAGCATGCCCGCCTCGCCCGGGTCGATCTTGCCGCCGCTCGCGCTGCGGACGATCAGCAGCTTGAGGTCCTCGGCGTTCGAGAGGTCGTCGTCGAAGTCGGCCTTGGCGTCGACGCCGACCCAGCGCAGCATCGCGTTCGAAGCCGTGTTGAGCGCCCAGATCAGTGGCTTGAAGACCGTCCTGAATGCCCCAAGCAACCGCGCCGCGCGCCGCGCGATGAGCTCCGGATGGGTGATCGCGTAGATCTTCGGAACCTGCTCGCCGACGGTGATGTGAGCGCTGGTGACGATCAGGTAGGAGATGGCGAAGGCAATCGCAACCGCGACGCCGTGGCTCATCACGTTCCCGAGCGGCTCCTCGAGCAGGCTCGCGATCGCCGGCTCACCAAGGAAGCCGATGCCGATCGAGGCCATCGTGATGCCGAGCTGACAGGCCGACAGGTACTCGTCGATCCGGTCGACCTGAGTGCGGGCGAGCGCGGCGCCGCGCAGCCCCTCCTCGATCATCTGGTCGATCTTCGAGTCGCGGGCGCGTACGAGCGCGAACTCGGCCGCGACGAAGAAGCCGTTGGCCGCGACGAGCACAGCCACACCGACCAGGAGCAGCAGCTCGGTCACGGGGGGCCCTCGCGGGCTGGTAGGCCCGTCAGGGCGGTCCTACTTCGAGGGGGATCGTCGTTCATCCGGTGAAGCCAGCAACGTAGCAGCCGCGACGGCACTAGGCGAGCGCGTCGATCCGCGCCGCGAGCTCGAAGTCGTTGGCGGTCAGGCCGCCGTCGGAGTGCGTCGTGATCATCACTGTCACGGTCTCCCACGAGATCGAGACGTCGGGATGGTGGTTCATCTCATTCGCGACCGGCTCGATCGCGTTGACGAGCGCCACCGCGCCGGAGAAGTCGCCGCGCTTGAACTGCTTGACGATCGCGTGACCCTCGAGGTCCCACCCGTCGAGCTCTGTCAGCCGCTGCTCTACCTCGTCGCGCTCCAGAAGTGCCATCGTTGCTCCTCCATGCGGATCGCCTCATTGGTTCCATCGTCGACCGAGCTGCTGTTCGCGCTCGGCCTGGGCGACAGCGTCGTCGCGGTCACCCACGAGTGCGATTATCCCCAGCGGGCGGCCGATCGCCCACATTTGACGCGCAGCGTGATCCCGGAAGGCCTTTCGGCGGCAGCGATCGACACGGCGGTGCGTGAGCGGACGAACGCCGGCCGCGCGCTCTACGAGCTCGACGAGCCACGGCTCGCGGAGCTGGACGTCGACCTGATAGTCACTCAGGCCGTATGCGAGGTCTGCGCCGTCTCGTTCGACGATGTGATCGCCGCAGCAGGCCGCCTACCGACGCGGCCCCAAGTCATCTCACTCGATCCGTCGACGCTCGCCGACGTGCTGGCCGACATTCCACGACTGGCGACCGCGGCGAGTGCCCCAGAGGCCGGAGCCGCGCTGCTCGCCGAGTCCGAGCGCCGCATCGCCGCGATCCGGGCCGCCGTAGCCGGCGCGCCCCGACCACGCGTCGCGGCGATCGAGTGGCTCGACCCGCTCTTCCTCGGTGGCCACTGGGTGCCGACGATGATCGAGCTAGCAGGCGGAATCGACGTGCTCGGGGTGGCCGGGGCGAAGTCGCGCACCGCCGATTGGACCGAGATCGAGCAGGCGCGGCCGAACATCGTCGTCTCGATGCCGTGCGGCTACGGAACCGAGCGCGCCGCCGAGGAGACGCTCACCGAGCGCGATCGCCTCGCTGCGCTCGATGCCCGTGTCGTCGCCGTCGACGCCTCGTCGTACTTCTCCCGCCCCGGCCCGCGGCTCGTGGACGGCATCGAGCTGCTTGCCTACACCCTCCATCCCGATCGCGTCGCGCCGCCGCCACCGGGACGCTGGACAGAGGTTCTCTAGCCGAAGCCGGACGCGGCGCCCTCGGAGATCAGGATCGCGCCAGCGATCGCGATCACGCCGATCGCCGCCGCGACCAGCGTCAGCAGGCTGTCCGACGGCCGCAGCCGGCTAGCGACCTCGGTGAAGAGCAAAGCAACGATCAACCCGCCGACCAGGCCGCCGATGTGACCGCCGATCGAGATCCCGGGGATCGTGAAGGTGATCAGCAGGTTGAGGCCGATCCATAGCCCGATCCCGCTCTCCATCGGGTTGATCCCGCGGTCGCGCATCACGATCACGGCCGCGCCCATCAAGCCGAAGATCGCGCCGGAGGCGCCGACCGTCAGTGCGTCGGGGCTGAGCAGCAGGGCGCCGAACGCCCCCGCCAGCAGCGAGACGAAGTAGACGACGCCGAACTTCAGCCGCCCGATTGCCGGCTCGAGCATCCCGCCGAGGATGTAGAGCGCGAACATGTTGAACAGCAGGTGGAAGATCCCGCTGTGCAGGAAGCCCGACGTGATCAGCCGCCAATACTCGCCCTGGTCGATGTAGAAACGGGACACCGCTCCATCCATCACTAGCGACGAGCCACCTGTGCCGCCGCCGGTCGTGCTCGCACCGCTGAGGAAGCCGCCGAGCGCGACCGCCACGTTGATGCCGATCAGGATGTAGGTGAGTACCGGCTCCTCACCGACGCCGACCGACGCCGCGGTACGCGTCTTGGTGCGGTCGCGAGCGCAATCCGGGCAGCGCATCCCGACCGGCGTGACGGTCATGCAGTCGGGGCAGATCGGCCGGTCGCAGTTCGAGCAGGAGACGCCCGTCTCGCGGTCCGGATGGCGGTAGCAGGTGGCCACGCCGCGGGAGACTAGTGAGCGCTCAGTGGTCGAGGCGCTTCTGGATGTCCCCGGCGACCTGGCGCAGGCTGCGCTCCAGCGCGCGCACGCTCGCTCCGTCGCGGCGGCGCGCCTGACGTGCGCGCACGAGCACCAGCCCGCCGGCGGCCACGCCCCCGACGACCAGCGCCGCGGCTGGGCGACCCCAGTTGCGCGGGTCGCGCATCGCGCTCAGCTCCCAGTCGGCGAGCTCACCGGCGGCGATGTCGGTGATGTCGGAGAGGCTGCGCTCGAGCCGATCGGTCATCCGTTCGGATGGCTCGATCGGCACCAGCGCCGAGCGCAGCAGGGCCTCGACGTCGCTGTACTCAGCGCTCATCGGTCACCCCTCCCGCGGCTCGCTCCTCGAGCCCCTTCTCGAGCTGCTTGATCGCACGGTGAATCAAGACCTTGGTGGCGCCCTCGGTGCGATCCAAGGCGCGCGCGATCTCGCGGTTGTCCATACCGAGCGCAAAGCGCATGATCAGTGCCTCGCGACGATCGTCCGGCAGCTGCGCGACGCCCTCCAGGACGTGCTGCAGCTCCTGCCGGCCCTCGACCAGCTCCTCGGTCCCGTGCGGCGCCGAGAGGATCGCGGCATCCTCGAGATGCGTCTGCGGCTTGCGCGAGCGATCGCGGTAGTAGTTGGCCGCAAGGTTGTGCGCGATCCGGATCAGCCACGGCCGTAGCGGCCTGCCGTCGGACTCCCGCTGCGCGCGCTCGAAGTGACGGTACGCCTGCAGGAAGGTCTGCTCGGTCAGATCCTCCGCATCGTGGTGGTCCCCCACCCGGTAGTACGCGTAGCTGTAGACGTCGCGCAGATGAGCACGGTAGAGCTCGGTGAAATCCGCGTCGAGCCTGCGCTTGTCGGCCACCTCGCCCACGTACCGTGGAGCCTACTCGGGGCATCGTGGGCTCCATCACGCGGCGCTCCGCTCGGCGTCCTTGGGTTTCTTCTCAGGGTCCTGCGGCTTCTCGCGGCCGCGCTCGGGCAACGGGCCGCCCAGCCAGGCCCACTGCAGTTCTACGCACGGCCAGATCCGAGCGGTCACCTCGCGCGCCAGCTCAGGCGACGGATCGTCGACCTGCGGGTAGCGCAGCGGCCGACCGCAGCGGATGCTGACCTTCACCGGCCGGATCCGCCATCCGCGCCGAGCCTTCTCCGTACCGGTGATCGCGATCGGCACGACCGGTGCGCCGCTCTCCAGCGCAAGCCGCCCAACGCCGCGCCGCGGCTCGTGCAGCGGACCCTCACGGTGCCGTGTGCCCTCGGGGAAGATCACGACCGCCTCGCCGCGCGCCAGCAGCGTCAACGCCGTCTGCATCATCTCCTCGTCCGACTGGCCGCGCTTGACCGGGAAGGCGCCCAGCCGGTTGAGCACCCAACCCTGCCAGCGCTTGTCGAACAGCTCCTTCTTGGCGACGAAGTAGACCGGCCGGAAGAGGCAGGTGCCGACGATGAACGGGTCGAGGAAGCTGCGGTGGTTGGCCGCCAAGATCACCGGGCCCTTGGGGATGTGCTTGTGGCCGGTGCGACGGAGGCGGAAATAGATATGGAGCGCCGGCTGAAGAAAGAAGCGAACAAACCAGTAGAAGGGTCGGTTCACGCCGTGCTCGCGCGTCTGACGATGGTGGGGCGACAGATGCTCGTCCTCGCCGGGCCGCGGCTCGGCCGGCGGCGCCGAAGCGCGCTTGGAACGGGTCGCCGGCATACCTGAGCTACCCGGGCGAGCCGCCACCGTTACGCTCATGCACGTGGGTCTGCGTCGCAGCATCAACGGAGGATTGGCCGGCGGGATCGCCGCCGCGCTCTGGGCGGTCCAGCAACCGCTCGACAAACGGGCCTTCGGCAGCGGCTACGACGACGTCGAGCTGCTTGGCAAAGCCGTCGTCAAAGGCGACGAGTGGCCGGCCGCCGGTCTGGCGCTGCACGTCGCCAACGGCGTCGCCTTCGGCGCCACCTACGCGCAGCTGCGCCGCTTCCTACCCGGTCCCGCCGTCGCGCAGGGAACGAGCATGGCGGTAGCTGAGCACCTCGCCCTCTGGCCGCTGGTGTCGCTCGTCGATCGCTATCACCCCCGCCGCCGCGAGCTGACCAAGTTGAAGGGCAACCGCGCCGCCTTCTGGCAGGCATTCTACCGCCACGCCCTCTTCGGCCTCGCCATGAGCGCCATCGAGGCAAAGCTGAATGCCGACGCAGCCGAGGAGGAACCGGCCCCAATCCCGGTCTCCTCCAACGGCCACGGCGACATCAAGCTGGCCGTCGGCACGGCGTAAACTCGGCCTCGCGCCGGAGTAGCTCAGCTGGTAGAGCACTCGCCTTGTAAGCGAAAGGTCGTCGGTTCGAGTCCGACCTCCGGCTTCTCGTCAGCGCGGGGCGCCACGCGCGCCCCAGCGGCCGCCCATTCCGAAGCCACCTGACGGGATGCCGGCGATCAGGATGAGGATCGCGGCGACGATGCCGACGATTGCCGAGCCGGTGATGGCCACCAGCAGCAGATACGCAAGTGCGGCAACAAGCAGTGTGATGATGAGTCCGACCATTTCGGGTGTCCTCCTTCGGGGTTGCCGACCGGGTACCCGGGACCAGTTGGCCGCAAACGGCCGCTATCGAAAGCGCTATCGGCTGATGAGGACCGGGGTGCCGACCGGGACGCGACCCATCAGGAAAGCGAGGTCGCTGTCGGCGGCGCGCAGGCAGCCCGCGGACGACGCGGCTCCGATCGAGCTCGGGTCGTCGGTGCCGTGGATCGCCATCCGGTTGCCGCCGGTCCAACCTGGGGGCGTGTTGGGCTGGGTGGCGGAAAGGGCGAGGATGCAGCAGCCGTAGTAAGGCCCGTAGTCGCCGCCGGAAAGCTTGTCGGTGACTGCGTACGTGCCGGTCGGCGTCGATGAGCCCGTACGGCCGACCGCGACACGTAGGCGCTTGACGACGCGCCCGGCGCGGCGTAGGACCACCGTTCGACTCGAGACGTCGGCGTGAATAGACCACCGGGTCCGCTCGACGCCGATGCCAGCGGAATGGCGATCGACCCAGCCGAGCTTGCCGTTCGGCAGCGCAGGGGTCGTGACGCCGAGCCAGCGGCCGCGGTTGCGAATAACGCTGAACCGCTGAGCAGAGCCGAAGTCCGTCGTGTCGCCGGCGCGCAGGATGACCGGACCAGCAGGAGCAGAACGGAGCGCAACGCTGGCGCCGGGATCGACACGGACGATCAACGAGGGCGGAGCTTCGATCCGCTTCGGGAGCGCGGTGGCGATCTGGCTGCCGAGTGGCGCGGGCCGCTCAGGGCCGCCCGAGGCCGGGTCGGCTCCCGCGAGCGCTACGGGAACCGTGGCCAGGGCGACTGGCAGAGCGATTGCGAGAAAACGGGTCGAACGGCGCACATGACGTGCATCGGCTCGTCCCTCGCTGTTCTATAGGGCCGGCAAGATCCGGCCCGCGAAACGCCCTAGAGCGGTACCTCACGCGAGCGCAGGTGGGTGCCGACCTTGCGCTTGACGCGCTGGAGGGCGTTGTCGACCGTCTTGGTGTCGCAGTCGATCCGCTCAGCGACGGCCTCATAGCTGTGGCCGTCGAGATAGAGCGACAGCACCGAGCTCTCGAGCTCAGAGAGCACACTCGACAGGCAACCGACCAGGCTGTGCAGCTCCTCGCTGGAGATCACCTGGTTGACCGGGTCGTGGACCGTCGGCCCAGGCAGCATCTCGTCGAGCGTCGGGTCGCCCTCGCCGCTGGACGCCGCCGGCGTCTGCGAGAAGGAGACGTACTCGTTGAGCGGCGTGTGCTTGTTGCGCGTCGACGTCTTCACCGCGGTGATGATCTGACGCGTGATGCACAGCTCCGCGAAGTTGCGGAAGCTCGACTCACGATCCGTGCGGAAGTCGCGAACGGCTTTGTAGAGCCCGACCAGACCCTCTTGGATCAGGTCGTCGGCGTCACCGCCGATCAGAAAGTACGAGCTCGCCTTGAGCCGTACGAAGCCGTAGTAGCGCCTGACGATCTTGTCGTAGGCATCCGGCCGACCCTGCTTGGCAAGGGCGATCAGGTAGTTGTCCTCAAGCTCAAGCTGAACCTGGGACCTAGCCAGCGGTGATTGGGAGATAGTTCCGGCCATGCATGCTCCTTCCAGGCCGTCACCGGCCCTTGAAGCTCATGGACGCGCTACCTCCCCTGGCGTCGCGCTCATTAGCGGAAGCTAAGCCTTAAGCTCAACTCCACCCTTATCTAGGCGGCAGTATTCAGAGGTTATGGAGCCTTGTCAAGCCCAGATTCGCGTAAATGCAAGATTCCGTACAGCAGCGCGGCTGCAGCGGTCGAGACATTGAGCGAGTTGACCCGACCGCGCTGCGGCAGCGCAACGAGTTGATCGCAGCTGTCGGCGACTCGCGGCCGCAGGCCACGGCCCTCCGATCCGAGTACCAGCACAACCCTCCCGCTGTAGTCGAGGGTGTCGTAGGGGGCGGCCGCCGGCCCCGCCTCGGCTCCGTAGACCCAGGCGCCTGCCTGCTTGGCCTCGCCGAGCCAGTTGGCGAGGTTCCCGACCCGCGCAACCGGCAGATGCTCGACGGCGCCCGCCGACGCCTTTGCCGCGGCGGGTGCGATCTCCGCCGAGCGCCGCTCCGGGATCACCACACCCGAGGCGCCGGCGCTCTCGGCGACGCGACAGACGGCGCCGAGGTTGTGCGGGTCCTGGACCTCGTCGAGGCAGATCACCAGCGCGTCCTCGGCGGCGAGCAGCCCACTCGGATCGGCGTAGCGGTAGTCCGACACCTCGGCGCAAACGCCCTGGTGCTCCGGTGAGCCGCATAGGCGCTCGACCTCGCCCCCGTCAACAGTGCGCGTATCGCTGCCGCGCAGCCACTCCTCGCTGTCCAGCGCGCGTGTCGTCGCCCAGATCCGCTTGACGGTTCGCGGGCCGCGCAACGCCTCGCGGACCGGATTGCGCCCGTAGAGGATCACGCGGTCCGCACGAGCCGGGCGCCCTCCGCGCCGTCGCGGACCTGCCAGCCGAGCGCCGCGAGCTCGTCGCGGATCGCGTCGGCGCGCTCGAAGTCACGCGCGGCACGTGCTGCCTGGCGCTCCTCCAACAACCGCTCGGCCTCGGGATCGACGACGTCGCCATCAGCACCCGCGAGCAGGTTCTCGAGTCCGAACGCGTGCAGCATCTCCGCCAACCCGCCGATGCCTAGTTGCTCGCCGGCGTCCAGACGACGGTTCGCCTCCGTGACCCACTCGAAGAGGACCGCGCGCGCAGCAGCGGTGTTGAAGTCGTCGGCGAGCGCGTCGAAGAACCGCTCGACGTAGCCGCCGAGGCCCTCGGGGTCGGCAGCACCAGGATCGAGCCGCCGGCACAGCTCGCGCACCCGCTCGACCGCACGGCCGGCCTCGGTCAGCGCCTCGGCCGAGAAGGCGATCGGCTGACGGTAGTGGCCGCCGACGAAGTACATGACCAGCGCGTCACGGCCGTGCTCGTCGATCGCGCCATGCAGCAGGCGGATGTTGCCGACCGACTTGGCCATCTTCTCGTCGCCCATCCGCACCATGCCGTTGTGCATCCAGATCCGCGCCAGCGGCTCCCCGCGCGCGGCCTCGGTCTGGGCGATCTCGTTCTCGTGGTGCGGGAAGACGAGGTCGGAGCCGCCGCCGTGGATCTCGAAGTCGGTGCCGAGCAGCTGCTCCGCCATCGCCGAGCACTCGATGTGCCAGCCGGGCCGCCCCTCCCCCCAAGGCGCCGGCCAGGCGGTGTCCTCGCCGTCCTTGTGCGCCTTCCAGAGCGCGAAGTCCTCGCCGTTGCGCTTCAGCGCCGCAGCGTCGTCACCCTCGCCCTGCTCGATCTGGTCGCGCGGACGGTTCGACAGCTTGCCGTAGCCGTCGAAGCTCGACACGTCGAAGTAGACGTCGCCGCCGGCCGCATAGGCGTGGCCGCCGTCGATCAGCGCCTGGATCAGGTCGACGATCGGGCCGATCGTGTCGACCGCGCGCGGCTCGTGGTCGGGACGGCCGAGGCCGAGGGCATCGGTGTCCTGCTCGTAGGCGCGCGTCATCTCGGCTGCAAGCTCCTGGCTCGGCACACCGGCCTCGCGCGCGGCGGCGTAGATCTTGTCGTTGACGTCGGTGACGTTCTCGACCAGCGTCACGTCGTAGCGCTCGTGCTCGAGGAACCGCTTCAGCAGGGCGAACACGACATAGGGCCGCGCGTTACCGACATGCACCCGCGCGTAGACCGTCGGCCCGCAGGCGTAGATACCGACCTTGCCCGGCTCCCGGGTCTCCAGCGGCCGCAGCTCACCGCTCAGCGTGTCGTGCAGACGAATCTCCCTCACGGGCCGGAGCCTATCCGCCCGGGCTCAGGCGATAGAAGGGCGCTTGTCCACCCAAGGTCGCTCGGCCTCGATCTGGGCGGCGAGCGACAGCAGCAGGTGATCCTGCTCGGGCTTGGCGATCAGCTGCACCGAAAGCGGCAGCCCATCGGCTGTGAAACCGGCCGGGACGGCCGCCGCTGGCTGACCGGTGACGTTCCAGACCACGCAGTACGGATAGACCATCGTCATCTCGGTCAGCGTGCGCAGCGCACTCATCCCCTCCCACTGCGCCGCGCCGGGCGGCGCTGTCGCCATCACCGGAGTCATGACGACGTCGTAGTCCTCGAAGTTGCGGTTGTAACGGGCCGCGACGTCGCCCTCGATCCGCCGCGCGCGGTCGAGCAGCGCCTGCGGGATCAGCGAGCCGAGCCGAGCAAAACCGCGCGTGCGGCGCTGGAGGCGCTCTGGACGGGCCATGCTCGCCGCATCGTGCTCGATGCCCTTGAGGTAACGCGGCAGCACCTCCGACAGCCACTCCGTCAGCGGCGGCTCGACGTAGTCGACCTGGTGGCCGAGGCCGCGCAGCAGCTCGGCGGTCTCGTCCACCCCCTGCCGAACGTCGGACGACAGCCGCGCCATCAGCGGCGGGCGCAGCGAGACCGCGATCCGCAGCTTCCCGGGCATCTGCCGGGCTGCATCGGCGAACGGCCGCTCGAGCGCCGGACCGCCGGGGGCCGGTCCCGGTCCGGCGACGGCATCGAGGAAGAGCGCGTTGTCGAGCACCGTGTGGGTGACCGCTCCCGCCACCGAGAGACCGTTCCAGTGGCCCTCGTCGTCCGGCGCCAACGGCACGCGGCCGCGTTGCGGCTTCAACCCGAACAGCCCGCAGCAGGCGGCGGGGATGCGAATCGAGCCCGCCCCGTCCGACGCGTGGCCGCCGGCAGCGAGTCCGGCGGCGGTCGCCGCGGCGCTGCCACCGCTGGAGCCGCCCGGTGTGCGGTCGAGATTCCAGGGGTTGCGCGTCACCCCGAAGGCTGGCCCCTCGGTCGTTCCTGTGATCGCCAGCTCCGGCAGGGTCGTCTTGCCGAGGATCACGCAGCCGGCGGCGCGCAGGCGACGGACCAACTCGGCATCCTCGGTCGCGGCGGGGCCATGGGCAGCGGTGCCGACCGTGGTGACGGTTCCGGCGACGTCGACGCAGTCCTTGACCGCGATGGGCACGCCGAGCAGCGGCCGATCGTCGCCGGCAGCCTGGCGCGAGTCGGCCTGGTCGGCCTCGATCAGCGCTCGCTCGGCGAGCACGACGCTGTAGCTGTTCAGCTGCGGGTCGATCGCCGCGATGCGGTCGAGGTACAGCTCCACCAACTCGCGCGACGACACCTCACCCGCGCGCACCAGCGCAGCCTGCTTGGCTAGCCCGGCAAAGGCGAGGTCAGACTCCTCCATCGCGCGGACTCTACTGGCGAACGGACGATTCGCCACACCGACGTGTGGTCAATCGTCCGATCTGCTGGCGGAGGTGCTCAGGGTCGCCGTGGCGAGCGCCGCGATGCCCTCGCCGCGACCGATCGGGCCCATCCGCTCGTTGGTCGTGAACTTGACGTTGACGGCATCGGCGGTGATCCCGATCGCGCCGGCAAGCGTGCTGCGCATCCGATCGCGGTACGACCCGAGCTTCGGCGCCTCGCAGATCACTGTCGCGTCGACGTTGACCGCTTCCCAGCCAGAGCGCTGCAGCAGCACCATCACTTCACGCAGCAGTGCGATCGAATCGGCGTCGCGCCAGCGCTCATCGCTGTCGGGGAAGTGCAGGCCGATGTCGCCGAGCCCGGCCGCGCCGAGCAGCGCGTCGACGATCGCGTGGGTGAGGACATCGGCGTCGGAGTAGCCGGCGAGCCCGCGCTCGCCGGGGATCGTCACGCCGCCGAGGATCAGCGGGCGGCCGTCCTCGAAGCGATGGGTGTCGATGCCGATGCCGGTGCGCATCAGCCGACCGGCTCGAGCCGCCGCTGCCGGCCCGCGAACACGCAGATCTCGCCGACGCCGACCTGCTCGAGCAGCTCGAGC
>JBIOUS010000052.1:0-37221 GCA_044867325.1 Thermoleophilaceae bacterium | reverse complement strand
GCGATCTTCGCCGCGGCCCGCTATTTGAAGGCTGCGAACTACGAGAACGACGTGCGTGGCGCGATCTTCGCTTACAACCATGCCGACTGGTACGTCGACTCCGTCCTCCTGCGTGCTCGTTTGATCTCTGGTGTCCCGGCTGACCTCGTCGGCTCTTTGACGGGCCTTACCGAGGGACGCTTCCCCGTCGCCGCCCGCGCCCGCTACGCCGACGACCTCGCCGAGCAGGAGGCCGTCAAGCGCGTGAAGGTCGGCGAGAACGCCGCCAACGTCGTCGAGTCCCAAGACGACCGCCGGTCACTCGAGATCTACGCTCGCGAGGGTGCCCCGGTGGTTGCGGTCAACGACGGGGTCGTAAAGCGCATTCGTCGCAGCGATCGCGGGTCCGAGATCGCGATTCAGGACGTTTACGGCAACCGCTACACCTACTCCAGTCTTGGCGAAGTTGCGCGTTATGTCCCGGGTATCGACGACCGGGAGGGACCGCAGGTGGTGCACCGCGCTCATGCGCGTCGCAGCGAGGACCCATCGGGGCTCTTGAAGGAGAGGCTGTTTGCTCATCCCGACGTAACGGCGACGGGAGCGTCGGGAAGGGACGTCCGTCTCAAGCGTTTGAAGGTTGGCGCGCAGGTGATCGGTGGGACGATCCTTGGTCGGGTTGGCAAGGTCGACCCTGAGAAGGCGGCGCATCTGGAGTTCGCGATCCGCCCCGCCGGTAAGGGCGCGCCGAGCATTGACCCGAAGCCGATTCTTGATGGTTGGAAGCTGTTGGAGGCGACGGCGATCTACCGTGCGGCGGGCAAGAACGCGCTCTATGGCCGTGACGCCAAGGGCGGCTTGTCGATCGGCCAGATCCTGTTGCTGCCCAAGCCCCTGTTGGAGAAGCGTGTCCTGTCGGACGAGCGGGTCGAGCTCGACGACTCCGGCCGTACCGACGTCCAGTCCGGCCAGATCGACCGCAGGGTCCTCGCCACGCTGGCCTACCTCGCCGAGTCCGGGCTGCGTCCGACCGTCACGAGCTTGAAGTCCGACCACGGGCTGATGACGGCGTCGGGCAACGTCTCCGAGCACTCCTCCGGCAACGCCGTCGACATCGCCCAGCTCAACGGCGTCCCGATCTACGGCCACCAAGAGCCCGGCGGCGTCACAGACCAAGGCGTCCGACGGCTCATGAGGTTGCAGGGCACGATGGCACCACACCAGATCATCAGCCTGCTCGACTACGGCGCCAATACCTACGCGATGGCCGACCACAACGACCACATCCACGTCGGCTTCCGCCCCCTCTACGGCGACAACAAGAAACTCGGACAGCAAGCCTTGGCGGTCCTCAAACCAGGACAATGGTCAGACCTCATCGCCCGCCTACGCGAGATCGACAACCCCATCGTCTCGACCAAACCATCGAAGTACGCGCTACCCGCCGACAAACCGGCGTCAGACGACTAGCCCGCCGGCTAGGGTTGACCACATGGCCAACCTCACCCGCACCCAGAAGGAGAAGCGCGCTTACACACTCGCGCTCGTCGGCGGCGGTGCCGGCGTCCTGACCGTCGTCTTCCTCGTCCTCGCCATCGTAGGCGTCACGAGCCTCGGACTAGCCATCCTCACCGCCCTCATCTCCGCCGCGGCCACCTTCGCCTTCCGCCGCACCGTCGGCTCCTAGCCGGCCGTCGGCGCCGCGCGCCGCAGGCATCTGTCTCGCGTCAGTCGGGTGTAACTCTCCCGTCGCATTTGTGCGTTCCTCGGTGCGCCTGCCCAGCCTAAGTTCGGGAGGTGCTTCACGGACTCGTCCCGATGTTGGCTGCGGCGGTACTCACCGACCTCCCCTTGCTGCAGGACGCGCTGATCGGCGCGGGTATTGGCCTGATGGGAACCAAGATCTTGTTTGTGGTCATGGAACGGGGCGATGTGCCGGTGCCGGAGATCGGTCGTCGCCGGATCGAGATGCGCTGGATGCTCGGTGGGGCAGGCGCCGGATGTCTGGCATATATGCTGGTAAGGTGGCTGTATGCCTAAGGACGCCACGCCTCAGGACTCGCTGTGGAAATGGGTGCGGACCTTCCTAGCCGCTGCCGCGCTGATCTCCGTATTGGCTTTGATCGGCAAGGAGTTGTCGTTCGGAGGCACCGCATACTTCATCGGCTTCGTGATCGCCTTCGTCTTGACGACCCTGACCGATCGCGAGAACTTCTACTACCACGGCTACTGGCCGCCGAAGCGGGACGACGAGTCGGGCTAGCCGGTCGGGGGTCCGCCTGGTGGCGGACCCCCTTTTGAACCGGACGGCTAGCTGAGTGCTTCAGTCGTCGATCGAGATTGCGGCGACTGTGCCGGTGATCTCGTTGGTCATCAGGAGCAGCGGCTCGTGGTTGGGGCTGTCCTTGGCCGAGAGGAACTGCAGGCCCTCGGGGCCGAGGTCGCCGGGGCGGGTGTTGAGGTAGCCGGCGAAGCGGGCCTCGCCCTTGCGGTAGCTGAGGTCGTAGGCGTAGATGCCGCCCTGACGCTCGGCGCCGAGGAACGCGTAGACGGTTCCGCCGACCTTGCCGACGGTCACGCCCTCGGGCTCCGGCCCCTTGTTGTCGCTGCGGTTGTCGACCGCGACCGGGTCGACGTTGTCGGCGTTGAACGCGAACGGCTCCAGCGCCGCGGCCGTGCGCTCGAGCTCCGAGCCAGTGTCGAAGACCAGCTCGCCGTCGTCGTCGAGGATCGACATCGAACGGCCGCCGAACACGTAGAGCTGCTCGTAGTCGCCGTCGTTGCCCTTGTCGCCGAGCGTCTTGGTGACGGTCAGGCGGCCGAGCTTGGCGTCGGCCTTCTCGCCGTTCGGGAAGGCGGTCGGATCGAGCGTCAGGTCCTTGACGCGCGACTCCTCCTCGCAGCCCTCGCGCTCGCGGACGTCGCCCTCGTTGGCGGTCACGAACAGCGACTTGCCCTTGACCTCGTAGGAGGCGATCGCGTCCGGCTGGTACATGCCGAACAGGTTCTTCCACGGCGCGATGTGGATGCCGCCGTCCTTGTCGCTCGGGTCGAGCGCGTTCGCGGTCTTGCCGTGGTCCTTGAAGCCGAGGCTGCGCACGACGTCGAAGCGGGCGCGACGGATGTCGAGCACGCCGACGGCGTTCGCCTCCTGGATCGTCACCAGCGCCTCACCGTGGTCGCCCTCGGCGATGTACTCCGGCTCGAAGTCCTCCGAGCGGGTGGCGCCGGCGCAGACGACCCGAACTGGACCGGATGTCCGAACACCGTCGAAGTCGGCGGTGCGCAGTGAGATCCGGGTAGCGCTGCGGTTGACGCGGATGACCGACACACTGCCCTCGGGGTCGACCGTCCCGTCGTCGGACGCCTCGCCCTCGTTGGCGACCAGCAGCGTTCCGCGCTCAGTGAAGGTGAGCATGTCCGGCAGCGCTCCCGCGCCTACGGAACCGAGCAGCTTGCCGTCGGTGTCGAGGAACTGGACACTGCCCGGGTCGGTCTTCGGCGACGCCTCGACGGCGACCGCCACCAGTCCGTCGTGGCGCACCGCGACGCTGTTCGGACCGCCGGGGAGGTTCACGCTCTTGACGAGCGCCGGCGCGGCGGGATTCGAGAAGTTGTAGATGTCGAGCCGGTCAGCGGCGGCGTTCGTGACGAACACGCGCTCGCTGCGCTCGTCGTAGGCGGCGATCTCGGCGCCACCCTCGCCGAGCGCGGCGGTGCGCCCCTCGAGCGACAACGTCAGCGGATCGGCCACGGCCGCCGCCGGCGCCGCGAGGGCGATCGACAGGACTAGAGGTGTGAGGAGTCTTTTCATGACACGAAGCTAGGACGGGCCTGCGCGCCAGATGTCACCGACTCGTCACCGCGGGGTGACAAAGCGAACACACCGCCGCGGGCTGTCGCCACGACGCTCATCGAGATGCCCACCACTCCCAGGAGGACGTTCAAGATGAGGTTCCATTCCAAGCGGCGCGCGCTGGTCTCCGGTGCAGTCGCGGCGGCCGTGCTGGCCAGCGGCGCGGTTGCCGTCGCCACCAACTCGTCCGGGCCTGCCGATCGCTCCCGCGAGCTCGCCCGTCAGATCGACTCGGACAAGCCGCGCAACGTGATCCTGTTGATCGGCGACGGAACCGACGAGTCGATCATCACCGCCGCGCGCAACTACGAGAAGGGCGCCAACGGCGCCTTCCTGCTCGACAGCAAGCTGCCGTTCGTCGGCGACATGACGGTCCATGGCCTCAAGACCGGCCCGGGCCCCGACTACCCGATCGCCTACGTCTCGGACTCCGCGCCGACCGCCAGCGCGTGGTCGACCGGCCACAAGACGGTCGACGGCCGCCTCTCCCAGGGGCCGAGCACCGCCGACACCGTGCCCGGCCAGGACTACCGCACCGTGCTGCAGGACTGGCGCGACAGCGGCCGCAAGACCGGCAACGTCTCGACCGCGGAGATCACCGACGCGACGCCGGCGGCCGCGGCGGCGAGCATCAACGCCCGTGCCTGCCAGGGGCCGCTAGACATGGCGACCTGCGTCCAGGCACGCAAGGTCAACGGCGGCAAGGGGTCGGTCTCCGAGCAGCTCGTCGACAACAAGATCGACGTGATCCTCGGCGGTGGCCTCAACCGCTACAACCAGGCGACCGACGCCGGCCCGAGCGTGCTCGACTACGCGCGCAACACCAAGGGCTACCGCTATGTCTCCGACGCTGCGGGACTCGCGGGCGTCAACTCGCTCAAGAACGGTCGTGTGCTCGGCCTGTTCGCGGGTGGCAACATGACGCCGCGCTACTCGCCGCTGGTCGCGACGCCGCCGCCGGGATCGGGCAGCGCCAGCACGCGCTGCTCGCTCGCTGACCGCGGCACTCAGCCGTCGCTGGCCCAGATGACCGATAAGGCGATCGACCTGCTCGACAACAAGAAGGGCTTCTTCTTGCAGGTCGAGAGCGCGATGGTCGACAAGCAGGAGCACGCTGCCGACATCTGCGGTTCGATCGGCGACGTCGTGGAGCTCGACGACGCGCTGAAGGTGGCGCTCGAGTTCCGCAAGCGCAACCCGGACACGCTGATCGTCGTGACCGCGGACCACTCGCACTCGACGCAGATCGTCCCGAACGGCACCAGCGGCCGCCAGACGGCGACCGTGCTGACCGCGGATGGCGATCCGATGAGCGTCGCCTACAGCACGCAGGCCGTCGGCTCTTCGCACACCGGCTCGACCGTTCGGGTTGCGGCGGTTGGTCCCCAGGCGGCGAACGTCACCGGCCTGATCGACCAGACCGACCTCTACTGGACGCTGAAGGGCCACAAGTCGCATCGTCACTAGTCGTTGACAACGGCTTTTCCAGAAAGTCACAGGTCACCCACGGGGGCGAGCGAGACTCGTCCCCGTGGCCCTGACCCGTAGGCAGTTGATCGGCGCCGGAGTAGGGGGCGTCGCGACCGTTGCGGTCGGCGGCGCGCTTTGGCGCGACGTGCTCGAGGCGGCGCCGTCCGCCCCGCGCCGCGCGAGCTCCGGCTATGGGCCGCGGCAGGCGCCGGATAGCAACGGGATCCGACTGCCGGAGGGCTTCGAGTCGCGGGCGATCGCCCGTGGCGAGGAGCAACTCAGCGGCTACCGCTGGCACGAGGCCTCCGACGGCATGGCGACCTTCCCGACCGACGACGGCGGCTGGATCCTCGTCTCGAACTCCGAGACGCTCGACGGCGGCGCATCGGCGATCCGCTTCGCGGCCGACGGCCAGATCGAGGACGCCTACCGAATCCTCGGCGGCACGCTCCAGAACTGCTCCGGCGGGGGCACGCCGTGGGGCACCTGGCTGTCCTGCGAGGAGGTCGAGGGCGGGTTCGTCTGGGAGTGCGATCCGGCCGGCCGCCACGAGGCGGTGAAGTTGCCGGCGCTGGGCGCGTTCAAGCACGAGGCGGCGGCGGTCGACCCGCGCGGCAAGCGCGTCTACATGACCGAGGACCTGATCGACGGCGGCTTCTACCGCTTCACTCCCGAACGCTGGCCGGACCTCAGCGCCGGCCTGCTCGAGATAGCGACCGTCGATCGCCAGGGCAAGACGAGCTGGACCGAGGTGCCGGACCCGACCGCGACCAGGATGCCGACGCGGCGCCAGGTGCGCGCCAGCACGAAGTTCAAGCGCGGTGAGGGTCTCTGGCGCGACGGCGGGACGGTCTACGTCTCGACGACCGGCGACAGCCGCGTCCACGCCTACGACATCGGCAAGCAGCGGTTCGAGACGATCTACGACGGTCTGGCGTCGAAGGAGGCGCCGCTGCTGCGCGTCGACCAGCTCACCGCGACACGCGCCGGCGAGGTCTTCGTCTGCGAGGACCTCGCGACCGACGAGATCGACATCGGCGTGATCGAGCGCGATCGCAGCGTGTCGCGCTTCCTCTCGGTCACCGGCTCAGAGCACGCGATGTCGGAGCTGACGGGTGTCACCTTCGACCCGTCGGGCAGCCGGATGTACTTCTCGTCGCAACGTGCCGGCGGCTCTGAGGACACGCCGGGCCCGGGCGCGATCTATGAGATTTCCGGGCCTTTTCGCGGTCGTCGCGTTAACGGTTAGGTAACTCCGACTGACATAAGCGTTAACCGGAGGTCGAGTGTTCGTCACCAATATCGCTGGTGAGGAGCAAGCGACGTGACCTTACGCAATCTAGCCCCTGGGATCGCCGCCTTCGCGACGGCGATCCTCGTGGCGCTGATCGGCCTCGCCGCCAGCGCCGACCCGCCGTCGGGGGATGGCGCGGTGGGCGAGCGTGAGGGAGTCGTGAAGCTCCGCCTGCTTGGCGTCAACGACCTGCACGGCCACCTCGAGCCGCCGCGCGACGAGATCGGTGGCGCCGCCTGGCTCGCAGCGCATCTCGACTCGGCGACGCTCCCCGGTCGCACGATCCGCGTCCACGCAGGCGACATGGTCGGCGCCTCGCCGCTGATCTCGAGCTGGTTCCACGACGAGCCGGCGATCGAGACGACCAACCAGCTCGGATTCGACGTCGGCACGCTCGGCAACCACGAGTTCGACGAGGGCGGCGACGAGCTGCTGCGACTGTTGCGCGGCGGCCAGCGCACCGGGCCCGGCGCGCTGAAGCGCGACGCCGCCGGCCGGCTCGTCAACACGTCGTCGCCCGGCTACGCCGGCGCGGCCTTCCCGTACATCGCCGCCAACACGATCGACCGCGACGGCGAGCCGCTGCTGCCGCCCTACGAGATCGTCGAGCGCGCCGGTGTGCGTGTGGGCTTCATCGGCGTCACGACCACGTCGACGCCGTACTTCCTGCTGCCGCACCACGCGGAGCGGTTCCGCTTCACCGACATCTCGGACGCTGTAGATCGCTGGGTACCGGAACTCCAGCGCCAGGGTGTCGAGGCGATCGTCGTGCTCGCCCACTCGGGCGCCAGCAGCGAGCCCGGGGACCGCGACAGTGCGGCCGGCGAGATCATCGACGAGACCGCGCAGATGAGCTCGGCGGTCGATGTCGTGATCGCGGGACACAGCCACTCGCTGTTGAACCTCAGGGTCCCGAACGCCGACGGCAAGGGCGACAAGCTCGTCGTCGAGGCGCTCTCCTACGGCGTCGCCTACGACCGTGTCGACATCACGGTCGACCGCGCCAGCGGGGATGTGGTCGACAAGGCCGGCGCGGTGCCGTCGACGCGTCACGGGAAGCTCACGCCGGACCGCGCGACCAGCGCGCTGGTCCGCGGTTACGCCGACCGTATCGCGCCGCTCGCCCGCCGCGTAGTCGGTGGCACCGCCCAGCCGCTAACACGGGCCAACGGCCAGCTCGGCGCGATCGCGGCAGCCGCTCAGCGTGAGCTGACCGGAGCCGGCGTCGCGCTCGTCAACCCCGGCAGCCTGCGCGCCGATCTCGATGCCGGACCGCTGCTCTACGAGGAGCTGTTTGCGGTCCACCCATACGACTTCCCGCTCGTCCGCTCGAAGCTGAGTGGGCGCGCGCTGAGGGCGCTGTTGACAGAGCTACGTATCGACGCGCCCGACCCTGGCGCGTACTTCGCGGGACCGGCGCGGATCGACCCTGACAAGACCTACACGGTCGCCACGAATGAGTGGATGGCAACCGGCGAGGCCTTCCCCGCGCTACGTGCCGCGGGCCGGGTCGGCCGGCCGGTCGGCAGCGAGACCGAGGCGCTTGTCGATTACGTCGAGCGTCACCGCTGAGAGATCTTCACATCTCGTGCGCATGTCCTTCACAGGATGGTCGCCATCTGGCCGTACCGTCGCTTCGATGCCCGCGATAGTCGCCGCCTGCGTAGCGCTCGCCTTCGCCTCGCTCGCCCTACCGTCGGAGCCGAGCTTCGATCCCTGGGCCTGGATCGTCTGGGGCCGCGAGCTGCTGCTGTTCGACCTCGACACCACTGGCGGCCCGTCGTGGAAGCCGCTGCCGGTGCTCTTCACCGCCGCATTCGCACCGTTCTCGCTGATCGACGAGGGAATTCCGGCGGCGCTCTGGCTGGTCGTCGCGCGTACCGGCGCGCTGCTGTCGATCGTGCTCGCCTTCCGGGTCGCGCGGCGGCTCGCGGGCCCCGGGAGGTGGACCGGGATCGGCGCCGGGGTCGTGGCCGCGGTGGCGCTCGCCTTCGCGCCGCAGTGGCTGCGCTACGCCGCGCATGGCAACGAGGTGCCGATGGCGGTCGCGCTGATGCTCTGGGGCGTCGAGCGCCATCTCGACGGCCGCCGCGCCCAAGCGCTCGTCTCGGTCTTCCTCGCCTGCCTGCTGCGGCCCGAGGTGTTCCCGTTCCTGGCGATCTACGCCGTCTGGCTGTGGCGCGCCGATCCGGCCCTGCGCCGGCTGACGGTCGGGCTGGGTGTCGGGCTGCCGCTGCTCTGGCTGGTCCCCGACTGGATCGGCTCTGGCGATCCACTCGGCGCTGGCCGCAAGGCGAGTAGCGAGCCGCGCTGGAGCCTCTCGGTGCGCGACCAGCCGTGGTTGGCTGCGCTCGAGCGCACCCACCGGATCGCCGGCATACCGCTCGAGCTGGGCGCGCTCGGCGCCGCGCTGTTTGCGCTCCGTCGCCGTGATCGCACGGTGCTGGCGCTGTTCGGCGTCGCGGTCGCCTGGGTCGCGCTGGTCGTCGCGATGACCGAGGCCGGCTTCTCCGGCAGCGCGCGCTACTTCGTCCCCGCGGTCGTGATCGCGTCGATCCTCACCGGGCTCGCGGTCGCATGGACAGTCGAGGCCGTCGCACGCTGGGCGGGTGCGGCCGCGGCCAGACCAAGGCCATACGCCGGCCGTCCGGCGGCGATCGGCGCCGGCCTCGTCGCCACCGCCGCCATCGTGGTGGCGAGCGCCTCCTGGGTCGACACCCGCGTCAACCAGTTCGACCGCCAGATCGACCAGAGCGGCGAGCTGGCGGAGCTGCAGGCCGCCCTGCCCGAGGCCGTCGAGCGGGCCGGCGGCGCCGACCGTGTCGTCATCTTCGGCCCGCCGAGCGTCAACCGCGCCTTCCAGACCCGCCTCGCGTGGGAGACCCACCTGCCGTTGCTCGACGTCGAGAGCGCCGGCCGCGGCGACGGCCTGATCTTCAGCGTCCCCGGCAGCCCGATGCGCGGCGTCCTCCCACCTGCCGCCCTCAGCGCGGCCACGACGCTCCGCCCAGTCGCCCGCGCCGGCCTCTGGCAGGTCCGCCGCCGCATCGAGACCACCGTCGCCGCCACCGTCAGTTCCCGCCTGACTCGCTAGGCGACGGCAGCTCCGGCTCGTAGTCTCCAGCGCCAGTGACTCCCCTACGCAAGCTCCGCCGCGAGTCGATGGGCTTCGCGATCGGATCGCTGTGCTTCGCGCTCGGCGCGTTGCCGGGCTACGCGAACCTGGTCGGGGAGGGTCCCGACAACGTCACCTACTTCGTCGGCTCGCTGTTCTTCACGACCGCCGCGTTCATCCAGCTGCGGCTGAGCGGGCGCTGGCGGCGCGGCGCCTGGAAGTCGCGTGAGGACTGGGACGACTGGTGGGCGGCGGCGGTCCAGTTCGTCGGCACGCTGTGCTTCAACGTCAGCACCGCCGTAGCGCTGATCGACCACCTCAGCGCCGAGCAGGCTCACGACCACGTTTGGCGTCCCGACGCCTACGGCTCGGTCTGCTTCCTGCTGTCGAGCGCGCTGGCGATCCAGGCGACGACCCATCGCGAGGGACTGTGGGATCCCGAGGCGCGCAACTGGTGGAGCACCTGGCTCAACATGGCCGGCTCGATCGCCTTCGGCGCCTCGGCGATCGCCGCCTACGTCGTCCCCTCTTCCGGCGAGGTGCTGAATGCCCAGTGGGTCAACCTCGGCACCTTCTTCGGCGCGATCTGCTTCCTCGTCGCGGCCCTGCTGGTCCGCCCGCCACGACCCTCCGACACCGCGCGGGGCGGACTTCGCCACGACGGCGTGTAGATGGCAGAATGGGGTCGGTGGACGAAGCGGCGAACAGCTTCCGAGCAATGCGAGCCGTGGGTGCGATCGTGCTCGTCTCGCTCTTGGTGCTGGGCGTTTGCGCTTCAGCGGCGCGCGCCGAGCCGCTCTCGCTGGAGTTCACCGAGGCCCGCGCCGACGTCGGGGTCCAACTCTCCATCTCCAACGACGACGACGCCCTGTTCAAGGCGCCCGCTACGGCGCCGTTCGAGGCGCAGATCGATCCATGGAGCGGCTTGATCACGGAGGGTGAGCTCGAGGTCCCCCAGTTCGTGACGCACATCGACGATCCCATCGACGCCGACGTCACCGTCGACTTCAAGATCGGAACCATTACGGGGAGCTTCAACCAGGCGGCCGGTGCACTCAGCCTGAGCGGGACGGCTGGCGGGACGCTGACAGCTGACGGAGAGCAGTGCACCGTCTCGGTCCCCGGGTTCGTGACCGTCACGACCGGAGGGAGCAGCGGAGGCGCGACGCCGCGCTCCGGAGCGCCATTCAGCATGGGGCTCACCGGGGCGGGGGCGCTCGCCGGGTCATGGGACGACATGCTTGCCGAGCCGGTTGCCGAGGACGATTCGAACAATGTGTGGTTCTGCGAGCACGTCTATGACGAGATCGGCGGGCCGGGAGGCATCTGGCTAGAGCACGACGGTGACGTCGTGCCGCCGGCAGCGCCGCAGCTCACGAGTACCGATCCAGCCTCGCCGAGCTCGAGCGGCACGCCGCGAATCCGCGGCGTCGCCGAAATGGGATCGACGGTGGACGTCTATGCGGGACTGGGCTGTGCGGGCGGGCCGGTCGCCACCGCAAGCGCGGCCGAGCTCGACTCGCCCGGCATCCCGGCCACCGTTGCGGAAGGCGTCACCGCCGCCTTCTCGGCGACCGCCACCGATCCGGCCGGCAACACCTCAGCCTGCTCGACGCCGATCTCGTACACACGTGCGAAAACTCCGCCCGATCTCGGCGGGGCCCTCGCATGCGTCGTCCCGAAGCTCGCCGGCAAGACACTGGCGCGGGCGAAGGAGGCGCTGAAGGCGGCCCACTGCAAGCTCGGCGAGGTCCACAAGCCCAAGCGGCCGAAGGGCAAGAAGCGGCGGGTCCTCGTCGTCAAGTCGTCGAGCCCGCGGCGGGGAGCGGAGCCCGCTGACGGCAGGGTCGACCTCAAGCTCCACCCAAAGCCCAAGCCGAAGCCCAAGAAGACGCGCCGCGCCTAAGCCCGCTGTTGTCGCGTCAAGACGCGCGGGCGTTCCAGGTCCGCTCGATCTGGCGCATCAGCGCCGGGTAGACGATCGCGTAGCGGAACGGCTTGATCAGCGCCATGTATCCCTGGCCGAGCCGGCCGCGCGGTTTGACGTAGACGGCCATCTGTCCTTGGTAGCGGCCGCCGCCCTGGTCGGCCCAGCCGAGGTGCATCACGCCGTGGACGGTCTGGTTCGAGACCTCGGCGGCGAACTCGTCGTCGGTGCGGTAGAGCGGGGCGAACGGCAGCGAGCCGAAGCGCATGCCCTTGGCGGTGCCGCGCAGGTCGTCGGGCAGCCGGTCGGCCAGCGACGTCTCCGTGGTGCCCGGGATCGGCAGCTTGCCCTTGTCGCCGTCGGACGGGGTCGAGATCCTGCCGAGCCGGAGCACGGCGCCGAGCAGGTCGCGCAGGCGCCACAGGACGCGGGTCGGGAGCGAGCTGGCGCTGACCGGGTCGGAGGACGCCATCAGGTCGAGCAACGTCTGGAAGTCCTCGGGTCCTCCTTGCGCGGGCAGCGCCCAGACGTCCTCCAGGATGAAGTCCGGCGTAAATTCGCGGATGCGCCAGGGCCGAGCTTCATGTGCGGCGTTGGGAATCCTCATGCCAGTCCTCGATCCTTAGATTCATGGGGATGCTACGCGCGCCGCTCGACCGTCCAGTGCTCGTATACGACGGTGACTGCGCGTTCTGCACGAGCTGCGTCGACTTCCTGCAACGGCTCCGGCCAGACGCCGACCTCGTGGCCTGGCAGCTCACCGACCTCGCCGCGCTCGGCCTGACCGAGCAGCAGGCGGCCGACGCCGTCCAGTGGGTCGACACGGGCGGCACCGTCCGCTCCGGGCACGAGGCGCTCGCCGCGGCCCTGATCGCCGCTGGGTCGGTCTGGAAGATCATCGGCCGGGCGATCCTGTTCCCCGGGATCTCATGGATTACGGCGAGGGCCTACCGCCTGGTCGCCGACAACCGCCACCGCCTGCCCGGCGGCACGCCCGCCTGCGCCAGGCATTCGCGCTAGCGCAGGACGCGCACCCAGCGGTAGGCGGCGCGCGTCAGGCCGTCGCCGTCGTGTGCGCGCACGGCGATCCGGTAGAGCCCCGGCTGCAGCTCGAAGCTGCGGGTGAGCCGGCGCCGTACCGACGCGGTGACGGCCTGGGTGTTGACGTTCTGGAGCGCCTCGACACGGCGCAGCTTGCCGCTGTAGCGGCGGCCGGAGCGCGGCTTCGGGCAGCGCTTGGCCGTCCTGACAGCGATCGCGCGGTCGACCTCGATCGCCACCGTTCCGGGCTGGGCGAGCAGTAGGCGCAGGCCGATGCGCGCCTTGCCGTCGCGGGCGCGGCGGACGCAGGGGCCGTCGAGCGTGAAGCGCTCGATCGCCTGGTGCGCCGTCGGCGTCGGTGCCGGCGGGGCAGTCCCGGTGATCTCGACCGTGTGCGTGACGCGCGCGCTCGACGAGCCGGTGCAGGAGGCGGTCTGGCCGGTGAAGACGAGCGCTGCGGAGCAGCCCTCGTCATCGGTGACGGTCAGCGTGACGGTGTAGATGCCCGGCTGCGCGTAGCTGTGACTCGCGGTCGGCTGCGACCCGGTCGCGGTCTGGCCGTCGCCGAAGTCCCAGGCGTAGCTGGCGATCGTGCCGTCGGGGTCGCTCGACGCGGATGCGTCGAGTGTCGCCATCGTGGCGTCGACCGTCGCGTCGAAGGTGGCCGTCGGCGACCGGTCGGGCGTGATCGCGATCGTCACCGGATCCTGTCCGGTCGGCGTCGCGGGGGTGTAGGTCCCGGTCGCGAGGTCGAGCGACCACATGCTGTCGGTGCCGATGTCGGTCACGTATGCGGTGGCGCCGTCCGGCGTGATCGCGATCCCCTCGGGGAGTGTCCCGATCGAGATCGGCGGCCCGACGCCGTCGTTCGCTGTGTCGATCGGGACGATCCAGCTGGCGTCCGACGCGCTGACGTATGCGGTGGCGCCGTCGGGCGCCACGGCGACGCCGAAGGTCGAGGGGCCGATCGGGATTGGCAGGCCGGTGGTGTTCGTCGCGGTGTCGATCGCCCAGACGTTCGGGCCGCTGGCGTTGGTCACGTAGACGGTCGAGCCGTCGGGGGTGATCGCGATGGCGTAGGGCGCGTTGCCCGCCGGGACCGTCGCGACGACGGCCTGCGTCGCGGTGTCGATCACGCTGACGGTGCCGGAGTAGATGTTGCTGACGTAGACGCGCGAGCCGTCGGGGGCGATCGCGATCCCGTGCGGGCCCGAGCCGACCGGGATCGGAGGGCCTGGCGTGTTGTTCGCGATGTCGATCGGCGTGACCGTGGCGTTGAGCCTGTTGGCGACGTAGGCGGTCGCGCCGTCCGGCGTGATGCCGATCAGGCGCGGCGCGCTGCCGACCGGGATCGGCGTGCCCAGCGTGTTGGTCGCCGTGTCGATCGGGGTCACGCTGTTGGTCGACTCGTTGGCGACGTAGGCAGTCGCGCCGTCGGGCGTGATCGCCACACCCCAGAGATGCCCCGCGAGCGCCAGCGGCCCCCCGGCGACGCCGGTGAAGGCGTCGAAGGTCGAGATGGTGTTGCCGTTGATGGACGTCACGTAGCCGGCACGCGGGCCCTCGGCGCTGGCAGCCGGGGCCACGCAGGCAGCCACCGCAAGCATCGTCAGAAGGGCCAGGACGGGATTTCGCCGATTACGCATGCAGCGCCCATCGGCCCTGACTCATCCGTCCTCGACCGGCGCAACCCTCCTTGCACCGTCCCTCCCAGCGATGAAGCGCGAGCGACTAAGCGACGCGCGTGTCAGCGGCACGCAGCAACTCCCTCAACGCTGATCAAGATCCTCAACCCTGCGCCAGGGTTCCCCTCGTGAACCTCGAGCTGGTCCGGCTCGGCGCGCGCGATCTCCGCATCGAAGTCACCGGGCTGCGGATCGGGATCTGTCCAGGGATCCTTGTCCATCTCAACCAATGATCTTACGCTCGCGGATAGTGGCGGTCCAACCGGTGACGATCAGCCACGTCGTCGGGTCGATCGTGCGCTCGATGACTAGCGTGAGTGCTCGACCGCCGTCGGTGCGGCCGATGAGTAGCCGACGCTTTCCACTGTCGCTCGTGTGGCGGCGATTCCGCAGAGTGGTGTGGCGATTGCGTGGTAGCTGCTCGGCTTCGGCGGTTGAGATGCGGCGCGCTCCAGCTTGTTGCGCGCCGCTTCGGTTGCGATCAGCTCGTGGATCACATCGGCCATGCCGAGGATCTATCGGGTGGGACCTCAGGCTGAAGCTCGATCGCGCCATCACGTACAGAACCTGCACCGAGTTGTCGCGAAAACGTCAGTCAGCGGTCTGAGCTGGAACTCAGCCGGGCGAGATCGTCGTCAGAACGACAAAGCCGAGTTCGTCAGCTAGCGTTCTTGCTAGGTAACCCGAGGCTCGTACCGCATCGCCACGGCCCCTGAACCGAGCTCCTGCCGGCTCACGAGCCTCAAGTCGATGTGCTTCGACAGCCCCGCGAACAACGTCGGCCCGTGGCCCACCAGCCTGGGGTGCACGACGAACTCGTACTCGTCGATCAACCCCAGCTCCGCCAACGCCAGCGGGAGCTTCATGCCTCCCACGTACAGGCCGTTACCTGACTCCTGCTTCAGCTCCCGGACGGCTGCTCCCAGATCCCCGCGCACGAGCTCAGCGTTCCAGTCGACACGGTCCAGGGTGCTCGACACGACGTACTTCTTTGCCGCGTCGATCGTCCGGGCGAAAGGCGCCATCCAATCGGGCATCGCCTCCATCTGCCCTGGCGGCCGCCAGGCCGACTCCATCATCTCGTAGGTCACTCGGCCGAAGAGGAGGGCATCCGCCTGGGCGAGGATCTCCGTCGCGTGACGATGGGTCTCCTCGTCCGGGGAGATCGCACGGTGATCGCAGCATCCGTCCAAAGTGACGTTGATCGAATACCGAAGCGGTCGCATTGCGTGAGCATACGTTCCGGTCGAGCGGTCGGACGGCCTAGAACGACGAAGCCCGCTCTAGGAGCGGGCTTCATGAAGCGCGAGCGACCGGACTCGAACCGGCGACCTCCGGCGTGACAGGCCGGCGCTCTAACCAACTGAGCTACGCCCGCTGGGGGATCGCGAGGATAGCGGAGTAGCGGCTTTGGCCGGCTCATCCCACTCCCGCTATCGAATCCGGTAACGGGGTGTTCATAACGTTTCGGAGGCGTTAGGCTGGTTGTAACGGAGGAGGTAGGTGAGGGTCACGGGCACTCCACCCGCTGACAGCAGCCACATGGAGGGCGAGCGAGAGCGACGCGAGGAGCTAGAGCGCGTCGTTCGCAGCCTCGAGGCGACGACGGCGATCGCCCAGGCGCTCGTCGGTGAGACGGACCTGGACGTCGTGCTCGACCTGATCGCCACCCGCGGCCGCGAGCTGGTCGATGGCCGTTGGTCGGCGATCATGATCGTCGACGGCGACGAGCTCGAGCTGCGCGCGACCGCCGGCGACATGGAGATGCGGCCGATCGGCCACCGCTATTCGCTCGACGACGCGTTCGCCGGCGAGGTGCTGCGCAGCGGCAAGTCGCGGACGGTGAGCGAGCTCTCACGCTACGCGGCCGAGGAGGATCGCGCGCTCGTCGAGCAGCTGGGGGCCGAGCACGCGCTGCTGATTCCGCTCGAGTTCCGCGGTCGCGGCGTCGGAGTCCTGATGGTTGCTACGAGCCTGGCCGAGAGCGAGGGCTTCGACGCGGAGCAGGAGCACCTCCTGGAGGCGTTCGCGGCCAGCGCGGCGACGGCTGTCGTCACGGCCCAGTCAGTGGCCACCGATCGGCTCCGACAGACCGTTGCCGCCGCCGAGCGCGAGCGGCGGCGCTGGGCGCGCGAGTTGCACGACGAGACGCTGCAGGAGCTTGGCGCGGCGATGATGCTGATCGACACGGTGCGCGGCAGGGGGCGGCCGGAGGCCATGGACGACGTCGTGGATCGCGTCGCGAAGTCGCTCGAGGCGACGATCGCCGGCCTCCACCGGATGATCGCCGAGCTGCGGCCGGTGACGCTCGACGAGCTGGGAGTGGCGGCGGCGGTGCTCGCGCTCGCCGAGCGACGCCGTTCGGCGCGGTTGCAGATCGCGGTCTCCGTCGATCTCGACTACGAGTCCGGGCGCCAGCCGAATCGCTTGGCGCCCGAGGTCGAGAGCACGATCTACCGGATCGTGCAGGAGGCGCTCGCGAACGTCGCCAAGCACGCGCAAGCCGAGCACGCGGAGATCTCCATCGTCGAGAGCAATGACCACGTGATCGTCGAGGTCCTCGACGACGGCCGTGGGCTCGGCTCCTCCGACACCAGTGGCACTGGCCTCGGCCTCGCCGGAATGCGGGAGCGCGTCACGCTGCTCGGCGGCCAGCTCGACGTCGTGTCTCGGACGGCGGGCGGGGCCGCCGTACGAGCGACGCTGCCGGCCTTGCGCGCCTAGTGGGAGGCGAGCAGACCGTGATCGATCGCGTAGCGGACCAGCTCCGCGCGCGAGGAGAGCCGCAGCTTGTTCTGGATATGGGCGCGGTGGGTCTCGATCGTGCGCACGCTCAGGTAGAGCTTCCCGGCGATCTCGAAGTTGGTGTGGCCGAGCGCGATCAGCGTCAGTACCTCGACCTCTCGCGCCGATAGGCCGCCGGGCTGGCCGTTGTCGCTCGACTCCGCCGCAAGCCGTGCGCCAAGCGCCGGATTGAGGTACGTGCCGCCGTCGACCGCTGTCCGGATCGCGTCGACGAGCTCGGTGCCGGCCGCATGCTTGAGCACATAGCCGCGGGCGCCGTACGCGAGCGCTTCACGTGCGAATGCCGGCTCGTCCTGCATCGTCAGCACGACGATCGACATCTCGGGGGCGAGCGCGGCGATGTCGGGGATCGCCGGCAGGCTCGGATCGCCCGGCATGTTGAGATCGAGGACCAGCACGTCCGGCCGATGGCCGCGCACCGCTCGCTTCGCCGTGTCGACGTCGTCGGCCTCGGCAACCACCTCGAAGTCGTCCTCGTCGTCGAGCAGCAGATGCAGGCCGGCCCGAACGACGGCATGGTCGTCGGCGATCGCGATCGTCAGCGTCGCCTCGTCGTCCTGCGTGTCGACGAAGGTCACCCACCGACCATAGCCCCGGCGTCAATCGCTCACATCGGAGCTTTGCCACCGTCCCACTGTGGACAACTACGGATGGCCGTAGGCACCCGCGGTCTAACGTCGATGCGTGGACATCGTGGTGTTGGTGCTCGCGGGAACCGCCACCGCGCTCGCGACGGGGCTCGGCGTGCTGCCGGTCTGGTGGCTTGGCGAGTCGGCGGATCGCCTGCGGCCGGCGCTCTGGGGCGTGACGATCGGGGTGATGGGGGTGGCGTCGGTGGTCGGGCTGCTCGAGCCGGCGCTCGACACCGGGTCGACCGGCGTGGCGATGTTCGGAGTTGCGGCGGGCGTGGCGTTCCTGCTGACCTCTCGCCAGCGTCTCGATCGCCGGCGGACGACGGTGGCGGGGCTCAGCGGTCCCGGGGTCCGGCGCAGCGTGCTGGTCTTCGGAGTGCTCTTGGTCCACAGCTTGCCGGAGGGGTTGGCGATCGGAACGGCGTATGCGTCCGACACCGCGGGTTTGAGCCTGTTCGTGATCCTCGCGATCGGACTCCAGAACATCCCGGAGGGCACGAGCGTCGCGATACCGATGGACGCTGCCGGCTTCAGTCGCTCGCGCCAGTTCTGGGCCGCGGTGGCGACGAGCGCACCTCAGCCGATCGGCGCGCTGATCGCCTATGCGCTGGTCGAGCAGATCGAGGCGCTCCTGCCGTTCTCCTTCGCGTTCGCGGCGGGCGCGATGTTGGCGCTCGTCGCGGTCGAGCTGGCGCCCCAGGCGTTCGCCCACGGTGGAAGGACGCTCGCGTTGGCGGGCACGTTCGCGGGCGGGATGGTGATGGTCGTGCTCGCCGCGCTCGTCGGCGTCTAGCGCGCGCCGAGGTAGTCGCCGAGCTCCTCGGCGGCGACCTTGGCCCCCGAGGGCCACAGCGGTGTGTCCGAGACCTCGGACTCGAAGCTGCCGGTCCCGATCAGGCGAGCACTCATGTAGAGCGGCGTACCGCCGGTCAGGAGCATCCCGCGGATCAGCGGCTGGAACGGCCCGGCCTCCACCTCGACGCCCGCCAGGTAGGCGATCGCCGCCGCCGCGGTGTCGGCCTGCTCGGAGCCCAGGCCGCCGTGCTTGATCGGGAAGTCCGTCGCGTCGCCGGCGGCAAAGATCCGGCCGTCGGCGCCGGGCACCGCGCAGTGCGTGTCGATCGGTATGAAGCCGTCGCCTCCGGCGCTCGGCAGGCCGCGGATCGCCGGCCCCGAGATCGACGGCAGTGCGACGATCCGGTCGGCTACCAGCTCGATGCCCCCGGGCTCGAGGCGCAGGGAGCTCGGTCCGCTGACTTGGGCGACGGTCGACGCGTGGACGGCGATGCCGGCCCCGTCCAGCAGCCGCTCGACAGCGTCCGCGACCGCCGCTCCGAAGATCGCGAGCGGAGCTTCGTCGGGGGTGACGATGGTCAGCTCGACATCGGTCATTCCCATCCCGCGGGCCCGTTCGGCGGTCATCAGCGCGAGCTCGTAGAGCGGCAGCTGCCAGACCGGACCGGATGGTGCGATGAACGCGACGCGCTTGGTGTAGCCGCCCTCGATGTCCTCGACGAGACCGCTCAGCAGGGCGTCGGCCTCGGCGTCGCGAAAAGTCGTGGCGTGCTCGAAAGCCGGTGTCGTGCGGGCGCCGACGGCGACCAGCAGCGCGTCGTACGGCAGCTCGGATCCGCCACCGGTGTGGATGACCTGGCCGTCGGGATCGACCCATGACAACGTGTCCTCGACCCACTCGGCGCCGGCGTCACGGGTGACTTGGCGGATCGGATGGCGCTCAGCCGCCCCAAGCGCGAACGGCTCCTTGACGCTGAGCGCACGAAAAGCGAACTCCTCGTTCGGCGCCAGCAAGGTGATCTTCACCGCATCCCCGGCGAGGCGCCGCAGCCGCAGCAGCCCCTCGATGGCCGCTACTCCGCCACCTGCGATCACGACCGAGAACCGATCCATGCATTGAGCGTAGAGGCTGCTTGAGAGTAGTCTGGCGGCGTGGACCTAGCGGGCTCCAGGGCGCTGATCACGGGCGCGACGGGTGGGATCGGGATCGCGATCGCGCGGCAGCTGCACGGCCGCGGCGCGACGGTCCTGATCAGCGGTCGCAAGGCAGAGGTGCTCGAGCGCCTGGCCGGCGAGCTGGGCGCGCGGGTGGAGGTGCTGGTCGCGGATCTCGCCGACCGCGAGCAGGTCGCCGCGCTGCCGGAGCGGGCCGGCACGGTCGACGTGCTCGTCGCCAACGCGGCGCTGCCGGCCAGTGGGCAGATCGCCGACTTCGGACCCCACGAGGTGGACCGCGCGCTCGACGTCAACCTGCGCGCCCCGATCGTGCTCGCGCGCGACCTCGCGCCGGCGATGGCCGAGCGCGGCTACGGCCACCTCGTCTTCGTCTCCTCGATGTCCGGCAAGGCGGCGAGCCCGGGCGGCTCGCTCTACTCGGCGACCAAGTTCGGCCTGCGCGGCTTCGCCCAGGGGCTGAGCGAGGACCTGCACAGCGCCGGCGTCGGTGTCAGCACGGTCTTCCCCGGCTTCATCAGCGACGCTGGGATGTTCCACGACAGCGGCGTCAAGCTGCCGCGCTTCGTCGCCACGCGCACCCCCGAGCAGGTCGCCAAGGGCGTCGTCAAGGCGATCGAGAGCGGCAAGCTCGAGCTCGACGTCGCCCCGTTCAGCCTGCGTGCCGGGACGGCGGCCGCCAGTCTCGCGCCGGCCGCGATCGCCGCGATCCAGCGCCGCCTCGGCGCCCACGAGATCTCCGCCGACATCGCCCGCGGCCAAGCCGACAAGCGCTGAGCGGAACGCTGTGATCGACGAGCGCCTGATCCGCGGGCTGCACATCGACGCCGCCGACCTGGCGGACTCCGGCTTCGAGAGCCACGTCCACGAGGTCTTCCAAACGTCGACGGTCGCCGCGCTCGTCGAGGGCGCCTTCGACGGCGACCTGAGCTTCGCCGAGCTGGCCCGCCACGGCGATCTCGGCCTCGGCACGCTGAACGGCCTCGACGGCGAGATGATCGCTCTCGACGGCGAGTTTCTGCGCGCCGACGTCGACGGCAAGATCGGCACGATCGACCCGGGGGAGCGGACCCCGTTCGCGGTCGTGACGCGCTTCGCGCCAACGGTCGCCTTCGATCTCGACGGACCGCTCGACCATCACGCGTTCGTCAAGGAGCTCAATCACCACGCGCCGATCGGGTCGCCGTCCTGCGCGATCCGCGTCGATGGCGAGTTCGAGCTTGTCCACGCACGCTCGGTCCCGCGCCAACAGCCGCCCTACCGCACGCTCGCCGCGGCGGCGGCCGACCAGCACGAGTTCGACTTCCACGACGTCACCGGGACGATCGTCGGCTTCCGCTTCCCGGACTACGCCGAGGGGATCGAGCTGCCTGGCTTCCACCTCCACTTCGTCGATGCTGCGCGCGAGTGCGGCGGCCACGTCCTGGCCTGCCGCCCACGCAACGTCCACGTCGAGATCGACCACGCGAGCTACCTCCACATGGAGTTGCCGCCCGGCGTGAACCTGCCCGACCCCGCCGCGATCGTCGACAGCGCGGCGTTGCGCCGTATCGAGGGCGGTTAGCGGCTAGAGCGTCGGCCGCTCGGCCGAGAGGTCCGGCTTGAGGACGTCGTCCTCGAGGTCGAGCGCGACGCGGACGATCCGCGCCTGCTCCTTGCGATGGGCGGCGGTGTAGCCCTCGCTCTGCGCGGCCCGCAGCTGGCGGCCGACGTAGTAGTAGTGCAGGTCCTCGGGCAGGATGCCGGCCATCCGGCGGCGCATGAAGGCGCGCGGGCCCATGTTGCGCGGCTCCTCCTGGACCCAGACGACCCGTTCGAGATTCGGGTAGCTCGCCATCAGGTCCTTGAGCTGCTGCTCCGGGAACGGGTAGAGCATCTCGACACGCGCGACGGCGATGTGGTCGGCCGCCTCGCGCTCCTCGTTGCCGACGATGTCGTAGTAGACCTTGCCCGAGCAGAGGACGAGCTTGGTGACCCCGTCGCGGTCCTTCGGCGCCTTGCCGTTGCCCTCGGCCTCGCCGACGAACAGCGGGTCGTCGATCACGCGCTGGAACTCGCCGTTGGCGAGCTCGTCGAAGGTCGACGTCGCAGCTGGCAGGCGCAGCAGGCTCTTCGGCGTCATCACGACGAGCGGCCGCGGCTTCGACACCAGCGCCTGGCGGCGCAGCAGGTGGAAGTACTGCGCCGGCGTGGTGCAGTTCGCGACGCGGATGTTGCCCTCCGCGCAGGCCTGCAGGAAGCGCTCGATGCGGCCGGAGGAGTGCTCGGGGCCCGAGCCCTCGTAGCCGTGCGGGAGCAGCAGCGTCAGCCGCGAGGTCATGCCCCACTTCGCCAGGCCGGAGGTCATGAACTGGTCGATGATCACCTGGCCGGAGTTGACGAAGTCGCCGAACTGCGCCTCCCACAGCACGAGCGCCTCGGGGTCCTGGATCGAGTAGCCGTACTCGAAGCCGAGGCAGGCGGTCTCCGACAGCGGGCTGTTGTGCAGCTCGAACGGCGCCGCGGCACTCTGCAGGTGCTGCAGCGGCGTGTAGCCCCGGCCGTCGGCGTCGTGCAGAACGAGGTGGCGCTGGCTGAAGGTGCCGCGCTCGGAGTCCTGGCCGGTCAGGCGGACCGGCACACCGAGCGCGAGCAGCGACGCGTAGGCGAGCGCCTCGGCGTGCGCCCAGTCGACCTTGCCGCCCGGCTCGGCGGCGTCGATGCGCTTCTTCAGGAACGGCTTCAGCTTGCGGTGGACGGTGAAGTCGCCGGGCACCTTGACGATCTGGTCGTTGAGCGACTTCAGCAGGTCGGCCGGGAGCGTCGTCTTCGGCTCGCGGCTCATCGTCGTGTCGACCTCGAGCGCGCCGGTGTCGGGCGGTCCGGCCATCGTGTCCTTGAGCTCGGCGTGGGCCTTCGACACCGTGTCGTAGGCGTCGGTCGCGAGCTTCTCGGCATCCTCCGCGCTGATCACGCCCTCCGCCACGAGCTGGTCCGCGTAGATCTTGCGCACCGTCGGATGCGACTTGATCTTCTCGTACATCTGCGGCTGGGTGTAGGCCGGCTCGTCGGTCTCGTTGTGGCCGAAGCGGCGGTAGCCGATCAGGTCGATCAGCGCGTCGCGGCCGAACTCGTTGCGGAAGCCGACGGCGAGTCGCACGGCGAACATGCAGGCCTCGACGTCGTCGGCGTTGACGTGGATGATCGGCACGTCGAAGCCCTTGGCGAGGTCCGACGCCCAGCGTGTCGAGCGGGCGTCGCTCGGGTCGGTCGTGAAGCCGAGCTGGTTGTTGGCGATCACGTGGACCGTGCCGCCGGTCGAGTAGCCGGCGAGCGCCTGCAGGTTGAGCGTCTCCGCGACGACGCCCTGGCCCGGGAAGGCGGCGTCGCCGTGGATCAGGATCGGCACGACGAGGCTCGGGTCGTGGGTCATCTCACGGCCGTTGCGGCTCGTCTGGTCGGCGCGCGCGCGGCCCTCGATCACCGGGTTGACGTACTCGAGGTGGCTCGGGTTCGGCGACAGCGTCACCTGGACCGACTTGCCGTCGCGCGTCTTGTAGGTCCCGGACGCGCCGTAGTGGTACTTGACGTCGCCGGTGCCGCCCTCGGGGGCCGCGGTGTCGGCCGACAAGGTCTGCTCGCCCTCGAACTCGACGAGGATGTTCTCGTAGGGCTGGCCGACGGTGTGCGCGAGCACGTTGAGCCGGCCGCGGTGGGCCATGCCGAGCACCGCCTCGCGGGCGCCGCTGTCGGCGCACAGCTCGATCGTCGCGTCGAGCATCGGCACGAGCATGTCGAGGCCCTCGATCGAGAACTGCTTCTTGCCGAGGAACGCCTTGTGCAGGTAGCCCTCGAGCGCCTCGACCTGCGACAGCCGCGTGAGCAGCTTCAGCTTCTGCTCCGGCGTCAGCGGAGTCCGGTGGGCGCCGGACTCGATGTTCTCGCGCAGCCAGACGCGGCGGTTGTGGCCGGCGATGTGCTCGACCTCATAGGCGATCGTGCCGGTGTAGGTATCGCGCAGATGCGGCAGCGCGTCGGCGAACGTCTTGCCGGGCACGGCGACGCGCATCACCGACGACGGGATCCGCTCCATCATCTCCTGGGTCAGGTTGACCGACGCCGGGTCGAGCGCGGGGTCGCCGCGCGGCGGCGAGCCGAGCGGGTCGAGGTGCGCGGCGAGGTGGCCGTGGACGCGGTGCGCCTTGATGATCGACGTGGCGGCCTGGACCGCCTGCATCAGCGCCTCGTCGGGAACCTCGGAGACCGCGGGGGTGGTCGCCGCCGGCACCGGGTCGGCGGCCGTGACGGTCGGGCTAGGCGGTCCGGCCGCGGCCTGGGCGGCATCGACGCCGAGCGACTCGAACAGCTTGTCGTAGAAGCCGTCGGCTCCCTGCAAGAGCTCGTCGACGCGCTTGAGGAACTGGCCCGACTCGGCGCCCTGGATGACGCGGTGGTCGTAGGTCGAGGTCATCGTCATGACCTTTTCCACGCCCAGCTCGGCGAGCTTCTGCTTGTCGGCCTGGGCGAGACCGGGCGGGAAGCCGATCGCGCCGGTCGCGACGATCGTGCCCTGGCCCGGCATCAGTCGCGGCACCGAGGCGATCGTGCCGATGCCTCCCGGGTTGGTCAGCGTGATCTGCGCGCCCTGGTAGGAGTCGGGCTTCAGCGTGTTGTCGCGCGCGCCGACGACCAGCTCGTCGTAGGCGGCGACGAAGTCGGGGAACGACAGCTTCGAGGCGTCGTGGATGACCGGCACGACGAGCGAGCGGCTCCCGTCCTTCTTCTCGACGTCGACCGCGAGGCCGAGGCTGACGGCGCCTGGCGTGACGCGGTGCGGCTTGCCGTCGACGGTCGCGAACGAGTCGGCCATCACCGGCATGTCGTCGGTCGCGCGGACGATCGCCCAGGCGATCAAGTGTGTGAAGGAGAGCTTCTTGCCGGCGCCCTTGAGCGTTGCGCGGCGGCTGGCGAGCGTGTCGACGGTCAGCGTGCGGAAGCTGGTAGCAGTCGGGATCGAGCGGCTCTCGTCCATGAAGCGGGCGAGCGTCGCGGCCGGGCCGCGGATCTGCTTCGACTCGGCGCCGGCTGGCGGGGCGGGGGCGCTCGGAGCGGTGCCGCCGCCCTTGACGGCCGCGGCCGCGGCGGCGATCACGTCGTCCTTGGTGACGCGATCGCGCGGGCCGCTGCCCTTGAGGCTCGCGACGTCGACGCCGAGATCGGCGGCCATGCGGGCGGCGACGGGGGTGGCGTTGGCGTCGCCGTTGACGGCGGGGGGTGGGGCGGCCTGGGCGGCGCCATTGGCGGTCTGCGCGGGAGTGCTTGGGGCAGCAGCGCCATCGGAACCAGCGTCCGCTGCAGGCGCAGCCGGCGCCGCGCCGCCCTCGCCGACCTCGATCTCGCCGAGCACGGTGCCGACGGTCACGGTCTCGTCGGGCTGGACGTTGATCGCGGTCAAGACGCCGGCCGCCGGCGACGGCACCTCGGCGTCGACCTTGTCGGTCGAGATCTCGACCAGGCCCTCGTCGACCTCGACGCGGTCGCCGACCTGCTTCAGCCACTCGAGGACGACACCCTCGGTCACCGACTCGCCCATCGCGGGCATCGTGATCTGGACGGTCGTTCCGGGGGCGGCCATGGCCGTAACCCACTCTACCCAGCGCGCGATTTACAAGGCGCCAGCATTGAGTCATAGCCGTGCCCGTCCGCCGAGGCGGCCCGCGTGAGAGAGTTCCCGCGATGGCCGCAACCCGCAAGCGCGAGTTGGCGCGCGCTGACCGCGTGCAGCCCGGCGTTTGGCGTCTGCGCCTGCCGTTGCCGTGGCTCGGAGTGCCGCACGTCAACGCCTATGCCGTCGCCGCCGGCAGCGGCGTCGTCCTGTTCGACACCGGCATGCACGAACCCGGCTCGTTCGCCCAGCTCGAACGCGCGCTCGAGCAGGCGGGGCTCAGCGTCGAGCACATCCGCCTCGTCGTCTGCACCCACGCCCACTCCGACCACTACGGCCAGGCCGGCTCGATCTGCGAAGCCGCCGGCTGCGAGCTCTGGATGCATCCCGCCCACGAGCACGCGACCAAGCCGCTCGCCGACCCCGAGGCGGAGCTCGAGCGACGGATCGAGGTCGCCCGCCAGAGCGGCATGCCGCTCGCCGCGCTCGAGCGCTTCGGCGAGCAGATCCGCGACCGCAATCCGGGCATCGCCAGAGTCAAGCCGCCAGACCGCGAGCTGCTGCCCGGCGTCGAAGTCGAGACCGACCTCGGCCGCTGGCAGGTCGTCGAGACGCCTGGCCACGCCCCCTCGCACGTCGTCCTCCACCAGCCCGACCGCCGCTTGCTGATCTCCGGCGACCACGTTCTCGGACGCCCCTCGCTCTTCTTCGACTTCGGCTACACCTCCGACCCCGTCGGCGAGTACCTCACCAGCCTCGAGAAGACCCGCGCCCTCGACGTCGACCTCATCCTCGCCGGCCACGGCCGCCCCGCCCGCGACCTCGCCGGTCACATCGACGCCCACCTCGACCTCGTCGACGCCGCTCTCGACCGCATCCGCACCACCCTCGCCGACGAGCCGCGCACCGCCTACGAGCTCGCCGGCCCCGCAATCGGCATCAAATCCGTCCCCGACGTCGCCATCAGCTGGGCCATGTCGCTTGCCAACTCCTACCTCCGCCGTCTCGACGTCACCGGCCAGGTCGAGCGCGTCGAGGGCTCGGACCACGAACGCTGGCGCCTGCTCTAGAGCATTTCGGAAGGTTGGCCCCACCCGGCTGTGGGCAATCTTCCGATCTGCGTCAGACCGGCTGCTTGGCGCGCGTCCAGGGCTGGGCGGCGCGCAGGGCGGCGAGGATGGCGCGGGTCGCCGGGGAGCGGTTGAGCGTGTAGAAGTGGATGCCGGGGGCGCCGCGGGAGAGTAGGTCGACGCACTGGAGGGTGGCGTAGGCGACGCCGAGGTCCTGGAGCGCCTGGGGGTCGTCCTCGCGCGCCTCGAGCTGGCGCTCGAACGGCTCCGGGAGCTCCGACTTGCAGAGCTCGGTGATGCGGCGGATGTTGCGCAGGTTGGTGACCGGCATGATGCCCGGGATGATCGGGACGGTGACGCCCGCGTCGCGCGCCCGGGCGACGAAGTCGAAGTAGAACTCGTTGTCGTAGAAGAGCTGGGTGATCAGGAAGGTCGCACCGGCGTCCTGCTTGGCCTTCAGGAACTCGATGTCGGACTCGGGGCTCGCCGCCTGGGGGTGGACCTCCGGGAACGCCGCGGCGCCGACGGCGAAGCCGTAGTGCTCGGAGAGCAGCTCGATCAGCTCGGTCGAGTAGAGCAGTCCGCCCTCGGTCTGGACCCACTCGTCCTGGCCCGCCGGCGGGTCGCCGCGTAGTGCGAGCACGTTCTCGACGCCGGCCGCCTCGATCTCGGCGAGCGTCGCGCGCAGCTCGTCCTTCGTCGCGCCGACGCAGGTGAAGTGGGCCATCGCCTCGATGCCGAGGTCCTGCTTGATCCATTTGACTATGTCGATCGTCGTGTCGCGCGTCGAGCCGAGCGCTCCGTAGGTCACCGACACGAAGTCGGGCGCGTCGTTGCTGAGCACCGCGAGGGTCTCGCGCAGGTTGGACAGTCCCTCGCTGGTCTTCGGTGGGAAGAACTCGAACGAGAAGACGGGTCGCCGCTCGGCCAGGATGCCGTCGATCCGCATGCGTAAAGGCTACTCGTGGACCGATCGGCCCGGCGGCGGGATGAACTCGAGGTCCGTCGCCACGTGCTTCTGGTCGCCGACGGTGTACTCGACGTCGACCGAGTCGTTGCGGCCGTAGCTGCCGAACAGCGCGAGGAACATCGCGGTCCAGCGCAGGAACCCGACCTTCTCCTTGACCAGCGAGCGTGAGAACAGCAGCTCGCCGTCGCCGAGCTCGTAGTCGCGTCCCTCCTCCTGCTGCACCGCGTTGACGAACACGCGCAGCGGCGGCTTTGCCGCCGGCGGGAGGGGAACTCGCCAGATCTGGTCGCTCATCGCGCCCTCATGGTGCCAGCACGCGGCGCAGAGCGGCGGCGGGCGACTCGCCGTCGCGCTGCTCGACCAGGTCGCGGCGCAGGCGCCCGGTGTAGGCCTCGGCCGAGCCGTCGCCACGCACGTCGATCCCGCCGCGCAGCCCGTCCGGCCCGCGGAGCTCGACGCGTCCGACGACCTGCTGGACCGGCTCGAAGCGCCGGACGATCCGTCCGCCGGTCGCGCGCGAGTGCGCCGTTCGCTCCAGTTCTTGGGCGTGGCGGTCGACCGCCGCCAGCGCCTGGCCGACATCGTCGAAGCGCTCGCGCTCGACCTTCGGCCCCTTGCGCGCGGTGACCCGGTAGCCCTTCACCGCCGCAGCGTAGCCCGCCTCCAACGCCGACTGATGAATTTCGTCGCCTGGACCCCACGATTCATCAGCGAGTGCTGTGGAGTCGCCCGGTGCGCGGGCTACGCTCGATGTCGATGAGCGAGGCCGAGACACCCGCTCCGCCGGAGCCGCCCGCGGGACCGCTCAGCCCACGCGACGCGATCGCCGATGTCGCCGTCCACGCCCCGAGCCGCGGCAACCGCAAGCTCGATGTGCTGCTCACGGCCGCCAACGGCGACGACCACGTCAAGGGGCTGTGGCACATGCAGCAGGTCTTCGCCGACCGGCTCGGGATGTCCGACCACTCGTGGGTCCACATCCAGGTGGTGCTCAACGTCGCGTTGCGGCTGTTCCGGCTGCTCGCCAAGCGCGGCGTCGAGCCGGCGATGGTCACCGACCACCTGATGCGCGAGCGCGACGCCGAGGTCGTGATCGCCGCCGCCTGCCTGTTTCACGACAGCGGCATGTCGATCCACCGCACCGACCACGAGGCCTACAGCCTCTTCCTCGCCGCCGAGGTGCTGCCGCGCCTACTCGCCGACGTCTACGCCGAGCCCGAGCGGACCGTGGTCGTCGCCGAGGCGCTGCACGCGATCATCGGCCACCGCCGCCGCGGCGACCCGATGACGATCGAGGCCGGGATCGTTCGCGTCGCCGACGCGCTCGACCTCGCCCAGGGCCGCTCGCGCGTCCCGTTCGAGAACCGCCGCCCGAACATCCACTCGCTGTCGGCCGCGGCGATCGACAGCGTCGAGATCAAGGCCGGCGACGAGCGCGCCGTGACGATCGAGATCGCGATGAACAACTCGGCCGGGATCTTCCAGGTCGACGAGCTGCTCGCGACCAAGCTGCGCGGCTCCGGCCTCGAGCAGCACGTCGAGGTCGTGGCGCGCATCGACGCCGAGCACGAGAAGCGCCTCGTGCCGGTGTTCAGGATTTAGGCCCTCCAGGTCTGCAATCCCTGTGCGCCGTGTGTCTGGATCCAGAGACGGGTACGTACCACCCATATGTCCCTTCGCTCCACAGCTGCCTCGGTTGTCTGTCTCACTGCGCTCGTCGCCGTTTCCCTCCCCGCGGCGGCGGGCGCCGCCCCCGATGCTCCGCAGGTCGGGCAGCGGCAGTGGATCGACTGCGAGATCGGCCATATGCGCGGCGCGGCGCCCTACTCCGCCTGGCCGGACGTCTGGGCCGCTGAGCGGGCGGGAGACAGCCAGCGCCTGGCGCTGCTCGAACGGATCGCCCACGTGCCGCAGGCGAAGTGGCTCGCCGGCAAGAGCGTCCGCTCAGAGCCCGCGCGGATCGTCGGCCGCTATGTGTCGAACATGATCGCCAGCGAGTGGGGCGGTCCGGACTGCCGCACCGACCACAACGGCCGCTCGGGCGCAGGCGATCCCTACGTCGGCAACTACCCGGTCTTCGCGATCCGCCAGCTCGAGCACGAGGACTGCAGCCGCAACTACGACGGTGGCGGTTCCTGGAACCGTCCGAAGGGCGGCAGCTACCTGCCGTGGTTGGAGAAGTTCATCAGCGCGCTCGGGCCGATCGACCACCGCGCGACCGTGATCATCGAGCCCGACGGCCTGCCGGTCGTCAGCTCCTGCCTCAGCCGCAAGGGCGCCCGGCAGCGCCTTGCGCTGATGCGTGCCGTCAACAAGCGACTCGGCGGCATCCCGAACCTGACGACCTACATCGACATCGGTTCGTCGCGCTGGCTGCGCAAGCGCCACGCGCGCAGCCTGCTCAGTCGCGCCGGCGTCCGCTACATCCGCGGCTTCGCGCTCAACACGACGCACTTCTACTACACGAAGGAGCAGATTCGCTACGGCAATACGCTCGCCCGCAAGCTCGGCAAGCGCTACGTCGTCAACACCGCCGAGAACGGCCGCGGCGGGCTCGAGAACGCCAAGAACGTCAAGGACCGCTTCTGCAATCCCGTGAACGCCGGCCTCGGCCCGCTCCCGACGACGCGTACGGCGTCGAAGTACGCCGACGCCTACCTCTGGATCTCACGCCCCGGCCTCTCCTCCAACGGCCACGGCGGCCAGACCCAGTGCACCCGCGGTCCCGGCGGCAACGTCTTCTGGCTGCCAAAAGCTCACCAAGAGGCCCGCCTCGCCACCTTCAACGGCCAGCCACCCTGGCCACCAGCTCCGCTCTGAGCCGGAGGGGATCTTCCCCCGGGAGCGGTTCCCAAGCGTACGGGGGGAGATCCCCTCCGGCTCTACCGCTCCGCCAGAGGAACGTAGTCCGTCTCTCGCGGCCCTGTGTAAATCTGCCTCGGACGCGCGATCTTCGTCTCGTCGTCCTCGAGCATCTCCTTCCACTGGGCGAGCCAGCCGGCGGTGCGCGGGATCGCGAACATCACCGTGAACATGTCGGTCGGGATGTTCATCGCCTCGTAGATCAGGCCCGAGTAGAAGTCGACGTTCGGGAACAGCTTGCGGTCGGTGAAGTACTCGTCGTCGAGCGCGCGCTTCTCCAGCTCGACGGCGATCTCTACCTTCGGGTTGTCGACGCCGAGCACGTCGAGCACCTCGTCGACGTGCTTCTTGATGATCTTGGCGCGCGGGTCGTAGTTCTTGTAGACCCGGTGGCCGAAGCCCATCAGCTTCTCTTTGCGGTCCTTCACGCCCTGGAGGAAGTCGGGGATGTTCTCGACCGTCCCGATCCGGTCGAGCATCCGCAGCACGGCCTCGTTGGCGCCGCCGTGCAGCGGGCCGTAGAGGGCGGAGATGCCGGCGGTGACGGCGGAGTAGGGGTCGACCTGTGACGAGCCGACCGCGCGGACGGCCGCCGTCGAGCAGTTCTGCTCGTGGTCGGCGTGGAGGATCCAGAGCACGTCGAGCGCCCGCTCGAGCCGCGGGTCGGGCTCGTACTTCGGCTCGTTGATGCGATAGAGCATCGAGAGGAAGTTGCCCGTGTACCAGAGGTCGTTGTCCGGGTAGACGTACGGCAGACCGAGGTTGTGGCGATACGAGAAGGCCGCGAGCGTCGGCATCTTGGCGATCAGCCGGACGATCGCCATGTAGCGCTCGGTCGGGTCGTCGATGTCCTTGGCGGCGGGGTAGTAGGTCGACAACGCGCCGACGGTCGAGAGCAGCATCGCCATCGGATGGGCGTCGTAGCGGAACGCCTCCATCGACTTCTTGATGTTCTCGTGGACGTAGGTGTGGTGGGTGATCGTGTAGACCCAGTAGTCGAGCGCGTCCTTGGTCGGCAGCTCGCCGTGGACCAGCAGGTAGGAGACCTCGAGGAAGCTCGAGCTCTCGCAGAGCTGCTCGATCGGGATGCCGCGGTGCTCGAGGATCCCCGCCTCGCCGTCGATGTAGGTGATCGAGCTGCGGCAGGACGCGGTGTTCGTGAACGCCGGGTCGTACGTCATCAACCCGAAGTCGTCCTCGCCGGTCTTCATCTGGCGAAAGTCCATCGCCTTGACGGTGCCGTCGGTGATCGGGACCTCGTAGGTCTCACCGGTGCGGTTGTCGGTGACCGTCAGCGTTTCGTTGCCCACGGCCGCCAACTTAGCGATCTAGCGCTTGAAGAGCTTGCCAAGCGGGCCGCTGCCCTTGTGCGGCGGGAGCTCGGCAGCCTCGGCGGCGGTCAGCGTCAGCGTCACGGCGCGCTCGGCGGTGCGGGCGACCTCGGGCGCATCGACGAAGACGCGGATGCCAGCCTCGTTCTCGAACACGATGCCGTCGAAGATGTGCTCGCGCGCGTTGTCGAGCACCTCGCGGACCTTTCCGACGACGATCTCGTCGGAGCTGTAGACCGGGATGCCGGTCGGCAGCGCCGTGTAGCTGATTGCTGTGCCGTCGTCGATCGCCACGGCGGGTTCAGCGGGGAAGGACGAGGGCGGCCTCGCTGTGGCCGCCCTCCTCATGCTCCTCGTTCTCCTCGTTGATCGCGCCGACCACGGCGGCCGAGATGGTCGCGAGGACCAGCGTCGCGAAGACCACGCCGACCGCGATCTCGCCGCTGCGCGAGCCGGGGAAGTTCGGCCGGACGACGCCGAGCAAGGAGACGAGTAGGGCACAGACGGCCGTTGCGCCGCCGATCACGTAGTAGGGCTCCACAGTGGGCGAAACCTAACACGCCCTGGGGGCGTCAGCGGGTGGTGCGCGTCTCGTCGCTGACCGCGCGGGTGCGGACACGTGGCGGTGCGGGCAGCGGGGCGCCTGTGTGCGGACCGCGGCGCGGCGGTCGCGACGGGCGCGGTCCGTGCGGCCGGTCGGGCCGCTTGCTGCCGCCGTCGTCCTCGTCGACGACCACCGGCTCGGGCTCCTTGGCCGCCCACCAGACCAGCCACAGCAGCGCCGCGATCGGGATCTTCAGGACCAGCGCCATCCAGATGACGGTCAGGACGTCCATCCGTTCGAGGGTACTCCGCTCGCGCGCGAGCGCAACCGCTTTCTAGATCAGGCGCGCGCGGGCGCTTCGAGCGCCGTGATCTGGCGGAACTGCTCGAAGCGGACGTCGATCTCGTCGCGCTCGAGGCGGGCGACGCGCTCGGTCCCGAACTCCTCGACGTTGAACGAGGCGAGCGCCGAGCCGTAGGTCATCGCACGGCGCAGCGTGGCCTCGTCGGTCCAGTCGTCCTGGGACGACAGGTAGCCGAGGAAGCCGCCGGCGAACGAGTCGCCGGCGCCGGTCGGGTCGATCACCGTCTCGAGCGGGAAGGCGGGCAGCGCGAAGAAGCCGTTCTCGGTGAACAGCGCCGCGCCGTACTCGCCCTGCTTGGCGACGACGACCTTCGGCCCCATCTCCATCACCGCGCGTGCCGCGCGCACGAGGTTCGGCTGCTCGGTCAGCTGGCGGATCTCGGCGTCGTTGAGGAAGACGAGGTCGACGCCGGAGATCGTCTCGACGAGCGAGTCGCGCGCGATCTCGATCCAGAGGTTCATCGAGTCCAGGCCCGCCCAGCGGACGCCGCCGCACTGGCCGCGCACACCGCGCTGGAGGTCCGGCTGGATGTTCGCCAGGAAGAGATGGTCGGCTGCCTGCGAGGCCTCCGACAGCTTCGGCTCGAACTCGCCGAAGACGTTCAGCTGCGTGTCGTCGGTGTGGGCCTGGTTGAAGTCGTACTCGTAGTGGCCGCGCCAGAAGAAGGTATCGCCGCCCTCGACGTGCTCGATGTCGTCGGTGTTGACGCCACGGCCGTGCAGCACCGCGTACTCGGAGTCGCCGAAGTCGTCGCCGACCGGCCCCACGACGCGCACGTCGCTGAAGAAGCTGGCCGCGAGTGAGAAGTGGACGGCCGAACCGCCGAGCATCTTCTCGCGCTCTCCGAATGGTGTCTTGACCGCGTCGAAGGCGATCGATCCGACTACAACAAGGCTCATAGGGTCGGCAAGGGTACTGTTGGCCGCCGATGCGCGCCGTTCAGCTCACGGAGTTCGGGGGCCCAGAGGTCCTGCAGGTCGCCGACCTGCCCGTCCCCGAGCCTGGTCCCGGCGAGCTGCTGATCCGCGTGTCGCGCGCGGGGTTGAACTTCGGCGACACCCACCAGCGCCGCAACCAGTACATCGCCAAGCACGAGCTGCCGGTGGTGCTTGGGGGCGAGGTGGCGGGGGTCGTGGAGCGGGCTGGCGGCGATTTCGCCGAGGGCGAGCGAGTGATTGCGCTGCTGCGCACGGGGGGCTACGCGGAGTACACGGTTGCACCGGCGGCGCGGACGTTCCGCATCCCGGATGGCGTGTCCGACGACGACGCGCTCGCGCTGCTGATCCAGGGCTTGACCGCCTGGCATCTGTGGCGGACCTCGGCGCACCTGGCTGAGGGCGAGAGCGTGGTTGTGCACTCGGCGGCTGGCGGCGTCGGCTCGCTGCTCACGCAACTCGCCAAGCCGATGGGTGCGGGGCGGGTCATCGCGACCGCGGGGTCGGAGGAGCGGCGGGCCGAGGCGATCGAGCTCGGCGCCGACGTGGCGGTCGCTCCAGACGTCGGCGACGGCGCTGACCGTGGCCCGGGCGGTGAGGGCGACGAGGGAGCGAGCCGTGTCGGCAGGGGCGATCCGCGTTCCGGGCCGTTGACGGAGGCGCTGATCGCCGCGAACGATGGTCGTCCCGTCGACGTCGTGCTCGACGCCGCCGGCGGGGAGGTCTTCGCCCAGAGTTTGGCCGCGCTCGCGCCGTTCGGGCGGATCGTGGCCTACGGCAACTCCACTCGCGAGAAGGTCCCGGTGACCAACGGCGAGCTGCTGAAGGAGAGTCGCGCCGTCGTCGGCTTCTGGCTGATGCACCTGCTCGACCGCCGCGACATGCTCGAGCAGCCGCTCGCCGGCCTCTTCGCACGCGCCGCGCGCGGGGAGCTGCGACCGCGCCTCGGCGGCACCTATGCGCTCGCCGACGCCGCCCGCGCCCACGAGGACCTCGAGGCCCGCCGAACCACCGGCAAGCTCACGCTCGATCCGGCGCTCTAGCGCCTCGGCGAAGCCTTTTGGGGGCTGGGACCCTGGCAACCCTTCGGTCGTGCCGTCGCGGCGGCCGGCCCAGGCCGGCGGCTGGCCCTCAGTAGTCTGATTGGCCGCATGACGACCTTCGCCGATCTCGGCCTCTCCAAAGAGGTGCTCGATGCGCTCGAGCACCTCGGCTACAAGGACCCGACCCCGATCCAGCAGGAGACGATCCCGCTACTGCTGCAGGGACGGGACGTGATCGGCCAGGCGCAGACCGGGACCGGCAAGACGGCCGCCTTCGGCCTGCCGCTGCTCGACTACCTCGATCCTTCCGATCCCTCGGTCCAGGCGCTGGTGCTGACGCCGACGCGCGAGCTCTGCATCCAGGTGACCCAGGCGCTGCGCGCCTACGGGGCCAAGCGCGGCATCGAGGTCGTGGCCGTCTTCGGCGGCGCGCCGATCCGCGACCAGGCGTCGCGCCTGAAGCAGGAGGCCCAGGTCGTCGTCGGCACCGTCGGCCGGGTCATGGACATGATCCGCCGCCACTACCTCTTCCTCGACCAGACCCGTTACGTGGTCCTGGACGAGGCCGACGAGATGCTTGACCTCGGCTTCTTCGAGGACGTCGACGAGATCCTCGCCCGCTGTCCGTCCGGCCGCCAGACCGCGCTGTTCTCGGCGACGATGCCGCCGCCGATCAAGAAGCTCGCCGAGAAGCGGATGTTCGACCCCGAGACGATCAAGGTCAAGGCGGCCCAGCTGACGATCGACACCGTCGCCCAGTTCCACATCGAGGTCGCCGACAAGGACAAGGCGGAGCGGCTCGGCGAGGTGCTGAAGGCTGAGCGGCCGACCCAGGCGATCATCTTCGCCCGCACGAAGATCGGCGTCGACCGGCTCGCCCGCACGCTCGACCGCCAGGGCCTGCGTGTCAAGACGCTGCACGGCAACATGAGCCAGGGCGCTCGCGACGGCGTGATGATCGCCTTCAAGGGCGGTCGCGAGAAGCTGCTCGTCGCCACCGACGTCGCGGCCCGCGGGCTCGACATCACTGGTGTGTCGCACGTCGTCAACTACGACGTCCCGAACTCGCCCGACGTCTACGTCCACCGCATCGGCCGCACCGGTCGAGCTGGCGAAACCGGTCGCGCGATCACGCTGATCACGCCGAAGCAGCACGAGGACCTCGAGGCGATCGAGCGCCACGCCAACACCGAGATCCCAGTCTGGACGGCGCCTAACGGCGGTTCGCCGTCGCGGCGGCCGAAGCGTGAGGACGCCGCCAAGTCGGCGGATGCCTCGGAGAAGCCGGTCGAGGCCGAGGAGCCCAAGGCCGCGGTGCCCGCCTCCGAGGAGCGGGACGAGGAGCCGCGCGAGGAGCGCCCGCGCCGTCGCCGCAGGGCCGGCGCTGGCCACGCTCGCGACGAGGAGCGGACCGCGTCCCAGCCCGTCGAGGACGAGCGTCCCCAGACGCGCCGGCCGCGCCACACCAAGCCGCGCCCGCGTGACGGCAAGGTGACGAAGCTGCTGATCGGCGCCGGTCGCGCGCAGGGCTTCGAGCCCGCCGACGTGATCGGGGCGATCGTCGACAACTGTCACCTCGACGGCGAGGACGTGCGCAACGTGCGCGTGCTCGAGCGGTTCAGCTTCGTCGAGGTTCCCGCCGATCGCGCGAGCGAGGTGGTCGAGAAGGTCAACGGCAACGAGGTCCGGGGCGTGCCGCTCCGGCTGGAGGTGGCGAAGCGATGAGCAAGGCGACCCTGCACACGACGCACGGGCCGATCGAGATCGAGTTCTTCGACGACGACGCTCCGAAGACGGTCGAGAACTTCCGCAAGCTGTCAACCGACGGCTTCTACGACGGCCTCTCGTTCCACCGCGTGATCAAGGACTTCATGATCCAGGGCGGCTGCCCCGAGGGCACCGGCACCGGCGGTCCCGGCTACACCTTCGAGGACGAGTTCAACGACCACAAGGTCGTTCGTGGCGCGCTCGCGATGGCCAACGCCGGCCCGAACACCAACGGCAGCCAGTTCTTCATCGTCACGACGGAGGCCGCTGCCTGGCTCGACGGCAAGCACACCGTCTTCGGCGAGGTCGTCACCGGCATGGAGTTCGTCGACGCGATCGAGGGCGTCCCCACCGGCCCGGGCGACATGCCCAGCGAGCCGGTGATCATCGAGCGCGTCGAGCTGGCTGACGCTACGGGCTGAGCCTGGCCAGGGGCGCGACCGGTAGACGGTTGCACTCGTAAACACCAGCGTTTACGCTCACGCCGGATGAGGCGTGTTCGTTTCGCTGCACTGACGACGCTGGTCATCGTCGGTGCGGCGATCACCGGCGTGGCTGGCAGCGCGTCCGGCGCGGGCATTCGGTTCCAGGCGGCCTCCGACGGGCAGAGCATCGTGTCGGCGCTGGACTTCAGCCTCCTCACGGCCCGGGGCCCGGATGGCTGGACGTCCACACAGCTCACCGCGGGCGAGTACCGCTACCTCTCCCGTGACCTTTCCTGTCGGATCCTGACGAGCCCCGAGCCGCTTGCTCCCGGCGCGCCCACCGAGGTTGCCGACAACCTGTTCCGCCGCGAGCCGGACGGCTCCCACACCGTTCTGAGCAATCTCGCCCCGACCAACGCGACCGCGGTGAGCGCCAACCACCAGTACGGAGCGGTCAACGTCTCGGCCGACTGCGGCCACGTCGTGTTCCAGAC
>JBIOUS010000051.1:0-12720 GCA_044867325.1 Thermoleophilaceae bacterium | reverse complement strand
CCCCCCCCCCCCCCCCGCGCCGTACCGTTGACTCTCAGAAGTAACCCGCTGTAGACGTCTCGCTCCGCGGGTGGCGACGATTTTGCGTTTGCGCGCACAGGCGTAGCGAGCGGAGCGTCCGGGCGGAGCCCCTCCCGTCGACCAACGTCTGTCCCGCCACCGACAGTTCGCACCAGGGACGGGGCGCAGTCCCAGCGGAGCCGCGGAGCCGAGCACGCAAACCAAAATCGGAGACAGGACCCGCGGCCAGCAACGCCGATCCCTAGGCGAATCTCCGCCCCCAGCGATACGCTCGCCTGGCGTCATGCCGCTCGACCTCATCGCCTCCGCGTTCGGTCCGGTCCAGCAGGAGTACCTGCTGGAGGCGCGCCAGATGCAGGCGATGTCGTTCGTCGCCCACATCCCGTTGGTCTGCTTCGGCGTCGCCTTCCCCGCCCTCGTCGTCTTCGCCGAGTGGCGACATCATCGAACGGGCGATCCCGTCTACCGCACGCTCGCCCGCCGCTGGTCGAAGATCATGCTGGCGCTGTTCGCCGTCGGCGTCGTCTCCGGAACGATCCTCAGCTTCGAGCTCGGCCTGCTCTGGCCCGGCTTCATGGCGAAGTTCGGCGACGTCTTCGGACTCGGCTTCACGCTCGAGGGCTTCTCGTTCTTCATCGAGGCGATCTTCATCGCGATCTACGTCTACGGCTGGGATCGGCTCCCCCCGCGCACCCATCTCCTGACCGGCATCCCGGTGATCCTGTCGGGGATAACCGGCTCGTTCTTCGTGATTGCAGTGAACGCCTGGATGAACAACCCGAGTGGCTTCAAGATGGAGAACGGCGAGGCGGTCGACATCGACCCCTGGGGCGCGCTGTTCGGCAACTCGTACCTGGCCCACGAGATGGTCCACATGTACCTCGCGGCCTACATCGTCGCCGGCTTCCTGCTCGCCTCGATCTACGGCTGGCAGTGGCTGAAGGGCAACCGCACCCACTACGTGCGCACGGCACTGACGATCTCGCTGACCGCCGCCGCGATCGCCGCGCCGGTCCAGCTGATCGTCGGCGACTGGGCGGCGCGCACCGTCGCCGAGGAGCAGCCGATCAAGCTCGCCTCGTTCGAGGATCTCCAGGAGACGACCAAGGGCGCGCCGTTCGATATCCCGCCCGGGATCGAGATCCCGGACATGCTGTCGCTGCTCGCGTTCCACAACCCGAACGCGACGGTGACCGGGCTCGACTCGGTGCCGGCCGACGACCGGCCGCCGGTCGGCATCGTCCGGGCGTCGTTCCTGACGATGGTCGCGATCGGATCGCTGCTCGCGGCGCTCGCAGCGGTGTTCCTCTACGTCCGCGTCCGCAAGCGCCGCCTGCCGGAGTCGCGCTGGTTCTGGCGCGCGGCGATCGTCGCCGGCCCGCTCTCGATCGTCGCGCTGATCGCGGGCTGGGTGACGACCGAGGTCGGCCGTCAACCGTGGGTCGTCTACGGCGTGATGCGCACCGAGGACGCGGTGACGGGCGCCAGCGGGATACCCGTCGGCTACGCAACGCTGGCGATCGTCTACGCCGGCGTTCTCGCCGCGGTCATCTGGATCCTGCGCCGGCTCGCGGCACGCCCGCTCGAGGAGGACGCGGCGACGGCGCCCGAGGGGACGGCCCGTGGCTGAGATCCCGATCGTCCTGATCCTCGTCGGCCTCGCCGCCTACACCGTGCTCGGCGGCGCCGACTTCGGCGCCGGTCTTTGGGAGCTGACCGCCCGCGGCGAGCACGGCACCGCGCTGCGTGACCACACCCACCGTTCGATGGCCCCGGTATGGGAGTCCAACCACGTCTGGCTGATCTTCGTCCTGGTGATGGCCTGGACCTGTTACCCCGAGGCGTTCGGATCGATCGTCTCGACGCTGACGATCCCGCTGTTCGTCGCGGGGGTCGGGATCATCTTGCGCGGCTCGAGCTATGCCCTGCGCGCCGGCAGCTCGACGCCCCGTGAGGAGGGACGGATCAGCCTGCTGTTCGCCTTCTCCTCGGTGTTGACGCCGTTCGCGCTCGGGCTCGTAGTTGGCGGGATCGCGTCGGGCCGCGTCCCGGTCGGCAACGCCCAGGGCGACGAGATCACGAGCTGGTTCAACGGCACGTCGCTGCTGATCGGCGCGCTCGCGGTCGCGACGGCCGCCTATCTCGCCGCGGTCTACCTGGCCGCTGACGCCCGCCGGATCGGCTCCGATCAGGTCGCCGAGGCGTTCCGAACACGTGCACTCGTGGCCGGCGTGGTCGCGGGATCTCTCGCTGTCGCCGGCCCCTTCATCTTGAGCTCCGACGCGCCGGACATCTACGACGGCCTGACGAGCGGCGCCGGGTTGGTGGCGCTGATCGCCTCGGGCCTGGCTGGCGTGACCGCGCTGGCGCTGGTCGTCAAGCGCCACTACGGCGCCGCACGCGTGGCGGCCGCTACGGCGGTCGCGGCGATCGTCGCCGGTTGGGGCCTCGCCCAGCAGCCGGAGATCCTTCCCGGCCTGACGATCGATGAGGCGGCGGCGAGCGACACGACGATCACGGCTGTTCTGATCGGTTTCGCGGTCGGTCTGCTGATCCTGGTGCCATCGCTCGTCTATCTGTTCCGGTTACTGCTGACGGGCCGTTTCGATCCGGCAGCGCCACGACCCGGACCGTCGTTGGCCGACCAGGCCGCGGCGACGGCCGACCCAGACGCCCACAGCTCGCTGCGCACGACCCTGATCACCGGCGCCATCACCGCCATCGGCGCGGGAGTTACCTTCATCTCCGACGGTCCGTTGCGCGGCATTGGCGTCGCATTGATGCTCGGCGGCGCCGTCGCCTGCTTTCTGGCTGTCGCCAGCTTGGATGAAGTTGAGCCATCAGCTTTGCCTTTTCCGCCACGTGGCGGTGATTGACCTTCCCCCGCGCGGGGGAAGAAGTTGACACTGCCCCGGACGAGGAGAACAATCGTCTTGCGGGAGACAGACAAAGCAGCAGCCATAGCCACATACAGATAGACCGAGGGAGGTCTCCCATGACCAGTACCACTTGGCGCGCGCTGATCCTCAGCGCCCTCCTTGCGCTGAGCGGTGGAGCTCTCATCGCCTGCGGCGATGACGATGACAGCGGCTCCTCCGGTGGATCCAGCAGCTCAGGTGGAGGTAGCGGCTCAATAGCGCTGCTGCTGCCGGAGTCGAAGACCGCACGCTACGAGTCCCAGGACCGACCGAACTTCGAGAAGAAGCTCAACCAGCTCTGTCCCGACTGCGAGCTGATCTACTCGAACGCCGATCAGGACGCGGCAAAGCAGCAACAACAGGCCGAGGCAGCGATCACCAAGGGCGCCAACGTACTGGTGCTCGACCCCGTCGACGCAGCGTCGGCAGGCTCAATCGTCGCCCGCGCCAATCAGTCGGACATCCCGGTCATCAGCTATGACCGCCTGATCACCGATGCCGACGTCGACTACTACGTGTCGTTCGACAACGAGCAGGTCGGAAAGTTGCAGGGCCAGAGCCTGGTCGACAAGCTCGAGTCCGACGGCAACGGTGACGGGACGATCGTGATGATCAACGGCGCCCCGACCGATAACAACGCGAAGCTGTTCAAGCAGGGCGCACACAGCGTTTTCGACAAGAGCGACCTGAAGATCGGCAAGGAGTACGACACTCCCGACTGGAGCCCGGACAAGGCCCAACAGGAGATGGAGCAGGCGATAACCGCCCTCGGCAAGAGCGGGTTCGTCGGCGTGTACGCCGCCAACGACGGCACGGCGGGCGGCGCGATCGCCGCGATGAAGTCAGCCGGAGTCAATCCCAACCAGCGTCCGACGACAGGGCAGGACGCGGAGCTTGCCGCGATCCAGCGCATCCTCGCCGGCGAGCAGTACATGACGGTCTACAAGGCGATCAAGGCCGAGGCCAACGCAGCCGCCGAGTTGGCGGTCGCACTTGCCAATGGCGACGACCCGCCGAGCGGACTGGTCAACGGCGAGATCGACAACGGCCAGAAGCAGGTCCCGTCGGTGCTGTTGACCCCGGTCGCAGTGACCAAGGACAACATCGACAGCACGATCATCAAGGACGATTTCTGGACGGTGAAGCAGATCTGCACTCCGCAGTACGCGGCGGCGTGCAAGCAGGCAGGTATCCAGTGAGCAATGGAGCGCCTGTGCTGGCGCTGGAGAAGGTCAGCAAGAGCTTCGGCGCAGTGCAGGCGCTCCAGAACGTCGACTTCGAGGTGCGGCCAGCTGAGGTGGTCGCCCTCGTCGGCGACAACGGGGCCGGGAAGTCGACGCTCGTCAAGGCAATCGCCGGAATCCACTCGATCGACGACGGGCGGATCCTCTTCGAGGGTCAGCCCGTCAAGGTCTCGACGCCGACCGACGCGGTCGACCTCGGGATCGCGACGGTTTACCAAGACCTCGCGCTCTGCGACAACCTCGACGTCGTCGAGAACCTCTTCCTCGGCCGTGAGGAGCGTGGTGGCGGCGGGATAGCGACCGTCACTCGTCAGCTCGACGAGACGTCGATGGAGCGCCAGGCCCACGAGCTGCTGGAGAACCTGGCGGTGACGATCACCGACGTCCGCTCCGAGGTCGGAACGATGTCAGGTGGCCAGCGTCAGCAGGTGGCGATCGCCCGCTCGCTGCTCGGCGAGCCGAAGGTCGTGCTGCTCGACGAGCCGACCGCGGCGCTCGGCGTGCGTCAGACCGCGCAGGTGCTGGCGCTGATCAAGCGGCTGCGCGAGCAGGGCCACGGCGTCGTCGTGATCAGCCACAACCTGGCCGACGTCTTCGAGGTTGCGGATCGGATCGTCGTTCTGCGGCTCGGCCGGCTGGCGGCCGTCTACGACGCGAAGGAGACGAGCAATGAGGAGGTAGTCGGGGCGATCACCGGCGCGAGCGACCCGACTACCGGCGACCTCGGTCCCGCGGTGAGCGACGTGATGGACGCTGCGAGGCGCCGCGACGCTCCACCGGGCGAGACACCGGACGGCGAGCCCACTGAGCGTGAGAGCGGAGGTACGTCATGACGGCCGAGGCGACAGCGGCCGAGCCGGCGCCGAGCGGTGGAGGCGACCCCGACGAGAAGCCGATGAAGAGCTTCGCCCGGCGTTTCATCGAGGGCGATCTCGGCGAGCTGCGTGTGCTGATCGTGCTGGCGGTCATCTGGGCGATCTTCCAGAGTCAGGAGGACCGCTTTCTCAGCGCGACCAACCTGACCAACTTGCTGCTCCAGATCACCGCGATCGGGCTCGTCTCGGTCGGAGTCGTGCTCGTCCTGCTGCTCGGCGAGATCGACCTGTCGGTCGGCGCCGTCAGCGGGCTGTGCGCCGCGGTGATGGCCGTCTTGAGCGTCAAGCACGGCTGGTCGCCGTACCTCGCGATCGCCGCGGCGGTGTTGGTCGGCACCGCTATCGGGTGCTTCCAGGGATCGGTGTTCACCCAGTTCGGGGTGCCGTCGTTCGTCGTCACGCTCGCCGGGCTACTTGCGTGGCAAGGAGCGCAGTTGGAGGTGCTCGGCACCACCGGCACGGTCAACCTCACCGACCCGACGATCACCGGCCTGACGAGCACGTTCTACGAGGGCGCGACCGGCTGGGCGATCGCGATCGTCGGGATCGCCGTCTACGCCGCGGTATCGCTGCTTACCTGGCGACGCAAGTCGGCCGCCGGGCTGCGCGTGCAACCGCTCGGTGCGCTCGTCCTGCGCCTGGCGTTGGCCACGGTGGCGATCCTCGTAGCGGTCGCCGTCCTCAACGAGGACCGCGGCGTTCCGCTCGCCGCGCTGATCCTCGTCGGCTTCGTGATCCTGTTCCAGTACATCACGACGAAGACGACGTTCGGCCGTCACATCTTCGCCGTCGGCGGCAACGACGAGGCCGCCCGACGCGCCGGCATCAAGGTCAAGCGAATCCGCGTCGTGGTCTTCATGATCGCGTCGTCGATGGCGGCGGTCGGCGGCATCATGGCCGCGTCGCGGCTGCTTGCGGTCAATCAGTCCTCGGGCGCGGGCGACTTCCTGCTGCTCGCGATCGCCGGACCGGTGATCGCCGGCACCAGCCTCTTCGGCGGCCGCGGATCGGTCTGGACCGCACTACTCGGCGCACTCGTCATCGGCTCGATCTCCAATGGCATGGACCTGCTCGCGCTCGAGTCCTCGGTCAAGTTCATGGTTACCGGAGCGGTGCTGCTGATCGCGGTGATCATCGACGCACTGGCGCGCAACAGGAGACAAGCGACGGGAAGGGTCTGACCGAGCTCGGGCGGCGGTTGAGCAGGCCGGGTCCCACGCCAACCCCCCGGGGGCCCGGCCTCCTCATCCCCCGCCCGACCCGGGTTCAGGCGGTCGGGACCGGTGCGGCCTCGCCGCGCCGTGCCGCCTCGGCGTGCTCGCGACTGTCGCGTGAGGAGATCAGCACGGCAGCGAGGATCGCCCCGAGGACCGCGAAGCCGGCGCAGACCAGGAAGGCGTCCTGGAAGCCCTCGGTCAGGGCCACGACGCGGTTTGCCTCGCCGGAGGAGAAGGCGTCGGCGGTCGTCGAGTTCGCGACCGTGGCCGCGATCGCGAGACCAAGTGCGCCACCGACCTGCTGCGAGGTGTTGATCAGGCCCGAGGCGAGGCCGGCCTCATCCGGACGGGTGCCGGTGACCGCGGCGATCGTCACGGGAACGAAGGCGAAGCCAAGCCCGACCGCGACGATCATCGACGGGAACAGGACGTCACCTAGATAGGTGCCGTCAGGCGCCGACACCTGCGAGAACCACAGCAGACCGACCGAGATCAGCAGCATGCCCGTGATCAGCGTCGGCTTGAAGCCGACACGCGTCACGAGTTGCGAGGCGCCGCCGGCGCTGAGGATGATCAGGAGGCTCAGCGGCACGTAGGAGAGGCCCGCCTTGAGCGGCTCGTAGCCGAGCACCTGTTGCAGGTAGAGCGAGATGAAGAAGAACATCGAGAACAGCGACATGCCGACCAGCAGCCCGACGATGTTCGCGCCGGTCAGCGTGCGCAGCCGGAAGATCGTGAACGGCATCAGCGGGTTGCGGCTGCGCGACTCGATCGTCACGAAGATGACGAGCAGCGCCAGGGCGCTGGCAAGGATCAGCAGCGTCTCGCTCGATCCCCAGCCGGCGTCGACGGTGTTGACGAGGCCGTAGACGAGCAGTGCCAGGCCGGCGGTCACCGACACCGCGCCCGGGATGTCGAACGAGGTCGCGGTCGGGTGACGGCTCTCCATCAGGAGGCGCGGCGCGAGGAACGCGACGATTGCTGCGATCGGGACGTTGACGAGCAGCACCCACTCCCAACCGAAGAACTCGGTCAGTACGCCGCCGAGCAGCACGCCCGCCGCACCGCCTGCGCCGGCGACCGCTCCCCAAACGCCCAGCGCACGGTTGCGCTCGGCGCCCTCGGCGAAGGTCGTGGTGACGATCGACAGGGCGGCCGGCGAGATGATCGCCGCGCCTAGTCCCTGGACCGCACGCGCGGCGATCAGCTGCGCCTCGCTGCTCGCGAGGCCACCGGCCAACGACGCCACACCGAACAACAGCGCGCCGACGATGAACATTCGCCGCCGCCCGAGCAGGTCGGCGAGCCGGCCACCGAGCAGCAGAAAGCCGCCAAAGGTCAGCGTGTAGGCGTTGACGACCCAGGACAGGTTCTCCTGCGAGAAGTGGAGGTCGCGCCCGATCGAGGGCAGCGCCACGTTCACGATCGACGCGTCGAGCACGACGATGAACTGGGTCGCGGCAAGCAGCAGCAGGGCGAGGCCCTTCGAGCGGCCATTCTCGAGCGTAGTCATGAGGTCGTCGGGTCTCCTAAGACGGGGGCGAGCGCGATCTCCGCGAGCTTACTAAAAGTGAGCAGGCTTGGCCTGGTGCGCCAATCGGAGCTAGTGTCGGTCTCCGACGATGGACCGCTCGCTCTCGACCTTATCGACGCCCCAGCCACTGCCCAGCGTGACCGCACGGCCGCACGGGTTGCTCGAGGCGCCCCGCCACGCCGGCGATGGCTGGATCCTCTACAGCGACGTTCTCGGCGGCGGCGTCTACCGCGTTCCGGTCAGCGGCGATCGCGAGCCCGAGACGGTGCTGCCGAAACGACGTGGGATCGGCGGGATGTTGACCCATCGAGACGGTGGAATCGTCGTCACCGGGCGTGGCGTCGTCCACGTCGACGGCGAGCGCCAGCGCGATCTGCTGTCGCTCGACGGAGTGGCGGGCTTCAACGATGTGACGACCAACTCCACCGGGCAAGTGCTGGCCGGCGCGCTGCGCTTCCAGCCGTTCGCCGGTGAGGACCCCGTCCCGACGGAGGTCTGGCGCATCACCGCGCCAGGAGTCGCCGAGGTTGCCGCCGAGGGCATCGAGTGGCCGAACGGCATCGCGCTCACACCAGACGACAGCGCGCTGTACGTCTCGGACACCGCCAATGGCGTCGTGTGCGTCTTCAGCTCCGGCCGCACTGACGGCGACGTCTTCACCTCTGTCACGACCGGCACGGTCGACGGACTCGCACTCGACGAGGAAGGCGGCGTCTGGGTCGCGCTCGGCGACGGCGGCATTGCCCGCTTCGACGCCGACGGCAACCTCGACGGCTTCGCAGAGGTTCCTTCGGCGTTTGTGTCGAGCCTCTGCTTCGGCGGGCCAGACCGCCGCGACGTCTTCATCACGACCGCCGACAACCCAGTCGACTCCGAGAAAGGCGGCACCGTCTTCCATGCCCGCTCCGAGGTCGCCGGCGTCGAGGTGGGCGCCGCTACCGTTTGACGTCATGGGCGCGCGTGACGACATCGAGGCGTTGACCGCGGCGATCGAGCTCTACAACGCGGCCTGGAACACCCACGACGTCGACGCTGCGATGGCGATGCATGCGCCCGACATGGTCTTCCAGAACCACACCGCCGGCGAGGTCGCCGAGGGTGAGGCGGTGCGCGACCACATCGCTCAGATCTTCGACGCCTGGCCCGACATCGAGTTCGCGACACGCCGGCTCTACGTGCGCGAGGGACTCGTCGTCCAGGAGTGGACCGCGACCGCGACGCACGCCAACACGCTGCGCCGCGGCGACATCGAGGCGCCCCCGAGCGGCCGCAAGATCAGCTGGGACGGCCTCGACGTCATCCCGTTCGAGGACGGCCTGATCAAGCGCAAGGACGTCTACTCGGACTCCGTCTCGATCCTGCGCCAGGTCGGCCTGCTCGACTGACTCGGCCGGCGAGGCCATAGGCTGCCGCCCCTATGGGAGATCTCAGCGGCAGAACAGTGTTCATGTCCGGCGGCAGCCGGGGAATCGGCCTCGCGATCGCGAAGCGGCTGGCCAGCGAGGGCGCCAACATCGCTTTCGTCGCCAAGACCGACCAGCCGCATCCGAAGCTGCCCGGCACGATCCATACCGCTGCCGCCGAGATCGAGGAGGCCGGCGGCAAGGCGCTGCCGATCCTCGGCGATGTGCGCGACGAGGCCCAGGTCGCCGCAGCGGTCGAGCAGGCCGTCGCGCAGTTCGGCGGGATCGACATCTGTGTCAACAACGCCTCGGCGATCAACCTCGCCCCGATGCGCGACCTGCCGCCGAAGCGCTACGACCTGATGCTCGACATCAACGTGCGTGGCACGTTCGTCGTCACCCAAGCCTGTCTCCCCCACCTGCGCGAGTCCGACCACGCGCACGTGCTGACGCTCAGCCCGCCGCTGTCGCTCGACCCGCGCTGGCTGAACGGCCACTCCGCCTACACCGTGTCGAAGTTCGGCATGTCGATGATCACCCTCGGCGTCGCCGCCGACGAGCCCTCGATCGCCGCTAACTGCCTCTGGCCGCGCACGATCATCGCCACCGCCGCCGTCCAGAACCTGCTCGGCGGCGACGCCGCGATGGCCGCCAGCCGTACCCCCGAGATCGTCGCCGACTCCGCCTACGAGATCCTCCGCAAGCCGCCCACGGCCGCCTCCGGCAACACCTACCTCGACGACGAGGTCCTCGCCGCTGCCGGCATCACCGACCTCAGCGGCTACACAGCAGGCGACGGCGACGCCGACCTGGCCCTCGATCTGTTCGTCGCGGACTGGCCGGAGGAGGGCTAGCCGCCGAGCGCCTCCCCGGCGCCGGCCGCGGCGAGTGAGCCCGCGAGCGCGCCGAGCAGTAGATCGCGCAGCTCGCTGCGCGAGAGGTCGTGGTGCTCTAGCCAGTCGAGGATCGCGCCGTCCATGAACCACAGCCAGGCACGCGCGGCAGTGCGCAGCTTCGGCGGTGGTGCTCCGGCGAACCCAAGGCCGTCGAGGATGCGGCTCGACGTCCGATCCCTCACCTCGTCGATCAGGGCGGCGACCTCGGGCACCCCGCCCGCACTCTCCAGCAGCTTGCGGTAGGCAACCTCGTTCTCCTCGATCCAGCCGAGGAACGCGTCGAGACTATGGATCAGCGCCTCTTGAGGCGGTAGGTCCGGCGCGGGCTCAGTTCGCTTGGCCAGCTGCTCGGCCGCCTGCTGCAGCGTCGCGACGAAGTAGTCCCGCTTGCTCGGGAAGTAGTGGTAGAGCAGCGCCTTCGAGATTCCGGCCTCGCGCGCGATATCGGCCATCGAGAGCTCGGTGAAGGAATGCCGGGCAAATAGACCGGCGCCCAGCTCCAACAACTGCCCGCGCCGCTCGTCGACCTGCATGCGCGTGTAGGCGGGCTCTGCCATAGCGACCAGTGTAACGATCCTGTTGACCGATGGTAAATAGGAGTTAAAGCTTGTCAACCATCGGTCAACAAGAGGAGCGGATCACAGTGCAGAAAGCAGAGACAACCCCACTCGACCAGCGCGTCGACGACCTGACGGGCAGGGTGATGGCATGGGTCGGAGGCCTCGCTGTCGTCCTGGGCATCGTCTTCCTACTGGCGATCGGAGTGTCGAACGGCTGGATCGGCGAGGGCACTCGAACGGTGCTCGCTGGACTCGGCTCGGCGGTGTTACTGGCGATCGGCGCCGCGCTGCGCGAGCGCAAGGCCCACACCGATGCGGCCTTCGCCGCCTCCGCCGCAGGGATCGCCGGTCTGTTCGTGACGATCACTGTCGCGTCGCGTGTCTATGAGCTCGCGCCCTCGCTCGCCGGACTCGCACTCGCGATCGCAGTCGGTGGGATCGCCACCGCGCTCGCGCTGCGCTGGCGCTCGCAGGGCCTTGCGGCACTGGGCATCCTGGGCGCCATCGCCGCGCCGCTGCTGGCGGACGCCCCGCTCGACGGCGGCACGATCGCAATTCTGTTCGTCGCCGTCGCAGCAGCCGCCGGCGTCCTGCTGTGGCAGCGCTGGGACTGGCTCGGCATCGCCGCTCTCGGAGTCAGCATGCCGCAGTGGGCCACCTACGTCGCGACAGACGCGAGCCCCACCTCAGCCGCCGTGACCCTGATCGCCTTCGGCCTGTTGGGAGTGGCCGTGGCGGTCGGCAACGACCTGCGTACCAGCGCCGAGCACGTTCGCCCGGTGCCGGCCTTCCTGCTCGGGATGAACGCGATCGCACTCGCCTTGATCGGCTGGCTCGCCTTCGATGAGATGGGCGACACCACCGCAGGCAGGATCTGGCTTGCCGCCCTGGCCACTGTCCACATCGCCGTTGGCGTCACTGGACCGCGGATCGCACGGATGACCTCGGACCTGGGGCTGCTGTCACTCGTGCTTGGCATCGTGCTGGCGGATATCGCATTCGGGCTGACGGCTGACGGTCTTGTCCTCACGGTCGGCTGGGCCATCACCAGCGTCGGCTTTGCGGCGCTGCTGCGCCGGTCCGCGCCCGGCAGCTCCGACGAGCAACTCGCCGGCGGCGGCCTGGGAGCGCACCTTGCATTGACGACCGTCGTCGCGTTCACCACCGGGGAGTCGCTCGACGCATCCGTCTACGGGCAGGCGCTCGGCAGCGCCAGCGTGGCCGGTATCGCAGCGCTCGCCGCGGCGCTGCTGTTCTCGGCCCGCCTGACGGGCGGCCGGAGAATCGACGGCGTGCTCGACTTGCGGATTCTGCTCGACAGCCTTGGCCTTGCGATGGTGGCGCTGCTGACTGCGTTGACGCTCAACGGCGAGGCACTGGCTCTCGTCTGGATCGGCGAGGTCGTGGTCTTGACCGCGATCGCCCGCCGCTTCGACGACCGTGTCTCGGGCTGGGGAGCAGTGGCTTTCCTGAGCCTCGCGATCTTGCACGCACTCGTCAACGTCATACCCCCGGTCTCGCTGGTTACCGGCCTCGCCGATCCGGTCGTCGCCTCGATGGTCCTCGGTGGCATTGGCGCAGCCGCGCTGTTCGCCGCGCGCTATCTGCCAACTCTCGATCTGCCGGGGAGCGGCTCGGTTCTCACGGCCACTGGCGTGCTGGCGCTGTTGTACCTGGCCTCCTGCCTGGTCGTCACGCCATTCGAGAGCGCCAACGCCGTCGACTCGACACTACTCAGCGCGCACCAACAGGGGCAGATGGCACTCAGCGTCTTCTGGGCGGTGGTCGGCGTCGGCGCGCTGATCGTTGGTCTGCAGCGCAATCTGCGCGTCGTCCGCTACGCCGCACTCGCCCTACTCTCTGTAACCGTCACGAAGGTCTTCCTGTTCGACCTGGCGACGCTGACATCGCTTTACCGAGTCGTGTCGTTCATCGCCCTGGGGCTGCTGCTCCTGCTCGCCGCGTTCGTCTGGCAGCGGCTACGTCCGCAGGTCCTTCCTGACCTGCGCGACACACCACCGGCCGTGCACTGACCTGTCGAGCCAGCGCCCC
>JBIOUS010000050.1:0-34373 GCA_044867325.1 Thermoleophilaceae bacterium | reverse complement strand
GCGGAGGAGGCCGAGGCCCTCTGCGAGCGGCTGCGCGAGCGGGGTGCGATCGTGCAGCCGACCGGGGATCACATGAACGTGCTGAAGATCATGCCGCCCCTGTGCCTGACCCGTGCGGACGCCGACTTCCTGGCCGACCGCATCGACGAGGCGCTCGGGGACGGCTGGTAGCGCCCGACTAGCGGCGCGAACCCGACCGGAGACGACGATGAAGCTCGAAGGCATCCACCACGTCACGGCGATCACGGGCGACGCCCCGCGCAACGTCGACTTCTACGCCCGCGTGCTCGGCCTGCGGCTGGTCAAGAAGACGGTCAACCAGGACCAGCCGTCGGTCTACCACCTGTTCTACGCCGACGAGCAGGGCAGCCCCGGCGCCGACATCACCTTCTTCGAGTTCCCCGGCGCGGCCCCCGGCCGCGCCGGAGCCGGCATGGTCCACACGATCGTCTGGCGCGTCGCCTCCGAGGAGGCGCTCGACTTCTGGGCCGGCCGCTTTGCCACCGAGGGCGTCGAGACCGAGCGCGGCGCCCACTCGCTCAGCTTCTCCGATCCCGAGGGCCTGCGCCACGAGCTGCTCGTCGCCAATGTGCCCGATCAGCCACTGATCGCCGACCATCCCGAGGTCCCGCGCGAGCTCGCGCTACAGGGCTTCCACGCCGCGCGCGCCTACACAGCGAACCCCGACGCCAGCAGCGAGCTGATCGAGCAGCAGTTGGGCTTCACCCCCGTGACCGACGGCGACGACCAGCCCGCCAACATCGGCGCGGCGCGTGTCTACGAGGTCCGCGGCGACGCCCGCGGCGGCCACTGGATCTACGACGAGCCGCCCGCCGAGCCGGGCCGCGAGGGCGCCGGCACCGTCCACCACATCGCCTGGGCCTCCACGATGGACGACCACGAGGCCTGGCGCGAGCGCGCCCTCGCCGGCGGCGCCCGCGCCACCGAGATCATCGACCGCTTCTGGTTCAAGTCGATCTACTTCCGCGAGCCCTCCGGCGTCCTCTTCGAGATCGCCACCCTCGGCCCCGGCTTCGACGCCGACGAGGACCCAGCCCACCTCGGCGAGAAGCTCGTCCTCCCGCCCCGCTTCGAGCCACTGCGCGAGAAGATCGAGGCGACGCTGACACCGATCGAGAATCCTCGGACGTCGTAGGTTCGCACCCACCTATCTTTGTGATATATCTTGCTGAGACATGGCGCTCAGCAACACGTCCTATCTGATTCTCGGGATGCTCCGGAAGGGGCCGAAGAGCGGGTACGAGATCAAGGCGCAGGCCGATATCTCGACGCGGTTCTTCTGGGCGATCAGCTACGGGCAGATCTATCCCGAGCTGAAGCGGCTCGATCAGGCTGGCCTGATCGAGGGTGTGACAGACCCCGAGGATGGCCGCCAGCGGCGGGTGTACTCGATCACAGCGTCCGGGGAGGAGGCGCTACGGGAATGGCTGACCCACACGGGTGAGCTCCATTCCGAGATGCGTCATGAGGGCGTGCTGCGCTTCTTCTTCGCCGATGCGCTCGATCACGAGGAGCGTGTCGAGCTGCTGCACGCGATGCGCGCCAGGCACGAGCGCCTGCGCGAGGAGTTGATGCAGATCGTCCCGGGCGCCGAGGAGGCGAGCGGCAAGGGCGGGAACAGCTTGTCGCTGTTGACGCTCGAGACCGGGATCGCCTACCAGGAGTTCTTCGTCGGCCTCTGCGACCGCCTCGAGCGGCGCCTCGCCGAGACGGACACCGAATCCACCACTGGAGGGAGCTGAACCGATGTTCGACGCACTCGCACGCCTCGCCGACGGTCGCGGCAAGCTAGTTGTCGGCCTGGCGATCCTGTTCTTCCTCGTCGCCGGCGCAGTCGGCGGCGGCGTCGCCGACAAGCTCGACCCCTACGGGGCCGACGACTCGAACACCGAGACGGTCAAGGCGGCCAAGCAGCTCCAGGACGCCGGCCACCGCGACACCAGCGTCGTCGTGCTGATCGAGAACGGCTCACCGGACAACCCGCGCAACGCGCTGCGAGTGGCGGGGATCCAGAAGAAGCTCGAGGCCAACCGCGACGTCGAGTCGGTGAACGGCGTCGACTCGACGCGCCAGCTCGACTTCGTCGCCGAGGACGGCAGCGCCCAGTACCTCGCAGTCGCGTTGAAGCCGACCGACGACAAGGCATGGCAGGCCGCCGCCGAGCAGATCGCCGACGACCTCGCCGACGAGCCAGGCGTGAAGGTCGGCGGACCGGCGCTCGCGCAGGCCCAGGTCAACGACCAGGTCGAGTCGGACCTCAAGCGCGCCGAGATGCTCGCGTTCCCGCTGCTCTTCCTGCTGTCGTTGCTGTTCTTCCGCAGCCTCGTCGCGGCGGCTCTACCGCTGCTGGTCGGTGGGCTGGCGATCGTCGGGACGTTCCTGACGCTCAGCATCGCCTCGGAGTTCGGGTCGATCTCGATCTTCGCGCTCAACCTGACCACCGGCCTCGGGCTTGGGCTTGCGATCGACTACTCGCTGTTCGTCGTGTCGCGCTACCGCGAGGAGATCGCCAAGGACGGACCTGGCCTGCCGGCGATGCGCCGGACGATGGCAACCGCTGGCCGCACGGTGCTGTTCAGCTCGTTGACGGTGGCGGCGGCGCTCGCGTCGCTGCTCGTCTTCCCGCAGCGGTTCCTCTACTCGATGGGCCTCGGCGGCGCGGCCGTCGCGTTGCTTGCCGCAGCCGTTTCGCTGCTTGTGCTGCCGGCCGTCTTGACGCTGCTCGGGAACCGCGTCAACGCCGGCGCACCGAAGTTCCTCCAGCGCCGTGCGGAAGCCGACGCGCGCCCCGACAGCGAGGGCTTCTGGTACCGGCTGTCGCGCCTGGTACAGCGCTTCCCGGGCCGGATCGCGATCGCGACGACAGTGCTGATGCTGACGCTCGGAATTCCGTTCTGGTCGATCGAGTTCACCTCCGTCGACGCGCAGATCCTGCCTCAGGACCGCAGCGCCCGCCAGGTCGACGACGTCCTACGTGAGGACTTCCCGCCCTACCGCGACACGCCGATCGACGTGCTCGTGACCGGCGCGAAGGAGGGACAGGTGACGGCTATCAGCGAGCAGATCGCCCGGCTGCGGGGGATCGACCGCATCTTCACTCCGACCGAGCTCGAGAGCGGCGACGCGCTGATCCAGGCGATCGCCGCCACCCCGCACATCTCGGACGCAAGCCAGGAGACCGTGCGCCAGATCCGCGATCTCCAGCCGCCACCCGGTACGGAGATCCAGGTGACCGGCGCGACGGCCGACTTCGTCGACTTCCAAAGCAGCCTCGTCGACCACCTGCCGGTGGCGATCGCGATCGTCGTGATCGCGACCCTGGTGATCCTCTTCTTGATGACGGGGTCGGTCGTGCTGCCGGTCAAGGCGCTGCTGATGAACATCCTCAACCTGAGCGCGGTCTTCGGGATCCTGGTCTTCATATTCCAGGACGGGCGCTTGGAGAGCCTGCTCGGGTACACCAGCCAGGGCGGGCTCGAGCAGACGATGCCGGTGCTGCTGTTCGCGCTCGCCTTCGGCCTCTCGACCGACTACGCGGTCTTCCTGCTGTCGCGGATCAAGGAGGCCCGCGACGGCGGTGCGTCGAACTCCGACAGCGTCGCGATCGGCCTCGAGCGGACCGGGCGGATCGTCACCGCAGCCGCGCTCCTGTTCGCGATCGCGATCGGCGCGTTCGCGACCTCGGAGATCGTCTTCATCAAGCAGAACGGCATCGGCACCGCGCTCGCCGTACTGCTCGACGCCACGATCATCCGGGCGCTGCTGGTGCCGTCGCTGATGGAGCTGCTCGGCGAGTGGAACTGGTGGGCGCCGGGACCGTTGCGCCGTCTCCATGACCGGATCGGCATCGACGAGACGTCAACCGGCGAGCCGCGAACGGCCGAGGCGTAGCCTTAGGGACGGATGGCGCCGCGGACACGGAGCTTCAAGCACGACGGCCACCGGCTCGTCTACGACGAGTACGGCAAGGGCGAGCGCCCGATCGTGCTGATGCCCGGGCTGCTGTTCAACCGCAAGATGCACCAGCCGCTGGCCGAGGAGCTGGCGGAGCGCGGCCACCGGGTGCTGTGTCTAGACCTGCTCGGCCACGGCGACTCGGACCGTCCCGAGGAGATGTGGGAGTACTCGATGACCACCTTCGGGGCGCAGACGCTCGGGCTGCTCGACCATCTCGGAATCGAGCAGGCGGTGCTCGGCGGCACCTCGCTCGGCGCCAACAGCGCGCTCGAGGCGACCGCGCGCGACCAGTCGCGCGTCAAGGGCCTGCTAGTCGAGATGCCGGTGCTCGACAACGCGCTGCTCGGCTGCGCGATCGGCTTCACACCGCTACTGATCTCGTTGACCTTCGGCGCGCCGATCACGCGCCCGCTGAGCCGGATCGCGCGGCTCGTCCCGCGCCGCGGTCCGCTGCTCGGCAAGATGATGCTCGACTGGATCGGACAGGATCCGAAGCCGTCGGCCTCGGTGCTTCAAGGCTTGTTCTTCGGCCGCGTCGCGCCGCCTACCGAGGTCCGCCGCACGCTCGCTCCGCCGACGCTGGTGATCGGCCATACGCGCGATCCGATCCACCCCTTCTCCGACGCCGACATGCTCGTCCACGAGATGCCGAACGCAAGGATCGTCGAGGCCTCCTCGATCGTCGAGCTGCGGACGGCGCCGGAGCGACTGACCGGTGAGATCGCCGACTTCGTAGACGACTGTTGGACGGCACCGCGAATGAGGGTGGCGCGCGCCGCGGCCGCCCACTAGTCTTCGACCGCGATGGCCAGCCGGAGGGAGCAGAAAGAGCAGCTGCGCAAGGAGCGCGAGCAGCGCGAAGCCGCCGCGAAAGCGGGCCAGCGGCGCAAGCAGCTGATCGGCTACGGCGTCGGTGGCGGGATCGTGCTCGTCGCGGTGATCGTCGCCGTCGTACTACTCGCGGGCGGCGGAGGCGGCAGCAGCTCGGCCTCCAGTGACGTCCTGCCCGACGGTGGCAGCTACGCGGAGCCGAAGGACGACGTCGGCGTCGCTGCCGCGGCCAAGGCAGCCGGCTGCGAGCTGAAGAGCTTCAAGGGGACGGGGCGCGAGCATCTCGCCGACCTCAGCCAGAAGGTCGAGTACACGTCGAAGCCGCCGACCTCGGGCAACCACTACCAAGCACCGGCCGAGGACGGCGCCTACGAGGACCCGCCAGACGTCAAAGAGCTCGTCCACACGCTCGAGCACGGCCGGGTCCTGATCTGGTTCAAGAAGAACCTGCCCGCGGATCAGCGCGCCGCGCTCAAGGCCTACTACGACGACGACAGCTACCAGATGGTCCTCACGCCGGACACCACCGGCATGTCCTACGCCGTCGCCGTGACCGCCTGGAACCGCGATCCGGAGCCGAATGGCACCGGACGGCTGCTGGGCTGCCCCGAGCTCAACGACGAGGTCTTCACGGCGATCGAGTCCTTCAAGGACGAGAACCGCTCGCGCGGGCCCGAGCCCGTCCCCTAGGCGCGCTGGCTCGCGCGCTGCGCGAGCTGCCGGTTGATGCGACGCGGCCAGAGCGGCCCGCCGTAGACGAAGCCCGTATAGGCCTGGACGAGGGTGGCGCCCGCATCGAGCCGATCCCAGACGTCTTCGGCGCTGTCGATGCCGCCGACGGAGATCAACACGATGTCGGCGCCGGCGCGGGCGCGCAAGCGACGCAGCACCTCAACCGCGCGGCGCTTCAGCGGTGCTCCCGAGATCCCGCCATAGATAGCGGCACGCTCCTCGGAACTCGAGTGCTCGAGCACCGCGGCGTCGATCGTCGTGTTGACGGCTACCAGGCCATCCAGCCCCGTCTCGACCGCGTAGTCGGCGATCGCGTCGATCTCCGCGTCGGCCAGGTCGGGCGCGATCTTGACCAGCAGCGGCGGGGTGTGACCGATCGCGCGCAACTCCTCCCGGACCGCGTCGACCAGCCGGCGCAGCTCGTCGACCGACTGCATCGAGCGCAACCCGGGCGTGTTCGGCGAGCTGACATTGATCACCAGATAGTCGGCGAGCGGGGCGAGCTGGCGAACCGTCTCCCGGTAGTCCGCCGCAGCATCGGCCAGCTCGACGTCCATGCTCTTGCCGACGTTGACACCGACCACGACGTGGCGTGGCCGTCCGGCGAGCCGCTCTGCGAACGCTGCCGCACCCGGGTTCGGGAAGCCCATTCGGTTGTAGAGCGCGCGATCGCGCGGCAGTCGCCCGACGCGCGGCTTCGGATTGCCCGACTGCGCGCGGGCGGTGACGGTGCCGATCTCGACGTGCCCGAAGCCAAGATCGCCAAGCCCGGCGAAGCACTCCGCCTCCTTGTCGAGACCAGCCGCCACACCGAGCGGACTGGGGAAGGTCATTCCGAGCGCTTCGACCTCGAGGCGGGGATCGCGCGGAGCGAGCATCCGGCGCAGGACGGCGCCTGCTCCCGGGATTCGGCCGAGCGCGGCGAGCGTCCTGGTTCCCACCCGGTGCGCCCGCTCGGCGTCGAGGCGCAGCAGGAGGTGGCGGAAGAGGAAGCGGTAGATCACGTGCACACACGATTGCAGGGCCGCAACGGATGCCGCCGAGTCGTGTTCGATGGGGGAGATGGGACGCGCGCTAGCTGTTGTGGCGATCGCGACCGTCGCCGCGCTGGGGGCCGTGGCGGCGCCAGCGCTCTCGACCAAGCCGTACCGGCCCGAGCCGGTCGATTTCTCGATCGCCGCCCAGGACGTCTTGGGCACCCCCGATCGCGGCGCAGGGGTGGTGTCCGAGCCATTCGAGGCGCCGAAGCGGTTCAACCTCGTCGGGCTGACCTGGTCCGGCCGCGACCACACCGAGCCCGCCCTCTCGATGCGCACCCGCACCGACGGCGGCGACTGGACGCCCTGGACGAGCGTCGACGCCCACGCTGAGGACGGGCCCGACCCGGACAGCGACGAGGCCGCCGCGGCCGGGATGTCGAACCCGGTCTGGGCCGGCGAGGCCGACTGGGTCCAGTACCGGTCTTCGGAGCAGCTGCCCGGCGCGCGGCTGCACTTCGTCAACACCGCCGGCACCGCGACGCCCGCCGACCGCGTCGAGACGGCGCTGCGCGGCGCCGCGAACAGCGCGGTCCCGACCGCCGCCAGCCTGCTGAGTGCCGATCTCGCCGGCGCGCAGGAGTCGCAACCAGCGATGGTCTCGCGCGCGAGCTGGGCCGGCAACGACTGCCCGCCGCGAACCAAGCCGATCTACGGCGAGGTCCGAGCGGCCTACATCCATCACACGGTCAACCTCAACGACTACAGCCGTGCCGAGGCGCCGCAGATCGTGCTCGCGATGTGCCGCTACCACCGCAACACGAACGGCTGGAACGACATCGGCTACAACTTCCTCGTCGACCGCTTCGGCACCCTCTACGAGGGTCGCGCCGGCGGCGTGGGCGCGGCGGTGATCGGCGCCCAGGCCGAGGGCTTCAACTCCTACTCGACCGGCATCGCCAACATCGGCACCTTCAGCAGCGTGCCGCAGAGCCAAGCCGCGCTCGAGGCGATGGCGCGGCTGATTCGCTGGAAGCTGCCGCTGCACGGCTACCCGACCAACGGAACCGCGGTGATGAAGAGCGCCGGCGGCAGCACCAACAAGTACCCGTCGGGCGCCAGCGTGCGCGTGCCGCGCGTGTTGGGACACCGAGACACCAACTCGACGGAGTGCCCTGGCAGCGCGCTCTACGCCCAGCTCGACGACCTCCGCTCGCTGGTCGGCGGCGTTACGCCGCGCGGCACCGCGACCAGCGTCGCCGCGCAGCTCAGCGCCCGTCGCTCGGCAATCGACTACGGCGAGAGCGCCACCCTGTCCGGCCGCCTGACGACGAACAGCGACGACGCGGTCGGCGGGCAGCCGGTAACCGTCCAGGCGAAGATCGACGGGCGCTGGACGACCTCCTCGACCCCGACGACCAAGAGCGACGGATCGTTCTCCGCGGTCGTCAAGCCGAAGGTGACGCGGTCGCTGCGCGTTCGCTTCGCCGGCGCCGGTGATCTGCGCTCTTCGGTGACGCCGACGCTGACGCTCGCCGTTCGCCCGGTCGTCACGTTGCGTCGCCCTCCGCATCGCGGCGCCGCGCGCGCCCGAGTCAAGTTGAGCGGAACCGTGAAGCCGCGCAAGGCGCGCGTCTACCAGGTGCTTCAGCTCGAGCGGCACGGCCGCTTCCGAAACGTCGGCACGAAGGCGCTGGGGACGACCCGCAAGGGTTCTTTCAGCGGCTTCTTCATCCCCTCCGGCGCCGGCACCTACCGCTTCTACGTCGCGACGAAGACCGACGCCAGCAACGCCCGTGGCGCGACAGAGATAGTCACCGTTCGGGTCGGACGCGCCGCGCGAGCCGTACGCGGCGGGGCTCAGGCCCGGTAGCTACCGGCTGTCCTCGTCCCATCCCTGCGTCAGGTCGCTGCTGTAGAGGCCGTGGCCGGTGATCAGCATGCGCACCGTGCGGGCGAGGATGCGCAGGTCGAGCGCAAGCGAGCGGTTGTCGACGTACCAGACGTCCAGCTCGATCCGCTCGGGCCAGGACAGCGAGGTGCGGCCGTTGACCTGGGCCCAGCCGGTGATACCCGGCTTGACCTCCAGCCGGCGGCGCTGATGCGGCGTGTAGCGGTCGACCTGGACCTGAACGGTCGGACGCGGACCGACGACCGCGAGCTCGCCACGCACGACGTTGAACAGGTTCGGCAGCTCGTCGAGCGAGAAGCGGCGCAGCGTGCGGCCGACGCGAGTTATCCGCGTATCGCCGTCTTCGATGTAGAGCCCAGCGCCGCTGTGCTCGGCGCCGACGACCATCGTGCGCAGCTTGATCAGCTCGAACGGAACGCCATGGCAGCCGACGCGTCGCTGGCGGTAGAAGACCGGTCCGCGCGAGTCGAGCTTGATCGCAAGCGCGCAGATCGCCAGCAACGGCAGCGCAACCACGAGCGCCAACCCCGTGACAAGAAGGTCGAGCAGGCGGTTCACGCGACCCGCCCTCGGTTACCGTGGCGCCAACTCACGTGCGGATTCTCTACCTGCATCAGTTCTTCATGACCCGCGACGGCACGGGCGGCACACGCTCGTACGAGTTCGCGCGCCGTCTGGTCGAGGCCGGTCACGAGGTGACGATGGTAACCGCGGGCGACGGCGCCGAGCGCGAGGTCGACGGCATCCGAGTCGTCGAGGCGCGCGGCGGCTACGGCGACTACGTACGCGCGACCGGCGTCGGCTACGGGCGGCGTCTGTTCGCGTTCGCCCGCTTCGCGGTCGCCGCGACCGCCGCGGCGCTGCGCGGGCCACGACCCGACGTCGTGTTCGCCACGTCGCCGCCGCTGACGATGGCGCTGCCGGCGATCGCCGCGGCGCGGCGCTGGCGCGCGCCGCTGGTCTTCGAGGTGCGCGACCTCTGGCCCGAGGCGCCTATCCAGATGGGCGCGCTGCGCTCGGCGTGGGCTCAGCGCCTGGCGCGCTGGCTCGAGCGCGTCGTCTACCGCTCGGCCAGCGAGATCGTCGCGCTGTCTCCGGGCATGCGCGACGGGATCGTCGCGACCGGCGTCGATCCCGAGCGCGTCACGCTGATCCCCAACGCGTCCGACCTCGACCTCTTCTCGCCCGATCTCGATCCCGGCGACCTGCGCGAGCGGCTGGGGCTCGGCGCCGATGACTTCGTCTGCGCGTACTTCGGAACGATGGGCGAGGCCAACGACCTCACGCAGGTGGTCGAAGCCGCCGCGCTGTTGAAGGTGCCGGCCGCCGGGGTTGTCTTCGTCCTGCAGGGCGACGGCAAGCGCCGCGCTGCGCTCGAGGCCGACGTGCGCCGCCGCGGGCTCGACAACGTCGTGTTCGCCCCGGCCGGCGACAAGCACGCCGCCGCCCGGCTGGCGGCGGCATCCGACGCCTGCATGACGATCTTCAAGGACGTGCCGATCCTCGCGACCAACTCGCCGAACAAGCTGTTCGACACCTTCGCCGCGGGGCGGCCGGCGATCGTCAACACCGACGGCTGGCAGCGCACGCTGGTCGAGGAGCACGAGGCGGGCGTGTACGCGCGGCCAGGTGACGCCGCCGACCTCGCGGAGAAGGTGCTCGCGCTGCGCGACGACCCGGAGCGCACACGTCGCTACGGCGCCAACGCTCGCCAGCTCGCCGAGCGCGAGTTCGACCGCGATCTGCTCGCGGAGCGGCTGCGCGGAGTGCTGGAGCGAGCGGCGGGGAGCTCCTCGTGAGCGACGTCGACCTCTCCTACTGCGTCGTCAACACGAACGGCCGCGAGTACCTGCTCGCCTGTCTGGCGGCGATCCAACGGACCCACCCGGCCGGCGTGTCGTGCGAGATCCTCGTGCTCGACAACTGCTCCGACGACGGTTCGGTCGCGGCAGTCGAGCAGAGCCCTTACGACGTGCGCACGATCGCGCTCGACCGTCGCGCCGGCAAGGCGGAGAACGACTCGACGCTGCTCGAGTCTGCTCGCGGTCGCTACTGCCTGCTGCTCAACGAGGACTCCGAGCTGCACGCCGGCGCTGCCGCGGCGCTGTTCGAAGCGCTCGAGCAGAACCCGGAGGCAGCGGCGGCAGGCGCCCAGCTGTTGTCGACCGAGGGCGAGCGCAAGGCCTGCGCGTGGCGACTGCCGGGTGTCGGCGCGTCGCTTGCCGGCGTGCTGTTCCTGCACAAGCTGCTCACCACTCAGAGCCGCGGCAAGCGCACACGGCGGGTCGGCTGGACCCAGTCGAGCGCGATGCTCGTTCGCCGCGAGGCGGCCACCGAGATCGGCTATCTCGACCCCGACTTCTTCGTCTACTCCGACGAGACCGACTTCTGCAAGCGACTGCACGACGCCGGCTGGACGATCCTCTACGTCCCCGACGCCCACGCAGTCCACCATGACCAGCTGACGACCGACCTGCGCCGCGCGCGGCGGCGGATCGTCGAGTTCCACCGCAACCGCGACCTCTACATGCGTAAGCACCACACCACCGCAACGCGGCTGGCGACACGGCTGCTCGGCGTCGTCTTCTATCTCGAGCGAGCGCTGGCGGCGAGCGTGCTCCCCGGTCACGATCCACGCCGCTTCCTACTTCACGCGCGCCAGGAGCTGACCCCCGGTCGCGGCGAGGGAATCCGCGAAGCGGCCGAGGAGTACAACCGCCGGGCGCGAATCGCACCCTGACCATGGACCACCCAGACCTCGCCAACATCGCCTGTCTCGTAGCGGCCGCCGGCGTCGTGCTGCTGCTGGCCGGGCGCGGACGCGCGATGGTCGTCGGCGGGTTGGCCTTGATCGGCCTCGGCGGCGCCGGGCTGATCGACTCGGCCTCGGGGATCGGCCGCCTCGACGCGCTCGCCAGCGGACCTGGCGTGGTGGCGGCTGTGCTCGGCCTCGCCGTCCTGGGCGCCGCCGCCGCGCTGCTCGTGCGCAACCCCGCCTGGCTGCCGCTGGCGATCCTCGTCGCGGCGCCACTGCGACCGCCGCTGACGCTCGAAGACGGCGGCGGCTTCCCAATCGCGCTTGCCGAGAATGGCGAGCTGGGCCGGCTGCTGTTGCTCTACTTCGTGCTCGCGGCCGGTGCGCTGGCACTCGCGTGGCGGGCATTCGCCGCGCGCGAGCAGGGAACGCTGCCGACCCGCGCGCTGCCGCGCTCTCTGGCCTTCCCCGCCGCGGCGCTGCTCGGCTTCGCCTGCGTGTCGCTGCTCTGGGCCGACTACCCGCGCGCGGGAGTGGAGGTGCTCGTCTTCTTCCTGTTGCCGTTCGCGGTCCTGCTCGGCACGCTGGCGCGGTCGCCGTTCCCCGATTGGATGCCGCGCGCGCTGGCGACGGTGACGATCGCGATGGCGTCGCTGTTCGCCGTCATCGGGCTGTTCCAAGCGGCGACGCGCGAGCTGTTCTTCTTCGCGCCGAACCTCGCGCTGTCGAACGCCAACTCGAACTTCTTCCGCGTCACCTCGCTGTTCGGCGACCCGAGCCTCTACGGCCGTCACCTGGTCGTCGGGCTCGCGGTCGTGTTGGCCTTGATGGCGCTGCGGCGGATCGACCTGCGGCTGGCGACCGGCCTCGTGGTTCTGCTCTGGGCCGGGCTGTTCGTCTCCTACTCGCAGTCGAGCATGATCGCGCTCGTCGTCGTGACGCTGGTGATCGCGGCGCTGACCGGTACGCGCCCGGTCCGACTGGCGGTCGTGGGAACGTTCGCGCTGGTGGCGGTGCTGATGGTCGGCTATCTGGTCTCGATCCCGATCCGCGGCGACTCGTTGCGCAACGAGACCGCCGACCGCTCGCAGCGGATCGAGGAGACGGTCCGCGTGATCGAGCGCCACCCCGCGATCGGCGTGGCCGTCGGCGGCCAGCCGGACGCCAGCCGCCGGCTCTCCGAGCGCGACCGGCCGACGCCGAACTTCGTCTCGCACACCGCTCCGCTGACCGTCTTCGCCGAGCTCGGCGCGGTTGGTGTCGCGCTGCTCGTCTGGCTGCTGTTCGGGGCGGTGCGAATGCTCGGCGCGGTGCGCCGGCTCGAGCCGGGCGTCGGCCTGGCGCTGCTGGCAGTGCTGATCGGCGTCTTCGTCCAGTCGCTCTTCTATCCCGGCTTCCTCGAGGACCCCCTGACCTGGCTCGCACTCGGCGTCGGCGCCGGCTACCTGACCTGGCCACGGCGCGACGACGGCACCGGACGCGGCGAAGTCGTCTACGACGGCGGCCCGGCGGAGGCGACGGCTTGAGCGGCGACAAGCCCGCGGTCGCCGAGCGGCGGTCGCTCGGCGAGGCCCTCGGCCTATCCGGCCGCCTCTCGCCAGCTGGCTTCTGGGGTCTGCTCGCCGTTCTGCTGGGCCTGCTCGCGATCAACCTGCCGGAGCTCGGCTCCGACCCGTGGCCGTTCAGGCCGGGCGCGACCGACCCCGGCGGCCTGCTCGGCCCGCTCGTGCGTGCCGCGGGCGAGGAGTGGGACGTCGGCATCGCGCGCGCCGCGTGCTTCCTTGCTGGCCTGGCGCTTGCGCTGATCGCCGCCTGGGCGCTGCGCAAGCCGGAGCGCGACTGGCCGGCCTGGGCCGGCACGGCGATCGCGGTCGGCGTGGCGCTGGCGCTGCTGCTGCCGTCGACGCTGCTCCAGGTTGGCCTGCGCGACGCGACCGAGCCGTGGTTCTTCACCAACGACTCGACCTTCCAGATCGACCTCGCCGGCGACCTCGTCCTGCACGGTGAGAACCCCTACGGCCACGACTACCGCTTCTCCGGCATGGAGCGCTTCTACAGCTTCGATGGCGAGGCCTCGGAGCGGATCCGCGAGCGCGAGGTCCCGCTCGTCCACTACGCCTACTTCCCTGGCACCGCGATCAGCGCGGCGGGCTGGCAGGCGGTGGTCCCCGCGCCGTTCGACGACTACCGGATATTTGTCCTGCTCGCGACGCTCGCCGGCTTCTTCGCGGTGCTCGCCTTCCGTGGACCGCTCGCCTGGCGACTAGCGCTCGGCGCCGTCGTCGTCGCCAACCCGATCGCCGTCCGCTCGGCCTGGTTCGGCCAGAACGACGCGCCCGCGCTGACGCTGACGATCCTTGCCTTCGCGCTCGCGACTCGCAGCCGCTTCCGGTGGGCCGCCGTCGCGCTCGCCGCAGCCGTCCTCTTCAAGCAGTTCGCCGTTGTCGCGATCCCATTCCTAGCGCTGATGACCGCCAAGCAGGGAGCCGGCGTGCGCGAGTCCGCCGCGACGGGCGCCGACGTGAACGGAGAAGCCCACGGGCCGTCGCTGCGCGAGCAGCTCGCCGGCGGTGTCGGCCGCGAGCTGCTGCGCTGCGCCAGCATCTTCGCCGCGGTGATCGCCGTCGCCTGCCTGCCGTTCATCGTCGCCGACCCGACCGCCTTCTGGGAGGACACCGTCGAGTTCGGCGCCGGCACCTACAAGATCGTCGGCTACGGCCTCTCGGCGATGCTCGTCCGTGCTGGCATCCTCGCCGACCGCGACGGCGCCTACCCGTTCGCCCTGATCGCCCTCCTCACCTGGCTCCCACTGACCGTCTACCTGCTCTACACGGTCGACCGAGCACGCCAGCTCTGGCCCGCCGCAGCCGCCTTCGCCATCTCGATCCTGATGCTCCTCTTCATCGGCCGCACCTTCAACAACTACTACCTCGTCTGGCCGCTGACCGGCGCCATCATCGCGGCAGCCGTCGCCGCGTGGGAGGGCACACCGGATCGTCACTCGCCCTGACGTCTAGTCGCAGACCAGCGTCAGAGTGTAGAGAGCCGTTACACCCATCCAGCAGATATGCTGTTCCCGTAACAGCCTTCGGCGGTAGCCTCAGGGAGGTGCAGATGATGGTGTGGACAGATGAGCGTATGGACGACCTCGCGGCCCGCATGGACGCCGGCTTCGAGCGCGTCGACGACGACATCCGCGAGTTCAGGCGGGAGCTACGGGACACGCGCCAGGAGCTACGGGGCGAGATCGAGGCTGGTCGCGCCGCGACCGAGGCCAACCGCGGAGAGCTCCGGATCGAGATCCGCGCGACCCGCGACGAACTGAAAGACGACATCGCCGGCTTGCGTTCCGAGGTCAAGGACGACATCGCCGGCTTGCGCTCTGAGGTCAAGGGCGACATCGCGGCTTTGCAGACGATGACGATGCGGTTCGGCGTCGCGCTGCTCGTCGGGATGCTCGGCGTGATCGCGACGCTGATGGGCGCGATCGCGACGGGCACACTCGGCGCCTAGGGCTTCGCGGGCACGGCGATCTGCTTCTGGGTCTGCTGGGCCTTGGCGCGCTGCTGCTTTGGCTTCACCGGCTTCAGGCCGTAGAGCATGCTGCGGCCCGTCAGGTAGACGCGGTCCTGGTCGGCGATGATCGGCGAGGCGTACTTGCCGGCGTTGTTGCGCCAGACCTGCTTGCCGGTCTTGGCATTGAAGGCAGTGGTCGAGTCGACGCCCTGCTTGACGTAGCGCTGGGCGGCCGAGCCGCAGGTGGCGCAGGTCGCGACGTAGACGAGACCGTCGAGGATCGCGGGCGGAGCGTGGACGGAGCTCGGCATCTCCCTCTGCCAGACGGTGTCGCCGGTCGCGGCGTCGAGAGCGTAGAACTTGCCGTCGTAGCTGCCGACGTAGACCTTCTTGTCGTAGACGGCCGCCGAGCCGTAGATGTAGGTGCCGAGCGGCTTCGCCCAGAGCAGGTTGCCGGTCTTGGCGCCGTAGGCGTACATCGTGCCGTCGGTCGAGCCGATGTAGATGCGGCCGTAGGCGGCGACCGGCGCCGCGTAGAAGAACTCGGTCGCCTCGCTGGCGCTCCAGGCAAGCTTGCCGGAGCCAGCGTTGATCGCGTAGACCGTGCCGCTGTCGTTGGCGATGTAGATACGGCCGTTGAGGTAGGCGGCCGAGTTGTTGACGCGGTCGCCGGTCGGGTAGGCCCAGACCTTCTTGCCGTTCTTGGCGTTGATCGCGTAGACGTTGCCGTCCCACGAGCCGACGTAGAGCTTGCCGTTGCGCAACAGCGGCGACGACTCGACCGGCTGCGCGTTGAAGCGCCACTTCTCGCGGCCGGTGCGCGCGTTCATCGCGATCAGGAAGCCGGTCGGGTTGCCGGCATCCTGCGGGCAGGGGTTTCCGAGATCGCCGACCCAGTCCATGTAGGACTGGTAGATCGTGTTGTTGGCGATCGTCGGCGCCGAGGCCGCGCAGCGCTTGAAGTTCTTGCGCTTGAAGACGGGCTTGCCGGTCTTGCCGTTGAGCGCGAAGAAGAGGCCCTTCTGCTGGGCGACGTAGACGTTGCCGTAGGCGGCCGACGGCGGGTACTCGAGCGAGTCGTGCGCGTCGAGGCGCCAGATCCGCTTGTACGGCGGGCGGTGCTTGTAGGGCCCTGCCTTGGTGCGCTGGAGGTCGTAGCCGAACGTCGGCCACGGCTCCGCGATCTTCGGCGGCGGCTTCGGCTTCTCCGGCCCCGCGTCGGCGTCGAACTCGACGGTTGCCGAGCCGCGCTTCTCGGGCGGGTCCTCGTCGCTCAGGTAGAGGTACGCACCGGCGCCGACCACGATCAGGGCGACGACGGCGCCGATGATCAGGAGGGGGCGCCTCATCGCGTCGCAGGATTGCAGACGCTGCGGAGCGAGGCGCGGGTCAGCGGCCGAGCAGCTGCCAGATCCGCTTGGTGATGCGCGGAACCTCGACGTCGAGCGCGCGCTCGTCGAGCTGCCTCGTCCACTGCGGCGAGCCGACACGGATCACCGTGCCCTTGCCGAGCCGGTAGCCGACGAACGCCGGCTGGCCCGGGTCACGGCCAGCGGCCGACAGCAGACGGGCGTCGTCCGGCAGCGAGACCGAGCGGGCGATCAGGCTGAACTCGCCGAACAGGCTGTCGACGCTCGCGAACAGCCGCAGCCGGTCCTGCTCGACCGACAGCGGCGCCGGCGGGTCGACGCGCTCAGGGCGGACGCGCTCGCCGAACAGGTCGTCGGGACGCGGCGGGCTGGGGAAGCGCAACCGGTCGCCGGTCAACGCAACGCTGCGCCGCAGCGACTCGCCACCAAAGACCGCGACCGCCTTGCCCTCTTCGGTCACCTCGCCGAGCAGCCGGTCGCGCAACCGCCGCGGCAGCCAGATCGCGCTGCCACCGACGGCTATTCCCGGAGCGTTGCCGAGCGCGGGACCCTCGGCGCGCGCGAGCGAGAGATCGGTCGTCAGGTCGTAGGCGAGCCGCGCGCGGTCGAGGAAGCTCAGCAACGGCGCGCTCTGGCGGACCAGGCCCGCTGGGAGCCGGCCGTCGGCGTAGGGCCGTTCGGCCGGGATCGATCCGCCGTCCTCGAGCGTGTCGGCGAAGCCGTCGAGGTCCGAGTCGAACGGGTTGACGCCCTGCCAGGAGATCGCCGGCAGCACCACCAACGGCCGGGGCCGATCGGCTGGTACGCCCTTCGGCGGCAGGCCGGCGACGACAAGCGGCCAGCTCGCCGAGCGCCCGCGCGCGCGGACCCGCACGACGTGGACACCGCTGCGGGCGTCGTCGGGCAGCCGCACGCGCAGCGCCGCCGTGCCCCGCCGCTTGCCCTGCTTCAGGACCTTGCTCGAGCCGAGCCGGGTCAGCTCCCAGTCGAAGCGTCGCGCGGCGGGGCCGATGCGCAGCTTTGCCAGCGATCCAGCCGCCACCACTCCACCGGGGCCCTCGAGCGTCAACCGCCTGACCGCGACGCCGGTGCCGGGCAACGCCGTCTTCGCAGACGGGATGCCGGGTGGTCCAAGCGCCTCGTTGCCAGCCTTGTCGCGCACCCGGACCTGGAACGCGTAGTCGCCGTCGACGGCGTAGTCGCCGCTGATGACGCGACCGTTCCAGGCACCTTGGCGGCGGTCGTCGCCGCGGAAGCGATCGACGATCCGCGGCTCACCGTCGTCGGTGCGCCAGACGCGGAACTCGGGACCGCGCGTGCTCGGTCCGCGGTAGCGGATCGTCACGGCCACCCGCCTGCCGCTCGACGGGTCGACCACGCCCGGCTCGGCCGAGCGCAGCGCTACCCGCGGCGCAGTGTTGTCGACGACGATCTCCTTGAACGAGTCGAGTCGCCGCCCCTCCTTGCGTCGCACGACGCGCATCCGGTAGACGCCGTCGGGCACCACGTTGCCCTCGTCGTCGCGGCCGTTCCACCAGAAGCGCCAGCGCTTGTCGCCAGCGAGCTCACGGTCGTCGGCCAGCTCACGCACCTCGTTGCCGTCCATGTCGATGATCGAGAACGACACCTCAGCCGTCTCGGATAGATCGAAGCCGACTCGCACCCGGTCACGTACCCCGTCGCCGTTCGGCGAGAAGTAGATCGGCGCGACCGAGAAGCGCAGCACGACCGGCATCTCGGTCTTCAGCACCTGCGTGATTACGAACGCACCCGCCGTGACGAGCACGAGCGCAGCGAACACCACGCGGACCAGGCGGCTCGATTCCACGCCGCGGAACGCTATTCGAGCTGAGGTGCGCCTGCGCGGACCGGGGCGCCTCGTTGCGGCCGGTCAGTCGAGCGTGCCGACGGGTGCGACCCACTCGCTCTCGAACTCGAGCGATGTGTGGGCGGCAATCACGTCGTAGTCGCGGTCGTAATGGAGGACGCCGTGACCCGAGTGGTGAGCGCAGGCCGCGAGCATCAGATCCGCCGGCGCGAGACGGTGGTGGCCGACGGCGGCCAGCTCGCCTTGCGCGCGCAGCGCGAGTCGCTCGACGTCGGCCGTCATCTCAACCCGCGGCAGCATCTGGAGCCTGCCGATCAGCGCCTCGTGCTCACCGCCGGATCGAGCGGAGTAGCCAGCCTCGAGCAGAAAGGGCAGGCAGACCATGATGTCGCCGGCCGCGAGGGCCTCCTCGAAACGGCCGCGGGCGGCGGCCTTGCGCCGCCGCGTCCAAGCCGAGTTGTCGATCAACAGCACGTCAACGCTCGTCGTCGTCAGCGATCAAGCCGAGGTACTTGACCTCGTCTGCCGCTGCTACGTCGGGCTCGATGTCGCCCTCGCGGATCTCCCACAAGAGCCACTCACGCGCCGACCGGGCTGCGGGGCTCTCCTTCCGCAGCTCCCGCAGCTTCGCGCGCGCGCCGAGCATGGCGAGCTCGCCAAAGTCGATCCGGCTGCGACCAAGCGCTGAGCGCAGCTCCTCGAGTACCTCGTGCAGCACGGGTGTCTCGGTGATCGTGTGGCGGGGATGGGCAGTCGGCATCCACGCAAGTGTAGCACCGTGCTGCACCGATTGTCCGAGGATCTCAGCGACCACGCCGGCCACGCTACGCCACGTCCAGTTACGGAATACGCCCCCACCGCAACGGACGCGCGACCGCAAAGCGACAAGAATGGCGCGAATGCGCGTCCGCCTCGTCGACCCGCCGGCCTACACGCCGCCGTACGACCACGCGCTGGCCGGCGCTCTCGCTCGCGCGGGCGCGATCGTGGAGCTGTCGACCAGCCGGCCGACCTACGACGCGCCGCTCGCCGACGGGTTCGCGGTGCGCGAGGACTTCTACCGCCGGGCGATGGCGCGCGACCGCTCGACGAACGCGCGCCGGGCTCTCCGGCTCGCCGAGCACCTGCCCGACATGCTGCGCCACCGCCGCACCGGCGGGCGTGGGGTCGACGTCGTCCACTACCAGTGGCTGACGATCGAGGCGATCGACGCGGCGCTGCTGGCGCGCGGAGTGCCGCGCGTGTTCACCTCGCACAACGTGCTGCGCCGCGGCGGCGGACGACTGCGCGCGTCGGGGCCGCGACGCGTAGCGGCCGCCGCTGACGCGCTCGTCGTCCACACCCGTGGCAGCGCCCAGGCGATGACCGAGCGCTACGAAGCCGACCCGGCGAAGGTCCACGTCATCCCGCATGGCGCATTCGACTATCTCGCCGCCCAGGCCCACGAAGCGCCGCTACCGCCGGAGCTCGCCGCGGTCGAAGGTCCGGTGATCCTGAGCTTCGGGATCCTGCGTCCCTACAAGGGCGTCGATGTGCTGATCGACGCCTTCGACGGGCTCGAGGGCGCCGAGCTGTGGATCGTCGGTCGGCCCTGGATGGACGTCGAGCCGCTGCGGGCGGCCGCCGCCCGAGTCGGGGGCACCGTCCGCTTCGTCGACCGCTTCGTCGCCGAGGACGAGCTTCCCGCCTACTTCCGCCGCGCCGACGTCGTCGCGCTGCCCTATCGCGACATCGACCAGTCCGGCGTCCTCTACACGGCGCTCGCGTTCGGCAAGGCGATCGTCGCCTCCTCGATCGGCGGCTTCACCGAGGTCGCCGAGGACCACGGGGCGCTCGTCCCAATCCCACCGGGCGACGCCGACGCCCTCCGCGCCGCCCTCGCCGCCCTGGTGACCGATCCAGCCGCGCGCAGCGCCCAGGCGGCTCGCGCCGCGGCTGCCGCCGCCGGCCCCTACTCCTGGGACGAAGCCGCGCGCCTTACGCTAGCCGTCTATGAAGCGGTGGTAGACGGCGGCCACAGCTGAACGCCCGCCGCCGCCGCATAAGCCATTTATGGCGTAATCTGTTGGGGTGGCGATCGACGTCGGACAACTGGTGCGGGAGGCGCGACGGCGCCATGGATTGAGCCAGCAACGGCTCGCCCGACGGTGCGCGACCAGCCAGCGACACATCAGCCGGATCGAGCGCGGCGAGGCTTCGCCCAGCGTGGAGACGCTGGAGCGGCTACTGCGCGCCATGGGAGAACGGCTCGAACTAACTGCCGCGCCGGGACCCAGAGGCAACCAGTCGACGGCCGAGTTGCAGGCCGCGCTCCAGGACATGACTGCGGGAGAGCGGATCGCCGAGACCGCCGCGCTGTCGGAGTTCTTGACCGGGATCGGACCGCAACAGGAACTCCATCCATGAGCCGGATGCCACCGCTGAAAGCCCCGGACCTCCTGCGCACGCTGCATCGGCATGGCGTGGAGTTCGTGGTGATCGGCGGGTTCTCGCTGGCCGCCCACTCCGTCGCCCGCGCGACCAAGGACCTCGACGTCGTTCCCGATCCCGGCCGGGCCAATCTGCGGCGCCTGCTCACGGCACTCGAGGAACTCGAAGCGTCACCCAGTGCCTTGGACGACTTCGAGCCAGACGAGATCCTCGAGCTGACTCTCGAGAATCTCGAGCTGGGAGGCAACTGGATCCTCCGCACCCGTTACGGACGCCTCGACGTCATGCAGTACGTCGAGGGCGTTCGCGACTACCGGCGACTGCGCGAGGGAGCGATTCAGCCGAAGATCGAGACGATCGAAGAACCGATCCTCTTCGCCGGGCTCGACGACCTCATCGCGATGAAGACGGCGGCTGGTCGCGACCAGGATTTGATCGATATCGACACCCTTGAACGATCGCGACCGGGTGCTAGCTAACCCTACGAGCACCCAGTAGCCAAGTCGAGAGCGGCGCACACCTCGTGCATCTGGGCGCCGGATAGCGAGGCTATGCGGTCGGTGAGCATCGCTTTGGGAACGGTGCGGAGGTTGTCGAGACTGATCGCGCAGTCCGCGGGCATGCCATCGCCCTTCGCGGTGAGCGGGACCTCAGTCGGGATGTCGCGGACGGTGCGCGTGACTAGCGCCACCGTCACGTTGCGAAGGACCGGCAGCGCCGCCTCGCGAGTGAGCACGCACACGGGTCGCCGCCGCTCGCCGGGAAGCTCGAGCCAATAGACGTCGCCGCGCCTCACCATGGCTCCTCTGCGACCGCGGCTCGCGCGCCAGCCTCGGCCCACTCGTCCTCCGCCGTCGACTGCGGGATGCGCGAGTAGCCCTCGACGATCCGCCGGTCGACCTCGGCCGCCAGCTCGTCCTCGAGGTAGCGCTCGATCGCCGTCCGGATCAGCGCGGATCGCGAAAGAGACTCGCGCGCTGCCCGCTCGTCGAGGCGAGCCAGCAGCACGTCGTTGAGCTGGACGATGGTCTGCGTTCTCCGCACAACCATATGGTATCCAATGGTCCGGTCCTTGGTGGCCATGCGGTCATAGGGACAGATCGGCTGCAGAGTGCCCCCACCGTGGCTCGCGGGGATACGCTGAGCGGCGATGAGGTGCGTCTACATGGGCAAGCACAAGCGCTCCGTGGTCGGAGGGCTGGAGCACCTGCTGGCGACCGGCTGGGATGTCGTGGCGGTCGTGGCGCCGCCGGCCGCCGGGCCGACGGCCGAGGCGCAGCGGCTCGACCTGGCCGCCGACCGGGCAGGGCTGCCACTGGTGACCGACGACGACCTCTACGGGGCGATCGACGACCCCGCGAGCGCGGCAATAGACCTCACCGCCATCGACGCCGTCTTCTCATTCCTCTTCTGGAAGCGGCTCCGTTCACCCCTTATCAAGCTTGGCGAGACGGGCTGCCTGAACTTCCACCCGGCTCCGCTGCCCGACATGCGCGGCCTCGGCGGCTACAACGTCGCGATCCTCGAGGACTGGCCCGAGTGGGGCGTGTCGGCGCACTTCGTCGACGCCGCGTTCGACACCGGCGACCTGGTCCGCGTCGACCGCTTCCCGATCGACCGAGCCCGCGAGACCGCGCTGTCGCTCGACTTCCGCAGCCAGCGCAAGCTGCTCGACCTGTTCCGCTGGACCGCCGACGAGCTCGTCGCCGGACGCGAGCTGCCGCGCACCGCGCAGGGCGACGGCCGCTACGTCACCCGCGAGGAGTTCGAGGCGCTGCGCGCCGTCCGCCTCGACGACCCGCCCGACCTCACCGCCCGCCGCATCCGCGCCTACTGGTACCCGCCCCACGACGGCGCCACGCTCGAGCTCGACGGCCAGACCGTCACCCTGCTCGACCGCGGTCTGCTCGCCGAGGTCGCGGAGGCGTATCGGGACGCGGGCGTTCAGCCGTGAGCTAGACCAGAAACCAGGAGTCGAGCACGGCGAGTGCCAGCCCGATAACCGAGCCGACGGCGAGCCCCTCCCGCGCCCAGCGCTCCAACTCGGCGGAGAAGAACGCCTCGCGCCGGCTCTGCCCGCTCCGGGGATGCAAGGACGCCGTGATCATGCTGCTCCACGCCGAGACGATGGCGCCCATCGCGGCTCCTGCGAAGAAGAGAGTGAGGAAGTCCCCGATCGGCCCGCCGGCGACGCTGGCAAGCACTACGAGTAGTCCGGGCACGACGAGCATCGCCGCACCGTAGGGGCGCTTGTGTGACAGGCGGGTTACGTGCGTGACCACTCAGCGAGAAGCATATCCGCTATGTGAGAGGTCTGTCGTCGCCTGGCCTCTCGTTGGGGCCTCGGTTGTTGGCGCGGCGGTACTGCTACCGCCGGGCCTTGACCGCCGCGCGCTTTGCCTGGCGCTTCGCGGACTTTGTCTGCTTCCTCGTACATGGAGTCTTGATCCGGACGTCGAAGTCGTGGCGGCGTCCGTTGTGGCCGTCGGTGTCGGCCTCCGCGATCTGACGTGAGGCACAGACGTTGATCTTTGCCTTGCGTGTGCGGGTGACGGCGAGGATTCCGTTCTTGCCCCCGTTGATGTTGAGGTTGAACTGGCTGATCGGCGCGTCGGGGACGTTGGCGAACGTGTTGACGAGCTTTCCGGCTTTGGTCGTCGAGGACTCGCCCTTGAGGTTGACCGCGATCTCACCTCTGAGAGCGACGACGATCATCGGGAGAGTGCGGATCTCGTTGCCCGTCGTAGGATCGATACGGACGTTCTTGACGAAGTAGACGTTGCCGACCAGGTCGTTCTTGAGCAGCGGCGTCTTCGCCCGTGCACGTCCGACGATCGATCCTGCCGGGCAGTGGTTCTCGAGATCGGGCTTGGTGCCGCCCTCGAACTCACACAACGCCTGGGCGTTCTCGGGATCCAGAGCGAGACTCTTCGGCAGCCGGACGACAGCTTGCTCGATCCCCGCCTCGGCGACGCCCTGCTGAGTCACCGTCGCCTTGACCCCCGGATGCTTGCCGGTGGTGACCTGGCGTTTGCCGGTCAACGACAGCGCGAGCTTGGGCTTGTAGGGGAGGTTGGCGCAGCCGGCAGCCTGGAACGGCGTGCCGGCGTCGGCGGTATTGCCTGGCGCCGAGTGCAACTGGGCGACGATCCGCTTCGCCGAACAGTCGGAGGGGTTGAGCATGAACCCAGACCGGTCGACCTTGACCGTCACCGAACGAACCCGCAACGGGATGCCATGCCAGATCGTCGGGAACGGATCCGAGATCGCCGATACCTCGGCCGTGATGAGATCGACACATACCTTCTGACGCACCACGACGTTGCCCAAGTCGGTCTCCGGCGAACTCGCGTCGAACGGGCCGGCGATCACTGGGACCTTGACCATCAAGCCGTAGGCGCATCCTTTGTAGCCCTGGGTGAGGTACGCACTGCCCTTGCGCTCGAGAACGAACGGGCTGCCCGAGCCGGCGGTCGCGTCGACCGTCCCGATCCGCGAACCAGCCGGACAGCTACCCGCGGCGGCATCGGCGCTAGAGCACAGCGGCACGTCCTTGACCGAGGCCAACAACCCCTTCGGGAGATTGGCGGTCAGGCCATCCACCCACTGCTCACCGTCCTCGCGCGAGAACCTGAAGCTGAAATCACCGCTACCGCGAGCAGCCGGGCTGCTCATCCCAGCCGACAGCTTCGGAGCGAACCCAAACGAACAGTTCCCGGCAACGTCGAACGCGGTAGCGCTCAGATCCGGCGCATTCCCCGACCACGGCGACAACACCGAACCGGTCGAGAACTCACCACAGCTTTGAGGCATCGCAAGCGTCCCGCGCGGCCCGCCGGTGAACTTGACCTTCAGATCGCTGAACGGAAGCTGCGGGTTGTCATCGAAGGTCGCGACGAGCTGGCCAGTCACCGGGTCCGCGGTCGCAGAGCCCGGCAGCTTGACCAACAAGCCACGCTCCACGCTGCGAGCAACGATCGCCAACCGCAGCATCTCGCCCGACATCGGATCCGTCGAGTTCGGCGTACGCAACACGACCTCGCCCGTCAAATGCTCCTCGATCACAGGCGACTCGACATCCACCGTCCCGATCTTCGAACCATCGGGGCACGACGGCTCGACATCGGTCCCCAACCCGAGCTGAGCATCCGAACAGCCAGCAAGCCCGGTCGCGCCCGACGGATTCACAGACATACCCTCCGGCAACGTCACAACCGTCTTCTTCAAATGAGCCTGCGAAAGCCCCTCAGGATCCTCAAGCCCATCCGACGGGACCGAGATCTCAGCATCCACACCAGACGCCGAATCAGGCGTAGTCGAAGTCGGCGCGACGCTTACGGTCGGTGTGAACGGAACGTCCTCACAACCATCGTTGCCGATCGGGTTCGGAACCGGTGTCGCGTTGTCGTGCGAGATGAAGCTCGAATCGTCGACATCGCCCTCCCACGTACCAACCTCGATGAACGTCTCCACCGGACCAACACACGACGTCGGCAACGTAAAGAACGGCCGCGGATTAGCAGCGTCGGGGCTGGGACACAGATTCCCGGTCGGCGTTCCATCAGAGGCAAAGATGCAGCCCCCTGCTGGCTGGAGGCCACGCAAGGCGTCATGCGACTGATCGGCGGGGACACCCCAGATCTCGGCCTTGGCGCCCTCGAGCGCGAAGAGCGTAGACGCGTTGAGTGCCTCGCCCGTGACCGCGTAGTTGTCCTCAGGGCGCAGCTTGGCCTCGATGTAGACCGGGACCGGCGAGACGATGAATCCCAGCAGCGCGGCGGTCCCATGCGGCGCCTTCATGTTGTAGAGCGGCTGTATGGCGGCGGCCGGGCTCCCCGGTGTTCCCTGTGCCCCGATCTTCCATAGGGTGACCGTGCCGACCTGACTGCCGATCGGACAGGAGCCACCGTTGGGGGCGTTCCTGTTGATCTGCTCGATGCTGCAGGTCGGTATCCCTTGTGGGTTGCCGACGATCCCTGGTGGAAGGTCGACGCGCGCGTCCCTGAGCGCCTCCGTGGGCCACTCTTGCGGCCCCGACGGGGTTGAGCGGATCTCCGTCGAGAGGCGGAAGTCCGTCCATGCGTTGTTGGGGTGCGAGCCGGCCTGGGTGGCGGGGTCGCCGTTCTGGTGGAACGCGCCGCCGTCGAACTCGGCGATGTCGAACGCCGCCGGGGCCGCCGGGGCGCTGGCCGTGAGGGCGACCAGACAGGCCGCTAGGGCCGTCGCGAGCCGCTTACGACGCCGCGGGACCTGGCTGTTGCTGTTGGTGGTCATTGGTTAGCGCCCCCGGTGGGTCGTAGTTGCGGTGGCTCGTCGCTCGAGACCGACCGTCGTCGTCAGCGCACCGCGCACGTTGGAGAACCGGCTGGTGATCCGCAGCCGCAACTTCCCGGTACGCGCGAGCTGCAGACGCGCAGGCCGCGAGAGCTTCAACGGGATCGCGACGCGCTGGCCCTTCGACACCGTCCGCCTGGCCGACAGCACACGCCGGGTCCGCTTGGCGATCTTGGCGTCGCCGCGAACGGTCAGGGTCCCCGGCCGGTTGACGACAAATCCCATCCGCACCGTCACCCCATAGGCCAACGCGACCCGCTGCGCCCTGGTCAACGCCTCCAGGCGCAGAACGCCACGCGGTGTCGCGACCGCGTTCGAACCCGAGCCGCCAGCGGTCCCGGGCGAGGTCCCGACCTGGCCGGCTCCGGCGCCCTTACAGCCATCGCTGCCTGGATCGCAACCAACCGGCCGCACAGGGGGGCCGGGAAAGACCTCCCCGACCCGAGCGTCGTAGATGTCGTAGACGTCGTCGGTATCCCAGCCGACCAGTCGATCGAGCGTGGTGAAGAACGCGTCGTCGCCGGACTCGCTGATCCCAACGAGCAAGTTGTCGACGCTTACGCCGTTAGGGCCCCCAGATGCGCCATCGGGCGAACCCGTACCGCTCGTGATCAGGCTCAACTCGCCGTCGTCCCACTCGTAGACGTCCTGGCGATCGCCGTTTTGGTCCTGTGAGACAAGCGGATCTAGGGCGGTGAAGAACACCCGCTCGCCGTCGCCTGTCATCACCAGCCGCTGTCGAAACACACGATGCGCCCCGCCGGTGTGCTCCGGAGCGGACTGGAAGCCCTGCAACGTCGCGACCCCGACAGAAGGCGCGTCCGGCGCCTGGCACGACAGACAAGCCCAGCCGTCTGCCTCGTCCCAGCGGTACACGTCGAGCAACGAGTCCCTGTCGCTGACCGGGTCGAGCGGCATCACCGTCTCCAGCACCATCCGCCGGCCGTCACCGGTCACGATCCGGTCACCCGGACGGGTGACCGCGGACACCCCCGGAAGTCTCCAGGCATATCCGTCGGCCGCAGCACTCGCATGGAGCGTCGCGAGGTACTCGACGGTCGGGCTGCCGGAGTTCCAGCGCCAGCGATAGACCTTCGGCCCGGCCGCTGTCGGCCCGGCCGGAACGATCTGGCCGTTGGCGACGAAGAACACCGTGTCGCCGTCGTCGCTGATCCCGCTCACGCCCAACACCCCGGCGTTGGAGCCGTCGGCGGGCTCGTTGTCCTTGCTGACCAGAACGAGATTCTGGTCGCTGGACGGGTTGGCGCTGTCGACGTAGCGATAGAGGCTGCTCTGGCCAGCGACGAAGCTCGCGTCGTTGGTCAGCTTGCCCGCCGACATGAACAGCGCCTTCGACCCGTCGGCGGTCGCCCACTCGAAGCTGTCAGCAGCCGACGTGTTCGAGCACGCCGGGCTGCACTCCTGCTCAGATACCCAGCGCGTCACCGCATCGTTCTCTCGCACATACAGCTCCTGCGAGTTGCCGGCCCCGTTGTTGAAGAAGATCCGGTCGCCGGACACAGACATCCCGTTGACCGTCGCACGCGCTGAAGTCGCAGCGGAGGCAGTCGAGAAAGGCACGTTGGAGGCATCGCGCGAAACCAAGCTCAGAGCCCCCTCGTGCCACGCATAGACCTTCTGGACGCTGCTCGCGGTGTCAGCCGTCTGATTCTCAGAGCTCGTGAACACCACGTGGCCGAAATCATCGGTCCCGTCCACGAAACCGTTGTTAGAGCCTAGCTGGGTATGGGCATTGGGATTCAAGAGGGCATAGCCCGGCTCCCCAAACACACTCGCCGCGTAGATGTTGTTCGACGGCGGCACGGCAGGAGCACCGGCAACCAGTGCGGGAACCACGCAGGACACACCCACCGCCGGCGAATAGGTCCACGTGAACCGCGACAGATCAGGCGACAAGACAGGGTTGTCGAATGACGATTGATCGCCGCCGCCACACCGCGGGACAGTCGGCGTAACCGTCAGCCAAGCGTCATCGGAGCGCTGACTCACGTAGCTGGCGGTAGCGAGCGATACCTCGCCCGGAGGTTCTCCGAACCCGCTCGTGCTGCTATACGACACCGACGAGCCGTCGCGCGAGACCGCTCCCGTGGCGATCATGCGACCGTAGTTCTTGTCGATCGGGCTGACCTGCTCGTAGGCGCGGTCGTTGGATGGCAGCGGTGTGGCGCGGGTATGGAAGGTCTTGGTTGGCGATGGTGTCGGACCGGCGGGGTTGGTCGCGACGAGCCGGTAGTGGTAGGTGGTGTCGGGCAACAGTCCAGACAGTGGTTGTGAAACCGGTACGGGGTTTGCGCCGTTGCCAATGGCGGCGGCGGGGGTGGAGGATCCAAGCGCCGGGCTGGTTCCGTACTCGAAGACGTAGCTGGTCGTTTGGCTGTTGGGATCGATACGGCCCGTCAGTTCGACCGAGGTGTCGTCGAGGCCGTACGCGACAACGCTGGTGACATCCGGCGGGGCGCTGTCGGTGGTGAACATCTTCTCGGCGGTCGTGGTCGTGCCGCCGTCGTAGATCTTGGTCGCGACGAGCCTGAGGTGGTAGAGAGTGTTGGGCTCGAGTCCGGTCGCGTTCTGGCTGATGGGGTTGGTCGAGTTGACCGGACCCGCGTCGGCATCGGTCACGGGAAGCTTCGTGAAATTGGGGTTCGAGTCCGGCCGATACTCGAAGCGGTAGCCGGCGTTCAGCCCGTTCGGGTTGACCGATCCCGAGAACGTCGCGGTCGTGTCGGTGACGGTCGCGGCGTCGTCGAGCGCCGCCGTGGGCGGCGTCGTCGTGCCGAGCACGATCAGACGGTGGTTGAACGGCTCGGAGTAGTAGAGGTTGCCGCCGGGGCTGCGGATGTCGAGGCCGTTCGGGTGGGGCAGGTTGGCGGTAGCGGCATGGGTCTCGACGAGGTTGCCGAGCACGTCGAATTCGGCGATGCCGACGGCCGTGTCTCCTAGATCGCCGGGCCCCTTGACCACGTAGATGTGGTCGTTGGACTTGTCGACCGCGATACGAAGCGGTCGGGCAGTCGGCGAGAACTGCGACGCGCCGAACGTCAACGCGCTCGAGCCGGTCGGGGTGAAGCGCAGCAGGCGGCTGTTGCCCGAGTCGGTCGCGTAGATCACACCGGCGGAATCGGTCGCCACACTAAGCTGCGATCCACCAGCGACCGGCGCCGCGATCTGGCCTGGGTTGTTACCGCCGTTGGTCGTCTGGCCCGCCTGACAGCCGCCGGTGACCTGCGCGGCCGAGGTGGGGCATGCCTCGAGCTGCACGCCGCTGTCGCCAGCCTGACCGCTGGGCACGACGTCGTAGCCGAACGCCGACACGAACGCACCCGCTGAGGAGAAGCGCTGGATACGGCGGTTGGCCTGATCGACCACCACGAGCTCGCCGGTGATCGGATTGATCGCCAGCCCTGGCGCCTGGGCGGCGAACTGGCCAGCGTTGGCCCCAGCGGCCGCGGCCTGCTTGCAGACATCGCCATTCGCGGCGACGCAGGTCTCGAACTGGTTCGGCGTCCCGGTCGCGTCGTTGCCCAGCCCCGCACTCACCACGTCCCAGCCAGCCGCCCACACGAACGTCCCGTCGGCGGTGAACTTCTGGATCCGGCGATTGATGACCTCCTGCACATACACCGACCCGTCGGTCTGGTCGATGGCTAGCGCCTGCGGATTGTTGAGCCCCCCACCAGTCCCCGCCGTGATCCCCGCCTTGCACACATCGCCCGACGCGGCCGTGCACAACTCGAAGCCGGCGCCGACCAGCGTCGCGTCGACGTCCTGGCCCCAAAGCGAATGAAACGAACCATCCGGGTTGAACCGCTGAAGGCGGTGATTCAAGGTGTCGGCGACATAGAACGTCCCCGCCGGCACACCACCAGCCCCCGACTGGTTCACGACCACGCCACGCGGCGTGTTGAACAACCCACCGGTCGTCCCGGCCGAACCGACCGTCGCGACACCAACCTTCGGCGCAGCCGAAGCCACCCCAGCGGACAGCGGCACCAGCGCCATCGCAGCCAACACCACGACAAACGAAAGCCGGTAAACCGACTGCGGGAACTGGCTGCGAACACGGCTCATCTGTGCTGGTCCTCTCCTCGATACGCCGGCGGGGCGCCGATCGCCCCGCTGCTCTTCCTCGCCTCAGGTCGGGTCCCGTCGTGTCTCGATGCCAACCAGCATCAATGTAGACACGGTGTTCTCTGACCTGATGCCGACGATAGAACACGCCGTCTCTGGTTGTCAAGCGCCAACCGGAGGCCGGCTGGCGAGGCTCTGGAGAGGGGCGCGCCGGAGGGCGCGAGCGCTACTGGTTCTGGTCGGCCCCGGTGACGACCACTACGGTCGCGTCACCGGCCAGGGCCTGGCTCTCAGCGTCGATCGCCTCGCGCTGAGAGATGTCGAGGCGGCGACCCACGTCGGCCGCCTCGCGCTCCGCTCCAGGGGCGTAGAGCACGACCGACTCGGCTCGCTCCTGGTCGAAGTTGTTCGTCACGGTTCCGAGCTGGAACCCCTCGCCGACGATCTTGTCGCCGACGGTCGCGGCCAGGCCGGGAACGGTGGTGCCGTTGAGTACGGCCACGGTCACCTGGGCGGGGTCGATCGGGGGCGCGGAGCTGCCGCCCCCGTCGCCGGACCCGCCGCCGGTGGTCCCGCCCGTGGCCAGGCCGGCGTCGCTGCCGTCCCCGTCCGAGCCGTCATCACCGCCGGTCAGCTGCAGGACGCCGAAGGCGACGACCGCGATCGCGACCATCGCCGCGACGATGAGCAGGATCGGCCGACGCCCACCGCCGGCCGGCGGCTCCGCGTCCTCGGAGTCCGGGCGGCTGTCAGCGTAAGGAGGCAGGATCCCCCCGCGGTCGCGCGCGTAGCCGGTCGCCGGCGCCGGGGCGCCGCGACGCTGGTACGGGCGCGGCGGAACCGGCGGACGCGGCGCGCTCGCCGCTGGCGTAGCCGGGACGACGTCGTGCTCGTCGGTGAAGTCGATCTCGGAGTGCTCGTCCTCGGGCCGCCACTCGCCAGTGCCGGGATCCTCGTCCTCGAGGCTGTCGGCCTCACCGGCGTCGCCCGGGCGGTAGACCGCGGTCTCGTCGGGCGCGACCGCGGCGTACTCGCCGGTCTCCTCGCCCTCGACAGCCTGCTCGTCGCCGGTGGGCTGCTCGTCGGGCGCGTCGTCCTCCGGCGCGTCGTCGAAGCCTTCGTCCGTCTCGCCGGCCGCGCCCGCGGCGGTCTCCTCGCCGTCGCCGTCCTCGTCGTCCGGCGGGGGTGGCGGTGGATGGACGACCGTGTCCATCGCAGTGATGTCCTGCTCCTGGTCCCCGTTGCGCTCCTGATCGTCCTCATCGGCAGCGGTCGCCCCGGCAGCAGGGGTCGCCGGCGCGGGGCCGCGCGCGATCGCGGGAGCGGCTCCTGCCGCAGAGGCCGCGGCTGCAGCCCCCGGCGTCGCCGGCTGCACGCCAGGCGGACGCGGCACCGGCGGCGGCGTGCCACCCGGCACCGGCCGGGTCGCCGGCCGTGCGATCGGCTGCGCCACCACTCCACGCGGCTCGTGCACCACCGGCGACGGGCCACGCTCCGGCGCCCGCCCCGCCCACTCGCGCAGGCGCTTCACATCGCGCGCCTGCGAGAAGTAGAGCGCGGACAGCACCGCGAGCCCCAGGACGGCCGCGAAGCCCGCGTACGAGCCGATCTCTTGGATGATCTCCATAGAAGAAGTTGGTGAACTCTAGTCCGAGTCCACGGCGCTGAGCGCCCGCTCGGCCGACAGCTCGGCGACGGCGCTCGCCAGAGCGGCCGCATCGCCGTTGTAGACGAGCTCCTCGATCCGCGCGAAGGCGCCCTCGACCCACTCCGGATCGAGTCGCGGCCGGACCGCGGCGACGATCTTCTCGGCCGGCGTCGGCTGCGGACGCTCGCCGGGGTCGAACAGCTCCTCGTGGATCTTCTCGCCGGGACGCCGCCCGACGATCTCGATCGCGATGTCGACGTCGGGCTCCTTGCCGGACAGCCGGATCATGTTGCGCGCCAGATCGACGATCTTCACCGGGTCGCCCATCTCGAGTACGAAGACCTGCGAGCCGGTCGTCAGATCGCCGGAGCGGATGATCAGCTGGACCGCCTCGGGAATCGTCATGAAGTAACGCGTCATCGACTCGTCGGTGACGGTCACCGGGCCGCCGGCGGCGATCTGGCGGCGGAAGATCGGCACCACCGAGCCCGACGAGCCGAGCACGTTGCCGAACCGCACCGCGGCGAAGCGCGTGCCGTGGAAGCGGTTCTGGGCCGCCTCGATCGCCCACTCGGCGAGCGCCTTCGAGGCGCCCATCACGGTCGCGGGCGCGACCGCCTTGTCGGTCGAGACGAGGATGAAGCGCTCGGCCCCACACTCACCCGCGGCGGCCGCCACGATTCGCGTCGCGACGGCGTTGTTGCGCACCGCCTCGACCGGGTTCTCCTCCATCAGCGGCACGTGCTTGTAAGCGGCGGCGTGGAAGACGACCGTCGGCCGCTCCTCGGCGAACAGCTCGCCCATCCGCGTCGCGTCCTTGCAGTCGGCGAGCACCGCGACGAGGTTGCCGAAGTGACGGTCGTCCTCGAGCTCGCGGCGGATCTCGAAGAGGTTGTTCTCGGCGTGATCGACGAGCACCAGCCGCTTCGGCTTGACGCGGGCGATCTGGCGACAGAGCTCGGAGCCGATCGATCCGCCGGCGCCGGTCACCAGCACGACTTCGCCGGTCAGGTAGGCGCCGACACGGTCGACCTCGACGCGCACGGGCTCGCGGCCGAGCACATCCTCGACCTGGACCTCGCGCACCTGGCGCAGCAGGTTCGTCCCGCGCGAGAGCAGCTCGAATGTCGTCGGCAGCGTGCGGACCGGGATGTTGCGATCGCGACAGGCGGTGACGACCTTCTGGCGCAGCATGCCCGGCGCCGACGGGATCGCGATCACGACCTCGTCCGGCTTGGTGTCGTCGAGCACGCGCGGCAGGTCGTCGACACGGCCGTGGACGCGGTAGCCGCTGACGACCATCCCCTGCTTGCGCGGGTCGTCGTCGACGAAGCCGATCACCGCGGTTGACAGCTCGGGGTTGCGGCGCAGCTCCATCGCGACCTGCTGGCCACCGTTGCCGGCACCGACGATCAGCACCTCGTTGGTCGCGCGCGTGACCAACGGCCGCCGCAACTGGCGCTCGACCAGCGCCCGCACCGCGAAGCGCGCGCCCGCGACCAGCGCCAGGGTGAGCAGGAAGTCGAGCGCGATCACGCCGCGCGGCGGGTCGACGCTGCCGGGCGAGAAGAGGAAGCTGAGCCCGATCAGCGCGAAGCTCGAGACGATCACCGCCTTGACGATCGACTCGAAGTCGGCCTGGTCGACGAACCGCCAGAGCTTCGAATAGAGGCCGAAGGCGGCGAACAGCGCCAGCTTCAGGATCACGACGAAGACGATCGTGTCGCCGAGCAGCTCGTCGTACTTCGGCGGGATGCCCTCGTCGAAGCGCAGCACGTACGCGAGGTAGTAGGCGAGCGCCACCAAGCAGGCATCGACTGCCACTTGGCCGATCCGACGCACGCCGACCGAGGATGTCAGGCGGGAGGGCAAGGGGCTCAGGGTACCGCCGAAAGGAGCATCTGGGCGAGATCGCGAGGATTCCGCCGGATGCGCTCGCGCGTGGTCTCGGTGCGCTTCTCGACATCGACGAGCTCAGGATCCTCGAGCCGACGCAGCCGGCCATCACGCAACAGGCCCTCGTCAACCGCGCCGAGGCGGCCCTCGAAGGTCGTGAAGACAGGCGTTCCAAGCGCGACGGCCTCGCGGTTCATCGTGCCGCCGCCGGAGACCACGAGGTCGGCATAGGCGATCAGGCTCTGCGCATCGATCGCGTGCGTGGGAACGATCAGGCGGGGAGCGCCCGCGGTGGTCGCCTTGAACTGGCCGCCGGCGATCGCGTCGATCTCCTCGCGCTGGCGCGGCGTGCGCGGCAGCACGACGGTCTGCGCTCGGTCGCGCAGCCGCTCCAACACGCGCGGGAAGACCGGGCTCTCGTGGCGGTGGTAGAGCGACGCGTCGGGCGGGGTTCGGACGACGGCGATCGGGGCCGCAACGTCCAGCCCCAGCTCGTCGAGGACGGCGGCGTCGGGCTCGAAGTCGGCGAGGTAGTACTCCTCCTTCAGCCCCGGGTAGCGGAGCAGCTTGCCGCGCGCGCCGTAGCGGTCGAGCCGCTCCGGCGGAATCGCCTCCGGCACGACCACGGCGCGCGCCAGGCGACAGTTGACGTTGTGCTGGACGGTCGCCCACTCATAGTCGAACGCCGTCGAGGACGGGATCCGCAACAGCTTGGCCGCGACCATCACGTCGTTCGACGCGTGGCCCATCGCGACGTCGAACTCGCGCCCGCGCGCCCAGCGCGCGAGCGCGAAGCTGCGACCGGCGAGACCGGCCGCCTTCGCGCTCAGCCGGTCTCCCGCGTGACTCCCGATCGCCGTGTGCTCGATCCCCAACCGCTCGCACAGCTCCAATGTCTGGGCGAAGTCGCGCGTCGTCACCTCGACCGCGTGCCCATCTGCTCGCATCGCCTCGATCAGCGGGCGCATCACGAGCACGTGCGGGCTGTTGGTCAGGTCGATCCAGACGCGCATCGGGCAACTATTCTCGGCCGAACGGACGATTGTGCACACCGGGGTGTGCACAATCGTCCATCGT
>JBIOUS010000049.1:0-41978 GCA_044867325.1 Thermoleophilaceae bacterium | reverse complement strand
GGTGGCCGCCCGCGTCAATTGGTCAGTCGTCGTCTCCGCCGCCGTGGCCGCTGTTGTCGTCATCGCCGCCGTGGTCGTCGAACCCGTCGTCGTCACCGCTGCCGCTGCGGTCGTCGTCGAAATCGTCGTCCCCGCCGCTATGGGCGCTGCCGGGCCCGCTGTTGCTGCTGCCGGGACCGCTGTTGTCGTCGTCTCCGCCGCGTCCGCGGCCTCGGTGGTGGCCGCCGTCGTCGACGTTGTCGGGCGTCGTGGTGGTGTTGGTGCCGCCGAAGTCGCCGGGACCCTGGTCGGGAGTTCCGTCGTCGTCGCTGGTGACGGTTCCGGAGCCGGGGGTGCCGGGCGCGTCGCCGGGGCCCTGATCGGCCGTGCCGTCGTCGTCGCCGACGGTGGTCGTGCTCTCGGCGGTGGTCGTGTCCTCCGCGGTGGTCGTGTCATCGGCGGTGGTTGTGCCCTCGACTGTGTTGGCGGCTGGGGTGCCTGTGTTGGAGTCGGGGACGAGGGTGGAGCCGACCGCGACGGCGGCAACGAGGCCGAGGACGGCGAGTGTGAACCCTGTTGCGATGCGCATCTTGCTCATGGCGCTGCTCCTTTGATGGCTTGCGGTTGCAGCGTCGCGTGGGGGCGCCCAGCGGCGGTCAAGTGGCGGGTAAGGAGTCGGTAAGGGATCGCGGGGCCGCTTTGGAAGCGGGCTACAGTGGAATCGTGGAACCTGCGGCGGGACGCCCGCGCATCCTGTTCGTGGAGGACGAGCGCTCGATCTCGGAGCCGTTTGCGAAGGCGCTCGCGCGTGAGGGATTCGAGCCGGTGACGGCGTTCACCGCGGCGGAGGCCCTGGCGCTTGCCGAGCGGATGGAGTTCGACCTCGTGCTGCTCGATCTCAACCTGCCCGACGGCGACGGGCGCGACGTCTGCCGTGAGCTGCGGCGCAAGTCCGAGGTGCCGATCTTGATGCTGACCGCTCGTGGAACGGAGATGGATCGCGTCGTCGGCCTCGAGCTGGGCGCCGACGACTACGTCGTCAAGCCGTTCTCGAGCGCCGAGGTGATCGCGCGGATACGGGCGGTGCTGCGGCGTACGGGCAACGGCCCGCCGGCGCCGGCCGCTCCCCAGACGATCGGCGAGCTGACCGTGGACCCGGGCGCGCGCCAGGTGTTGTTGGCCGGCGAGGAGCTCGACCTGACGCGGCGCGAGTTCGACCTGCTGGCTCGGCTCGCACGCGACGCCGGCAACGTCGTGACGCGCGAGGAGCTGCTGTCGAGCGTCTGGGACGAGAACTGGTACGGCTCGACGAAGACGCTCGACGTCCACGTCGGCACGCTGAGGCGCAAGCTCGGCGACGAGGCCGAAGACCCGACCTACATCCACACCGTGCGTGGCGTCGGCTTCCGGATGGCGGCGCCGTGAGCCTGCGCACCGGACTGCTGCTGGCGATGGCCTACGTGCTGCTGCTGGCGATCCTCGCGCTCGGCGTGCCGCTGGCGCTGAACGTTCGCGATCGCGTCGACTCGGAGGTCCGCTCGCAGGCACGCAGCCAGGCCGACGTCGTGGCCGCGACCGCCTCCGACCTGCTGGGCGACGACCACGCGGGTCTGGGCGAGCTGGCGCGCGTATCGGCGTCGAGCGTGCGCGGCCGCGTGATGATCGTCGACAGCAACGGGCAGGTGCTCGCTGACAGCGCCGGCACCGCGACACGCGGCGGCGCTTACGGCGACCGGCCGGAGATTGCTGCCGCGCTCGACGGTCGAGCCGTGCAGGAGAGGCGGCAGAGCGACACGCTCGACGAGGAGATACTCGCGACGGCGGTCCCGGTGATCGACAACGGCCGACCGGCAGGTGCGGTACGCGTGACCCAGAGCGTCGATGCCGTCGGCCGCTCAGTGCGGCGCTCGGTCACCGGCCTTGCCCTGCTCGGAGCTGTCGTGCTGATGCTCGGGTTGGCGGTCGGTTGGGTGATCGCCCGCCGGATCGCGCGGCCGCTCGATCGGCTCGACGCGACGGCGCGCCAGATCGCCGATGGCGACCTCGAGCGTCGCGCGCCCGTCGAGGGGACCAGCGAGCAGCGGTCGCTCGCCCGTTCGTTCAACACGATGACCAGCCGCTTGGCGCAGGCGCTCCAGGCCCAGCGCCAGTTCGTGGCTGATGCATCCCACCAGTTGCGCACACCGTTGACGGGTCTGCGGCTGCGGCTCGAGGAGGCACGCGCCGAGTCTCGCGATCCGGCCGCTCGCGAGGAGATCGATCACGGGATTGCTGAGGTGGACCGGCTCAGCGCGATGGTCGAGGAGCTGCTCGTGCTCAGCCGCGCCGGCGAGGCTGACGCGCTCGCCGAGGCGGAGACCGTCGACCTTGGCGATGCTGCCGCCGCCGCGCGACGGCGCTGGGAGGGACCCGCGCGCGAAGGCGGCGTCGACCTGGCGGTCCGTCACGCCAACGGCGCGCTGCCGGCGCGCTGCTCGCCGGCGGCGCTCGAGCGGGCGGTCGACTCGCTCGTCGAGAACGCGATCCGCTACTCGCCTGCCGGCAGCGCGGTCGAGATAGTCGCCGGCGATGGCGTAGTCGAGGTGCTCGATCGTGGTCCTGGTCTGGCGCCTGGCGAGGAGGAGGCAGTGCTGCGCCGCTTCCACCGCGGCTCGGCAGGCCGTCGCGGCCCGGCCGGCACCGGCCTTGGACTTGCGATCGCCCAAGAGCTGGCCGGGACGTGGGGCGGCGAGCTGCGGATTGCCAACCGCGACGACGGCGACGGCGCCCGCGCGACGCTCACTTGGGGGGACGCGCAATGAGCCGCCGGACGGCTGTCACGTGGACTCTGATCGCCTTGGTCGGATTGGTCGTCGCGGGCGGGGTCTCGATGGGCGTGCGCGCATTGACGACCGAGGACGTCGGCTTGACGTCTGAGCCGATCACGGCGGGCGAGGAGTTGGCGCCGCCGGTTGACCGTGCGCAGCGACGGGCACTTGCGCGCGAGCGACAACGGCGGGCAGCTCGGCGCTTAGCCGCACGGCGCCGCGCCGCGGCACGGCGGGCTGCCGCACGGGAGGCCGGGGCTCCAGGACCGACCACAGCTCCTCCCGTTGTGACGCCACCAGTCGCGGACGATGACGGCGGTGGCGACGACGGCAGTGGGCGGGGGCGCGGTCGCGGACGCAGCGGCGGCGACTCGGGATCCGATGACTCGGGCTCTGACGACTCCGGCTCCTCGGGAGGCTCCGGGTCGGACGATTCCGGTGGCGATGACGACTAGCTGGGTGATCCGTTGCAAACGGCGACGTTTCTGGAGGGTCCCATGTCACAAGTAGCTAACGAAATGCAAGTACCAATCGTTGGGTCTGGCTCTCGGCTCTAGAGCTTCCCGGGGAGGGGAAGGACGGGCGCGAAGCCGGTGGGAGCGCTCGCAGCCCGGAGGAATGGACTCGCAAGAAGCTGTCCATGGGCGCCGCTTCCGCCGGCAGCGTCGGAGGCGCTAGCAGCAGTCGACCGCGCGGCGCAGCACGTCGCGCAGCGTGCGCTTGTCGTCGCGTGAGAGCGCCGCGATCTGCTCAGGCGGCTCATGTAGCCGCTGCCGGACCTGCTCGCGCATGACGGCGCCGTCGTCGGTCAGCGCGATCAGCTTCACGCGCCTGTCGCCGGGGTTGTCGCGACGCTCCATCAGCCCGCGAGCCTCGAGCCTGTCGACGATGCCGGTGACGTTCGAGGCATCGCAGAAGAGCGTCTCGGCGAGCGCGCTCATCGGCTTGGCCGTGTCGGGCTCGAGCGTGTAGAGCAGCTTGAGCGCCATCGGCGACAGGTCGAACTCGGAGGCGACGGCGGGGACGCGGGGCGGCTTCTCGGAGAACACGATCTCCAGGGCCAAGCTCCAAGCCTCAGTGGCGGGGTCGACCCGTGTCGGTGTGCTCATCGCCAGGCCCATTATATCTGAACCAGACCAATAGTCAATCTGGTCGAAGGTCGGCCCAATAAATAGTTGACAGGCTCAAGCATCGTGATAGCCTGCGGCACCATGAGCTCCAGCCAGCACGCCGCAAGCATCGAAGTCGAGGGCCTCGTCAAGCAGTTCAAGAAGGGCCCACGCGCCGTCGACGGGATCGACCTCCAGGTCGCGCCGGGGGAGATCTACGGCTTCCTCGGACCGAATGGAGCCGGCAAGTCGACGACCGTCCTGATGCTGACGACGCTGCTGCCGCCGACCGCCGGGTCGGCGCGCGTCGCCGGCTGGGAGGTTGCGACCGACGGCGCTCGTGTGCGAGAGAGCATCGGCGCCGCGCTCCAGGAGGCTGCGCTCGACCCGTTCCTGACAGGCCGCGAGCACATGCGCCTTCAGACGTCGCTGCATGGCATCGCGAAGGCCGAGCGCGTGCGGCGCGGCGACGAGCTGATCGAGCGCGTCGGGCTCTCCGACGCCGCCGACCGTCGTGTTGGTGGCTACTCAGGAGGCATGAAGCGCCGGCTCGACCTCGCGCTGTCGCTCGTTCACGGCCCGCGCATCCTCTTCCTCGACGAGCCGACGACCGGTCTCGACCCGCAGAGCCGCGCTTCGCTCTGGGAGGAGGTCGAGCGGCTCTCGAAGGAGGATGGCGTCACCGTCTTCCTGACCACCCAGTACCTCGAGGAGGCCGACGCGCTTGCCAACCGGGTCGGGATCATCGACCGCGGCAAGATCGTCGCCGAGGGCACGCCCGCCTCGCTGAAGGCGGAGATCGGCGAGCCGAGCCTCGAGGTCGTGCCGGCCGAGACCGACCGCCGCGACGCGACGGCGGAGGTGCTCCAGCGCTTCTCGGCCGGCGGCGACTGCGTACACCACGAGCACGGCAGCGTCGGCGTCCGCCTGAAGGGCGGCGACGCCGCGATGGCCGACGTCGTGCGCGCGCTCGACGGCGAGGGGATCGCGGTCGCCAGCCTGCAGTTGCACGCGCCGACGCTCGACGACGTCTTCCTCGACAAGACCGGCCGCTCGCTCGAGGGCTCCGGCGACGGCGACGAGGAGGAGGACGGCGCCTACATCGCCGACAGCGAGCGGGCTGTCGAGGGGGCGCCGGCTTGAGCGCCTACACGCGCACGCAGATCTCCGAGCTCGCGCGCCGCTCGCTCGTTCGCACCGCACGTCAACCCGCCCAGGTCATTCCAGCGATCACCTTCCCGCTGTTCCTGTTCGCGATCAACGCGGCTGGGCTCGACGCGGCCGCCGAGCTACCCGGCTTCCCGGCGCCCGACTACCTGACCTGGATCATCGCCGTGCCGTTCATGCAGGCCGGGCTGTTCGCCGTCGCCGGCCTCGGCGCCGATCTGGCGCGTGACATCGAGACAGGCTTCCTCGACCGGCTCGCTCTGACGCCGTTGAGTCGGACCGGACTCGTGTCCGGCCAGATGGCGGGCACGATTGCGCTCGGCATCTTCCAGGGGCTGATCTTCCTCATAGTCGGCCTCGCCGCCGGGGCGACCTTCGACACCGGACTGGCCGGTGTCGTCGTGCTGCTCTTGCTCGAGGTCGCGATCGTCTTCGCGTTCGGCTTGATCGGAATCACCGCGGCTTTCCGCTTCGGCAACGGCGAGGCGGTGCAGGGGCTGTTTCCGCTGCTGTTCGTCTTCCTCTTCCTGTCGACGATGGCGCTGCCGGCCGACCTGATCCAGAACGACTGGTTCCGCGCGATCGCCGAGCACAATCCGATCAGCTTCATCTTCAGCGGCATCCGCAGTCTCTTCTATGGCGGCTGGGACGTTGCCGCCCTGGCCGAGGCGTTCGGCGTCGCGGCGATCATCTCGGCGATCTTCCTGCCGCTCGCGGTACGGGCGCTCAACGCACGGGTGGTGCGGACATGAGCGCGCGCAACCGCTCGGTCGCGTTCGGCGTCGCCTGGCGCGGGCTACACCGCTTCTTCCACGACCCGACGATGGTGATCCCGTCGATGATGTTCCCGCTGTTCTTCTTCGCGGCATTTGCCGGCGGGCTGTCGAACGTCGCCAACGTCCCGGGCTTCGACTTCCCCGAGAACTACACGACGTTCCAGTTCGTCTTCGTGCTGATCCAGGCGAGCGCCTTCGGCGGCGTCTTCACCGGTTTCGCGATCGCGCGCGACTTCGAGTCCGGATTCGGTCGCCGGATGATGCTCGCCGCGCCGAACCGGCGCGCGCTGCTCGCCGGCTACGCCCTGGTGGCGACCGGCCGGGCGGTGTTCATCTGGATCCTGCTGACGGCGATAGCGCTGGCGGTCGGGATGGAGATCGGCGGCAGTCCGGCCGACCTTGTCGGCATGTATTCGCTGGCGCTGCTGATCAACACGACTGCGCTGATGTGGGCGGCGGGGATCGCGCTGCGCTTCCGCTCGCTGCAGGCCGGTCCGCTGATGCAGACGCCGGTCTTCCTGATCATCTTCATCGCGCCCGTCTACGTTCCGCTGAACCTGCTCACCGGCTGGGTCGAGACGGCCGCCAGCGTCAACCCGATCACCGCGATCATCGAGGCGGGACGCGACTTCATCTCGGGCGTTCCCGTCGACCTCGCGCTCGCATACGGCGTCGCGATCGGGATGCTCGTCTTCTTCGGCGTCTGGGCGCTGCGCGGGCTCGCGAAGGCCGAGGCCGCGGGCGGCTAGGCCGCTGTGACGAGCTGCTCGAGCTGCGCCGCGTTGCGCGGCGCGAACGCCTCCCAGTCGTTGTTGAAGTAGGCGTAGACGTCGAGGCCGCTCGTGCGCCAGCTCGCGATTCGCCGCGCCCACTGCTCCAGCTCGCTCGGCGAGTAGTTGCCGCGCCGGCCGCGCGAGCCGCGGTGGAAGCGGACGAACGTCCAGCCGGCGGTCGGCTCGGCCGCGGGCAGCTCGCGCTCGGGGTCGTCGGCGATCACGAGCGCCGCGTCGTGGCGGCGCAGCAGGTCGTAGACGTCGTCGGCGAACCAGCTCGCGTCGCGGAACTCGACGCAGTGGCGGCCCGGCGGCACACGATCGAGCAGGTCGGCGAGCCGCTCGTCGTCGCGGCGGAAGTTGGCGGGGAGCTGCCACAGCGTGGGGCCGAGCTTGCCGGCCTTGGCAAGTGGCTCGATGCCCTCGTAGAAGCGCTGCAGGCCCTTGGCGAGCGTGAAGTCCTTCGCCGGGTTGTCGCGCAGGCGCTTGACGTGGGTCAGGTAGCGGCTGGCCTTGACGGTGAAGCAGAAGTCGTCGGGGGTATCGGCGACCCACTTCTCTACGGCCTTCCGGGATGCGAGGCGGTAGAAGGTCGAGTTGACCTCGACGGTGTCGAAGTGCTGCCCGTACTCGCTCAGCCAGCGAGTCGGTCCCATCCCCTCGGGGTAGAGCTCACCGCGCCAGGCGTCGTAGTTCCAGCCCGAGCAGCCGATCTTGACCATTGGAGGTTTGTACCCGGTTATAGGGTTTCGCCCATGAGCCAAGTCACGCAGGGTGAGGGTTACTCGGTCGCGAACCTCGGCGACCTCGGCGACGGGCCGGGGTTCCGCAAGATCCGGCGCGATCTCGGTGTCGAGGAGTTCGGGATCAACGCGATCGTCATGCCGACCGGGATCGAGTCGGAGTTCCACTACCACGAGACCCAGGAGGAGCTGTACTTCGTGCACTCCGGGGAGCTCGAGATCGAGTTCGGCGACGGGACGGTCCACCGCCTCGGTCCGGGCGGCATCGCGCGCGTCGCGGCGGAGACGCACCGCAAGACGCGCAACGTGAGCGGCGGGGACGTCGTCTATGTCGTCGTGGGCGCGAAGGGCGGCTACGTCGGACGCGACGGCCGCAATCCCGACGGCGCCGACGGTCCCGCGGTCAAGCAGCTCGGCTGATTCGACACCAGATGCACGATTGTGCGGGCCAGGGCCCTGGCAATCGTGCATCTGTTCGTTCGGACGCCGCGGTGGTGCCTAGGCTGGCCCGATGAGCGTTCGGGTGCGCCTGCTGATCGCCGCTCTGGGCGCCGTTGTGGTCGGCGCGGTGCTCGCGCGCGGCGGCGAGGGCCGGCCGCTGCCCAAGGCAGCGCAATGTCCGGTGTTCCCAGCGTCGAGTCACTGGAACCAGCCGGTCGACCGGCTGCCGGTCCATCCACGCTCTGACGCGATGGTCCGGGCGATCGGGCGCTCCGACAACGCTCACGCCGACTTCGGATCCGGGCTCTGGGACGGCGGTCCGATCGGGATTCCCTACGTCGTCGTCGGCCGCGACCAGCCGCGCGTATCGGTGAGCTTCGACTACGCCGACGAGTCGGATCGCGGCCGCTATCCGATTCCGCGCGGAGCGCCGATCGAGGGCGGCCGCAACGCGGACGGCGATCGCCACGTGATCGTCGTCGACCGTGTCCGCTGCGTGCTGCACGAGCTCTATGCGGCCTATCCGGTTGACGGTGGGCGCCGCTGGCGGGCCGGGGCCGGTGCCCGCTGGGACCTGCGCTCGAACCGCCTGCGCCCGCGCGGCTGGACGTCGGCCGATGCCGCCGGCCTGCCGATCCTGCCCGGTCTCGCCCGCATCGACGAGGTCCGTCGCGGGCGGATCGACCATGCGCTGCGGATCACGGTTCCGCGCACCCGGCGCGCCTTCATCTATCCCGCCCGCCACTTCGCCTCGGACCTGACCGACCCCAACCTGCCGGCGATGGGCCAGCGTGTCCGGCTCAAGCGTCGCTTCGACGTCTCGCGCTTCCCGCCTCAGGCGCGGGTCGTGCTGCACGCGCTGAAGCGTTACGGCGCGTTGGTCGCCGACAATGGCTCCGCCTGGTACGTCTCGGGCGCCCCGTCACCACGCTGGGACAACGACGACCTCCACTCGCTGCACCGCGTTCGCGGCAGCGACTTCGAGATTGTCGACACGTCCAGCCTGCCGCGTCCGCGGCGCTAGATCGCGCTCGACGAAGGATTGTGGGGGCACTGGCCCCTACAACCCTTCGCTCGTTGGTCTAGGGCGCTACTGGGCCGGCGTGGTCGTGGTCGTTGTCGGCGGTGCGCTTTGTTGCTGCGGCGTTGTCGGAGTCGTGCGCTGCTGAGGTGCGCTCGGCGTCGTCTCGGTCACCGTCTCCGGCTCGCTCGGCACGGTCTCTGTGACGGTCTGCTCGTCGGTCACCGTCTTCTGGTCGGGCGGGCTCTTCGCATCGCCGCCGTTGCCCTTCTTCTTCGACGGCACGAGCGTCGTCGCGCGGTCGCGCCCGCCGATCGAGCCGCCGGCGATCAGCTCCGGCACGGTCAGCACGACCGCCGCGATCACGAACGCCAGCAGCCCCGTCGTCAGGACGGTCGCCCAGGCGATCCGCTTGCGGCGCGAGCTCCCGGCGCGGTACACCTTGAAATCCGTGTCCGGCGCCGGTCGCGGCGCAGTCTCCTCACTCGGCGGCGGAGGCTCCGCGCCCGCGGCCTCCGGCAGCGCGTCCGTCTCGGTGGTCATCCGCTGCGCGATCTTCTCGGTCGGCCGGTGCAGCAGCTCGCTGACCAGCGTCACGATGATCGGCGTCAGCGCCGCCGCGATCGGCGTGCCCCTGATCCAGAACTGCGACGTGATCAGCGCCGCGGCCGCCGAGGCGATGCTCGCGATGATCAGCGTGCGGACGTTGAAACGACGTTCGTCCTGCATCGCGACGAGGCTAGCGAGGCCAGATAGGTTGTCCGACGTCGATAGCGGCTAGAGGGGGTTCGGTGGCGGAGACAGTGCAGTTGGGGCCAGGGCGGACGGGCAAGATCCGCAGCTTTTGGGCGGGGTTTGGACTGGCGGTAGTGACCTTCGGCTTCTACGGCCTCTGGTGGTACTACTTCGTCAACGACGAGCTGAAGCGCGTCGGGGCCATGCGTGACGACGAGAAGCTGGCGAAGCTCGACGTCTCATTGCCGGTGCTCGCCTGGATCGCCAGCATGTTCGTCGTCATCCCGATCTTCATCTCGACCTACAACTACGGCAAGCGGATCGAGCACGCCCAAACGGTCGTGGGAATCCCCGAGGACCGTCGCTTCCGACCCGTCCTCGGCTATCTCCTCTACTTCCCCGGCGGACTGCTGATCGTCCCGATGATCGTCTGGTACTGGTACGCCACCAAGCACCAGAACCTCATGCTGGAGAACACTGGCGGGATCTGACGTGGAAGTCGATCTCGCCTCGGTTGGCGTCGTAGAGATAGTCAATGCCGCGATCGTCTATTTCCTCGGCTCCGTTGTCACCGGCGTGCTCCTGCTCAAGGGCAAGGGATGGACGACTCTGCTCTACATCTTTGTGCCGGTGATCGGGACTATCACCGGGCTGATCGCCGTCGTTAGGCTCGCCAAGCCCAACTCCTGGTGGGCGCGACATCGCTACGGGTTCTACGAGATGCGCGATGCCCGCAGCCGCTTCCCGAAGATGCCGCAGGAGCCCGGCGAGGCGCTCCCGGTACTGGGCTGGATCGTCCTCGCTGTCCTGGGGCCTGCCGGCTTCCTACTAGGCCTTCTCTTCGGTCCTGGGTAGGTTCTCTCGGGTGAGCAGGTGGTGGGAGAACGCGGCGATCTATCAGGTGTATCCGCGGTCGTTTCAGGACTCTGATGGGGATGGGGTCGGGGATCTGTATGGGATCGAGACGCGGCTGGACCATCTGGTCGAGCTGGGAGTCGATGGGCTGTGGTTGTCGCCGATCCACCCGTCGCCGTTGGCGGACTTCGGCTACGACATCTCGGACTACACGGCTGTCGATCCGGTCTACGGGACGCTGGAGGACTTCGATCGGCTGATCGCGGCGGCCGACGAGCGCGGGTTGCGGGTGCTGATGGATCTCGTGCCGTGCCATACGTCGATCGAGCATCCGTGGTTCCGGGAGCACCCCGATTGGTACATCTGGGCCGAGGGGCGCGATGGGGGACCGCCGAACAACTGGCGGTCGACGTTCGGCGGGCCGGCTTGGTCGCCTGATCCGGGCGGCGGATCGCGCTGGTACATGCACAGCTTCTATCCGGAGCAGCCCGACCTCGACTGGCGCAACCCGGAGGTCGTGGCGGCGTTCGGTGAGATCGTCCGCTTCTGGCTCGATCGTGGGGTGGCCGGCTTCCGCGTCGACGCGATCGACCGGCTGATCAAGGATGACCAGCTGCGCGACGACCCGCCGGCGAGCGCGCCGCTCGCGCTGCCTCTGCCGGAGGAGTACGCGCAGCTCGAGCATCTCTACTCACGCAACCGGCCGGAGATTCGCGAGGCGCTGGCGTCGCTGCGCGAGGCGGCCGGTGACGCGCTGCTCGTTGGCGAGGTCTACCTGCCGGCGGCCGAGAGCACGCCTTACCTGGAGTCGCTCGACGCGACGTTCGCGTTCGAGCTGTTCCATGCGCCGTGGGAGGCCGAGGCGCTCGAGGCCGCGATCGAGGCCCAGGTCGCGCTGCCCGGCGCCGCCGCCTGGGCGCTCTCGAACCACGACTTCGCGCGTTTGCCGGACCGCTACGGCGAGGACGCGGTGCGCGATGCGGCCAAGCTCGTCTGCTCGCTGCCAGGGATCGTCTTCATCTACCAGGGCGACGAGATCGGCATGCGCGACGGGCCCGGCCACCAGCCGCCCTACGACCGTGCCGGCCGCGACGCCCACCGTCATCCGATGCAGTGGGACGCGACGCCGAACGGCGGCTTCACCATCGGGAAGCCGTGGCTACCGCTCGTTGACCCTGCCGCCCGAAATGTCGCCGACCAGCGCGACGACCCCGACTCGCTGCTGGCCCTCTACCGCGACCTGCTCGGCTGGCGGCGCTATGTTCGCGACGAGAACGACGAAGGAGGGCAGGACGATGGTCGAGAGGATCGATGACATGCCGGCCGGGACGATCGGCTTCCGGGCATCCGGCAAGCTGACCCGCGACGACTACCGGCAGGTGATGGAGCCCGACCTGCGCGCCGTGGCGGAGGCCGGCGACATCCGGATGCTGTTCGTGATCGAGAGCTTCGACGGTCTCGAGCCAGCGGCCTGGTTCGAGGACATGAAGACGGGGCTCGGCCTGGGCATCGGGCACCACTCCGCCTGGAAGCGGTCGGCGATCGTCAGCGACGTCGAGTGGCTCACCAAGGCGTTCAAGTTCTTCGCCTGGATGACGCCGGGCGAGGTCGAGGTCTTCGGACTGGACCGGCTGGACGAAGCGAAGAGTTGGGTCGCGGAGGGCGCCTCCGCGCCATAAGCCGCTGTTTGCGCATAGGGCACGCGGGTAGACACCGGGCGTGACGCCCGGATCCAGAGGGCAGAGGACGAGCCGTAGAGCGTCGGCGGCGGTGTTGGCGGCGATCGCGGTCGCCGCATTCAGCGGCTGCTTCGGCCTCGGTAGCGGCGACGCGGCGGACGGCGCGCGCAGCATCAACTGGTACGTCTTCAACGAGCCTGGCGGCGCCTACGAGCAGGCGATCGCCGACTGCAACAAGCAGTCGAACGGCCGCTTCCAGATCAACTACGTCCGGCTGCCGACAGATGCCAACCAGCAGCGCGAGCTGATCGTCCGTCGGCTCGCCGCCGAGGACGACACCGTCGACCTGATCGGGATGGACGTCATCTGGACCGCCGAGTTCGCCGAGGCCGGCTGGATCCTCCCGTGGACCGGCGAGCGCAAGCAGGTCGCCGAGCAGGGCCGGCTCGAGGGGCCGCTCGAGACCGTCCGCTACCAGGACCAGATCTGGGCGATCCCGTTCACCTCGAACACCCAGCTGCTCTGGTACCGCAAGGACCGCGTCGCGAAGCCCTCCGAGGACTTCACCTGGGACCAGATGATCGACAACGCGGTGAAGAACGGCACGGCCGTCGAGGTCCAATCGCGCCAGTACGAGGGCCTGACCGTCTGGGTCAACGCGCTGATCACTAGCGCCGGCGGGCAGATCGTCAACGACCAGGGCGACGTCACGGTCGACGACACCGCCAAGACCGCCGCGGAGATCGTGCGCAAGCTCGCCCGGTCGTCGGCGGCCCCGCCCGGCATGTCGACCAATGCCGAGGACGACGCCCGGCTCGGCTTCGAGTCCGGCCGCTCTGACTACCAGATCAACTACACGTTCATCTACCCGAGCGCCGCTGAGATCAGCGACGACTTCCAGAAGAACATTGGCTGGGCGCGCTACCCGCGCAGCGTCGCCGGCGAGGCGAGCAAGCCGCCGCTCGGCGGGATCAACATCGGCGTTGGCGCCTTCTCGAAGAAGAAGGACCTCGCCTTCGAGGCCGCCGAGTGCCTGTCCAGCGAGGCCAACCAGCTCGTCGCCGCCGAGAAGGGCGGGCTGGCGCCGTCGAGCGCCGCCGTCTATGACGAGCCGGCGCTGAAGAAGGCGTTCCCGTTCTCGGACCTGCTGCAGCAGTCGATCGAGGACGGTGGGCCGCGACCGGTCACGCCGGCCTACGCCGACATCTCGCTGGCGATCCAGAAGACGTACCACCCGCCCGCCGACGTCGATCCGGCGACCGTCGTCCAGGACCTCAGCGACAAGATCGAGAAGGCCGTCGACGGGGGCATCTTCTGATGGAGGCGGCGAGCGTGCCCGAGGCGACCCCGCCGACCAAGCCGGCGAAGAACGGCGGCGTCAGCGACCGGGCGAAGTCCGAGCGCAAGCTCGCCTACATGCTCTGCGCTCCGGCTGTGATCGCGATGCTGATCGTGACCGGGTATCCGATCGGCTACGCCTTCTACCTGTCGCTGCAGAAGTTCGACCTGCGCTTCCCCGACGACAAGGAGTTCGTCGGGCTGTCGAACTACGGCGACGTGCTCAGTTCGAGCACCTGGTGGAGCGATGTCGGCACGACGCTGATCATCACGGTCTGCTCGGTGGCGCTGGAGCTGGTGCTCGGCATGGCGATCGCGCTGGTGATGCACCGGGCGATCTTCGGCCGCGGCGCGGTGCGCGCATCGGTGCTGATCCCGTACGGAATCGTCACCGTCGTCGCGGCGTTCGCCTGGCGCTACGCCTTCGACCCGACCAGCGGCTTCGTCCAGAGCCTGCCGCTGATCTCCGACACCTGGGCACCCTTCAACCAGCGCGACAGCTCGCTGCTGGTGATCATCCTGACCGAGGTCTGGAAGACCACGCCGTTCATGGCGCTGCTGTTGTTAGCCGGGCTCGCGCTCGTCCCCGACGAGCTGCACGAGGCGGCGAAGGTCGACGGCGCCAACGCGGTCCAGCGCTTCTACCGGATCACGCTGCCGCTGATGAAGCCGGCGATCCTCGTCGCGCTGCTGTTCCGAACGCTCGACGCGTTCCGGATATTCGACACGATCTTCATCCAGACCGCGGGCGCGAACGGCACCGAGTCGGTTTCGATCCTCGGTTACAACGTCCTGATCAACCGGGTGAACCTCGGCCTGGGATCGGCCGTGTCGATCCTGATCTTCCTCGCGGTGATCCTGATCGCGACGTTCTTCGTCAAGGTGCTCGGCACGAGCACCGCACAGCAGCGAGGGGAGGTCTGAGCGATGGTCGATTCGGCTCGCCAGCGGCTCATGTGGGGGATCGGGATTCTCGTCGTGGTGCTGTACGCCCTGATCCCAGTGGTCTGGATCGCGTCGCTGTCGGTCAAGCCCGCGGAGAAGCTCTCCGACGGCAAGTTCTTCTCCGGCAGCCCGACGTTCGAGAACTACAAGACGATCTTCAACGACGACACCTTCATCGCCGCGCTGGTCAACTCGATCGGCATCGCGCTGATCGCGACGGTGATCTCGATCGGGCTTGCTGCGATGGCGGCTTACGCGCTCTCGCGGCTCGACTTCGCGGGCAAGACGGTGATCCTCTCGGGCGCGCTTGCAGTGGCGATGTTCCCGCCGATCTCGATCGTCGGCTCGCTATTCGACATGTGGCGCTCGATCGGCCTCTACGACACCTGGGCCGGGCTGATCATCCCCTACATGACCTTCACGCTGCCGTTGGCGATCTACACGCTGTCGGCGTTCTTCCGCGAGATCCCGTGGGAGCTCGAGCAGGCGGCGCAGGTCGATGGCGCGACACCGTTCCAGGCGTTCCGCAAGGTGATCGTGCCGCTCGCCGCGCCGGGCGTGTTCACGGCGGCGATCCTCGTCTTCATCTTCGCCTGGAACGACTTCATCTTCGCCAACACGCTCACCTCGACCGACAATGCGCGCACAGTTCCGGCGGCGCTCGCCTTCTTCACCGGCGGGTCGCAGTTCGAGCAGCCGATCGGGGCGATCTCGGCGGCGGCGGTGGTCGTGACGATCCCGATCATCGTGATGGTCCTGATCTTCCAGCGCCGGATCGTCGCTGGCCTGACCGCGGGCGCGGTCAAGGGATAGAGCGACGGACTACGGGTAAGGAGAGACCATGGCCAAGATCACCTTCGACGGAGTCACCAAGCGCTACCCGGACGGCTTCGAGGCCGTCAAGGACATGAGCCTCGAGGTCGAGGACGGCGAGTTCATGATCCTCGTCGGGCCTTCGGGTTGCGGAAAGTCGACCGCGCTGCGGATGGTCGCTGGGCTTGAGGACATCAGCGACGGCGAGCTGACGATTGGTGACGAGGTCGTCAACCAGAAGGCTCCGCGCGACCGCGACATCGCGATGGTCTTCCAGAACTACGCGCTCTACCCGCATATGACGGTGCGCGACAACATGGGCTTCGCGCTCAAGTTGCACGGCACCGACAAGGCCGAGATAACCAAGCGGGTCGAGGACGCCGCGAAGATCCTCGACCTCACCGAGCACCTCGACCGCAAGCCGGCCAACCTCTCCGGCGGTCAGCGCCAGCGTGTCGCGATGGGGCGCGCGATCGTCCGCGACCCGTCCGCCTACCTGATGGACGAGCCGCTGTCGAACCTCGACGCCAAGCTGCGCGTCCAGATGCGCACCGAGGTGTCGCGGATCCAGAACCGCACCGACACCACGACGATCTACGTCACCCACGACCAGACCGAGGCGATGACGCTCGGTGACCGCGTCGCGGTGATGCGCGCCGGCGTCCTGCAGCAGGTCGACACGCCGATGGAGCTCTACAACAAGCCGAAGAACCTCTTCGTCGCCGGCTTCATCGGCTCGCCGGCGATGAACTTCATGCCGGCGACCGTCGAGGGCGACACCGTCAAGCTGCCGATGGTCGACGTGCGGCTACCGGACGAGCTGCGCGAGCGCGTGAGTGCCGGGGGTGAGGGCGGCAGCCGCGAGCTGATCGCCGGCATCCGGCCCGAGAACTTCGACGACGCCGCGCTGCTCGGCGACGACACCCTCCGTCGCGGCGCTTCCTTCAAGGCGAAGATCGATCTGATCGAGTCGATGGGCTCGGAGATCTACGCCCACTTCAGCGTCTCCTCCGACAAGACGATCGAGTCCGACGAGCTGCGCGAGCTGGCCGAGGACTCCGGCGCCGGCGAGGTCCCCGGCGGCGGCAACGAGGGCGACGTCGTCGCCCGCCTCTCAGCCGAGTCCCAGGTCAAGAAGGGCGACGAGGCCGACATCTTCATCGACGGCTCCCACATCCAGCTCTTCGACCCGTCCGACGGGTCTTCACTGACGGCCTGAGGCCGCTTTCACCCACGCGAGAGGTCGGCTACGCTGGCCCGATGCCCACTCGCTCGCTCAGCCGTCTCGGCGCCTTGCTCTTAACCCTCGCGTCCTGTGCGCTACTTGCGCCGGTGGGAGCGCAGGCCGCTCGCTCGCTGACGATCGCGCCAGCTCAGTGGGACTTCGGATCGCTCACCTACGGCGGGTCCTCCACCACCTTCCTGAAGGTGACGAACAACGGAACGGAGTTGCTCGAGTTGACCGAGATTCACGTCGACGGCGACGCTGCCGTGTTCTCGACCGCCGGGAGCCCCTGCTCCACGGGCTTGGCGCTCGACGTTGGCGACAACTGCGACGTGAAGGTCACCTTCAACGCGCCATCGTCGAACGGAAGCTTCGCGGGAACCCTGGTCGTCGAGGGAGACGGCGGCACCACACCTGGCACCGCGTCCTTGGAGGCCAAGTCGATCCGGGCGGGGTCCCTGGTTACCGATCCGGAGAAGCTCGCCTTTGCCGCCACGCGCACGGGAAAGACCTCGCCCGCGCGCACCGTGACCTTCAGCAACACGGGGGACACGCCCGTCACGGTCACGCGTGCTCTCGTCAGCGCGCACTTCGACCTGGCCTCGACCGACTGCGTCCGGACGATCCAGCCGGGAGGCGAGTGCAAGGCGCGACTGGCGTTCAAGCCGGTCACCCAGGGCGCTCAGGCCCTGAGCGGAACGCTGACCTTGAGGGCCAAGCTCGGCGTGGCCGCGACCGTCGGCTTGAGCGGCAGGTCACTCGGGCTGTCCGGGGCCACGCCCAAGCGCACCCGTCGCATGATCGAGGCCGACCTCCGTCAGCTCGCCAACGCCATCCCGAAGCTCGTCCAAGGTGGTCCGGCGAGAACGCTGCGCCTGCCGAAGTTCAAGTCACCGGCGGCCGGCAAGCTGACGCTCGCGCTCCACATGCAAGTCAACGGCCGCCGCGTGCGCGTGGGCGGGGGACAGCTGAAGTTCACCGGCAGCAAGAGCCGCCGTCTGAGCTTCAAGCTGACCACCAACGGGATCGAGTTGCTGCAACGACCGACCCCGACGCGGGTCAAGGCGACCCTCAAGTTCAGGACCAAGAGCGGCGTCGTCTACAAGCGCACGCCGACGGTCGTCGTCGCGCCGCCCGCATAGCGCCGCGTTAGCGCAGCGCCCGCAGCTCGGCGGGGGTCGCCTTCCGGAGGTCGAGGTCGTGGCCGATCTCGGGGACGACCTCGGTGACGTAAGCGTCGATGTCGGGTTGGGATTGGGCGCGGGCGACGGCGACGCGGTGGTGGCCGTCCTCGACGAAGTGGGCGTTGGCGATTCGGTAGACGCGGATTGGGGGCATCGACTCGCCGCGGCGCTTGGCGGTGGCGATGCGCTCGAAGCGGCCGCGGGGGCGGCTGGAGGTGGGGCGGAAGCCGCGGTCGAACTCGCGGCCGCGGTCGACGGTTCCGACGATCGAGTCGAGCGGGATCGACTTCAGTCCGAGCCGGCGCTCGCCGCGGCGGCCGAGGGCCTCGACGACCTCCTCGAACGGGAGGATCGCGACCTTTGCCCCGGGCTTGCCCCTAAGGCGGTTGGCGAGACGCGCAAGCGCCCGTCGTCGCCGGGCGCGGGAGAAGTCGAACTGCGCGTCGGTCTGGGGGAAGCCGGTGTCCTTGGGCACTGAGGCTTGACTACCCCGCTGGTGTGCGAGGGTACCCGGCCGATGGCGCGCTGCTTCGTCACTCGCGAGATTCCGGGAACCGCCGTCGAGCGGCTGGCCGCCGAGCACGAGGTCGAGGTCTGGCCGGAGCGGTTGCCGCCGACGCGTGAGCAGCTGCGCGAGCGGGTCGCCAGCGCCGAGGGGCTGCTCTGCATGCTCACCGATCCGGTCGACCGCCAGCTGTTCGAGGCGGCGCCCGACCTGAGCGCCGTGTCCACCTACGCCGTCGGAACCGACAACGTCGACCTGGTCGCCGCCAGCGAGCGCGGTATTCCCGTCGGCCACACGCCTGACGTGTTGACCGAGACGAGCGCCGACCTCGCGCTGGCGCTGATGCTGGCGGTGATGCGCCGGATCCCGGAGGGCGACGCTGAGGTCCGGGCTGGGGAGTGGCTGACCTGGGAGCCGGCGCGTCTGCTCGGCCACGACCTCCACCGGGCGATCGTCGGGATCGTTGGGCTCGGCCGGATCGGGCAGGCGGTCAAGCGACGGGTCGAGGGCTTCGGTGCGCGCGTCATCCACACCGGCCGCACAGACGGCGTGCCCATAGAGCAGCTGCTGGAGCAGTCGACGGTCGTCACCCTCCACTGCCCACTGACCGACCAGACGCGCGGGCTGATCGACGCTGACGCGCTGCGCCGGATGCGCGACAACGCCTACCTCGTCAACACGGCGCGCGGCCCGATCGTCGACACCGGCGCACTCGGCGAGGCACTCGTGCAGGGCAGGATCGCCGGTGCCGCGCTCGACGTGACCGACCCGGAGCCGCTGCCCGCCGACCACCCACTGCTGGGCGCCCCGAACCTGGTCGTAGCGCCCCACCTCGGCTCGGCCTCGCACGAGACGCGCGCCGAGATGGCCGACATCGCCGTCGACAACCTGCTCGCAGGGTTGCGTGGCGAGCCGATGCCGCACCAGGCGAACCGCTAGACACCCGGCCGGCGCGGCTGAAGTCCCGCGCCGGCCCTCATCGGCTCTTCTAGTCGCAGACCCCCCCGATGAGCGGTACGCCACACAGCAGGTTGAGCGTGCTCTGGAGCCCCGCAACCTGACCGGTCAGCGCACCGACGCTGCCTGTCAGCCCGGTGACTGTCGTCCCGAGTCCGCCGACCGTGCCCTGGAGGGCGGTCAAGTCACCCGTGACTCCAGTCAGGTCGTCGCCGAGCGTCGACACCGAGCCCTGGAGCGCGCCGATGTCGAGCGCCTGCTCGGTCGATGCGTCGAGCAGGGTCTCGGTCGTGGTGGCCAGGCCGCCGACCGTCAGGCCCAGTTCGTCGACGGTCCCGCCGACACTGTCCAACAACTGCTCTGAAGCCTCCACCCGCCCGGTGAGGCCGTTCAGCTCAGTATCGATGCTGTCGATCTGCGCGAGCACGGCGGGGAGCTGACCGAGGGAGTCCTCGGCGTCACCGACACGGGTGCTGAGGCCATCGACTGTCGTCAACAACGGCCCGAGCTGGCCTTGGGCCGTGGTGAGTGACGTCTGCAGGCCGCTGACCGTGCCCGTCAATCCGCTCAGTGAAGAGGTCAACCCACCGGTTGTTCCCTCGAGCGCGTCGGCGCGACCGAGCAGCGAGTCGACGTCGTCGCTCAACGACGCGAGCAGCTCTGGGTCGACGAGTCCCTCGAGCAGGTCGATCCTGGTCAGCAGCGAGTCGAGTGAGCTTCCGAACGTTGCGAAGCCGGTCTCCAACGCGCCGGTTCGCGCCGTCAGGCTGTCGAGGTCCCCGCGCAGCGCCGCCATCTGGGCGGCGTTCGACGCGGCCAGGCCGTCGACGCGCTGCGACAGCGCCGTGAGCCGCGCGTCGAGCTCGGCGACCATCCGCGCCAGGTCGTCGTTGGACAGGGAGGAGGCACGTGCCACCACACTGACCCGTCGCACGGCGAAAGCTGGCACCGACCGCTTGCGCAACCGTTTGACCTGCTTACGCGACAACTTCGCGACGGCCTGCACACGGTCACCGGCCTGCAGCGCCGACGGGGTCAACTTCACCGAGCCGTGCCCGCCCGGCCCGGGGGCGGACAGCCGTGCCCGTGGTCCCACCAGCACGCGGACGATGCCCTTGCGCAGCTTCAGCCGCCGCTCCGACCGTTCGGTCAGCAGCAGCGGCACCGACGTCCGCTTGCCCTTTGCGCCCGGTGGCGCGATCACCTGGCCATCGATACGTGTCGTCTTGGCTTGCGCGGACGGCGCGGAGATCGCCACTGCGGCGACCGCCACGATCAGCATTGGAATGAACCTGACCTGGGTCATTGCGACCCTCCCTCTCTCAGTGCTTCCTTGACATGAATGTCCGTGTTCGATCTGGGCTGGGAAACTTTGTGCGGCATGGATCTCGGACTGCGCGACAGGGCCTGCGTGATCACCGGCGGCAGCCGCGGGATCGGCCTCGCGACCGCGAAGCTGCTGGCCGCCGAGGGGGCGCAGCTGCTGCTCGTCGGCCGCTCTGAGCAGGCGCTCATAGCGGCGGCGGCGCAGTGCGGCGATCGCGTCGAGATCCTCGCCGCCGACATCACCGAGCCCGAAGCCGGCGAGCGGGTCATCGCCGCCTGCGAGCAGCGCCTTGGCCGCCTCGACGCGCTGGTCAACAACGCCGGGATGACCAGGATGGCCACGCTCGACGAGCTCAGCGACGCCGACTGGCAGGAGCAGTGGGAGCTCCACGTCATGGCGCCGATGCGACTGATGCGCGCCGCCGCTCCGCGGATGGTCGCCGCCGGCTGGGGACGGATCGTCAACGTCTGCTCGTCGTCGGGCAAGCGGCCGTCGCAGCGCAACGCCGCCTACTCGGTCACCAAGGCCGCCCAGCTGTCGCTCTCGCGCACCTACGCCGACGCCTTCGCTCCCAAGGGCGTGCTCGTCAACGCCGTCGCGCCGGGCGTCGTCGGAACCGGGCTCTGGATGGACGAGGGTGGCCTCGCCGATCAAGTCGCCGCTCAGCAAGACATCGACCGCGAGCAGGTGATCGCCAGTCTCGGCGACAAGATCCCGCTCGGCCGGATTGGCACCGAGGACGAGATCGCGGCGGTGATCGCCTTCCTCTGCTCCGAGCGTGCGTCGAACGTCGCCGGCGCGGCGTGGAGCGTCGACGGCGGCAGCGTCCCGACGATTCTCTGAGCGGCGGCCAGGCATCGCTAGAAGTCCCTGTCCGCGGCGCCGGACTCGGTCGCTGGAGTGGTGGCGAGTTGGTTCTGGGCGAGGTCGTAGGGCGTCCCGACCGGCGTCCAGATCAGCGTGCCGTTACCGCCCGCGGTCGTGCGGATCGGGTCGACCAGGAAGGTCGAGTTGTAGGTGCCGAGCGTCACTACGAGGGTGCCGCCGGCGAACGCCATCGTCGACGGCGTCCCTGACGCCCCGAAGCGGACGTTGCCGCTCAGGCCGACGCCGATGTAGTCGCTGCGACCGAGCTGGATCTCGCCGAGCGGCAATACGGCGGTATTGGCCGCGTTGTAGACCTGCACCGCGTCGGCGCCGAGGCCGAGCAGGGCTGCGTCGACTAGTCGCACGACGACGTTGGTCGCGGCGCCGTTCCAGCCAGCCTGGATCGATTGCGGCTCGATCGGCTCGCTGAACGTCATCCGCACGGTGTCGCCCTGCTCGGCGAGGCTTGCTGTGCCGACGTTGGTGGTCTGGACGTCGGCAGCGAACGGCGTCGTCCCGTCGACCGTGACGGTGCCGGTCTCGACGTCGGTGTTCGACGCGGTGTCTGCCGCGGTCACCGTGAACGTCGTCGCTCCCTCGGGCAACACGGGGGCAGCGGTTTGCACGATGCTGCGGTAGCCGTAGGACACGCCGCCCGCTGAGTAGGAGCCGGCGACGAGTGGCACCGTGGCGGCACCTGTAGTGAGGGCGCCGACGTCGGCGATCACGGAGGCGATGCCGCTCGCCGGGTTGCCGGTGTCGGCCGCGACGTCCGCGTAGACGTAGTATGCGCTGCCCTGCTTGACGAAGCCGGTCGCTCCGCCGACTGCCTTGCCGATGGCGAGCGACGTTACGGCCGGCGCGCGAAAGTCGGGTGCCGCCGCGACGGTGTTGCCGCCGCTCGACGTCTGTGCGCCGAAGGTGGCGAGCGCGACGTCGACCATCGACGCGAGCGCCAGTACCGTCGCGGCGACCGTTCCCGCTCGCGCGAGCGACCTATGCGCCGGCATGATTCCTCTTCCAGGCCGGGTCGCGCCGCGGCCTCCAGATCAGCCACAGCTCGTTGGCGACCAGCAGCAGCACGCCGAGCGTGAGCAGCAGCCCCGGCCCGATCCGTCCCGCGACAACCGCCACGTGCCCGACGGCCGGCACTGTGTAGAGAGCCCGGCCGAGCCGCCCGTCGGCGCCGATCCGCCAGCGCTCGCCATGGTCGTTGGCGTCGCCGCGGGTCACGAACCAGAGGCGATCGCCGGCACGCCGGATCCGCTGGACCCGATGCGCGATCGTTCGCTGCTGATCGGCCGGGTCGCGGAACAGGACGACGTCGCCGACGCGCGCTTCGGGCGGCTCGATCTGCTCCGCGACGACGACGTCGCCGGGCGCGATCGCCGGCGCCATGCTCCCGGTCAGCACCGTGTGCGGCCGGGCGCCGAAGGCGAGTGGCAGTGCGATCGCCAGCGCCAGCGCGACGCAGACGAGCCCTAGCGTCCAGCCCACAATCCTCATGACGTCATTTCCTCTCTCCGACCGGACACCCGCGGCTACTGGTTCCGTGCCTCCCAGCGGAGAGCATGCGTCCCGGTGCTGTCGCCCTGGGCGTCGGCCGGCGTATCGGCCGCCAACGTCGCGGTGACGCGGTAGACGACGGTGTCGTCGGTGGTCCACGCGCTGGCGCTCGTTCCGGGATTGTCGGCGAGCCCGTTCGCGTAGCCGCTATGGGCGGCGGCGAAGTCGTCGAGCGTGCCGTCGTAGAGCGCGCCGCCCGCATCCGGCGCGAAGCCGCTGCATGACGGGAAGACCGGCGATGCCTGGCTGCCGGGCTCGATCGTCAGGTCGACGTGCTCGCCGAGGTCGCCGATCGAGCTCGGTGTGTAGAGCTTGACCGTCGAATCGAGCGTGCCGTCGTAGGTGACCTCGATGCACGAGGTCGCACTGTCGCCGGGCTTCGCGGCGGTGAGGCTGTAGAGCGCGGAGCCATCGTCGTCGTCGGACAGCGTCACGCTGCCTGCCGTGACGACGTTGCCGGGGTTGTCCGTCTGGCTCGAGAAAGCCGAGAAGACGCCCGTTGCCGCGAACGCGGCCAGCACTGCGAAGACGCCAAGCGTCCGCAGGACCTTCGTCCTTGTGTTCTGCATCACTAACCCTCCTCAGGACCCGGTCGCGGCGCCTCGCGGCGCCGCGCCCTCCCGGGTCACAGGTTGCCCTTGTTCGCTGAGGCGTCGTCAAAGGGCCGGCGAAACTCAAGTGGCTCGACGCCGAGAATGGCCGCTTTCGAGCCAGTTGGCGGAAGCTTCCCGCCACTTGGCTGGCGCTTCCCGCCAAGTGGCTGGTCCGGCCCTTACCCTGGTGGCGATGTTGCAGCCGCCCTACACGGTCCGCCGCTCCGACAGGGCGCGCCGGGCACGGATCCAGGTGACCGCCGACGGCGTCGAGGTGATCGTTCCGCGTCGACTGCCGCTCGAAGACGTCGAGCCGTTCGTGGCGTCGAAGCGGGAGTGGATCGAGCGCACGCTGCTGCGGATGCAGGCCGTCGCGGCGGAGCGCCCGCCCCCGCGCTTGGAGGACGGGGGCGAGCTGCCGTTCCTCGGCGAGCGGCTGCTGCTGCGCGTGCGAGTAGAGGCCGACCGTCGGCGCGACCATGTCGCCCGTCGCGGGGACGTCCTGACGGTCGCCGTGTCGAAGCCAGGGCCGGAGGCGGTCCGCGCCGCGCTCGAGCGCTGGTACCGCGCCCAGGCGCGTATCGAGGTCGCGATCCGGCTCGACGCCGCCGTCGCCCGCGTCGGCCAGTCCTATTCGAGCCTCCAGATCCGCGGTCAGCGCAGCCGCTGGGCGAGCTGCTCCTCGAAGGGCGGCATGAGCTTCAACTGGCGCCTGCTGCTCGCCCCGCCGGAGATCCTCGACTACGTCGTCGAGCACGAGGTCGCCCACCTGGAGATCCACGACCACTCCCAGCGCTTCTGGGACCTGCTCGCCTCCCGTCGCCCCGGCTACAAAGACGAGGAGCGCTGGCTACGCGCCAACGGCTCGACTCTGAGGCTCTAGAAAGGGCCCCCCAGGGCCCGATTCCCGGATCTCCCCGTGATGGGACGTCTCATCTCTCCCACCGAAATCCGCGGATCGCGAGTACAACCCCGGCGACACCCCAGAGCGCCAGCACCGCCAGCGCTCCCAGTTCGTGCGACAGGCCATTGCCGGTGACGATCGCGTCGGAGAAGCCGTCGATCACGTGCTTCAGCGGCAGCGCCTCGGCGACCGCCGCTAGGCCCGCCGGCAGCGAGTCGCTCGAGTAGAAGACGCCGGAGATCATGATCGCCGGCAGGAAGAGCGCGTTGACGTAGGCCGAGGCCGAGTCGAAGTTCGGGATCGCGTGCGAGAGCGCGATCCCCAGCGAGCCGAAGGTGATGACGCCGACGACCGTGAAGACGGCCAGCTCGAACCAGTCCTTCGGCCAGGCGACGTCGTAGAGGAAGTGACCGACCACGATCACCAGGCCGACCTGGACGAACGCGTTGGCGACCGAGTTGCCGAGGAAGCCCGCGAAGTACGAGCCGGTCGGCATCGGCGTGCCGCGCATCCGTTTGAGGATCCCCTGCTCGCGCAGGAAGGTCAGGTTGTAGGCCATCGCGTTGAAGGTCGTGGCCATCACGCTCATGCCGGCGACGCCCGGGATCAGGACGTCGAGCTCGCTGGGGTCGTCGGCGAACACCGAGGCGACTAGCAGCAGCAGTGTCAGCGGCAGGATGAAGCTGAAGAACGCGGCGCTCGGGTTGCGCCAGAAGAGCTTGCGCTCGATCCGGAACTGCTGCCAGGCCAGCGCGGCGCCGCTCACGGGCTCTCGTCCTCCGCCGCCTCGGCGGTCAGCTCGAGGTAGACGTCCTCGAGCGTCGGTCGCGCCACCTCGAGCCCCTCGAGCCGCTCGCCGCGACCGAGCGCGTCGCCCGTCAGGCGGTGCAGCAGGTCGGTCGGGTCTTCGGTCTGGTGCTCGACACGGCGGCCGGACGACACGTAGGAGACGCGGTAGCCGCCGGAGTCGGGCGTCAGGTCGGATGGTGGTCCCTCGGCGACGACGACGCCGTCCTTGACGATCACGACCCGGTCGGCGAGCTCCTGCGCCTCGTCGAGATAGTGCGTCGTCAGCAGCACCGTCTTGTCGAGCTCGCGCAGCCGCCGCACGACCTCCCAGGCGTCGCGGCGGGCGGCGGGGTCGAAGCCGGTCGTCGGCTCGTCGAGGAAGACCAGCTCTGGGTCTCCGACCAGCGCCAGCGCCAGGTCGAGCCGCCGCTGCTGGCCGCCGGACAGCTTGCCGGCGCGGACGTCGGCGCTCTTCTCGAGCCCGACGAGCGCGATCGCCTCGCGCGCGTCGAGCGGCTTGGGGTAGGACTTCGCCATATGGCCGACGGCCTCGCTGACGGTCAGGCGCGGGTAGAAGCCGCAGCTCTGGAGGACGATCCCGACGCGCTGGCGCAACTCGCGCTCGCGCCGTTCGGGGTCGTGGCCGAGCACGCTGACGTTGCCTCCGGAACGGCGGCGGTAGCCCTCGAGGATCTCAACAGTCGTCGTCTTGCCGGCCCCGTTGGGACCGAGCAGGCCGAACACCTCGCCGCGCTGGACCTCGAAGGAAAGTCCGCGGACGGCGTCGACGTCGCCATAGCTCTTGCGGAGGTCGGAGACCTCGATCGCCGGTGCGCTCACGGCCGCGCACTCTAGACGCCCGCGCGGGGCTTCCCAGTCAGGTCGGCGCCCGTCTACGCCAGTGGGCCGTCGAGCTCGGCCGCCAGTGCCCGCACGCGCTGGTCGATCTCGTCGCGGATGCCGCGCACCTCGTCGAGGCCCCGACCGTGCGGATCGGCCAGCTCCCAGTCGATGTAGCGCTTGCCGGGGATGTAGGGGCACTGGTCGCCGCAGCCCATCGTCACGACGATGTCGGCCCACTGGGCGAGCTCGTCTGTGAGCCGCTGGGGAATGCGGTCCGCGACGTCGATTCCCAGCTCTGCCAGCGCCTCGGCGACCTCTGGATGGATTCGGTCGGCCGGCGTTGTCCCTGCCGAGCGCGCCTCGTGGCCGCCCGCCGCCGCGCGTGCGAACAGCGCCTCGCTCATCTGCGATCGGCCGGCGTTCTGGAGACAGACGAACAGGACGCGCGCCATCAGCTGCTTGCCTCGGATCGGGAGACGGCGCGCGTCGCCGGCACAGGCGCCGCGGGGCCTCGGATCGCCTGGTAGGCGAATGCGGCCAGCGCCGCGCCGGCGACCGGACCAAGGACGTAGATCCAGAAGTCGCGCCACTCCCAGGCGGCGATCGCCGGGCCGAGCGAGCGCGCCGGATTCATCGAGGCGCCGGTGACCGGCCCGCCGAACAGCGCGCCGAGGCCGACCGCTCCGCCGATCGCGATTGCCGCGGCGGCTCCCACCGCACGCGTGTCGGTGGCCACGGCGACGATCGTGAACATCAGGATCGCGGTCAGCAGCAGCTCATAAAAGAGCGCGCTGCCCACACCGATTCCGGCAGCCGGAACCGTCGCGCCGAGCTGCGCCGGCTGGTCGGGCCAAACCGCCAGCAGCGCGAGCGCCCCGGCGGTCGCCCCGGCACACTGCGCGGCGATGTAGGCGACGGCCTCGCGAGCCGGGAAGTGACGGGTGAGCGTGAAGGCGAGCGTCACCGCCGGGTTGATGTGCGCTCCGGACAGGTGTCCGGTTGCATAGATCATCGCCATGACCACGAGTCCGAAGGTCAGCGCGATTCCGACCTGGCCGAGCGCGCCGCCGTAGACGGAGTCCGACACGGCGGCACCGCAGCCGGCGAAGACGAGCGCGAAAGCGGCGATCGCCTCGGCGACGCTGCGACGTACGAGGTCCGGGCGGTCCATGGACGGCGATCCTATTGCATTGACGTTTGTCAGTTCAATTGATATATGTAGATAGATGAGCGTCGATCTGGCCCTGTCGCCGAAGCAGAAGCGTCCCGCTGGCGAGCCCTGCTGCCAGCCTGTCGTCTATCCCGACGTCGACCGCGCCGAGGCCGAGCGGATGGCGGCGGTGGCCAAGGCGCTCGCCGACCCCGTCCGCCTCCAGCTCGTCGACGTGCTGCGCAAGCACGCCGGGAAGGTCTGCGTCTGTGAGCTCGTGCCGCTCTTCGACCTCTCTCAACCGACCGTCTCCCACCACCTCGGCGTGCTGCGCAAGGCGGGCATCGTCGCCTCCGAGCGCCAAGGCCTGTGGGCGTACTACTACGTCAAGAACGATGCTTTGGAGGAGGTGAGCGCATGGTTGACACGCACATGACTCGTAGCCGCACCGACGGCGGTGGCTGCTGCGACGACGGAGGCTGCTGCTGATGCAGGTCGGCAGGGGGTGGACGTTGGCCGTCGTCTGCGCGTCGACGGCGCTGCTGCTGCTCGACGTGACGGTCGTCAACGTCGCGTTGCCAGCGATCGAGGACGACCTCGGCGCCAGCTTCTCCGAGCTGCAGTGGGTGATCGACGCATACGCGCTGACGCTGGCCGTGACGTTGCTCAGCGCAGGCTCGCTCGCCGACCGGATCGGCCGGCGGCGCGTCTTCGTCGCCGGCGTCGCGGTCTTCACCGCGGCGTCGGCGGCCTGCGCCGCCGCCTGGTCGCCGGTCGCGCTCGACCTTGCGCGCGGGCTCCAAGGGATCGGCGCCGCGGCGATGTTCGCGACCTCGCTGGCGCTGCTCGCCGAGGAGTACCGCGGCGCCGACCGTGGCCGCGCCTTCGGTGTATGGGGTGCTGTCAGCGGCGCTGCGCTGGCGATCGGGCCGCTGATTGGCGGGGCGCTCGTCGACGGCCTCGGCTGGCGCTGGATCTTCTGGCTCAACCTGCCGGCCGGAATCGCGCTGGCGCTGCTCGCCGCCCGCCGTCTGCGCGAGTCGCGCGACCCGGCGGCCGGCCACGTTGACGTCCCCGGCGCCGCCGCCTTCAGCACGGGTGTCTTCCTAGTCGTGCTTGCCCTGATCCGCGGCAACCCGGACGGCTGGGGCAGCCCGCTGGTGCTCTTCGGCCTGATCGGCGGTCCGCTCGCCCTCGCCGCCTTTGTCGCGATCGAGCTGCGCGCCGCCCACCCGATGCTCGACGTCCGCCTGTTCGGCCAGCGCGCGTTCAGCGGCACCGCGATCGTCGCCTTCGTCCAGTCGGTCGCGCTCTACCCGATGTTCCTCTTCCTGGCGATCTACTTCCAGGATCAGCTCGGCTACTCGCCGCTCGAGACGGGGCTGCGTCTGTTGCCGGTGACCGTGACGCTGTTCGTCTTCGCCCCGCTGTCTGGCCGTTTGACCGCCCACGTCTCGCTACGCACTCTGCTGACCGCCGGACTCGTGCTGATCGGCGCCGGGCTGTTGCTGATGCATGGCTTGAGTGACAGCGACGACTGGACCGCCCTACTGCCCGGCCTCCTGGTGGGAGGCGCCGGCATCGGCACGATCAGCCCCGCACTCGCCGCGGCGATGGTCGGCGTCCTACCGGTCGAGCGCAGCGGCCTCTCGTCCGGCATCAACAACACCTTCCGTCAGGTTGGAATCGCGGCTGGCATCGCAGGCCTCGGCGCGATCTTCCAGCATCGTCTCGCGGCGGACGGTTTCGTGGCCGGCCTCAACGAGATCTTCCTCGTCGCGGGGCTACTCGCCCTAGCTGGTGCCGTCCTTACCTTGCTCCTCCTCCGCGCCGGCGACTTCCGCCAAGCCGACGCCGCTGGCGAAGCTTCTTAGGGGCGCCAGCACCTACAAAGCTTCGTTCGCCTTGATGTAGCGATCAGGCGCCCGCGCCCGCGCCGCCGCGGCCCTCCCCACCGGCGAAGCGGGCGGCGCCATCGCGGGCGTCCGCGAAGGTGGCGGCGCCGGACTCGGCCTCGAGCGCGAGGCCATGGGCGAGCGGCAGGCCGAGACCCTCGATCGCGGCGCGACGGTCCGCGAACATCGTCTGCTGGGGGAAGGCGGCGAGCGCCTCGGCCATCTCCAGCGCGCGGTCGAGTGGGCTGCCGCTCGTGATCTCGGTCAGCATCCCGATCTCCAGCGCCTCCCCGGCCTCGAAGATGCGGCCGGTCAGGATGATGTCGAGCGCCCGGCCGAGGCCGACGATCCGCGGCAGCCGCTGCGTTCCGCCGTCGATCAGCGGTACGCCGAAGCGGCGCTCGGTGAAGCCGAAGCGGGATCCGGCCGCCGCGATCCGCAGGTCGCACCACAGCGCCAGCTCGAGGCCGCCTGCCAGGCACCAGCCGGAGATCGCGGCGATCGTCGGCTTGGAAGGCGTCAGGCGCGTGAAGCCGAGCGGGCCATCGGGGGAGTCGAGCCGCGGCCCAAGCGTGTCAATTGCCTTCAGGTCGGCGCCGGCGCAGAACGCGTCGTCGCCAGCTCCGGTGAGGACCATCACCCGCGCTTCGTTGTCCGCCTCGAAGCGTACGTACGCGTCATAGAGCAGGTCCGCGGTCGGGCCGTCGACGGCATTACGACGCTCCTGGCGGTCGATCGCCACGACCGCCGCCGCGCCGCGCCGCTCGTAGGTCACCTGATCGGCATCGAGCCCCATACCCGCAGGCACTCTAACCCCGAAATAGCAGCGGCCCCGTGCGGGGAAGCCGGGGCCGCGTGCCGTGGGGGAGACTGCACCACGGATACTCGCGCCTTCGCGGGCGCCCCATGTGAACCTTCTGAAAAGATCGCGGAATCCGGTTCGAGGGCCAAGCCTGGCAAGGAAGCAGGCCCCGCAGGTTTGGCTCTGCCAAATCAAGTGGGCCGATGACGCCGCCAGGCGCCGGCCATCGGGCCGGATTTACCAGCCGACGATGTCGCGCACCTTGGTCCCCTTGCGCTGCTCCTTGCGCTTGTCCAGTGTCGACTGGAGCCAGGAGAGCAGGGTGACCAGCAGCGCGAAGAAGACGACCACGCCGAGCGAGAAGAACGTGATGATCTTGTCGTCGGTCTCGCCGACCAGGCCCTCGCCGTTGTCTCCCGCAAAGGCGGGGACGGCGTAGAGCAGCCATGCCGTGAGGGCGAAGCTGGCGAGGAGGGTGATTCGAGCCTTCATTCGGTGCGCGAGTTTACCGGCTGCGGCGGCGGCCGGGCTGCTCACTAGGCTCCGGCGGCCGTGTCGCTGATCGAGGCCATCGTCCTGGGCATCCTGCAGGGGCTCACAGAGTTCCTGCCGATCTCCTCCAGTGCTCACCAGCTGATCGTGCCGGCGATGCTCGGCTGGGAGGATCCGGGCGCGGCGTTCACCGCCGTGACGCAGCTCGGCACCGAGGCGGCGGTGCTCATCTACTTCCGCAACGACATCTGGTCGATCGCAACGGTTTGGCTGCGTTCCCTTTACCGGCCGGTGTTGCGTTCGACGGTTCACGCGCGGATGGGCTGGTATCTGATCGTCGCGACGATTCCGATCGGCCTGCTCGGGCTGACGTTCGAGACGCAGATCGAGAACGGCGCGCGCGACCTTTACCTGGTCGGCACGGTACTGATCGTCTTCGGCCTCGTGCTCGGCTACGCCGATCGCGTCGGAACCCATGAGCGTGAGCTCGGCCAGATCTCGACCCGCGACGGCATCCTGATCGGTCTTGCGCAGTCGCTTGCGCTGATTCCGGGCGTGTCGCGCTCCGGGGCGACGATGAGCGCGGGTCTGCTGCTGGGCCTCGATCGCACCGCGGCGGCGCGCTTCTCGTTCCTGCTCGCCATCCCCGCGGTGGTGCTGAGCGGGTTGTTCCAGCTCGCCAGCGTGCTGTCGGGCGAGGAGGGCAACGGCGAGCCGCTTGGCTACATCCTGCTGGCGACGGTGATCGCCTTCTTCGTCGGTTACGCCGCGATCGCCTGGCTGCTGCGCTACCTGACGACCCACTCGGTGCGGCTGTTCGTCGTCTACCGCGTCGGACTCGGCGTCGTGGTGCTGGTGCTGACGGCGTCCGGCGCGATCCACTCGCCGGGCTAGGATCGGGGCCGTGAGCCTGCTCTGGAAGTTCGGCCTGATCGCGTTGATGGCGCTCGTGCTGACCGGTCTTCCGGGTGGGGACAGCGCGCTCGACCTGTTGCTGACGGCGCTTTCGATCGCTTTCTTCACAGCGATCGCGTTGCTCGGATACCGGCTCTTCAGGCAGTTCAGGATGGATCTGGAGGGGCTGCCGGATGCCAACCGCGCGATCCTCTACGGCTCGATTGGACTGGCGTTCCTGACCTTTTGCGCGACCAGCAGGCTGTTCGACGTCGGTGGCGGGGGAGTCGTGATCTGGCTCGCGCTGCTCGGCGCCTGCTCGTACGGCGTCTACTGGGTCTGGACTCAGTACCGCGCGTACGACTGAGTGGGCGTTCGGCAGAACATCGACGCCGCGACCGAGTACCTCCACGACGAGACGACCGGCGGGATCGCGCTGCTCGTCGCGACCGCGGTGGCGTTGGTCTGGGCGAACGTCGGCGGCAGCTACCTGTCGTTCTGGCATACCGAGCTGACGCTGGGGGTCGGCTCGTTCTCGATCACCGAGGACTTTCAGCACTGGGTCAACGACGGGCTGATGGCGCTGTTCTTCTTCGTCGTCGCGCTCGAGGTGAAGCGCGAGTTCGTCACCGGCGACCTGCGCGACCGCAGGACGGCGACGGTTCCGGTGCTCGCGGCGCTCGGCGGGGTCGCATTGCCGGCGGTCATCTTCGCGCTGCTGACGTTCGGCGGCGAGGGCGCGAACGGCTGGGCGATCCCGACGGCGACCGACATCGCGTTCGCCGTCGGTGTGCTGGCCTTGCTGGGCGACCGCGTCCCGGCGGGAGTGAAGCTCTTGCTGCTGACGATCGCGGTCGTCGACGACGTGGTCGCGATCGCTGTGATCGCGATCTTCTACAGCTCTGGGATCTCGCTGGCCTGGCTGGGCGCGGTCGTCGGGGGCCTGGCGGCGATCGTGGCGTTGCGGGCGCTTGGCGTGCGGCGCGTGATCGCCTATGTGCCGCTGGGTCTCTTCGTCTGGGTTGCGATGCTGGAGTCGGGCGTCCACGCGACGATCGCCGGCGTCGCGGTCGGGCTGTTGATGCCGGCGCAGCCGATCGCCGGACGGCCGGTGCTCGAGGAGGTCGAGCACCGGCTGCACCCGTTCAGCAGCCTGCTGGTCGTGCCGCTGTTCGCGCTCGCGAACGCCGGCATCGTGCTCGACAGCACGACGATCTCGGCGGCGGCCGAGAGCCGGATCGCCTGGGCGATCGCGATCGGGCTGGTGCTCGGCAAGCTGTTCGGGATCGCCGGCACGATCCTGCTCGTCGCTCGGCTCGGAATTGGCAAGCTCCCGGATGGGGTTCGCGCCCAGCATGTCTGGGGGATCGCCGCGCTTGGCGGGATCGGCTTCACCGTTTCGCTGTTCATCGCGCAGTTGGCGTACAGCGACCCGTTGACGATCGACACCGCCAAGTTCGGCATCTTCGCCGGCTCGATCGTCAGCGCATTGCTCGGCGTGGCGATCCTGCTCAAGGGGCGCCGCGCTGTAACACGCCCGTAGCGTTGTTGTAACAGAGCGGGGTTTTCCCGTATCTCGGCCGTTGGGACGGTCGGTGGCATGAGCTTTCTACGCCGCGTCGGGCGGTCCGAGCAAGGCCAGTCGAGCGTCGAGCTGGTGGCCGCGCTGCCGTTCGTGTTGTTGGTCGGAGCGCTGCTCTGGCAGTGCGCACTCGCTGGGCACACGGCGTGGCTGGCCGCGCACGCGGCCCGTGCCGGGGCGCGTGCCGAGGTCGTCGACGGCGATGTGCGAACGGCGGTCCGCTCAGTGCTGCCGGATGGGCTCGAGCACGGGTTGGAGGTCGAGCGGCGCGCGGGAAGGGTGCACGTCAGCGTCGAGCTGCCGCTACTGCTCCACCGCTGGCGCCTGCCGGTGGCGGTGGGGGCTACGGCGTCGTTGAGAGACGGATCGTGAACGGCCAACTGCTCTCCGAGCGCGGCCAGGCGCTGGTCGAGGTGGTGGCGGCCTTGCCGGTGCTGTTGATCGTTGGGCTCGTACTGATGCAGTTGCTGGCCGTCGGCTATTCGGCGGTTCTGGCCGGCAGCGCGGCTGAGGCAGGCGCGCTCGCGTTGGCGGGTGGGGGAGACGCACGGGTGGCTGTCAAGCACGCGTTGCCGGGCTGGTCGCGCACACGGGCCCGGGTTGACGTGACCGGTGGGACGGTGCGTGTGCGGCTGCGCCCGCCGTCGCCGCTGAAGCTCGTCGCGCGCAAGCTCGAGGTCAGCGCCGAGGCGGCGGTGGAGCTGCCGTGAGGGCGGGGTTGCTGTCCGCGGTCGCCGATCTCTTCGTCGAGCGGTTGGAGCCCGCGGAGCCGTCGGGCGCCGAGGCCGAGCTGGCGTGGACACGGATGGCGCGACCCGTTGTCGCGGTGGCGGGCCTGGGGCCGCGGTGCGGGACCACGACCGTGGCTCGGGCGCTGGCGGCCGAGCTGGCGCTGCGCGACGAGGGTGGCGCGGCGATCGTCAGCGCGGAGGCGGTATCCGGCGGCGGGATTCCGCTCGGAACGCCGGCCGCAGGACGGCTCGGCCGCGCCGTCCAGCGCTCGCTGCCGTCGCAGACGCGCGCTGTCGGGCGGATCTGCCTGACGGTCGCCGATCGGGACGACGCGACGTTGGTCGATGCCGCGCGCGATCTTGCGCCGTTGGTTCTGGACGTCGCCGAGCCGGCACAGATCTCGGTCGCCGCGTCGCTCGTCGACGCGGTCGTGGTCGTCGGCGGTCCCGGGACGGAGCCCGCGCTGGCGGTCGTGCTCGCCGAGTCGCTCTGCCGTGTCGGTCCCGAGCCGGTGGTCGTCCTCAACCGCGGCCGCGATGCCGACGAGCGCTGGGAGGGCCGTTGCGCTCTGCGCCTGCCCGATGCTCGGATGGGCGCCCAGCTCGCGCTGGCCGGTCGCGAGGCGCGCGGCGAGCTCGGCCGTGCGGTCGCCCAGCTCGCCGATGTCGTGGCAGCGCCGTGAGGGGCGAGCGCGGACAGGCCCTTCTGTTGATGCTCGGCGTCGTGGCCGCGGTGCTCGTCGGCGCCCTCGTTCTCGTCGCCTTCGGCCAAGCGCTCGGCAGCAAGTCTCGCCACCAGCGGGCCGCTGACTTGGCCGCGGTCTCCGCCGCCCACCGCATGAGCGACGACTACTTCCGTCTCTTCGAGCCGGCGACGCTCCCAGGCGGGCTGCGGAATCCTCGCCATCTGTCGACGCTCGAGTATCGGGCGCGGGCGCGGTTTGCCGCCGTCGGAGCCGGCGAGCGCAACGACGTCCGCATCGACCTGGCCGACGTCACGTTCCCCGGCGACGGCTTCGCACCGACCCGCGTCCGGGTTCGGACACGCGGGACGGTCGAGGTGCGGGTGAAGGACGGAGCGCGGAAGCGGCGGGTCGAGGTCGAGGCCAGCGCGACGGCCGAGCTGGCGCCGCTCGGAATCGGCCCCGAGATGCCCGAGATGGCCAGCGGAGGCGGGTACTCGGGGCCGCTTTCGTACCGGGCTGGAAAACCAATGCGTCCCGACGTGGCGATCGCTTTCGATCGCATGGCAGCAGCTGCGCTTGCCGACGGCATCGCCCTCACGGTCGTCAGCGGCTTCCGATCGGACGCTGAGCAAGCTGCGTTGTTCGCAGCTCATCCAGACCCGAAATGGGTTGCCCCGCCCGGCAAGAGCCTGCATCGCCTCGGCACCGAGCTCGACCTCGGACCCAACTCCGCCTATGGCTGGCTCGCCGCGAACGCGCCGCGTTTTGGGTTCGTTCAGAGATACAGCTGGGAGCCTTGGCATTGGGGTCTGGAGCGGTCGGCCGGCTCGGCGTCGCTCGGCTACGGCGCCGCGATTCGCGACGGCCGCAGCGCGATTCCGTCCTTCGTCCCGCCGCAGTTCACCGACGTCATCTCGCGCGCCTCGCAGCGCTGGAACGTCGGCGCCGCCGTCCTCGCCGCTCAGCTCTACGCCGAGTCCAACTTCAATCCCTTCGCCAGCTCGCCCGCGGGCGCCCAGGGGATCGCTCAGTTCATGCCCGGGACCGCTGCCAGCTACGGCCTCTCCAACCCCTTCGACCCCAAGGCCGCAATCGACGCCCAGGCCCACCTGATGCACGACCTCCTACGTCAGTTCGCCTCCGTCCCGCTCGCCCTCGCCGCCTACAACGCCGGTCCCGCTCCGGTCGCCGCCTGCGGCTGCATCCCCGACTATCCCGAGACCCAGGCCTACGTCGCCAAGATCCTCGGCCTGCTCGAGGGCGCCGGTGACCTCACCGCGTCGGCGTTCGAGGTCCGGCTGGTCGAATGACCGCAGCGCCTCGCACTGAGTAACTGTATGTCCTCAACCGAGTAATACGGCTGCATGGGACTTGTTCTGAACGACACTCTCGATTACGAGCCGTTCCCGAACGACGGAGGCAAGAACTCACGGCAAGAGAAGCTCGAGGTTCCCGCGCTCGTTCGTGCGCTGGGACTACCGGCAGGTGGCCGGATGCTGGAGATCGGCTGTGGACGAGGGGTCGCCCTACCGGGCTTCGCGCGCCTCTGCGAGCCCGACTTGCTCGTCGGACTGGATGTCGACACCGAGTTGCTCGGCGAAGCGCGCACGCATCTGGAGGGCTCCGCCGTCGACTGCGATCTGGTTTGTGGCGATGTGCGGGAAATGCCGTTCGACGACCGCTCGTTCGACGTCGTCGTCGACTTCGGCACGCTCTACCACATCGCCAATCCCGGTCAGGGACTTTCAGAGGTGGCGCGAGTGCTGCGGCCAAAGGGGATCTTCGTCGAGGAGACAAAGCTGTCGCAGACGCTTTCCCATCCGTCGCGGTCGCGCGGTCGCCGGATTCCATGGGAGGCGGAGCCGCGACTCGCGGTGCGGCGCTCGGCCGGCCTCTGGACCTCGCGCGTCCGACTCCTCTCAGTCGTGGATCCTCTCAGTCGTGGAGCCTGTGAGATAGTCGGTCGATGAGTCGTCCGCTGACGATCTCCGCACGCTTCAACGGGCCGTTGGAGAGCGCGAACGGCGGGTATTGCGCCGGGCTGGTGGCGGGCCTGGTCGATCGACCGGTGGCGGTCAATCTGCGGAGTCCGGTTCCGCTCGACACGCGGTTGGATGCCGTCTTGGGGGAGGACGAGACGGTGCGGGTGTCGGATGGGGCGACGCTGGTCGCCGACGCAGAGCCGGTGGCGCCGCTCGAGCTCGAGGTGCCGGAGCCGGTGACCGTCGAGGCGGCGCGGGAGGCGATGGCGGGCTATCGCGGCCTGGGCAGCGGGCCGTTCTGCCGCTGCTTCGTCTGCGGACGGGCGCGGGAGGACTCGTTCGGTGTGTTCGCCGGAGCGGTCGATGGGCGCGCGCTGGTGGCGTCGACGTGGAAGCCCCCGGCGTGGGCCGCGGACGATCGCGGCAACGTGCGCTCGGAGATCGTCAGCGCGGTACTCGACTGCCCGACCTACTTCGCGGCGCACATCGACGACGATCTGACGATCAGCTACCTCGTTCGCTTCGCGGTGCGGATCGACGCGCCGGTGCGTGCCGAGCGCGAGCACGTCGTCGTCTCCTGGCCGATCGAGGTCGCCGGTCGCAAGCGGCGCGCTGGATCGGCGGTCATAACGTCCGAGGGGAAGACGCTCGCGCTGGCTGAGGCGCTGCTGCTGCAGCCACGCGCCTGATTCGACGTCCTCCGCCAGCGGAGGTACCGTTCCCGCCGTGATCTCCACTCCCCGCTCGCGGGCCGCTCTGGTCTGCGCCATCGCTCTGTTGACCCTCGTCGCGACGACGGGCGTCGCGCTCGCGCCGTACGCCCACGGCGCGGAGATCGCGACCGCCGCCAAGAAGAAGGCGGCGAAGAAGAAGGTCGCCAAGAAGAAGTGCAAGAAGACGCATCGGCTGGTGAAGGGCAAGTGCGTCAAGAAGAAGGCGAAGTCGCCGGCCAAGCCGAAGCCGCCGGCGCCCGACTCGCTGAGCGACGCCGACGGCGACGGCATTCCATACAAGTGGGAGGTCCCGGCGACCACGCCGCCGCCGAGCAAGGGCACGCCGAAGCGCTGCACGTCCAAGCAGCGGCTGCTCAAGGGCAAGTGCGTGCCCAAGTGCAAGAAGGGCCGGACGCTCAAGCGCGGCAAGTGCGTCAAGAAAAAGAAGAAGGTTGCGAAGCGCAAGCGCGCCAAGGCCAAGTCGTCGCTCGCGACCGCGAGCGTGGCGCCGCTCGGTGCCAACCCGAACCACAAGGACATCTTCGTCCAGATCGACTACGCGAATGCGGGAATACGCCAGAGCGCCGCCTGCTCGGAGTTCGACGCGATCGTCGCTGCCTTCGCCAGTGCGCCGGTGTCCAATCCCGATGGCAGGTCGGGGATCGCCCTGCACATCGACGCCGGCATCACTTGCCCGAGTCGCAGCTACGATCTCGGTGGGTCGCGGATCATGGATGCCGGCCCCTGCCCCGGGACGAGCGCGATCTTCGACTGGATCGGCCGATCGTTCCCCGAGGGTCGCATCGGCACCTTCCACATCGCCGGTTTCTCGCCAACCGCCTGCGGCGGTGGCAGCGAGGGCGGCGCGGGCGATCTCGGTGGGATCAAGATGTCCGTCTTCACGGACGGGCCGAGCTTCGCGCACGTGCTGATGCATGAGCTCGGCCACAACCTCGGCCTCGACCATCCGTTCCCGGGCCAGCCGAATCGGATCAGCTCGATGAACTCGCGGCTCCAGGTGTCGGACAGCGGCAGCGGATCGACCGAGGTGCTCGACTATCAGCGCTTCAGCTTGCCCGCGCTCGACGAGAGCAACCTCAGCGAGGTCGCCGGCATCTCGGCGCCGTCGGAGGCGCACCGCTTCTACGTCCAGCACTACTGCGCCGATGCGGTTCCGGAGGGGTGGCGCTGGGCGTGGCCCGGCGACGGCTCGATCGACTGGAACTGCAACTCGCCGGCGATCATCGTGCCGCCAGCGGGGCCGACGATCGACCCGGGCACCGTCTCAGCCGACGTCAACAACGACGGCCAGCTCAGCGTTCTCCCCGCCACGCATGAGGAGTGGAGCACGCTCGGCTACCGCAGCGGCGGCCAGATCGGGCCGCGCTAGCCACCGCCGACGCGCAGGAGCCTGGTCGCCATCTCGCGATTGCCGTCGAGGTCGGTCGCGCGCACCCGAACGCGTGCGACAAATCGACGCCGCTCATGGAGTGCTTCACGCCGCGGCTTCAGCTGCACGATGCGCGAATCGTCAACGGCCGCGAGGCTCTTCCTCGCGACCGCGGCGTATCGGAGAGGGCGACTGCCTGCGCGGCGCAAGCGGACGAGCACGTCGATCCTCAGGGCGCTGCGCTCGCTCGGTCGCACGCGGAGGGCGAAGCCGTCCATGAAGTCGTCGAAGGCCATCCTTCGGGGAAAGCGGTCGATGGTCAACGTCGGCGGAGTGCGGTCGGGCGTCGGGACGCTGCAGCCGCTGGGGAATGGGCAGGTCGACCGAGGCGGATTCGCGGCCGCGCTGGACGGGGCCGGAGAGGCAGGCGGATCGGGCGGCGAGGGGTCGTCGGGCGGCGGATCGGACGGTGACGGCACGGGGGAGCGCGGCGTGACGGGCTGGCAGGCGGCGTGCTCCAGGTCGGCGTGGGCCATGGCGCACCAGGTGTGCCAGGCGATCCTCGGGCTGCCGTCGACGTTCAGCAGGCCGGTGTCCCAAGCGGCCTCGGGGTTTCCGCGCATGTGGTAGTAGTGGATCCGCTCGACTTGGGGCAGCTCCGCCAGGGTCGTCGCGAGCCACCAGACCGTGTCGTTCTGGGATGTCTCGGTGGCCTCGATCCCGCGTTGGCTCCTGCCGAAGGCGCCGACCTCGGTGACCCAGATGCTCGCCTCCGGCGGTGCCAGGCCGATCACGTCGAGCGTCGTCTGGGTGGTCTCGTTGTAGGCCCCCGCGTACGGGTGGAAGGCGACATGGTCGCCCCAGCCGCCGCCAGCGTTCTCGTATGCGTTGACGTAGGCCGCGATCGTCCCCAGGTCGGCGCGGTCGACGAAGTCGGGGGAGGTGATCTCGGCCGTTGGGTCCCAGGTGGCGATCGCGTCCTGCAGTCCTGCGTAATAGCCCGCCAGCAACTGCGCTCCCGACACGCCGGGCAGCCACATCTCGCCGCGATTGGGCTCGTTTGCCGGTCCCCAGACGTCGACGTCGTCGGCGAGCAGCCGCACGACGTCGCTGACGTGCTCGGCGTAGCCCTCTGCGGTCGGCTTCGCGCCGTAGATGGGGTCTAGATCCGGGCTGACGCTCCTCTTGAACGTCACGACGATCTGCTGCACGCCCTGGGCCCTGGCGCGGGCGATCATCCCGCGTGCTCGGTCGATGTGCCATGGAAGATCGGCCGCGTTCCAGATCATCTGGAAGCGAAATGCCTTCGGCTCGAGGGCGGCGAACTCGTCCTCCAGCGACGGGAGGTAACCGGGGTCGTCCCACTCCCAGTCGTCGTCGGCAACCGCGAATCCCCAGCCGTCGTGGGTGGCCTCACCGCGAGCGGGTGCCGCGACGATCAGCAGCGCCGCCAAGGCGGCAATCGCCAACGCGCCGAACTTGCCGCGTACATGCACTCCTCCAAGATAGGCGCTGCCACTACGCTGGGTGACATGTGCCGAAACATCCGAACCCTGCATAACTTCGAGCCACCCGCGAGCGAGGACGAGGTCCAGGACGCGGCGTTGCAGTACGTCCGCAAGATCAGCGGCTCGACGAAGCCTTCGAAGGCCAACCAGGAGGCTTTCGACCGCGCCGTCGAGGAGATCGCCGCGACGACGCGCACGCTGCTCGACGGACTGGTGACCAACGCTCCGCCAAAGGACCGCGAGGAGGAGGCCGCGAAGCGTCGCGAGCGCTTCGCCCGCCGGTCCGCCGCCTGACGCTCGCGCCGGCGGTTAGGCTGCGCCGACATGGCGCTTGCGACCGTTGACGGAACCGAGGGGCTGCGCGGGCTGATCGGCAAGCCGGTCGGGCCGAGCGAGTGGCGCGAGGTGACGCAGCCGATGATCGACTCGTTCGCCGAGCTGTCCGGCGACGACCAGTGGATCCACGTCGACGCCGAGCGCGCCGCGCGCGAGAGCCCGTTCGGCACGACGATCTCGCACGGCAACCTGACGCTGTCGATGATCGACGGCTTCCGGCTCGCGCTGATCGAGTCGACCGGCTTCAAGCTCGGCGTCAACTACGGCTGGAACAAGGTCCGCTTCCCGGCGCCTGTGCCGGTCGGCGCGCGCGTGCGCGCCAGTGCCGAGGTCGTCTCGGTCGACGACGTCGGTGGCGGCTGGTTCCAGGTCGTCACCCGCTTCACGCTCGAGGTCGAGGGCTCCGACAAGCCCTGCTGCATCGCCGAGTCCGTCGGCCGCGCGCTCGTCTAGCCCGGCGCTGGCTGGGCCGCGCCCGGGGCCGATCCGGTGTCCTGCGCGTGGTACTCGTCGAGCAGCTCGCTCTCGCGTTCCCGACGCGGAAAGAGGAAGAAGACGATCGTCGCCCCGAGCACGATCGAGACGATGCCGGCGGTGTAGGCCCAGTCGTCGCCCTGGAGGAACGAGTCCTTGGCGGCGGAGATGATCTGCGGTGCGTACTGCGGGTACTGCTCGGCGGTTTGCGCCGCGCCCGCGAACGACTTGGTCAGCTGGCTCTGGGTGGCGTCGTTGACTTGCGCGGACGCCTGCGCCGAGCTGGCGATCTTCTCGTTGAACGCCGACGCGTAGCCGGCGGTCAGCAGCGTGCCGAGGATCGACTGCATGATCGCGCCGCCGAGATCGCGCTGGAGGTCGGCGGTGCCGGACGCCATGCCGGCGCGGGCGACCGGGACCGAGCCGGTCAGCGACCGCGACGCCGGCGTGCCGGCGAGGCCGACGCCGATCCCGACCAGCGCGTAGCCGAGGCCGACGTGCCAGTACTGGGCGCTCTCGTCCCAGAGGACCAGCATCACGATGAACGCGAGCAGGCAGAAGAAGTAGCCCGACAGCATCGTGAAGCGGGCGCCATGGCTGCCGATCAGCTTTGCCGAGCGCGGCGCCACCAGCACCATCGCGACCGCGCCCGGGAGGATCGCCAGGCCGGAGTCGAGCGTCGAGTAGCCGAGCACGTTCTGGAGGTACTGCTGGCCGATGAACATCGCGCCCATCAGCGATCCGAAGACGATGATCCCGGCCACGGCGGCGACCCAGAAGATCCGCCGTCCGGCGACGTCGAGGTCGTAGAGCGGCACCTTCACACGGCGCTGGCGGATGACGAAGGCGACCGTCGCGGCGATCGCGATCGCCGCCAGGCCGAGCGTCAGCGCGGTCTTGCCGGGCAGGCTGGTGAAGTTGATCGACAGCACCAGCGCGCCGACCAGCACGATCGAGATGATCCCGCCGAGGTTGTCGACCGGATCGCTGGTCTCGTTGACGTGGGCCGGAATGAGCCGCCACGCCATGACGAACGCGATCAGCGCCAGCGGGATCGTGATCGCGAACACCGAGCCCCAGTCGAACTGCTCGAGCAGCGCGCCCGAGATCAGCGGGCCGAGCGCCGAGATCGCGCCGCCGATGCCCGACCAGAGCGCGATCGCGCGTGTCCGCGCCGGGCCCGACCAGAGCGCGGTGATCAGCGCCAGCGTCGTCGGGAACGCCATGCCCGCCGACAGGCCGCCGAGCAGCCGTGCGAGGAAGAGGACGCCGTCGGACGGCGCCCACGCCGCGAGCAGGCACGCGGGCATCGAGAGCGCCATGCCGAGGACGAGCATCAGCTTGCGCCCATACCGGTCGCCGAGCGCGCCGAAGTAGAGCACCGAGGCCGCCAGGCCGAGGG
>JBIOUS010000048.1:0-58075 GCA_044867325.1 Thermoleophilaceae bacterium | reverse complement strand
TGCGGACGAGACAAAGACTGGCGCGATCAAAGTCGCGCTCCAAGAGCGCCAGCAGCGCCTTGCTCGCGGTATGCCCTCCCCGCGGAGCGATGGACCCCTAGGAGAGGCCGAGGGCCTCTCCTTCTTGGGCAACTCCTCGGCTCGGTCGAAGATGCGAGTGATGTCGAAGACGCTCTTCGGCAATTTGGATCGCCTTGAGGTTGCAGTCGCGATCGCCGCCAGTCTTAGCGGGGCGATCAATGCCAGCGAGCTGGGGCGCCTCCTCGGCATAGCTCCCAACCGCGTAGCGGCACAACTTGCTGCATTGACAAAGGCGGGGCTGCTCGAGCCACTTCCCCGCGCGTCTCAGATCCGATGGTACATGCGTCGCGACAGTGCCTTCTGGCAGCTCTGCCGAGAGCTGCAAAAAGAGTGGGTGGCGTGACGTGCCCAAGCCGGGGGGAAAGCCAGGCGTCGACGGATCCAGCGCGCTGCAAGTAGTCGCATCCGCGATCCGCGGTGTGTCTGAGGGCCGGGGCGAAACACCCGACTTCCTCGAAACGCTGGACCGGACCCAAGGAATAGTCACCAAGTACTTCCCCAACGACCAGCCGTCAGGAAGCGGGGTAGAGCGACTGGACAACCTCCTCGCCATGGCCGAGCGCCATCTCGCCCAGCGCCTCCGGTACACAGCCCTGAACGACTACCTGTCGCTCGGCTGGAAGCTCTCCCTAATCTTCGCCTCGATTGGGACGACGGCCGCAGTCTGGCTGCGTTGAGACCTCAGCGGTCGGGACGGTCTGGGTAGACGTCGTCGATCGTGGCGAGCGGGACGTAGGGGACGCCGCCGGCCGCGGCGACGATCTTCTCGGCCCCGCCGGCGAGCCGGTCGAGAACGCTGACGACGCCGACGATCTCGCGGCCCTCAGCCTGGAGCGCCTCGATCGCCTGGATGGTGGAGCCGCCGCTGGTGACGACGTCCTCGACGACGAGGCAGCGGTCGGAGTCGTCGAGGAACGGGCCCTCGACGCGGCGCTGGAGGCCGTGGTGCTTGGTCTCCTTGCGGATGAAGAACGCATTGACGTCGGCGCCCGCGGCCAGTGCTGCGCAGGCGACGGGATCGGCGCCCATCGTCAGGCCGCCGACGGCGGTGGCGCCGAGCCGCTGCGCCTCGCCGGCGACGAGCTCGCCCATCGCGGCGAAGCCCGGCGGCCGCAGCGTCGCGCGCTTGGCGTCGACGTAGTACTCCGCCTCGGCGCCGCTCGCGAGCGTCACCTTGCCGATCACCAGCGCGTGCTCGCGCAGCTCGGCGATCAGGCGTTCGCGGGCGTCCATCGGGCGGCAGCATACGGCGCGTCGGGGACGTGGGCCGCCTGGCGTGAGGGGTAGCGCGCGGCGGCCAGCTGCGCTACTTTGCCCCCGGAAGGTTGTTCACATAACCATTCACGCCGAGTCTCGGCAGCTCAGGCTGCTGGGAGCGGGGGACCCAAAGGCGACCGTCAGGTCGTCCGGGGCGAATCGCGACAGAGCCGTCGCGTAGCGCACTTCCAGCGCGAGCCCGTCAGCTAACCCCGTAGGCCCGAAGGAAGAGGAGCACACGGGTGATGACCACTCCGCACCGAGACCTGGCCCTGGTAGACCCCTGGCAGCGTTCGCTCGACCGTTCGCTGCACCGCCGCGCGATCGCCCCCGCCGTACGGCGCTCCGTCGCCCGTCGGCGCCGCGCATCCGTGGCGCTGAGCACGCTGATGGTCGCCGGACCGACCGGCAGTCTGCTCGCAGCGGCGGGCTTCGGGATCGGCGGTCGCGGCGTGGACGTGGCGGCCGCATCGCCCGCCAGCCGCGCGATCGACAACGGCGCGACGCCGGCCGCGATGGCCTACAAGCTCGGCAGCCACGGCGACGCGGTCGCGGAGATCCAGCGCCAGCTCGGCGTGCCGGTCGACGGGATCTTCGGGCCGGTGACCCAGGCCGCGGTGACGGACTTCCAGGCCGGCAATGGACTGGATGTAGACGGCGTCGTCGGCCCGGTCACCTGGACGGCGCTCTTCGGCCTCGAGCAGGCCGCGGCGGCCGCCGGAGCGACCGACGGCAACGTGGCGGTGATCGTGCGCGAGCGGACCGGCGCAAGCAGCGATCGCGTCGCGGGCAAGTCGCGGCAGGGCATCGGCGGCGGCCCATCCGAGACGCTCGGCGAGCCGAAGGTCGACATCGGCGGAGGCGGCGAGACCGAAGGCAGCGACGACGTGGCTGCCGCGCCCCAGACCAAGCCCGTCTCGACACCCCCGCCCGCCACACCCGCGCCAGGCAACGGCGCCTGCGGCCCGCTGCAACTGACCGCGCCCGTCAAGGGCACCGTCACCTCGGGCTTCGGTCCGCGCTGGGGCCGCAACCACGAGGGCCTCGACATCGCCGCTCCGAGCGGCGCGCCGATCCGCGCCGCGGAGTGCGGGATCGTCAGCTTCGCCGGCGTCCAGAGCGGCTACGGGAACATGGTCTGCGTCAAGCACTCGAGCCGCTTCGAGACGTGTTACGCCCACATGACCAACTACGCGGTCTCCCAGGGCCAGCGCGTCGACCAGGGCCAGGTGATCGGCTACGTCGGCTGCACCGGCAACTGCACCGGCCCGCACCTCCACTTCGAGACGCGCGTCGACGGCGCAGCCCGCGACCCGCGGCCGTACCTCGGTGGCGGCGCGGTCCCCGGCGCACCGACGGTCAAGGCCGCGGCCGCCAAGGCGAAGCTCACCGCCTCGATCCGCAAGGACGTCGCCCACGCCCGCGTGACGGCGAAGGCAACAACGCTCGCCCAGGCCCACGCCACCACCGGCCTCTCGCCAGCGGCGAGCGCGCAACCGGTGGCGACCACCGGCGCGCAGCCGGTCGCGACGACAGGCGCGCCGGCAACGCCGACACCCACGCCCGCTGCGGCACCGGCGCCAGTCCCCGCATACGAGGCGCCGCAGCCCACCTACACCGCCCCAGATCCGGCGTACGAGGCGCCGGTCACGGCAGCGCCGGCGCCCGTCCCGGCGGCGCCTGCTCCAGAGCCGACCTACACACCGACCCCGCAGCCCGCAGCGCCGGTTACCCCAGCACCCGCGCCAGTCGCGGAGGCGCCGCCGACCACCACGCCGACCCCGCCGGTAGCCACCGCGCCGCCCGTCGAGGCTCCACCAGTGCCCGAGCCGCCTGTCGATCCTGCCCCAGCGCCGGAGCCTCCGCCAACGACGGGCACTGAAGTGCCGAACCCGGTCGCCGCGACACCCCCGGTCGACTCCGCGGCGCCAGCCGCCGTCGAGGCGCCGGCACCCGCCGAGACCGCCCCGACGAGCATCACGCCGTAGCTCACGCGCTCGAGCGAAGGATTGTGGGGGTCAGGACCCGCACAATCCTCCGCCGGCGTGGGGCGGGACCCCAAGCCGGACTACTTGTAGACGTAGATCGTCTCGCCGATATCGATCTGCGCGTCGATCTGACTCGCGTTCGGTATCGGGACGCGGAGGCAGCCGTGGCTGGCCGGGTAGGCCGGAACGGAGACGTAGCCGTGGATCGCGTAGCCGCGGATGAAGTAGTTCGACTCGACCATCCCGTGCGAGTTGGTGCCCGGCTCCTTGCGGTAGAACTGGAACGTGCCGAACACCGTCGGGGTGGAGGGCTTGCCCGACGACGAGTGGTAGACCCGCTTCGGCTTGCCGTTCTCCATCAGCGCCAGCACTTGCCGTGACCAGTCGAACTCGACGTGCTTGCGACCCGGGCCGTCGAAGCGCGGCTTGAAGGCGCCCTCGCCCTTCAGGACCATCTTGAAGACGGTCGAGCTGGCATAGCCGGTGCGCGCCTGGCCGTTGGTCTTGCGGAAGGCGAGCACGGCGCGCGAGGTGGCGGCGTCGTAGTAGCCGGTGACCGGCACGGCGAAGCCGAGGTTGTAGAGGCCGCGCTGGAGCAGCAGGACGTCGGTGCCGCGCTTGCCCTCGCCGGCGCTCAGCACGACCGCCTTGAAGCGCGCCGCACGCGTGCGGAAGGCGAGCTGCCCGTCGGTCACCGCATGGTGGATCTGGACTTTGTAGACCCCCTTGCGGCGCGGCTTGAAGTTGAACGAGACCTTGCCGGTCCCGCGCTTTCCGCGCCTGACATGGGCGCGCTGCTTGTCGACGACCTTGCCGGAGCGGCGCACCACGAGCACAGCAACCTGATCGGCGACGAAGGGGCGCACACTCGCGTCGATCTCGATCCGATCGCCGCGCGCCACGTAGCGCAGCTTGCTCGTCGCGATCCCGTCCTCGATCTCGAGCGTCGCCTTGCCGGCCTTCGGCTTCTTCGGCGTCGCGTCCGGTGGCGGAGGCGGCGCCGGAGTGGTCACGGTCGGCGCCGGAAGGCTCATCGCCGACTCGGCGTCAGCGGCGACGGCTTGGCCAGCGGGGACCGCGATAGCGAACAGGACGGCTGCGGATGAGATGAAGAGCTTCATTGAAGAGGCAAAGATAGCTGCGCCTCGGGACCGACGCGCGAGGGACCCGGTGGCAGCGGCGATGGCCCGTCGGGCATCAGCCGCGGCACCAGGACACAGGCCAGGAACATCAGCGGGCCCGCTACGACCCCGATCTTCCAGCCGTCGTCGACCTGCGCCGAGAAGGCGATCGTGTTGTTGAAGGCGTGCATCCCCACGACCGCCCAGAGCGATTTCGTCTTCTCGTAGACGAGGCAGAAGATGATGCCGAGGAAGGCGAGCGGCGGCAGGATCAGCAGCCCGTCGGCGCCGTCGAAGCCGAAGTGGATCAGGCCGAAGATCGCCCCGTCGACCAGAGCCGCCACGACGATCGGATAGCGGGTGCGCAGCGCGCGGTAGAAGAAGCCGCGGAAGAAGAACTCCTCGACGAACGGGGCGACGACGATCACCATCGTTCCGGCGGCGATCATGCCGAGCGTCCCGCTGTCGGCGCCCAGGCTCTCGGTGACGTCCTGCTCGGCCTGCGGGTCGACGATCGCCGCGTAGGTGGCGGTCAGCACGTAGAAGGCGAGCATCCCGAGCGCCGCCCAGCCGATCGTACGCCAGAGTGGCGCCTGGCGCAGGCCGAAGTGCCAGGGGCGCGGCGGCGCGATCGAACGCGCCAGCACGAGCGCCACGCCGACGAAGAACGCGCCTTGGAGCAGGGTCGCGACGACGGTGGTGACAGGCGAGTCGTCAGTGGGATCGACGCCGGCGATCGTGAAGACGATCAGCGCCGCGATCGACGTGCAGACGAGCGCCGCGACGAAACCGACGAACGCGAACCACGGCGGCCAGTTGGGCTGCGGCTCGACGTCGACCGGTTCGCCGACCGGGAAGGCCGGGTCGGCCGGCGGAGGGACCTGCTCCATACGCTCAGACTATGGCGGACAGCTCGCCGAGCGAGCTCACCGTCTCGACGCCGAGCGGCGGATCGCCCGCGCGCTGTACGAGCACCGCGCGCAGCCCGGCGGCGCGCGCGCCGAGCACGTCGTTCTCGACCGAGTCGCCGACGAACAGCGCCTCAGCGGCGTCGCAGCCGGCCAGCCGCAGGCCCGCCTCGAAGACCGCCGGCGCGGGCTTCGCCTCGCCGACGACCGCCGAGGAGGCCGCGCCGTCGATCAGCTCGCCGATCCCGGCGCGGTCGAGCCACTCGTGCAGCGAGCAGTCCCAGTTGCTGACGACGACCAGCCGCAGCCCACGGTCGCGCAGCTCGCGCAACGCCGGCAGCACGTCGGGGAAGGTCCTGAACGCGAGCGCCTCGAGCATCGCGGCGCGGACGGTGGCGTGGTCGAGCTCGTCACGCCCGATCGCGTCGCGCATCGCCGTCGCGCAGTCGTCGCGCAGCTTCTCCAGGCCGGCGCGGTCGCGACCGCGCATCTGGTTGGCGAGGTAGTAGCCGATCTCCGCGCCGAAGCCGCGACCGGCCGCCTCGATCCCGACGTCGACTCCGGACCGCTCCAACAGCGCGGCGCGCAGCCGTGGCGCCGGGTCGTCGAGCTCGACCAGCGTGCCGAGCGCATCGAGCAGGACTGCGCGCGTCCGGGCCATCACGCCACCCACTGCCAGGTCGCGAACTGGGTGACGAACAGGCCGAGCACGACTGCCGAGGCGATCGCCACGCGATCGGTCATCCGGCGCTCCTCGCAGATCAGGCCGAGCCACATGAAAAGCGGGAACAGCACTGCGATGAAGCGCGGCAGCGACATCAGCGGCTGCGCGGACACCGGATACGAGAGCGGCAGCATCAGCGCCGTGACGACGTAGAGGCCGTAGGCGAACGGCAGCCGCCGCAGCACGCCCACCGCGCCGACGAGCGCGAAGCAGAGGAAGCCGAACAGCGCGATGTTCTGAGCCGCGACGCGGAACGGGTCGCCGGCCGACTGCTCGAAGTAGGCGACGTCGCGGCTGCCCGAGAGCAGCTGGCGGACGCCGTCGTAGGCCGCGCCGGCGCCGTCCCAGGCGCCGACCAGCGGTCCGGCGAAGTCGCGGTTCCAGAACCCCTGGACGTGCGAGAAAGACAGCGGGTCGCCGTAGGTCAGGCCGAGGTAGGCCGCGTAGGCGACCAGCCCTACAGGGGCGAGCGCGAGCCAGAGCACATCGGGACGGACGCGCCGTCCATGCTGCTGGAAGTAGACGACCGCCAGCGGCAACAGCAGCAGGATGCCCGCGCTGCGCGTGGCCGAGGCGCCAGCCGCCGCGACACCCGCCCACATCCAGTTCCCGGTCCGCGCCGCATAGAAGGCGCCAACCGAGCAGAGCAGGAACAGGCTCTCCGAGTAGGGCGCGCCGAAGTACAGCGACGCTGGGAAGACGCAGAGCAGCAGGAGCGTCGGCCAGGCGGCACGACGCCCTAACTCGAAGGCCGTCAAGCGGTAGAGCAGCACCAGCGCCGCGAAGAAGGCGACCAGCGACACCGCGTAGGCGGCGATCAGCACCGCCCCCTCGCTGCCGCCACCCAACTCGCCGAGCCCACGCGCCAACAACGGGTAGAGCGGGAAGAAGGCGTGGCGTGGCGAGTCGGCGCCGTCGTAACCCTGGTTGGCGATCGTCAGGTACCAGACGGCATCCCAGTGCGCGAGCGGCTCGACGACCACGTCGCCGAAGCCGCCGAGCGGCGACGTGACCGCCGGCAGGTCGAACTTCGCGGCGTTGCGCTGGGTTGCGACACCTGCCGACAGCGCGGCGAAGATCGCGACCAGCAGGATCGCCAGCCGCGACCAGGCGAATGCACGCCACGCCATTCGCACCGCCTCGCTCGCGCGTACGCGCGCGACGACACCCGCCAGTGGGCGCTGCGCTCCTACAGCCTGGGTAGCCTCCTGCGTCATGCCGATGCCGGATGCTCCCATGGCTGCGTCGTTCGTAGCGGAACACCGCAACGAGCTGACCGCCGTCCTCACCGTGCTCGCGGCGTTCGCTATCGCCGAGATCGTCGACCGGACGCTCAACCGCCACGCCCACAAGGCGGCCCTGCGGATGAGCCGGGACGGCGAGCTGTCGCCGACCGTCGACACTCGCCTCCGACTGATCCGCCGGCTCGTCTTCGTGACGATCCTGGTGATCGGCGTCGCGCTCGCGATGGCGCAGTTCCCATCGGTCAAGCGCGTCGCGGCCGGTGTGCTCGCGTCCTCAGCGTTGCTCGGCCTGGTCGTCGGCTTCGCGGCCCGTCAGACGCTCGCCAACTCGATTGCCGGGATCTCGCTCGCGATCGCGCAGCCGATCCGCGTCGGCGACCTCGTCACCTTCGAGGACGAGACCGGCGAGGTCGAGGACATCAAGCTCTCCTACACGTCGATCCGCTGCGACGACGGCCGCCGGCTCGTCGTGCCGAACGACCGGCTCGCCCAGTCGTCGATCGTCAACCACACCGTGATCGACCCGCGCGTCAAGGTCGTAGTAGACGTGTGGCTACCTCCAGATGGCGACGCGGACCGTGCGCTCAGCCTGCTCGCACACGACGAGGTCGAGGCGCGAATCGCCGAGATCACCAGCGACGGAATTCGCCTCACGGTGAGCAGTTGGGCGCCTACCGCTCCAGAGCGCGGCAAGGTCGCGGCGGAGCTCAGGCAGGAAAGCCTTCGCCGGCTGAGAACCGACGCACTAAGCTAGAACGTCGGCCGTCCGGCCGGTCCCTCTCATGACCTATCGCCAACGCAAGCAGCGTCGACGCCGCGCGACCCGTGGAAAGCCGCTCTTCGTCGGCTTGACGGTCGTCGGCGTGATCGCCGCGATCGCCGCGATGTCGGTCGCCGGCTACGTGATCGCGATCGCCGCCTCGGCGCCCGCGCTCGACGAGCTGAAGCCGAACGACAAGGGCGAGAGCAGCGTCATCTACGCCGCCGACGGCTCGCGGCTCGGCTACGTCCAGTCGGACGAGATCCGCACGCCGATCGACTGGGACCAGATGCCGGCCGACCTGCGCGACGCAACCGTCGCGATCGAGGACGCGAACTTCTACAAGCACGGCGGCGTCGACTACGGGGCGATCGTCCGCGCCGGGATCAAGAACCTCGAGTCGGGCAAGAGCCTGCAGGGCGGCTCGACGATCACCCAGCAGCTCGTGCGCGCGCTCTACATCGACGACCCGCAGCGCAACATCGAGCGCAAGATCCGCGAGGCGAAGCTGGCGAGCGAGCTCGAGCAGGAGCGCTCGAAGAAGTGGATCCTGCAGAACTACCTCAACGACGTCCCGTACGGGACGGTCGGCGGACGTACGGCGATCGGCGTCGAGGCAGCCGCCGAGACCTTCTTCGACAAGCACGCTGGCGAGCTGACGCTGGCCGAGTCGGCGACGCTCGCCGGCCTACCGCAGGCGCCGTCGCAGTACAACCCGTTCCAGAACGCGCGCGCAGCGATCGTGCGCCGCAACGAGGTGCTCGAGGCGATGGCCGACCACGGCTACATCACACGCGCCGCGAGCGTGACGGCGCAGGGCGAGTCGCTCGCCGTCAAGCAGGGGACGCGCTACACGCAGCGCCGCGAGCCCTACTTCTTCGACTACGTCCAGGAGCAGCTGATCGAGCGCTACGGCGTCGGCGTCTACCGCCGCGGCGGGCTGAAGGTCCACACGACGATCAACCCGAAGATGCAGGACGTCGCGCGCGAGGCGATCAACTCCTACTACGCCGATCCGGCCGGTCCCGGCTCGGCGATGGTCTCGATCGACCCGGCGAACGGCGAGATCAAGGCGATGGCATCGAGCGGGACCTACCAGGACCGCACCTTCAACCTGGCCGCCCAGGCCCACCGCCAGCCCGGATCGGCGTTCAAGACGATGGTGCTGACGACGGCGGTCCGCCAGGGGATCGACCCCGACTCGACGAGCTACGTCAGCAAGCCGCTGAGCATCGACGACCCGACCTACGGCCACTGGGACGTAAAGACGTTCGGCAACACCTACGCCGGCTCGGAGACCCTGACGCGCGCGACGCTGTCCTCGGACAACTCGGTCTACGCCCAGCTGATCCTCGACGTCGGCCCCGAGAACGTCTGCAAGACGGCGAAGATGCTCGGCATCACGACGAAGCTCGACTGCTACCCGGCCGAGGGCCTCGGCGGCCTGCGGCTCGGCGTGACCCCGCTCGAGATGGCCGGCGCCTACGCGACGCTGGCGGCGGGCGGCGTCCGTCACCGTCCGACGGCGATCGCGAAGGTCGTCTTCCCCGACGGCAAGAGCGAGGACCTCGCGAGCTCAGAGGGCAAGCGCGTCCTGACCGACGGCCAGGCCTACGAGGTGACGCGGATCCTCGAGATGAACGTCCAGTCGGGCACCGGCACCGCCGCCGGCTACGGCTGCCCGGCCGCCGGCAAGACCGGCACGACCGACGAGGGCAAGGACGCCTGGTTCGTCGGCTACACGCCGCACCTCTCGACGGCCGTCTGGGTCGGCTACCCCGATGCCGGCATCGCGATGCCGGGCGCCCAGGGCGGCACCTACGCCGCGCCGGTCTGGCACGCCTTCATGCTGCCCGCCCACGGCGAGGACTGCGACGACTTCCCGCAACCCGAGGAGCCGGCGGAGCTGTCGGCGGGCACGGGCAAGTACGCGACCGGCGGCGGGTCGGGCGGCGACGACTACTACGACAGCGGCGACTACGACTACTCGACCGACGACGACACCTACACCGAGGACGGCGGAACCGGCGACGAGAACTCGGGCGCCTACGAGGGTCAGCCACAGGGCGAGCCCGACGTCCAAGCTCCGCCGCCGACGCCCACGCCAGCTCCCACGCCGGCACCGACCCCCACGCCACAGGGCGGCGGGGTCCAGACGCCTTAGGGCCTCTAGGTGGCCGAGCTCGAGCTGATCGCCGCGATCCAGCGTGCGCTCGGCGCACCCGGCGAGCGCGTGGTCCGCGCCAGCGGGGACGACGCGGCGGTCGTGCGTGCGCGGCCATTCGCCGTCACATCGATCGACACGGTTGCCGAGGGCGTGCACTTCCACCTGTCGACCAGCACGCCGGCCGACATCGGCCACAAGGCGCTCGCCGCCGCGTTGTCCGACATCGCCGCGATGGGCGCGGAGGCGGGCGAGGCCTACGTGTCGCTGGCGCTACCGGCCGGCTTCGCGGACAGCGAGGCGCTCGAGTTGGCGCGCGGAATGGCCGAGCTCGCCGAGGCGACCGGCACGACGATCGCCGGCGGTGACGTCGTTCGCGCCGACGCCCTGACCATCGCCGTCTCGGTGACCGGCTGGGCGGACGCGGCCAACGAGCTGGTGGGACGCGACGGCGCCAGACCGGGCGACGTCGTCGGCGTGACCGGCACGCTCGGCGGCTCCGGGGCCGGCCTCGCCCTGCTGACCTCGCCGCGCGGCGAGGGAGCACCGGCGGTCGATCCCGCGACGGCCAGCGCAGCGGTGGCGTGCCACCGCAGGCCACAACCACGCCTCGCGGCCGGCCGCGCGCTGGCGCTTGCGGGCGCGACGGCGATGATCGACCTGAGCGACGGGCTTGCGACCGACGGGCGTCACCTCGCGGCGGCTAGCGGCGTCGCGCTGGAGATCGACCCCGAGGCGCTGCCGCTCGCCGCGGGCGTCGCCGAGGCCGCCGCTCTGGCCGGGGGCGACCCACGCGAGCTGACGATCGGCGCAGGCGAGGACTACGAGCTGCTGTTCACGATCCCGGGCGAGCGCTGGGAGACAGCGTCCGCGACGGTCGACGTGCCGCTGACTCGGCTAGGACGCGCGCTGGATGGGGAAGGGCTGCGGTTCACGGGGCCCGATGCGGCGAATCTCGATGCGATCCGGGGCTACGAGCACCTGTGAGCAGTTAGATCCGCGGCGGGCGATCCGCAGCGCACGTGCACGGGTGAGCATCGCCAGCGCGACCGCGTCGGCATCGACCTTGTACTCGCCCTTGGCGAGTCTGCGTCGTAGGTCCTTGCTCATGGCCATGTGATCGGCTACGGGTAAACCGAAGCTGAGAGTTCGGCCATTTTGGTGGACGGGTATCTCGGGGCGCGGTCAGCGTCGCAGCGCGCTGTCGGTGCCACCGAGCGACCCCGGACCCGCATAGCTGAGCGGTCCACGGGTGCTCGGCGGCACCGGCACACCTGGCGTCGCAGGTGTCGCATCGCCGTTGCGGCGAACGATCCGGACCACGAGCGCGAAGACCGCCACGAACAGCGCCGCGACGGCCACCATGCCGAGACCGACCTGGCCACCGAGCACGAGCAGCAGCAGGTACCAGGCGCCACCGAGCGGGTTCACGCCCAGCACGAACAGCTGGTAGACCGCCAACAGCACCGGCAGCACCAGCCCGGCCGCGAGCAGGCCGATCCGCACGCGCCGCGCGGGCGGCGGATCGATCAGCGTCGCGAGCATCCAGCAGTGGACCGCCGGCACCGCGACGAGCGCGGCGAACGGATCGACCAGCCACAGCGCCAGCGCGGCGACGCTCAAGACGAGCGTGACCGCGACCCCGGCGCCCGAACCAGCCGCCTCGTCGAGTCCACGCGCGGTCGGGCCGCCGAATCTCCGCAAGCCGATCCAGCTCAGCACGACCGCCGCGATCGTCACGGCCAGAACGGCGAGCGCCGCTCCGTCGACCGGATAGAGGTCGGGGGCGACCGGGGCCGGCGGCGGGTCGGGCGTCGCGCCGAACAGCGCCAGCAGCCGCGCGACTCCGTAGCCGACGAACAGCGGCACCGCGCCAAGCCCGATCCACGACAGCCACGGCCCGACCGGAGCGCGTCGACGACGGGCGCGCGCGAAGGCATCGATGCCCGCCGCCAACGCCGGCAGGATCAGAGTTCCAGCGAGCACCGCCAGCACCCAGCCCGGCATCACCTGGCCGGCGATCGTCAGGTAGGTGCGCGGCCCGTGGTCTGGCTTCGATCCCTGGTCGAGCGCCGTGACCGTCCGCAGCACCGCGCGCCCGAGGCCGCCGAGACGCTCCTCGTCGATCGGCTCGCCGGCGGGAGTGTCGGAGAGCTCGCCGTCGCCGGAGATCCGCACCGCGTCGTAGCCCTGCGGCAGGAGCACTCCCTGACCGCCGATCCCGAGCGGGAACGCAAGCCGGGCGAGTTGACCCGCCGGACTTGCCGGTGCGGCCGGCGGCTCGACCTCTTGGCGCAGCGACTCCGCGACCGTCCGCTGGAGACCGATCCCAGCGAGCGTCGTGTCGTTGCCCCACGGCACGATCGACGGCGGCTCGTCGCCGCTAGCTCCGAGGCCCGAGACCACCAGCACCCCGTCGACGAGCTCCGGCCCGTCGATCTCGTCGAGCAGCTTGGTCGTCCCGACGTCGCCGAGCGTCGAACCGTCGACCGACGCGAGGATCAGCGTCTTGCGCGAAGGGCGGCCCTCGAAGACGCGTGCGATCTCGACCAGCGCGGCCGTGTCGGCGGCGCTGCCCGCGGCGTCCGGCACACCCGTCGCGTCGCGAGCGGCGATCACCACCACCTGCTGGCGCGAGCGGCCCGCTCGGCGACCGATCACGTTGACGAGCTCGTCGCCGTCATGGTCGAAGCGCTGCTGCTCGACGGTGAAGCCGCTACCGCTGAACGCCTCGCCGACCTCGGCCGCGACGGCGCGATCGCCAGGTGTGCCGGCGACCCGATCCGGGTGCTCGGATGCGATCCGGCGCGCCTCCGCAGCCGCCTGCTCGCCCTCGAACAACACGTCCGCGGCCAGTCCCTGGGGCACCGGACGCGGCCGACTCTCGAGCGAGAACATCACGAGTACGACCGCTAGCAGTGCCGGCACGAAGGCCGCCCGGTAGATCCGGGGCTCGATCAAGGCCGCTTCCTCACGTCCGACGCAACCTACAATCTCGCGCAGGCGCCGGTGCTCCGCTGCACCGGCGCAATCCAGATGGCTCAGCAGGCTCCCCGCATCCTCCTCGTCGACGACGAGCACTCCGTCCAGAAGCTGCTGTCGTCGGCGCTGCGCAAGGACGGCTACGAGGTGGTCGCCGCGCTCGACGGCCGCGCGGCGCTCGATCGCGTCGCCGACAGCAGCTTCGACCTGATCGTGCTCGACCTGACGTTGCCGAAGATCGACGGCTTCGAGGTCTGCCGCCAGGTGCGTGCCACCAGCTCGGTTCCGATCATCATGCTGACCGCGAAGGTCGAGGAGATCGACAAGGTGCTCGGGCTCGAGATCGGCGCCGACGACTACATCACCAAGCCGTTCTCGATGCGCGAGTTCCGCAGTCGCGTGAAGGCGGTGCTGCGCCGCTCGCAACTCGCCCGCGTCGAGGAGCCCGCACAGGAGGCGCTCGAAGACGGCGAGCTGCTGATCGACTTCGACCGCCGTGAGGTGAAGATCGACGGCGAGCCGGTACGGCTGACCTACGTCGAGTTCGAGATCCTCGCGGCGCTGGCGCGCAACCCCGGCCGCGTCTACAGCCGCGCGACGCTGCTCGAGCGGGTCTGGGGCGACTCCGCCTACCGCGATCCGCGCACCGTCGACGTCCACATCCGCCACCTGCGCGAGAAGCTCGAGCGCGATCCCAAGACCCCGGAGCTCGTCCAGACGATGCGCGGCGTCGGCTACCGCTTCCGCGACCGCCGATGAGCAGCCGGCGCTCGCGACCGCCGCGCGGGCGCTCGCTGCGCGACAAGCTGACGTTGCTGTTCTTTGGAGTCACCGCCGCGGCCTTCGGCGTCCTCTACTTCCTCGTCGTCCCCGAGCTCGAGCAGAACCTGCGCGACCAGAAGTTCGAGGAGCTCGCGCGCGTCGCCGAGGGCACCCAGGCTCGCTTCGACTCGCTGACGCGCGACCCCGACATCACGGCGCCGCAGCTGGATCGCCGCGTCACCAACATCGCCAACGCCGTCGACGCGCGGATCACGCTGCTCGGGATCCAGAAGGCGCTCGGCCGCGGGCCCGACGACTTCTACCCGATCAGTGACTCGCGCGAGGAGCGCGACGTGCCGATCAACAAGCCGCTCGCACGTGCGGCTGTGCGCGACGGAGACCTCGCCTTCGGCGAGTTGCGCTTTCGCGGCGATCAGCTCGGCCAAGTCGCCCAACCGCTGATCTTCGAGGGCCAGCCGTCGCGGGTCGTCCTCTACTCGCGACCGTTCGAGGACGTCACCGACACCGTCGCCTTCGTGCGCAGCCGGATGCTGATCGGCGGCGCGATCGCGCTGCTGCTGGCGCTGGTCGGCGGTGGAGTCGTGGCTCAGACGCTGGCGCGGCGGGTGCGGCGGCTCGAGGTTGCGGCCGAGGACGTCGCGGCCGGCCACTACGTCGAGCCGCTGGTCGACAGCTCCGAGGACGAGCTAGGCGAGCTGACGCGCGCCTTCAACGCGATGCAGGAGCAGCTGCGGCGGGTCGACATCGCCCGGCGCGAGTTCGTCGCAACCGCCTCCCACGAGCTGCGCACGCCGATCTTCTCGCTCGGCGGCTTCGTCGAGCTGCTGCGCGACGAGGACCTCGACGAGGCCGAGCGGCGGGACTTCCTCGACGAGATCGCCCAGCAGGTCGAGCGGCTGCAGAAGCTCGCCGTCGACCTGCTCGACCTGTCGCGACTCGACAGCGGGTCACTCGCGCTCGACATCGACACAGTCGATCTCGCCGAGGTCGCCGCGATGGTCGCCGGCGAGTTCAAGCCGGCGATGGCCGAGCACAGCACCGATCTGCAACTCCAGCTGCCCGCGGATGGGGTGGCGGCACGCTGCGACCGCGAGCGCGTCGTCCAGATCGTCCGCATCCTGCTCGACAACGCGCTGCGCCACACGCCGCCCGGCACAACCGTGCGGGTCGGTGCCGGCAGCGACTCCGCCGGCGCCGCGATCACGATCGCCGACGAGGGACCGGGGCTGCCGGCCGACAAGCCGGTGTTCGACCGCTTCGTGACCGGCGGCGAGAGTCAGGGCGCCGGGCTCGGGCTGGCGATCGCGCGCGAGCTGGCGGGACGGATGGGCGGATCGCTGCGGGCGAGCTCCAACGGGGAGGGCGCCGCCTTCACGCTCGAGCTGCCCGAAGCACGGCACTGATGCGCGGAGGGATCGCAAACGCCCTTTCCGGGTAGGTTGAGGGGACGTGCCGCCGCAGAGCCTGCAGAGTCGCGATGTCCACCTTTCCGTGCCGGCACGGCCCGACTACCTCGTCCTCGCCCGCCTCGCGCTGTCGGCGATGTGCCGGCTGACCCCGCTCGAGCACGCCGAGGTCGCCGACCTCAAGCTGGCGATCACCGAGGCTGCCTCCGACTATGTCGGCAACGGCAGCAACCCCGATGCGGTGGTCGGGTTCGAGTTCCGCCTGCACGACGACCGGATCGAGATGAAGCTCGACGGCGAGCCCATCGACCATCCCGCCGAGGAGCATGAGGTGTCGCGCGCGATCGTCGAGGCAACCGTCGACGAGTTCGAGTTCGAAGGCGGGCGCGCCGTGCTCGTCAAGCGATTCGCGGCCTGACCGATGACCCCGGCGGACCCGAAGCTCGTCCTGGTGTCGAACCGCGGGCCGGCGACCTTCGCCCGCGACGACGACGGCGAGCTCGTCGCCAGCCGTGGCGGTGGGGGCCTCGTTACGGCGCTGACCGGCCTCGTCCATCACCGCGACGCGCTCTGGGTCGCCTCGGCGATGTCCGAGGAGGACGCCGAAATGGCCGCGCAGAACGGCAGCAAGAGCTTCCCGGTAGAGATCGAGGGCGTCACCTACCGCGTGCGCCTGGTCGCCTCCGAGGCCGAGGCCTACGATCGCTTCTACAACGTCATCGCGAACCCGATGCTGTGGTTCATCCAGCACTACCTCTGGGACCTCTCGAACGCTCCCGACGTCGGCCGCTGGGAGATCGAGTCCTACGAGCACGGCTACCTGACGGTCAACCGCGACATCGCCGACGCGGTGCTCGACGAGATCGAAGGCGCGGAGAAGCCCGTCGTGATGCTCCACGACTACCACCTCTACGCCGCGCCGAAGTTCATCCGCGAGGCGCGCCCCGACGTCTTCCTGCACCACTTCGTCCACATCCCGTGGACCCAGCCCGACGCCTGGCGAGTGCTGCCGCGCGACATGCGCGAGGACATCTTCGAGGGCATCCTCGCCAACGACATCGTCGCCTTCCACACGCGTGCCTACCGGCGCAACTTCCTGCTCTGCTGCCGCGAGCTGTTCGATCTCGACGTCGACGAGCGCGCGGGCGTCGTCCACTTCAACGGCCGTGACGTCTGGGTCCGCGCCTACCCGCTGCCGATCTCGGCCGACACCTTCAAGCGGACCGCGCAGCGGCCGGCCGTCCACGAGTACGAGCGCGAGATCCTGCGCCGCCGGCGCGAGCACCTGATCCTGCGCGTCGACCGCGCCGACCTGTCGAAGAACATCCTGCGCGGCTTCTCGGCCTTCGACCTCTTCCTCGATCAGCACCCGGAGTTCCGCGAGAAGGTCACCTTCATCGCCCACCTGATCCCGTCGCGCCAGGACGTGCCCCAGTACGCCGAGTACCTCGAGCGGATCGAGGCGCTCGTGGCGCTCGTCAACCATCGCCACGGCACCACCGACTGGATGCCGATCGACCTCCGCCTGCGCGAGAACCTCGAGGAGGCGATCGCCGCCTACAAGCACTACGACCTGCTGATGGTCAACGCGATGTTCGACGGCATGAACCTGATCGCCAAGGAGGGGCCTTTGGTCAACGAGCGCCACGGCGTCTCGCTGCTCTCCGAGAACACCGGCGCCCACGAGGAGCTGGCCGAGTTCGCCCTGTCGGTCAACCCGTTCGACGTCCAAGAGCAGGCAGACGCGATCCACAGCGCGCTGACGATGTCCGCCAAGGAGCGCGCCCGGCGGGCCGAGGGGCTGAAGCGCATCGTGACCGCCCGCGACCCGGGCGACTGGGTCGACGACCAGCTCGCCGACATCGAGGCCAAGTCGCAGGGAGCCGAGCCGGTCGTCTCGTAGCTACGGGTCGGGCGTGAACTCGCCTGTGGCAGGGGTGGCGGGCGCGGGCGAGACTGGAGGAGCGACGGGCGGAGCTAGAGGTTGCGCGACAGGCGCCGGCACGACTGGGCGCAGCCGGCGGGGTTTCGCTTTCCGGAGCCGATGCTTCTTTGCCGGTGGCCGTGCGGGGATGCGCCGCTTCGCGCCGAGCCTTGGTTCGGGAGCTGTCGCCATGGGCTCCTCTGGCGCGGCAGGGAAGGTTGGCGGTGGGGTGAACGGTGGGTCTGGCGGGTCCGTCTGACAGGAGTCGGGGCCGGTGGCGATCAGGAGGACGGCGGCGGCGAGGATCGCGAGACGGGCGAGGTTGGTCCAGCGGATGCGGGTGTGGAGGGGCGGTGGGGTTCGGTTTGATTGCACGTCCTATGTAAGGGCCGTGCGGTGGAAGTTCGCCCCCTGGAAGCGGGAATTTCGGCTTTGCGCTGCTATGGTGCCGCGCTCGATGGCTCACCTATACGACTTGATGCTGCTGTTGGACGCGGCTGCTCCAGAGGAGCGGCGGCAGGAGATCCTTGCCGAGGTGCAGGGGATGATCGGCGAGGCGGGCAGCCTCGGCGAGGTCCACGACTGGGGCAACCGGCGGCTGACCTTCGAGATCGACCATCGTCCCGAGGCGGACTACAAGCTGCTCCAGTTCGAGGGCGGCAACGACCTCCTCGACCGGCTGAACAGCAGCCTGCGGATCATGGACGGCGTCCTGCGCTTCCGGATCATCCGTCAGAAGCCGGGCGGTCCGCCCGTGCCGCCGAAGCCCGAGCCGGTTCGCGCCGGTGGCCGTGCCGACGAGCCGGAGGGCCGCGTCGCGGCCCGTGCCGCCGCAGATGCGGCGCCCGAGCCCGTCGACGCTGAGTAACGGGTTACGCCGCTTCCGCTACGGAAGCGCTTCTTCAGACCGAAAAAACGCGGGTAGAGCGGGAAGGCTCGCCCAATCTCGCCGGGGACCCGACTACCCTCGGTCGTTCGGCTGATTGTCCAGACAAAGGGAGCCTTCAGATGGCAGCCACCAACATCAATCGGGTCGTCCTCACGGGCAACCTCACGCGCGACCCAGAGCTGCGCAGCACGCCGAGTGGAACTTCGGTGTGCAGCCTGCGGGTGGCGTGCAACACACGGCGCAAGGACGCGTCCGGCGAGTGGGTCGACAAGCCCAACTACTTCGACGTGACGATCTGGGGACGCCAGGGCGAGAGCGCCGCGCAGTACCTCGAGAAGGGTCGACCGGTTGCGGTCGACGGCCGTCTCGAGTGGCGCGAGTGGCAGGACAAGGAGGGCAACAAGCGCCAGTCGATCGACATCATCGCCGACTCGGTGCAGTTCCTCGGCGGTCGCGGCGAGGAGGGCGGCGGAGGCAACGGCCAGCGCTTCACGCCCCAGTCGGACGTCCCGGCGGACACCTCCGACTTCCAGGCCGCACCGACCGGTGGCGGCGGCGCGTCAGACGACGACATCCCGTTCTAACGGCCCGACGGCAGGATCGTCTGTAGCATGCCCACTTCTTATGGCTCAGGCGATCCTGCTTCAAGACGTAGAGACCCTCGGCGAGCGCGGCGACGTGATCGACGTATCCTCGGGTTATCTGCGCAACTACCTCGCTCCGCGCAAGCTCGCGGAGATCGCTACCCCTGGTGCGATGGCGGCGGCGAAGCAGCGGATCGCGACGGCGGAGCGCGAGGCGCGCGAGAAGGTCGAGCGCGCCGAGGAGAACGCCGCGTTGCTGCGCAAGACCGTGCTCACGATCTCGCAGCAGTCCGGCGACGACGGCCGTCTGTTCGGCTCCGTGACCCCGCAGGAGATCGCCAAGGCGATCAAGCAGGCGCGCGGCATCAAGGTCGACAAGCGCAGCATCTTCATCGACGAGCCGATCAAGTTCACCGGCACGCACATGGTGCGCGTCGAGGTCAACGACGGCGTGTTTGCCGACGTCAAGACCATCGTTACGGGCCAGCAGTAACCAGCTCTCTCTCTAGGGCAGGTCGCTGATGGCTATCTCCGTGCCCCCGGAGGCGGGTGCCGGCGTCCCGCCGCAGAACGACGAGGCGGAGGTCGCGGTCCTCGGCACGATCCTGCTGACCGAGCAGGCGCTCGACCAGATCTTCGTCGACCTGCGGCTGACGGCGGACGACTTCTACCGGCCGCGCCACCAGCTGATCTTCCGGGCGATGATGCGCCTGAAGGAGAAGGCGGAGCCCGAGGCGGTCGACGCGATCACGGTCTGCGACGACCTCAAGCGCGAGGGCAAGCTCGACGAGGCCGGCGGGGCGGCTTACATCCATTCGCTGCCGACGATGGTGCCGGCCGCGGGCGCGGTGCGCGACTACGCGCGAATCGTCCGCGACCACGCGATGCTGCGCCGGCTGCTCGGCGCGGCGCGCGAGATCCAGGACAAGGTCGCGACCGACGGCAGCGACCCACGCTCACTGGTCGAGCAGGCCGAGCAGGCGATCTTCCGCGCCGGCCACGACCACGACTCGTCGCAACTGCGAACGATCGAGGACGTCCTCCACGAGGAGATCGACAAGCTCGAGCGGCTCTCCAAGGAGGGCCAGAGCCTGACCGGTACTCCTTCCGGCTACCGCGACCTCGACGACATCACCGGCGGCTTCCAGCCCGGCAACCTGATCGTGCTGGCCGCGAGGCCGGCGATGGGCAAGTCGGCGCTCGCGACCTGCATCGCCGAGAACGCGGCCGTCGACCACGGCAAGGCCGTCGCGCTGTTCTCACTCGAGATGTCCGAGGGCGAGCTCGCGCAGCGCTTCATCGCCTCGCGGGCGAAGATCAACGGCGAGTCGCTGCGCAAGGGGCGGGTCAAGGCCGAGCGTTGGCCGAAGGTGCTGCAGGCGACCGAGAAGCTCGCTCGCTCGCCGCTGTTCATCGACGACTCGAGCGACCTCGGCGTGCTCGAGCTGCGCGCCAAGGCACGCCGGCTGCACCAGCGCACCCCGCTCGGGCTGCTGATCATCGACTACCTCCAGCTGATGCGCGCCGAGGATCCGCGCGACGGCCGCGTCGAGCAGGTCGGCAAGATGAGCCGAGGGCTGAAGATCCTCGCCCGCGAGCTGCACATCCCGGTGATCGCGATCTCCCAGCTCTCGCGTGCGGTCGAGTCGCGGCCCGACAAGCGGCCGCTGATGTCCGACCTGCGTGAGTCGGGCAACATCGAGCAGGACGCCGACATGGTGATGTTCGTCTACCGCGACGAGTACTACAACCCGGACACCACCGAGAAGCCAGGGGTCGCTGAGATCATCATCGGCAAGCACCGCAACGGACCGGTCGGCAGCGTCGAGCTGACCTTCCTCGCGAACTACCCGAAGTTCGCCAGCATGGCCCGCGAGCGGGTCGGCGACGGCATGGGCGCGGTCGGCGGGGTCGCCTGATGCTGCGCCCGGTTCCCGACCCATCGGATCGCCACCGCGAGCGGTCGAGCTGCCCGCTGGGGATCTGCGAGGGCAACGGCTGGATCCTCCAGGAGGACAACACGACGATCCCCTGCGACTGCCGCGAGCGTCAGATCGGCAGGGCGATCTCGCGCGGCATGGGGACCGGCATCCCGAAGAAGTTCCGCGGCGTGTCGTTCGACCGCAAGCCGATCGCCGACCTCGACCCGTTCGTGCTGCGCCCGGTGCGCGCCTTCGTCGAGGACATCGAGCGCAACGTCGAGGCCGGCCGAGGCCTCTGGTTCATGGGCGACGTCGGTACCGGCAAGACGTCGCTGGCGATGCTCGTCTCGCTCGCTGCCGAGAAGGCAGGAAAGTCAGTCGCCGTCTACCCCGTGACTCGGCTGCTCTCTGAGATCAAGGACACCTACGACAGCGCTTCGACCGGTTCGTACATGAGCCTCTTCAGAAGGCTCTGCTCAGTCGATGTCCTGCATCTCGACGACCTGGGCGTCGAGAAGAAGACCGAGTGGGTACTCGAGCAGCTCTACTCAATCGTCAACGAGCGGTGGCAGGACGAGCGTTCGATCATCGTGACTTCGAACATCATCGACCTGGACGAGCTGCGTGAGCAGATCGGCGAGCGGACGGTTTCCCGCCTCCAGGAGATGTGCGACGCCTATCCGATCATGGGAACCGACCTGCGTCAGCAAGAGGCCCAGGCCTAAGCAGCCTTAGACTCCGGCCGGCATGCCAGGACTCGTGATAGTCGGCGCTCAGTGGGGCGACGAGGGGAAGGGGAAGGTCGTCGACCTGCTCGGTGAGCAGGCGCATTCGGTGATCCGCTTCCAGGGCGGCAACAACGCCGGCCACACGATCATCCGCGACGGCGAGACGTTCAAGTTCCACCTGATCCCGTCGGGGATCCTCTACCCGGGCCGCCACTGCGTGATCGGCAACGGCGTCGTCGTCGACCCGCGCGTGCTGATCGAGGAGATCGACGGACTGCGCAAGCGCAACATCGACCTCAGCGGCCTCAAGGTGTCGGCCAACGCTCACTTGATCATGCCCTACCACCTGCTGCTCGACCACGCGGGAGAGCAGCGGCTCGGCAAGCGCGAGATCGGCACGACCAAGCGCGGCATCGGTCCCTGCTACGCCGACAAGGCGGCGCGCCTCGGCATCCGCGTTCAGGACATCCTCGATGAGAAGATCCTCAAGCAGAAGATCGCCGCGGCGCTCGAGCCGAAGGGGCTGACGCTGCGCCAGTTCGAGAAGGATCCGCGGCTCGACATGCACCAGATGGTCGAGGACTACCTCGCCTACGGCCAGCGGCTCGCGCCGTTCATCGCTGACACACCGCCGATCGCCTGGCAGGGCCTCGATGAGGGCAGGCTGGTGATCTTCGAGGGCGCCCAGGGCGCGCTGCTCGACATCGACCACGGCACCTATCCGTTCGTCACCTCCTCGAACACCGTCGCCGGCGCCGCCTGCTCGGGCGCGGGCGTCGGGCCGAAGGCGATCGACGAGGTCTGGGGGATCGCCAAGGCCTACTGCACGCGCGTCGGCGCCGGACCATTCCCGACCGAGCTGCACGACGAGCTCGGCGACCGCATCCGCGAGGCTGGCCACGAGGTCGGCACTACCACCGGCCGTCCGCGACGCTGCGGCTGGCTCGACATCGTCGCGCTCAAGTACGCCGTGCGGATCAACAGCCTCACCGGCCTCGTCGTCACCAAGCTCGACGTGCTCACCGGCATCGACCCGATCCGCGTCGCCACCCGCTACACCGGCGCCGAGGACGCGGCCTTCGACGACTTCCCCTACCACCAGTCGATCCTCCACAAGGCGCGCGGCGATTACGTCGAGCTGCCCGGCTGGTCCGAGGACATCACCGGCGCCCGCTCGCTCGAGGATCTACCCGCCAACGCCCGCCGCTACCTCGACTTCATCGAGGAGCAGCTCGGCATCCCCGTCGTCACCGTCGGCGTCGGACCGGCCCGCGACGAGATCATCTGGACCGAGGCGGCCGAGCCGCTGCGGTCGGCCGCGGCCTCGGCTTAGGCGGAGGGCTCCAAGACCAGCTGCTCGCCTCGCCGGAGGAAGCGGGTGGCAAGGGCGACGGCGGAGAGCATGGCAGTCGCCGCAAGGGCGATCTGGACGCTGACGATGCCCTCTTCGGACCAGTAGACGTCGTCGAGCTCGAGCAGCAGGGCGGCCTCGTCGAGGGTGAGGCCCATGCCGGCTCCGAAGGGGATCGCGAGCCAGGACTCGAGGCCCTCGCGGCGAGTGGCGATCGCGGCCGAGCCGGAGAGGAAGGTCAGCAGGATGCCGGGGACGTAGTGGTGGATGTGGCGGCGGCCGACGATCACGTTGCGGAACGGGCCGACCGAGCGGCGGTCGCGCAGCAGCGTCGTGACCGAACGCACCGTGATGAAGGTCGTGACGAACGAGGTGAAGAGGTTGAACAGCGCGTTCTCGCGTGCCGGTACGTCGCGGTAGCCGCGGGTCGCGACGGCGGCCGTCTCGACAACTGCCTCGGCGGCGGCGAGCAACGGCTCGTCGGAGTCCTTCGGCAGTGGCGCGGAGCCGCGGTGCCAGACGCGCGCGACCTCGCCGGCGATCACCGCACCCGCAAGCGTCGTCGCGACGCCTCCGAGCGCGAACGTCAGGCGGTCGGCGCGCAGCCCGCGGCGTCGACGGCGAATCAAGCCCATGGCGCGGCAGACCCGTCGAGTCGGGCCATCGACGGCGACGATCCGCGAGCGCTCACGTCCAGCGCTCCAACAGGTCCTCGTCGGGAACCTCGCGGACGACGCGCGCCGGGACGCCCATGACAACCGCCCGCGGTGGCACATCGGCCGTCACGACGGCGCCGGCGGCGACGAACGCCTCCTCGCCGATCTCGACGCCTGGCACCAGGACCGCGCCGCCGCCAACGCGGCAGGCGCGCCGCAGCGTCGCCCCGCGCAGTACGTAGTCGGGGCCATGGCGGCCCATCGTGTCGTCGTTGGTCAGCGTGACCCCGGGCGCGACGAAGACGTCGTCCTCGATCGTCGAGAAGGCGGTGATGTAGCAGCCGGTCTGAATCCGGACGCGCTCGCCGACGGTGACGTCATTGTCGACAGCCGAGCCGCGGCCGACGACCGAACCGGCGCCGATCACGGCACGCTCGCGGACCTGGGCCTGGTCGCCGACGATCGCCCCGTCGCCGATCGTTGAGCCGGCTACGACCACCGCGCCGGCGCAGACGGTCGCGCCGGCCCCGACCCGCGCCGGCTGCAGCTCCGACCGCGAAGCCGTCGATCGCGCCCCGAGCGCCAGCGGCTTGCCGATCGTCGCGCCATCCTGCAGCCGCGCGCCGGCGCCGACGATCGTGCCGGCGTGGATCACCACATGGCCGCCCAGCTCGACGTCGTCGGGCAGCGTCACGCCTGCCCCGAGCAGCAGCCCGGGGGCGCGATCGGACTCAGACAGCGCCGACACTTCGCCGACTCTCGTCCAGCGACTGCTGCAGCGCCTCCAGCACGCGCACGACGCGCAAGCCGCTCTCGCCGTTCGAGCGCGGCGACTCGCCGGAGCGGACGCTGTCGACGAAGTGAGCGCACTCGATCCGCAGCGGCTCGTCGTTGGGGATGCTCGGGCTGGAGATGTCCCCGGAGCGGGTGATGTACTCGCCGTAGGAGGACGAGTCCTGGTCGAAGCCCTTGTCGTAGACGGTCAGCTTGCGCTCGAGCTCCATGTCGTCGAAGGTCGCCATCTTCTTCGAGCCGACGACGGTGAAGCGGCGCTCCTTGTGCGGGTCGAGCCACGACAGGTGGAGGTGGGCCGCAAGGCCGGACGGGAAGCGCATGTAAGCGAAGACGACGTCCTCGATCCCGGGCTGCATGTAGCACTCGCCGGTGGCGCTCAGCTCGACCGGCTCCTCGCCGCCGGCCAGCCGCAGCACGACCGAGACGTCGTGGGCGCCGAGCGACCAGAGCGCGTTCTCCTCGGCGCGCAGCTTGCCGAGGTTGAGCCGGTTGCCGTAGATGTAGTGGATGTCGCCGAGCTCGCCGGAGTCGGCGATCGCCTTCAGCGTCTCCAGGCCGGGGTGGTACTCGAGCAGGTGGCCGACCATCAGCACGCGGCCGGCGTCGCGCGCTGCGGCGACGGCCTGCTCGGCCTCCGCAACCGACTGCGCGAGCGGCTTCTCGACGAAGCAGTGCTTGCCGGCCTCGAGCACCCTGACGGCGAGCGTGGCGTGGGTCGGCACCGGCGTGGCGATCACGATTGCGTCGAGCTCCGGGTCGGCGAGCAGCTCGTCGAGATCAGCGCTGACGCGCGCGTCGGGGAACGCCTGGCCCCAGCGCTCGCGCGAAGCCTCCGACCCGTCGCAGATCCAGCGCAGCTCGGCCTGCGGCAGCCGGTCGAAGTTACGCGCCAGGTTCGGGCCCCAGTAGCCGAGCCCGACGACCCCGACGGTTGTGCGACGCTCGCTCACAGTCGCACCAGATTAGGCGCTTCGATGTGGCGGGTGACGCCGCGGAAGTCCACGACCAGCGGGGCCGTCGCGACGATTCGCTCGAGATCGAGACCGGGGTGGGCCGTGACGATGACCGCGACGTCGCAATCGGCCAGGACCGCGTCGAACGGCTCGTTGGAGTAGCCGAGCTCGGGGACTTCTGGGACGTAGTCGTCGTGGTAGGAGATCACGGCTCCCTGGCGGTCGAGCAGCCTGATGATCGTCAGCGCAGGGGACTCACGCAGGTCGCCGACGCCAGCCTTGTAGGAGACGCCGAGGATGGCGACCTTCGATCCCCGCACCGGCTTGGAGTGATCGTTGAGCGCGCGGGCGATCCGGTCGACGCAGAACTCCGGCATCCGCTGGTTGACCTCGCCGGCGAGCTCGATGAACTCGGTCGGCTGGCCGTACTCGCGAGCCTTCCACGAGAGGTAGAACGGGTCGACCGGCAGGCAGTGGCCGCCCATGCCCGGGCCCGGCTCGAAGCGCATGAATCCGTAGGGCTTGGTCGCCGCGGCGTCGACGACCTCCCAGATGTCGATCCCCATCCGGTCGCAGAGCATCGCCAGCTCGTTGACGAGCGCGATGTTGACCGAGCGGAAGACGTTCTCGAGCAACTTCGCCAGCTCGGCGGGCTCGGGCGAGGAGACCTCGACGATCTCGTCACAAACGAGCCCGTAGAGCGCGACCGCACGCTCGAGGCACGCCGGGGTCAGTCCGCCGACGATCTTCGGCGTGGTGCGCAGGGTGTAGTCGGTGCGGCCCGGGTCGACGCGCTCTGGCGAGAACGCGACGTTGAAGTCGCGGCCGGCGGCGAGTCCGGACTCCTCGAGCAGCGGCACGAGCTGCTCGCGCGTGGTGCCCGGATAGGTCGTCGACTCGAGCACGATCAGCTGGCCGGCGTGCACGACGTTCGACAATGCCTGCGCCGACGACAGCAGCGGGCCGAGATCGGGCTCGCGGTTGCGCGTCAGTGGCGTCGGGACCGCGATCAGAACTGCGTCGCAGTCGGCGAGCTGGCTGTAGTCCGTCGTCGCCGAGATCCGCTTGGAGACCGCCCGCAGACGCTCCGACGAGATGTCCTCGATGTGGCTCTCACCAGCCTCGATCGAGGCGACCAGACGCGCCTCGTAGTCGACGCCGACGACGTCGATGCCCTCCTCGGCAAACGCTACGGCGAGCGGAAGCCCGACGTAGCCGAGACCGACCACGCCGACAGACGTCGCCGGCTTCCCGTCAGGGCTGCTCATCCCCGAGCAGTGTAGGCGTCGAGCACGTCGCAAACGCGCTCGGCAGCGCGCCCACCGCCGTAGAGCTCGGGGCGCTCGGCGGCCGGCGGAGGCTGCTGGAGGGCCGCCAGCGCGGCGTCTCGATCGAGGTCCACGAGTACGTTCCAGCCCGCATCGACGGTCTCGACCCACTCGGTGGTGTCGCGCAGCGTGACGCACGGCACGCCGAGCAGGAACGCCTCCTTCTGGACACCGCCGGAGTCGGTCAGCACGGCACGGGCGTGGGCGGCGAGCTTGGTGAAGTCGAGATAGCCGAGCGGCGCGGTCAGAACTACGTTCGGCGCGTCGTCCAGGCGCCGACGCAGGTTGGCCTCCTCGAGCCGCGCCGCGGTGCGCGGATGCAAAGGGAGCACGAGCTTGCCGGGAACCGCTTCGAACAGCTCCACGAGCTGCTCCAGGCGTGCGGGATCGTCGACGTTGCCGGCACGGTGCGCAGTCGCCGCTGTGTACTCGCCAGGCGCGAGCCCGAGCCGATCGAGGACGTCGGAGCGCTGCTCGGCGATCGGCGCGAAGGCGAGCGAGACGTCGGCCATCACGTCACCGACGAGATGCTTCTCGCCGACCGCGCGCTCGGCCTCGAGGTTCTCCATCGCCGTCGCCGTCGAGCAGAGCAGCAGGTCGCTCGCGTGATCGGTGAGCACGCGGTTGAGCTCCTCCGGCATCGCGCGGTCGAACGAGCGCATGCCGGCCTCGACGTGGCCGACGGCGACGCCCGCCTGGGCGGCCGCGAGCGCACCGGCGAGGGTCGTGTTGGTGTCGCCATAGACAAGCACCATGTCCGGTCGGGCGGCGGCGATCTCACCCTCCAGCAGCCCGAGGATGCGCGCCGTCTGCTCGGTGTTGCTGCCACCGCCGGCGTGCAGCTCGCGGTCCGGCGCCGGCACGCCGAGCTCGTCGAAGAAGACGCGTGACATCTCGTCGTCGTAGTGCTGGCCGGTGTGGACGATCGTCTCGTCGTGACGCTCACGCAGCAGCTTCGAGACGGCGGCCGCCTTGACGAACTGCGGCCGGTTGCCGATGACGGTGAGAATCTTCACGCGAGCAGCTCGTCGCGGAGAGCGGCGAACGCCGCTGCGGCGGCCTGCGTGACGGCGCCGGGAGCTGCCGGCAGGGCGAAGTCGTCGACCGCCCCGACCGACTGGACCTCGCGCGTGGTGGAGGCGAGGAACGCCTCGCGCGCGGTGACCTTCAACTCGTCGAGCGCGATGCTGCGCTGCTCGACGTCGAGGAGCTCGAGCAGGTGCGCGCGTGTGATCGAGGCGAGCACGTGGTCGTCGAGCGGCGGCGTGCAGAGCGTGCCGTCGCTGTCGACCCAGAAGAACGATGAGGTCGGCGCCTCCAAGATACGGCCGTGCGGCGTGACGAGCAGCGCCTCGTCGAAGCCGCGCTCGTGCGCGATCCGGCTGCAGAGCATGTTGGCGGCGTAGGAGAGCGACTTGACGCCGTCGAGCACCCGCGTCGGCGCGTAGACGACGCTGGCCAGCTGGGCGACCTCCGGCTGTGACGGAAGCTGCTCGGTGATCAGCACGCGGCGCCCGGCGCGGGTCAGGAGCAGCCGTAGGCAACCGTCGAACGAGCGACCGCCACGCGCCTCGAGCAGCTCGCCGGACTCCGACTCGTAGCGCTCGCGATGGAACGGGCCCTCGAGGCGCAGGTTGGCGGCCGAACGCTCCATGCGGTCGAGGTGCTCGCCGAGCAGCAGCGGCTTGCCGTCGTAGACGCGGACGACCTCGAAGGCGCCATCGCCACGCAACAGGCCCGGATCGGTCACTGGGACCAGCGTCTCCTCGGCAGGCGCGATCGCGCCATCGAGGCAGGCAAGCTCGCTCATGGGGAGTTCATACCAGCCGGGGTGGCGGTTGGAACGCGCCGTTCGCGGGCAGGAGAAGCACGTTCGACGGAGTAGGAGAGGCCCATGACCATCGGATCGTCGATATTCCTGATCGCCGTCGGCGCGATCCTGCGCTACGCGGTCACCGCATCGGTGTCTGGAATCGACCTCCAGGTCGTCGGCCTGATCCTGATGATCGCCGGCGTGATCGGTCTCGTCATCGGCCTGTTCATGATGACCGCGGGCCGTCGTGACGACGGTTATCGCGACCCGCCCGGACCACCCGTCCAGTAGAGCTTCAGTGTGCGGCTGTGGGCGTCTGCCCACGCGACAGCTGCCACAGGCTCCAGGCTGACACCGCCGCCCAAACGGCCTCGAGCATCAGGAAGCCCCAGTCCTGACCGTGCAGCGCCACGCCGGTCAGCACAAGCGACCCGACGAGATTCAGGGTCAGGTAGACCGCCGAATGCGGCGACATCGCGTCGCGCTGGGCCGCGATGAACGCGACGAGGATCAGGGCGGCGCCGGCGATCTGGAATATCTGGTCCATCGCGCCAGCTTAGGCAAGCGCCGCTAGGGGGACACGAAGCGCCGCTCGATCCCGTCGAGCACCGTTTCGAGCGCGACGTCGAAGGTCGTGTCGCGCGACTGCTCGCGACCGACGCCGAAGACCTTCGACATGCGCGGGAACTCGGCCGGGTCGGCGCCGCTGAGCTGGCCCTCGAGCTCGGTGTCCTCACGCAGCGTGACGACGTGCAGGGCGTGGCCGATCGTCCACTCGTGGACGATGCTGAGCGCGATCCAGGCGTCGGCCGGCGACAGGTCGAGGCTGGCGACGGCCGCCGCTGACTGCTCGGCGCGGCGCAGCATGTTCGGCCCGACACGCGTGCCCTTTCCGAACGCCTGCAGCGCCCACGGGTGCTGGACGTAGGCGGCGTAGGCCTGGCGGGCGATCGCGCGCAGCGCCTCGCGCCAGTCGTCGGGCAGCGGCTCGGGGACCAAGAGCTGCCCGCTCATCTCGTGCAGCATCAGCGCTACGAGGTCGTCCTTGGACGCGATGTGGGTGTAGAGGCTCATCGGCCGCGCGCCGAGGTCGCTGGCGACGCGACGGATCGAGACCGCCTCGAGACCCTCGGCGTCGGCGATGTCGAGCGCTGCCTGGATGACGTCGGAGCGGGTCAAGCCACCGGAGCCGCCGTCCGCAGGCTCGTCCCAAACCAGCTCGTCGGAGGCGCGGTTCGGCATCGCCCGCCACCATACCCGTGCCGTACACCGTATCGCCACTCCCGATACGGTGTACGGCATGAACGGACAACAGCCCACTCTGATCCTCGGCGCCGGCCCCGCCGGACTGACCGCCGGCTACCTGCTCGCCAAGCAGGGCCACCCCGTGATCGTCTTCGAGGCCGAGGACCAAGTCGGCGGCATCGCCAAGACCGAGGTCCGCGACGGTCCCGGCGGCAAGTACCGCTTCGATCTCGGGGGCCACCGCTTCTTCACCAAGGTCCAGGAGGTCGACGACCTCTGGCACGAGATCATGCGCGAGGAGTTCCTGCTACGGCCGCGGATGTCGCGGATCTACTGGCGCAAGCGCTTCCTCCACTACCCGCTCCAGGGTCCGGACGTGATCCGCAAGCTCGGGCCGATCGAGCTGATCCGCTGCATGGCCTCCTATGCGCGGGCAAAGCTGCGCCCTAAGGGTGAGGAGCGTTCGCTCGAGCAGTGGGTCACCAACCGCTTCGGCAAACGCCTCTACGAGAACTTCTTCAAGAGCTACAACGAGAAGCTGTGGGGCGTTCCGGTGTCGGAGATCCGCGCCGAGTTCGCGGCCCAGCGGATCAAGGGGCTGTCATTCACCTCTGCGGCCAAGTCGGCTTTCTTCGGCAACAAGGGCAACGAGATCAAGAGCCTGATCGGCGAGTTCCACTATCCCCGCTACGGCCCGGGACAGATGTGGGAGACGATGACTGACGACATCCGCCGCCTCGGCGGTCAGGTGTTGTTGGAGACGCCGGTCGAGGCGCTGCACGTCGAGGACGGCCGCTTGGTGAGGGTGACGGCCGGCGGTGTCGACTACGAGTCGCCCTACGTCATCTCCTCCCTGCCGCTGCGCAACACGGTCGGGCTCACCGAGCCCGCGGCGCCAGCCGAGGTGTGCACGGCCGCCCAGGGCCTCCGCTACCGCGACTTCCTGACGGTGTCGCTGGTGCTCGACGGCGAGGACCTGTTCCCGGACAACTGGATCTACATCCACGAGCCCGACGTCGAGGTCGGCCGGATCCAGAACTTCCGCTCCTGGAGCCCATGGATGGTCCCCGACCCGACCAAGGCCTGCATCGGCATGGAGTACTTCTGCTTCGCCGGCGACGAGCTCTGGGAGATGGCCGACGACGACCTCGTCGCCCTCGCGATGCGCGAGCTCGAGCAGCTCGGCCTCGCCAAGTCCGAAGCCCTCCAGTTCGGCTTCGCCACCCGCGTCCCCAAGGCCTACCCGATGTACGACCTCGAGTACTCCGACCGCGTCGACACGATCAAGTCCTGGCTCAACGAAATCTCCAACCTCCAACAGGTCGGCCGCAACGGCCTCCACCGTTACAACAATTCAGACCACTCCATGCTCACCGCCATGCGCGCAGTCGACAACCTCCTCCTCAACACCAACCACGACATCTGGGCGGTCAATGCCGAGTCCGTCTACCACGAGGAAGCCACCGCCCAAGACTCCGAGCAGCCCTACATCGCCGCGCCCGAGACGCCGGCACAGCGGGAGCCGCTAGAGCGTTGAGTCCTTCACGCAAGCCGTGAGTGCACTCAGGCACTCAGCGCCGCACGTGGATGATCCGCTCGCAGGCAACAACCGTATCCCGGGGCGAAGCCCAGACGGTATCCCGACCAGGACCGCAATCGAGCCTGTCGACCCCGGAGCCCCCGATCAACGTGTCCGCCCCGTCGCCCCCCAGGAGGATGTCCCGGCCCGCAGCGCCCCGAAGCGAGTCCTCTCCGCCGCCGCCATGAAGGCAGTCGGCTCCGCCGCCGCCATCCAGGCGGTCGTCACCACGTCGCCCGAACGCCAAGTCTGAGCGCCGTCCAAGTACGACTCGGTCGGCGCTGAACTTGCCGACGTAGATCTGGTCGTGGGCAAAAGATCGCCCACGACAGAACCGGCGGCGATCAGCAAGCGACGACGCTATGTCTGGAAGCGGCAGGTCGCTCGTGGCGGGCGGCCAGCGAATAGGCGCCACCGTCCGCTTCCCCTGGCCAGGCCTGGGGCCCCAGACGCGTGGAGGAACGGCGACGGGTGGGTCGGTCGGCGAAGGCTCGTCCGAATCGGGGGGATCCTCGGGATCCGGCAGGCGGGGGAAAGTACGCGCAGAGAGATCGCTCGCTCGGTAGCGAAACGATCCACGCAGACCCGATTCCATGTCGCCGTTGCAATGCTGCTCGAAGGTGATGTCAACCGCCGCGACGCGCGCGAGCGCATCGAACGCGACCTCGTTGACGGTGAAGTCGCCGAGACTGCTCGGGCACACGTAGCCAGCCTCTACAGTCATCTTCGGCCCATCGCCTTCGGACCCGGACCGGGTAGCTTCAGCGTAATGACCAGGCGCCAGGGTCTCACCGGCCGGCGCCTGAAACCAGCCGGTCCACCCGACGAAGTGGCCATGCCGCTCGGCGCGCACGTAGACAGAGGATGGATTCCCCGATGCCTGGACGATGTACGAGCTCGGGGTGAAGCTGTAGATCTTGCCCTGGCCGGGCCAATCGAGCGGATCGCTCACCAGTTGGACCTCGGTGCGCGTGGACAAGGTGGCTCCATCGAGCGCCGTCTCGTGCTCGACGCCCGCGGCATCGACGATCGTCAGCGTCGCGCTGAGGGGCCCCGCGGTCGTGTGGCGCGGTTGGACGAACACCTCGCAGGATTCGTCCGGCTCCAACTGCTCGCCCGTGCATTCGTCGCGCACGGCTACGTCGCCCGCAGAGGGTCCGCTGATCGTGACATCTTCGATCTCCGTCGAAGCGGCTGCCAGGAACGTCACCGGCGTCGATGTGCCACTCCGATCGATCTCTCCCGACGGCCAGCGGATCAGCTTCGGCAGCGACGACCCCGCGCCCTCCTCCTCCGGCATGCCGACCCTTATCTCGCCGTACACGGCGGGCGTCTCGCCGTCGCAATGTTGCTCGTAGACGATCCATGCGCGCTCGACGGAGTCGTCCGCGCCCTTGACGAGCTCCTTGATCTCAAAGCTCCCATTCACCGCGTTACAGCTGAGATCGCGGCCGCTGACCTCGAGCCCAGGGCGATCCGGATCCCGGAAGGGACGTCGCTGGACGTCGCGGTAGATACCGGGCTCGAGTACCTCGCCATCCGGCGCCTCGAACGCGATCGTGATGTACGGCGGCGGTATGTCCGGCCCTGAAAGCACGACGAACAGCCACTGCTTTGCCTTGCCAACCGTGATCGTCGACCGCTCAGGCAAGTAGAGATTGTGGCTACTGGCCGTCTGCCCCCAGTAGCCGGGATCCGTCACCAGGGTTACCGATCGGTCGACCGCGGATGCCATCGCGGGCACCGTCCCGCCCGCCGACACGGCACAAACGGCCACGCCCAGAACGACGCGCGACCAGATGGAGCCGAAACTATTTCCTCTCATTGCGAACCCTCGCCACAACTCGACACGTCGATGGAGCCAGTATAGGTACGGAATCGTACCTATCGCCAATCAAACCGAGCTTTCCGAACGGTGCCAAGCCCGTGCCTTTGCCCAGCCATGGACCGCACGGATCTGCTCCGCCCGCGGTGAACGGAGCGCTCTGACGAGGCTAGGCGCGCTCCGAGATCGCGAGATGGGCCGTGTTGGGTTCGAACCAACGACCTTGAGATTAAGAGTTGAGCCGAGCGACCCGAAGCCGGCCTAGCTTGGCTCAGGTACGGCCAGTTGAGTCCAGCCCAGCCGGGTCATATTTGCCGAGTTGGGGACATGGTTCGGGACACGCTTTGCGTCGCCCCCGCGCCCGACTGGCTGGCAGGTACCATCCATGCAATGACCACTCGGGAGAAGCTGCATCGCCTAGTGGACGAGCTGGCCGACGCCGAGCTGGCCCCCACGCTACGCGTCGTGGAGATGCAGCGCCACGACGCGGTCATTCAAGCCTTCGCCAACGCGCCCGAGGACGACGAGCCTTGGACCGCCGAGGACGAGGCAGCCGTCGCGGAGAGCGACGCCGAGTTCGCAGCCGGCAACACGCTCTCCCATGAGGAGATGCTCCGCAAGTTCGGATGACCACCGCCGACGGCGGCTGGACCCTCCGCTACAACCGAAAGGCAGAGAAGGATCTCGCTCGCGTCGACCCTCCGGTTGCGCGACGTATCTTGCTCGCGCTCGGCGACCTTGCAGACGATCCGCACCGACCCGGCGCCCTTCGCAAGCTCTCTGGTCGCACCGAGTCACGGATGCGCGTTGGTGACTGGCGCGTGATTGTCCGGCTCAACGCGCCGGCTCGCGAGATTCAGGTTCACCGCGTACTCCCTCGTGGGCGAGCTTACGACCGTTGATCGGCCAGACCTGATTCGCACGCAATGTCGACTAGTCCCGTAAGTCCGCACCTAGCACAGTGGAAATTCTTCGCTACCGAGGAGCAACACCGCAGCGCCCGTAACCAGATGCCGAACCTCCGCCTCGCCAACACCGCGCGGCGCTACCTTGCCGGCGTTGTGGACACCCTTGGAAATCGGCATGGCCTGGTCGGGCAACAGGCTCTGGCTGAATTGAGCGTGGGTGATTTGCACCAGCTAGCGCTCTCGCAACTCGGCGTATTAGGCGTACGAGCCTCATCGTCAGCCATTGTCCTAGTTACGTCGGGTTATGCAGCCGACGCAGCGGTTCATCTCCGGCGAATCACGGAGTGCACCTTGCGTGGCCGCGCCATCCTCAGCGACGCATCCGGTGAGCACGCCCGACAGTGGTTGTCAGGCCGCGCGCGACCGTCCGCCGAGAAGCTTGCCCAGAAGTTTGGTGAGGCTGAGGATCTTCAGCTCTTGTCGATCGTCGCCCACGCCGATGCGCGTGGGATGGCCTTCCTTCACGCCCCAGATCTAAGCATCGACGGTACCCCAACCGTCCCCCTTCTCCCTCACCGCGACGAGCGCTGGGAGAGATCGGCTCTTTACGGTGTTGCCTACGAGTGCGGAATGCTCGCTGCTTGCTTGGCGGAGGCGTTCGATACTGCCGTGCAGCTACCAGGATGGCTCGCGGCAGCCATCAAAGAGGCCGGCGATAAGCAACGTTCTCAGACCTAGATCCGCGACAGCGCTGCACCAGCCTCACACACGTCAGTGGCCCACCGCGACCGACACTCAGCACGAACGCTATCCGGGAAAGCACGGTCGTCATGCGAAGCGAGGACCTTATCGTCCGACTCAATCGCAACCAGCAGAAACACACGATCGCTCTTATCGTGAACGAGACGTCGAACTCGATCTCTGCGATTGCGATCTGGCTGAAGCGCCACGCCTGCGATCCGCTGGCTTGCCGCGAGTGTCTGTAGGACGTGGTGACCGAGCATGCCAGGGACCAACTGTGCGAAGTACTCGCTCATGATTCGGCTGTTGTTCCGTGCCTCATCAGGATGAAACCCGGGATCGACACGAATCACCGTTCTCACCGATGGCTCGAGCAACTTGCGGGCTAGCGCCTGTGAATCAGCGAAGTGCTGGTGATCCTGATTGTGAGCATGGACAAAGACGTTGGTGTCGATGACAAGATCAGTCAGCATCACGGCTCGCCTGCGCTGCCGACAGCGCTAGCGACTCACGCAACGCATCCGCGAAGAACCCGCTGGGCCACGCCTCGGCCTCAATGTGGCCGTTCTCCTCCAACGCAACCTCCCTGATTGTGGAGTCCCGATTCTCCCGCTCAACGAAGTACAGGGCCACCGACTCCGAGCTGACTTCCTTCTCGGCCATCAGTCGACGTACTGTCAACAGCAAATGCTCGCTGTGCGTCTCCGTGAGCACGTTGACGCCCCTGCTGATGATGAAGGCAAACAGCTCCCCAAGAACGGTCTGAAGTTTAGGATTCAGATGTATCTCGGGTTGCTCGGCAACGATGGTGCTGCGCTTGTTCGCCATAACGCCCTGGACAATGAGAGGCAGGACTTGAGATAGCCCGAAGCCCATGTCGACAAAGGCCGTATCGGTCGCATGCTCAGTCTCTGCACGCCAGGAAAGCGAGAACGCCCCCGGGCCTTGCGGAGTGAGGATCAAGGGCTCCTCGAAGCCAAACTTGGCTAGCCAGTCGTGGACCAGGCCCATCTTCTCGGCATCGTCTCGCCAGCGGAAGAGGATCTCGGGCGCGTACTCACCCCGTGTCCCGACATTTCGAGGCATCTCGCCGGAGAGTACGTAGAGCCGTCGCGCTGGCTCTCGGAGCGGACCTATATAGGTGATGCTCCTCAGCTCCTCTATAAGGTCATACCGAGTCGTCTCGGCTATGGCCCAGTACGACCGAGACTGCTCGTCAGCCTCCGGCGTCAAGAAGTCGGGTCCAGCATCCTCGGGGTGTTTAGCGTGGCGTGCAGCCACCCTCATAACGGGAGCTGATCCGTCGAAGAAGAACCGGTCGGGCTGAGAATTCCTTATGCCCTCCTTTACCTCAGCGTGCCACTTCTTGACCTCGGGCGACTCGTCGGCCCCGCGGCCGTTGCTCTTTAGCTCCGGAAGCCCCGTCAGTGAATACTTGCCGCTCTTCAAACGAGTTCGCTGAAGCATCTTCCGACCGAAGACGTCGTAGATAGTCAAGCGGTGTAGACGAGCTCCACCGTTGACGCCCTGGTCAAAAGAGAGAACGGCCGATCCTGGTGGAGAGGTGCCGACAGCACCAACTGCGTCATCAGGACCCCCATGCGAGTGCCAGTCCAGCGACAACTCGACGCGACTCTCAGGATCATGGTTGCGAACGAGATCCGTATACAGGCCAAGGTCTAGCAACGGGCCTTTCGTAAGAAGCGCCGTCGACCGTCGTTTTGAATCGAGAGTTTGCTGCAGCAGCAAGAGCGGAGCAATGAAGCTCGTCTTGCCACTGTTGTTGGGGCCGACAACAATCGTTAGCGGAGCCAGGGAGCGCCAACCCGTGTCGGAGAGGCTGCGGAAGTTCTTCCAACGCACTTTGAGGCCGGGCATCATTTCGGGCCGGACTCTACCTCAGCGTGTCAAGCTCTAGACGTAAACATCCGTGACATTGCTGTCGGATTGCGCACAAATCGCGATGCGACACGGATCGGTGAGCGAGGCGCGCGGACTCCGTGAGGCAAGCCGCGCGTCTAGCCACTAGGCGTGTCTAGAGGCTTGACGGCTATGACCCGGCCTCATGGCCGCAGACGATCAGGCGATTCGGGCAAGGCTCGTGGAGTTGAGCGAGAAGATCGGTGGGGTGGACTCCGACCGTGAGCGGCTGCGCCAGGAGCGCGACGATGCGATCCGGGCGGCGCATGATGCTGGGCTGACGGTGCGGGAGATTGCGCGGTTGGCGGGGGTCTCCCACCAGCGCGTGCATCAAGTCATTTCCGGCTAGCGGCGCGGCGGGCGCGCTCGGCGGCGTAGTCGCGGGTGAGGCGGACTCGGTCGTACTGGAGGATGTTGATGATCTGCCAGGTGCGGCCCATCGAGACGCCGAGACGGTCGCGGAGGTCCGCAATCGAGATCCCCGGTTCGCTGGCGATGAGGTCGAGCGCGGCCTTGGCGGTCGGCGTCATCCTCGATACCGAGAGCGTGTCGGTGCTTCGTCGGCGGTCCCGATGGGCTGGCATGACGCGGCGAGTCTAGTGGCTAGACGCGACCATGTCTAGTCGTTAGACAGCTACGACTGTGGGGTGGCTCGCGACGACCAGGCGCTACGCAACCGGCTAGCCGAGCTGAGCGCCGAGATGGACAAGCTCGACGTTGACCGCGACCGCGTTCGGCGCGAGCGGGACAAGGCGATCAAGCGCGCTCACAAGGCGGGGATGACCTCGCGAGAGATCGCCCGGATCAGCGGCGTCTCGCATCAGCGCGTCCACCAGATCATCACCGACTCGCGCTAGCCCGCCGGGGGTCATCTTGGCCGTCTTGAGGCCGGCAGATCCGGTCGTTGTCGCGGCCTAAATCGGGGTCGCGGACGGCCGACAGGATTCCGCTCTGTAGAGCGGTCGCAACCTGGGTGCAGGTGTGTGGTCCGTTGGGAGGCCGAAGGAGAAGGGCGGTTTGGAGGGGAGGAAAGAGGGCGGTAGAGGAGGCAGAGATCGGGTGGGTGAGGGGGAGCGTGTCGTGAGGTGCTGGTGGGGATAGCGGTTGGGGGCGTGTGAGGAGCGGGTGGATGGTGGGGGGTCTGAGGAGGAAGCGGGCTGAGCGACCTCCGCCGGCTCCGCCGCAATCGGGGTGACTCGAGCCAGCCTCCGCGAAGCCAGAAATCGGCTGGCATTGCGTCTGCCAAGTACCGCCATGGCTGTACGAGACGACACCGCCACAGACCCGGCCGTCGCCCTCGCGCCGTCGCCGCTATCCGAGCCGCTGCTCGACGCGCAGGCAGCGGCGGCGCTGCTCTCGGTTCGGCCGAGCTGGATCTACGAGGCCGTGCGGACTGGTCGGGTGCCGCACCTGAAGATCGGGCGACACGTTCGGTTTCTGCGATCCGACCTGGAGCGATGGGTCGTCGGCCAGCGCCGCGCTGCGCGGCCGTGACGCGGCTACGCGTCGGCTGCGACCCCGGCGGGCTCGTCGACGAACGCGGCGGCGAGACGCTTGGCGGCGTCCCTGCGGGGCTTGTAGGCGAGGTACTTCTGGGTCGTTTGGATGTCGGCGTGGCCCATCCACTCCATGACCTCGCGGGGATCGGCGGCGCGGATCGCGTGGGTGCCGAAGGTGTGGCGGAGGTCGTGGAAGCGCAGATCGCGGAGCTTGGCGGTCTTCAGCGCCCTCTTGTAGCGGGCGCGCAGCGTCTTGTAGCCGAGGTGGCGGCCGAGCTGGTCGCAGAAGACGAGATCCTGGTCGGTCGTGTCGTGGTCGCGCTGGCCGAGACGGGCGAGGGCCTGGGCTACGTCGTCCATCATCGGGACGGCGCGATCGCGGCCGCTCTTGGGCGTGCCCTCCCGACCGTCGGTCCAGTTACGGCGGACGCGGATCGTGGCGGCGTCGAAGTCGACGTCCTCCCAGCGGAGCCCGAGCAGCTCTCCGAGACGCAGGCCGGTGAAGGCGGCGGTGAGGTAGAGCGTGCCGTCCTGATCGCTCTCAGCGGCTCTGACGAGCGCCATGACCTCCTCCCGGCTGAACACGTCGATGCCAGCGCTGCGAGCCACACGCGGGCGCTCGACGGTCGCCAGCGGATTGCGCGGCAGGCCGTAGACCTTCATCGCCCGCTTGAAGATCGAGTGGAGCGCGACGAGGTAGCGCTGCACCCCGCGATTGGACAGCTTGCGCTTCTCCGCGAAGCCGCCCTTCCAGCGCTCGAAGAAGTCCGGCGTGAAGCTCTCGATAGCGCTGCTGCCGAACTCCCCGTCGAGGACGCTGACGATGCTCTTGTAGCCGGTGAGCGTGCCCGGCTTCACGGCGCGCTCATGCTCGCAGTAGCGCAGCCACTCGGCGGCAGCGTCCTTGAACGACGCGCCGGTCCGGACCATCCCGGCCAGCTCGCCGCGACGAGCCTCGGCCAGCGTCGAATCCAGCCACGCCTCGGCGGTCGTCTTCGTGAAGTAGCCGGTCTCCGGCCGGCCGCGCTTGGTCCATGCCGGCCCGAGCTTCTTCTGGACCTGGCGACCATCGGGGAGCCGGTACTTGGCGTACCAAACTGGCCCGCGCTGGCGCTCGACACGGAAGACGTTTCCGCTCACCGGCCGAACGATTCCCTGGGCCTCCATACGCTCGACCGTAGCGCACGTCGGGACATATTCGGGACACCTTCCTGGCTGGCGGGTGCGCCCGGAGGCGCGGAATGTGCCGATTACCAGGGGGAAAGGCTAGTGGGCCGTGTTGGGTTCGAACCAACGACCTTGAGATTAAGAGTCTCCTGCTCTACCAACTGAGCTAACGGCCCTGGAGGGCTCCCTGGGGAGCCGGCTAGACATTGTAAGGGGTCCGGTTAGGACTGCGCTGCGACGGCGGCGAGGGCCTCGTCGCGGGAGGCGTGGATCGGGAAGACTCGATCGAGGCCGGTGATCTCGAAGATCTTGGTGATGTTCTGGTCGGTGCAGACGAGAGCGAGCGTGCCGCCGGTGGGGCGCAGCCGCTTGACGCCGCCGACTAGGACGCCGAGCGTAGTGGAGTCGATGAAGGTGGCAGCCGAGAGGTCGACGACGATCCGCTTCTTGCCGTCCTCGATCAGGGCGACCATGCGCTCCTTGAACTCGGGGGCGGTGTAGAGGTCGATCTCGCCACCGAGCTCGATCACCTGGGTCTCCGCGTCGATCTCCTCGTCGCTGATGTGGAAGTTCACTGGCCTCCTCCCTGCTGTTGCTGTCCGCCCCCCTGTTGCTTCTGGCCACCGCCGGTCTTGCCCTGACCGGCGCCCCCCTGCTGCGTCGGGTCGACCTTCAGATCGCCCGACTGCTGCAGCTGCTGCGCGATCACAGCGGCCTTGAGCTGCTCGAGCTGCTCGCGAACCGCCTTGCGCTGAGCCTTCGGCGCCAACGCGACCGCCTTTGCGCTCGCCAGCTTCTCGACGCGCTTGTCGCCGGCCAGCAGCGCGTACTGGGCGAGCTGCAGATAGGACGCCGCATCGTCGCCATCGGCGGCGATGACGCGCGCCACCTTGACCGCCTGCTGCGGCTGATTGAGCGCCGCGGTGTCATAGACCTGTAGCGCGACGCGCGCCAACGACGCATCGGGCTGGCCTTTCTCGACCTTGATGTAGGCGTTCCAGTGCTCGCCGGCCTTGCGCAGCTCGTCCTGCGCGTCGGCGGGGAAGACTCCCTGGTCATTCGCCTGGGCGATCGCCAGCGAGTAGTAGTCGCGCACGAGCTCCTTGTGCGGGTTCGTCGCCTGCGGGTTCGCTTGCGCGCGCTCCTCATTCTTGTCGACGCGCTCCTCGACGATCTCGTTGCCGCTGCCACCGCTGCTGTCGGAGAAAATGTCGAAGATGCCGCCCGACGCGCCGCTACCGATGCCGAACAGCACGAGGCCACCCCCCATCAGAACGGCCAGCCCCAGATAGGTGGCTTGGACTACCCGGCGCCGCTTCCCCTGAAGATCGAACAGCATGTCGCTGCGGAGACTAGCTAGGAACTCTCTGGCGCGGCGACATCTGTCGCCTTGGCGTCCCCGCGACTCATCCAGGAGGCGAGCACGATGCTCAGCTCGTAGAGGATCAGCAGCGGCACCATCTCGAGCAGCATCGTGATCGGGTCGATCGTCGGGAGCAGCGCCGCGAGCACGGCGATCGCGAGGATCGCGTAGCGACGGTTGCGGCGCAACTGCTCGACGGTGACGATGTTGACCCGCACCAGAGCGACGATCAGGATCGGCACCTGGAAGCCAAGGCCCATCGCGAGCATCGTCATCGTGCTGAAGCTGTAGTAGTCGCGCGCCCGGACCTGGGTGTTGAACTCGCTCGCGTTGAAGCTGAGCAGGAAGTCCGTCGCGGGCGGCAGGACGAAGAAGTAGCAGAACAACACTCCGGCGATGAAGAGGAACGGCGACATCAGCATCAGCGGTTTCGCGACGCGCTTCTCGGTCGGGCTGAAAGCCGGCAGGACGAAGGCGTAGAGCTGGTAGAGGATCACCGGCAACGCGAGCAGGATCGCCGCGTAGGCGGCGTTCGTGAAGGTGGTCGTGAACGGCTCGGTGACGCCGAAGGTAAGCGGCTGGTCGTACTTGTCGGGCAGCGGCTTGTTGACGATCTCGAGGATGCGGTGGTTCTGCCAGCCGCAGATCGCGAAGGCGAAGACGAACGCCCCGATCGCAACGATCAAGCGCGACCGCAGCTCGTCGAGATGGTCGACGAGCGTCAGCTGCTCCTCGTGGGAGACAGGCTTCACCCGCGGCATCGGATCCGCCTCTCCTAGATCTCGGTTAGGCGGTTACGAGCTGTGGCGGGCCGGCTCGGAAGACTCGGCACGGACCGGCTCGGGCTTCGCCTCCGGGGCGTCGAGCTCGTCGTGATCCTTGTTCTTGCCGGTCACGGAGTCCTTGAACTCGCGCATCCCGCCGCCCAGCGAACGGCCAAGGTCGGGCAGGCGCTTCGGGCCGAAGATGAGCAGCACTACGACGAGGACGATGATTATCTCTAGCGGGCCGATATTGGGCATGGTCGCTCCTGGCGGAATCGGGGCGCCTCTGATGGTAGAGGCTGCAGGAGTGTGCGGGGCGGCCGCACGACCGGATCAGCGCGCCGTGTCGAAGTTCTTGTAGAAGCGACTCGGTGTCGGCTCGCCCTGACCCTGGTACTTGCTGCCCTTGTCCTTCGCCCCGTAGGGCACCTCGACGGGACCGTCCATGCGCATGAACGAGAGCTGGCCGATCGGCATTCCCTCGTAGATCGTGATCGGCAGATTGGCGACGTTGGACAGCTCGAGCGTCAGGTTGCCCGAGAAGCCGGGGTCGACGAAACCGGCGGTCGAGTGGATCAGGAGGCCGAGGCGGCCGAGCGAGCTCTTGCCCTCGAGCCGCGCGACGAGGTCATCGGGGAGCGTGACCCGCTCGAGCGTCTGACCGAGCACGAACTCACCCGGGTGGAGGATGAACGGCTCGTCGCCGCTGACCTCGACCAACTCGGTCAGCTCCTCCATTGGCTGGCGGACGTCGATGTAGGGGTAGCGAGCGTTGTGGAAGACGCGGAAGCGGCGATCGACGCGCACGTCGATGCTCGACGGCTGGATCAAGCTCGCGTCGTAGGGCTCGATCTCGATGCGGTCGGCCTCGATCTCGCTGCGGATCGTCTTGTCGCTGAGGACCACGGCCTCGGCAGCGTACAGAGAGAGGCGGCCGATCGCACCGTCCGAAGGTGGGTAAAGGATCAGGTATGCGCTACCGATACGGGCGGTGATGGAGCCACACGATCGACATGATCAGACGGCGTTGGCCTCGATTGGGCACGAGGTCGGTCTGCATGTCTGCGCCCGTTGTGCCTCCCCATTGGTTCAACCCGAGTGGTGGGAGGAGACCGACGGCGGCTCTTGGCGCGTCGGCCTGCGCTGCCCGGATTGCGAGCACCGGCGTGAGGGCACGTACTCCCAGCGCGTCGTCGACGACTACGACGAGCGACTCAATGAGGGCTCCGATGATCTCTCGACGGCCTACCGGCGGATGGTGCGCGACAACCTCGTCGCGGAAATGGAGCGCTTTGCCGGTGCCCTGCGCGCCGGGGCGATCCTGCCGGAAGACTTCTAGCCGTCACGCATAGCGGAGGGCAGCTCAGGAATACCGGGCGACGACGCCGTCGGCGACGAGATCGAGCGCCTCGTGCTGCCACGGCTCGAGATCGATCGCGGCGAGGTCGCGCTTCGCGGACGCGACGATCTCGAGCGCTTCGGCGCGCGACTCCTCCAGGGCACCGGTGGCCGCGATTCGATCGCAGAGCGCCTCCGCCTCACGTGGCGTTGTCGCCGCCTGCCGCAGGTCGAGCTCGCCCAACTCGGCGTCGCGTTCGCGGGCGACGATCAGCGGCAGCGTGACCGTCCCGTCGAGCAGATCGGTGCCGCGGTGCTTGCCGGTGTCCTCGACCGGACCGGAGACGTCGAGCACGTCGTCGAGGATCTGGAATGCCACGCCGATGCGATCGCCGAACGACGCGAGCGCGTCGGCGCGCTCGCCGGCGCGGCCACCGAGCTCCGCGCCAAGCCGGCAAGAGGCCGCGAAGAGGCTGCCCGTCTTGAGCGCGCAGCGCTCGCGATAGCGCTCGCCGGTGACGGCCGGCGACCAGGCGTCCTCGCGCTGCATCAGCTCGCCGCGCGCGAGCGCTGTAGAAGCGGTCGAGAGCGCCTGTACGGCAGGCTCGCTGCCCGTAGCGGCAAGCTCGGCGAAGGCGCGCGAGAAGAGCAGGTCGCCGGTCGCGATCGCAGCGTCGCGCCCTGCCGTCGCGAAGACTGTCGGATATCCGCGCCGCAGCGGCGCACGGTCGAGGACGTCGTCGTGGACGAGCGTCGCCATGTGCAGCAGCTCGACGGCCGCCGCGGCGGCAACGACCGACTCATCCGGCTCCGCGCCCGCGCAGAGGAACACCAACAAGGGCCGTAGCCGCTTCCCGCCCGCCGACAATGTCCCGTCCGCATGCTCGCCAAGCACCTCGCCGTGGGCACGGGCGACCACACCGAGCCGCGCCTCGGCCGACCGCAGGCCGCGTGCCAGGCCCTCGCCTCCGGCGGCGAGCACGGGCCCGAGCTGCTCCGCTGAGCTCACTACGCCTCTGGAACAGAACCTACGTGAATGGCGATGATGCCGCCCGCGGTGAGGACCCACCTGACGTCGGTCAGGCCGGCCTCGACCAACTCGGCGCCCAGCGCTCGAGGGCCGGGAAAGCGGCGGACCGAGTTGGGCAGGTAGGTGTAGGCGTCGGAGTCGCCCGCGAAGCGGCCGAGCGCCGGGACGACGGTGTCGAACCAGAAGCGGAAGAACCACGACAGCGGTGGCCGCTGCGGGGTGGTGATCTCGAGTACGACGACGCGCCCACCGGGACGAACCACACGACGCATCTCGGCGAGGCCGCGGCCGAGGTCTGAGAAGTTGCGCGCGCCGAAGCCGACGGTCGCGGCGGCGAACTCCCCGTCGGCGTAGGGCAGCTCGAGCGCGCTGCCCTGGTCGAAGTGGATCTCAGGCGCCTTCTCACGCGCCAGCTCGAGCATGCCCTCGGAGAAGTCGAGACCAACGACCTTGCCGCCGTCGCCGACGCGGCCGTCCAGCTCGATCGCCAGGTCGCCGGTGCCGGTCGCGACGTCGAGCACGCGATCGCCGGGCCCAACGTGCGCAAGGTCCGCTGCCCGCTCACGCCAGCGTCGATCCATGCCCGCGGTCATTACCGCGTTCATCCGGTCGTAGACCCGTGCGATGCGGTCGAACATCGCCTCGACCTGGTTCTCGGGGAGCGTTCCGCTGGCGGGCGCAGCGCTCATCGGGCGGGCCTGCCTACTTGGACTCGGACTCGCCGCCGCCCGAGGGCTCGGAGTCCTCGTTCTCGGCGCGCAGCGAAGCCACGAAGTTGACCATCTCGTCGAACTGCTTCGGCTCGGTGTCCTTGAGGCTCTGGTACGACGGCATCGGAGCGGTCGGATTGACGAGCGTGCGGGCGATCGCGTCGCGGCCGAGGCGGTCGCCGATCTCGGTCAGGTTCGGTCCGAGCGTGTTGCCGTTCTCGCCGATCTTGTGGCAGCCGAGGCAGCCAGAAGCGGCGACGACGTCAGCGCCACGTTGGTACTGAGGCGCGACCTCGATGTCGATCTCGCTCGGCGGTCCGGCGATCGCGCCGAGCACCGTCAGGTAGGTCATCGCGGCGACAGTCGCGACGGCGCCGATCATCGCGATCGGCCGCTTCATCGGGTGGCGCTCCGGGTTGCGGTCGTAGAACGGCAACAGCAGGAGCAGCATCAGCGCGATCGTCGGGATGCCGATCGTCGCGACGAACACCAGCGCCGGCGGCTTGACGACGCGCAGCAGCTCGAAGAGGAAGAAGAAGTACCACTCTGGTCGCGGCGAGTAGGTGGTGGTCGTCGGATCGGCCTTCGGGCCGAGCTCGGCGCCGAACAGGACCGCCATCAGGATGATCACGGCCATCGTGACGATCGCCATCGCGCCGTCCTTGGCGACCGCGTACGGGAAGAACGGCTTGCCCTGGCTCTTGAGGATCGAGTACTCGCGGAGGTACTGCTCCTTCTCGCGCGTGTTCACCTCAGATCTCCTCGCGCTGGAGCGACTTCTTCTCAGCCTTCAGCCACGGCGGGGCGCTGGTGCCGAGCTTTGCGACGAGATAGAGATGGGCGCCGATCAACGCGCCGATCAGACCCGGGATCAGCATCATGTGGAGCGCGTAGAAGCGACTCAGCGTCGTCGCGCCGAACTCGGCGCCGCCGCGCATGAAGTCCGCCAGATACGGACCCATGATCGGGCCAGAGGCGTTGATGTTGACGCCGACGACCGTTGCCCAGAACGACCGCTGGTCGAACGGCAGCAGGTAGCCGGTCAGGCCCATCATCAGCGTCAGCACGGTCAGTACGACGCCGATCACCCAGTTCAGCTCGCGCGGGTACTTGTAGGCGCCGAAGACGAACGTGCGGCCCATGTGCAGGAACAGCAGGACGATCATCACCGTCGCGCCCCAGCGGTGCATGCCGCGCACGAGCTCGCCGAGGAAGACGTCGTTGGTGATGTGGGCTGCTGACGTGTAGGCGCGCGACGGGTCTGGCTCGTAGTACATCGCCAGGAAGACGCCCGTTACCGCCTGCGAGACGAAGGCGAACATCGTCGCCGAGCCGAGCGTGTAGAACCAGTTGGTCCCCTTCGGCACCTTGCGGAAGAGGAAGCCGCGCAGGAAAGGGCTGGCGCCCGTGCGCTCGTCGAGGTAGCCGAGAACGCCCGCGCCGGCCTCGGCGCCGTTGTGCTTCGCGCGCTCGAGCGGCGTCGGCGCCGCGCCATCGCGCTCGGCCGGTCGCGGCGGCGCTGGGCGGAGGAACTTCGGCACGAGGCTCATGTGCTCGGCCTCGCCGGGTAGAGGTACTGCCAAAGCCCGTCGAGGTGCTCCGACGGATCGCGCGGATGCGGGAAGCGCTCGAGCTCGGAGTTGACCGAGAAGCGGTCGCCTACTTGGACGCGGCCGTTGCGCACACGCGTGTAGAAGCGGTCGAGCGGGCGGACCGGCGGGCCTCCCTCGACCTTGCCCTCGAAGTCGTAGACGCCGCCGTGGCACGGGCAGACGAAGCGCTGCGAGGCCTGGATGTAGCGGACCGGGCAGCCGAGGTGGGCGCAGCGGGTCGAGATCGCCACGTAGGGCAGGTCGGAGTTGCGCTCGGCGTCGCGCCCGGGATCGAAGCGGCGGATGTAGACGGTCGTCTTGCCGGCCTCGCCGATCGAGGGGACGAGGTTCATCACGACCGGGACGTAGGTCTCGGGGTTGAAGTCGTCCTCGCCGCCGACGTCCTGCCAGGTCTCCGGCGTGCCGTCCTCGAACATCGGCCCGAGCGCGAAACCAAGCGCCGGAAGCCCGAACATCGCCGACGCGATGCCGCCGTAGGCGAGCGCGCCACCGGTCATGAACGTGCGCCGCGTGACCGTCTCGCCCTCGAAGGCGCCCGGCACGTTGCGGTCGGCGGTGTAGCGCGACTTGCGCTTGTGCTTGTCGGGGAGGTCGGCCACTGCTGGGGAGTAGGCACCCGGGGGTCGGGCGCGCGACGGCGGATTCTAATTACGCGAGCCGTTGCGCGCTGTCAGACCAGAGGGCGGCGGCTCGGTCGGGCTCCCCCTCGGCGTGGGCGCGGGCTGCTGCGGTGATCAGGTCGGAGAGCTCGGCGACTGCTTCGAGGTCCCCTCGATCGGCCACTCGGCTGAGTCCGAGCGCGTACAGCGCGTCGCCGGCGAGCAGACGCAGATCGGCGTCCATTCCGGCAAATGCACGCGGTTCGCCGTAGTGGAGCAGGTAGCCCTCGTGGACCGCCTCGATGGTGAAGAGACGGTCGGGATCGGTGACGACGCCGGCGAAGCGGTCGGGGCCGGGATCGGCGACCGCGTGCTCGGCAAGTGCAGGATCGACCGCGGCCACAACGGCCCGTAGCGCGCTCACGCGGCCACCTCCCGGAACGCTTCGGCGGCGGTCGCGAGCGTGCGGTCGATCTGCTCGTCGGTGTGGGCGAGCGACGGGAACCACGCCTCGAAGCGCGACGGCGGCAGGAAGATGCCGCGATCGATCATCGCGCGGGTGAAGGCGGCGCTGCGGTCGGCATCTGCGGCCTGGGCGGCCGTGTAGTCGTCGACGGGCCCTGCGTGGAAGAACGGCGTCAGCAGTCCGGTCGCGCGGGTGACGTGGAGCGGGACACCCGCGTCGGCCGCGGCCGCCCGCAGCCCATCCGCGAGGCGTGACGAGAGGGCGTCGAGCCGTGCGTAGGCGTCGGCGTCGAGCAGCTCGAGGGTCGCGAGGCCAGCCGCCGTCGCGAGTGGGTTGCCCGACAGCGTCCCGGCTTGGTAGACGTCGCCGGCGGGGGCGACGTTCTCCATCAGGTCGCGCCGTCCGGCATAGGCCGCCGCCGGCAGTCCGCCGCCGACGACCTTCCCGAGCACGGTCAGGTCGGGCGTGACGCCCTCCAGCTCCTGGGCGCCGCCGCGCGCGACACGGAAGCCGCTGATCACCTCGTCGAAGACGAGCAGCGCGCCGTTGCGGTCGGCCTGCTCACGCAGGAAGGCGAGGAAGGGCTCTCCACCTGGACCGCCTTCGGCGCCACGTGCTCCAGCCGGCGGGACGAGCCCCATGTTCGCCGGGTAGGGCTCGGCGAGGATCGCGGCGACCTCGTGCTCGTCGAGGGCTGCCTCGACCGCGGCACGGTCGTTCCAGGGAACGACGATCGTCGCCGCGGCGTGCGCGGCCGGGACGCCCGGGCTCGCGGGCAACCCGGCGGTGGCGAGGCCGGAGCCGGCGTCGGCAAGCAGCCCGTCGACGTGGCCGTGGTAGGCGCCGGCGAACTTGAGCAGCTTCTCGCGGCCGGTAACGGCGCGCGCGAGTCGAATCGTGCTCATCGAGGCCTCGGTGCCGGAGTTGACCATCCGGACCATGTCGGCGCTGGGAATCCGCGCGACGATCTCGGCGGCGATCTCGACCTCGGCCTCGGTCGGGGCGCCGAAGGTGGTGCCGCGCGCCGCCGCGGCGCCTACCGCCTCGATCACCCGCGGGTGCGCGTGGCCGGCGATCAGCGGGCCCCAGGAGCTGACGAAGTCGATGTAGCGGTTGCCGTCGACGTCGACGATCTCGGCGCCCGCGCCAGACGCGACGAAGATCGGGTCGCGGCCGATCGAGCGCATTGCCCGCACCGGTGAGTTGACTCCGCCGGGCAGCAGCTCGACGGCACGGGCGTAGAGCGCCCGCGAACGATCGCTAGACAGCGTGCTCAGCCTCCCAGCGGCGGTGCTCGTCGGTGAAGTAGAGCAGCCGGATCTTCTTGAACTCGGTCGACGAGTAGAGCGTGCGGCGATCCTCGATCCCACTCTCCGCGGCGATCGAGTCGAGGATCGCGTCGCACTCCTCCTTCGAACGGCCGTGGGCCATCGTGAAGACCGAGTAGTGCCAGTCCTCATAGGTCGGGCGCTGGTAGCAGTGCGATATCCCTCGGAAGGAGGCCATCAGCGGGGCGACCTCCATGATCCGCTCCTCGGGCACGTTCCAGACCCCCATGCCGTTCGCCGAGAAGCCGGCCCGGCGGTGGTAGAGGATCGCGGCGACGCGGCGCAGCGCCTTGCGCTCGCGCATCGACTCGAGGTGCGTGAGCAGGTCGTCCTGGGAGATGCCGACTTCGGCGGCGGCAGGCGCGTACGGCTCGGGGATCACCGGCATGTCGCCCTGGAGCGCGCGAATGACGGCGACGTCGAGCTCGGTCGGCTCGATCGCGTCGGGCTCGATCGGATCCTGCGCGATGCCCATCGCCGCGAGGTCCTTGGTCCCCTTCTCCATCTCGAGATCCATCCGGATCTTGAACAGCTTGATCGTCGGCAGCTGGCGGATCGACTCGGCGCCGGTCAGCTCCTGGAGGACGTCGAGCGTGCCGTCGAGGCCGAGCTTCGAGCCGGGCTCGGTGGCGATCGTGAACCACATGTTGAAGTCGTGGTTGCGCAGGTAGTTGTGCGAGACGCCTGGATGCGAGTTGACGATCTTCGCGGCGCGGTGGGGATTCTCGGCGTCGACCTTTGCCGCGACGAGCATCGAGCTGTAGCCAAGCACGCGCGTGTCGAAGATCGGCGTGACCTGGCGGACGATCCGGCCGTCGAGCAGCCGCTGGACGCGGCGCATGACCTCGTCCTCGGAAACCTCGGCGAGTCCGGCGACGTGCTCGTAGGGGCGCGGGGCGATCGGGAAACTGCCCTGCATCAGGTTGAGCAGCTTCTTGTCGAGGTCATCGAGCGGGATCGCCGCGCCGTCTTTGCGGCTGCGCGTCTTGGGGATCGCCGCCGCCTCTCTCACTGAAGCCATTCGGCGGCGTCCTTTGCGTGGTAGGTGATCACGATGTCCGCTCCGGCACGGCGGATCGAGGTCAGCGCCTCGAGCACGGCCGCGCGCTCGTCGATCTGCCCAGCCGCGGCGGCCGCCTTGACCATCGCGTACTCGCCGCTGACGTTGTAGGCGGCGAGCGGCATCCCGGTCGCCTCCTTGATCCGGGCGATCACGTCGAGGTAGGGCAGGGCCGGCTTGACCATCAGGATGTCTGCGCCCTCCTCCGCGTCGAGCAGCGCCTCGCGGACCGCCTCGTCGGAGTTGGCGGGATCCATCTGGTAGGTGCGGCGATCGCCAAACGCCGGCGTCGAGTCGGCGGCCTCGCGGAACGGCCCGTAGAAGGCGGAGGCGAACTTCGCCGAGTAGGCGACGATCGGCGTCTCCTTCATGCCCTCGGCGTCGAGCTGGCCGCGCAGCGCGCCGACACGGCCATCCATCATGTCGCTCGGCGCGACGGCGTCAGCTCCCGCGCGCGCGTGCGAGATGGCGGTCTGGGCGAGCAGCTCCAGCGTGACGTCATTGTCGACCGCGCCGTCGGGGCGGACGACACCGCAGTGGCCATGCGACGTGTAGGCACAGAGACAGACGTCGGTGATCACGAGCAGCTCGGGGTGGGCCTCCTTGATCGCACGCACGGCGAGCTGGACGACGCCCTCGTCGTCGTAGGCGCCCGAGCCCTGCTCATCCTTCTCCGCCGGGACGCCGAACAGGAGGACCGCCGGGATGCCCAGCTCCTGGATCGCGCCAGCCTCTTCGACGGCGTGCGAGATCGACAGCCGCTCGATGCCGGGCATCGCCTCGATCGGCGTGCGGCTGTCGGTGCCAAGCTCGACGAACAGCGGCTGGACGAGGTGGGCCGGCGTCAGCTCGGTCTCGCGCACCATGTCGCGCAGTAGGCCGCTACCGCGCAGCCTGCGCATGCGGGTTGCTGGAAAGGCCATCGCGGTCAGTCTAGGGCCGTGCCAGGGGAGTGACGTATCCTCGCCGCATGCCACAGCTTGCGCTGTCAGCCGTCGGGAGGGATCGACCGGGCATCGTCGCGGCGACGACCGCCGTGTTGCTGCGTCACGGTGTCAACGTCGAGGACTCGCGGATGTCGATCCTGCGCGGCCATTTCGCGATGACGCTGATCCTCGGGGTGCCCGACGGCGGCGACCGCAACTCGCTGAAGGCCGACCTCGACGTGGTGGCCGCCGACCTCGGCCTGGAGGCGCTGGCTCTGAGCGCCGTCGAGCCGCTGGCCGAAGCAGCGCCCGTCGCGACGCACGTGCTCAGCATCTACGGGGTCGACCATCCCGGGATCGTCCACCACGCCACGCGCGTCCTCGCAGAGCACCGAGTGAACATCACCGACCTCGAGACGCGACTCGTCGAGGGAGAGGGCGAGCCATCGCTTTACGCGTTGTTGATCGAGGTGGCCGTCCCAGACGACGTCGACGCGGCCGAGGTCGACCACTCGCTTGCAGAGATCGCGGCAAGCGAGGTCGTCGAGGTCAGCCTGCGCGAGCTCGACAGCCACGAGCTGTAGGCGGAGCGGCGTGGCGGTCCGCGAGGTCCTGCACTACCCGCACCCGGCGCTGAAGGCGATCGCCGAGCCCGCGGCACTCGACTCGCCGGAGACCGAGCGTGCGGCCCGCGACCTACTCGACACGATGGTCGACTTCGGTCACTGCGTCGGTCTCGCCGCCACCCAGCTCGGCGACTTGACGCGGATCGTCGTCGTCGACGTGACCGGCCACAAGAAGGCACAGACCGAGAGCGGCCTGCTGCTACTCGCCAACCCGCGCGTCGCCGCCGAGGACGGCGCCGAGGTCGCCCGCGAGGGCTGTCTGAGCATCCCCCACCTCACCGCCAACGTCCGTCGCGCGACCTCGATAACCGTCGAGGCCGACGCCCTCGAGCTCACCGACGACGGCCTCAGCGCCACCCCTCGCCGGATCGAGACCGATGCCTTCGAGGCCCGCTGCCTGCTCCACGAGATCGACCATCTCGACGGGGTCCTCTTCCTCGACCGCGTCGACTCCCTCACCCGCGACGTGTTCGAGCGCAAGAACTACAAGTGACGACTATCGGCGTCAGCCTGCCGGCGGGATGGCTTGGGCGAAGCGGAAGAAGAAGTCGGGGTCGTAGGTCTGCTTGACCTGGCGGAGGCGGGGGAGGTTGGTGGCGTAGTACGCGCGCTTCCAGTTGGGAAGAGCCGGGTCGATGTAGTTCTGGTAGGCCTGGCCGGAGACGTAGGGCCGCATCGCCTGGTGGGCGCTGCGGATCCAGGAGCGGCTGGCGCGCTGGGCGGTGGCGCCCTCGAAGTAGGCGCCGTACTGGATGCAGAAGAGCTCGTCGCGGTGGACGAAGGCGGTCGCGCCGCGCTTCGGCCGGTTGAGCGCCCCGCCGTAGGAGTCGAGCAGCAGCGCGCCGGAGCCGAGCGCGGGGTTGGCGTTGCGGCGGTCGATCCAGTCGACCATCGTGCGGCGGGCGGCGCTCGACAGCGGCTTGTCGACGTAGTCGGACTTGGCGTAGAAGGCGGCGCGCGGAAGCGTGCCGCCGCTGGTGGTGTGGCGGGTGTGGCAGGAGCGCAGCGGATCGCCGAGGCAGCCGGCCCAGCGCAGCATCAGCGGCAGGTAGGCCTCGGTGCCGATCGAGAGCTGGGCGCCGTGCTCGAGCAGCGGGCGGATCGTGGCGCGCAGCTGGCTCTCGGAGCCGAAGAACTGACCGTCGCAGCTGACGCTCGGCGGACCGTCGGCGTTCGTCGTCAGGTGGAAGATCGCCGTCAGCTCGTCGGTCGCGACGGGCAGCAGCCGCTGCCACGCCTCGAGCGCCTCGCTCGCCGAGGACCACGGCCAGGCGATGTTGAACCAGCTCGCGCTGCGGGCGCGGTGGGTCTTGAACTGAAAGCCGGTGACGATGCCGAAGTTGCCGCCCCCGCCACCGCGGCAGGCCCAGAAGAGGCCAGGGTTGGTGTCGCGGTCGACACGGCGGATCTGGCCGTCGGCCGTGACGATCGTCAGCGCGGTCATGTTGTCCGACAGCAGGCCGAAGCGGCGGCCGGCGAGACCCATCCCGCCGCCGAGCGCGTGGCCGCCGACGCCGACCGACGGGCAGGAGCCGGCCGGCACGGTGACCCCGCGCCGGGCGAGGCCGGAGTAGACGTCGATCAGCTGTGCGCCCGCACCGACGTTGACGCGAGTATTGGCCTGCTTCGGCGAGACGCCGGCGATCCGGCGCAGGTCGACGACGACTCCGTTCGAGAGCGTCGAGTAGCCGGCGTAGGAGTGGCCGCCGCCCTTCGCGACGATCCGGATGTCGTAGCGCTGCGCCCAGCGCACGACCGCCGCGACGTCCTGGGCGTTGAGCGGCTCGACGACGGCGTTCGGGCGCAGGCCGTCGAAGCGCTCGTTGTAGACGAGGCGGGCGGTGCCGTAGCCGCGGCTCCCTCGCGCGAGCACTGGGCCGTTGACGGACGAGCGCAGGGCTCGCAGCGCACGGTTCGAGATCGACGCCTCGCCAGTCAGCAGGTCGGACGCCGTCGCTAGCGCGTCGAGCGGAAGGGCGGCAGCCGCGACCCCGGCGGCGGAACCGGCGATGAAGCTTCGGCGGTCGAGCTTGGCCACGACGCCGAGCCTAAGCGAAGCGGCGGAGGGCGAGGCGGGCCAGCGCCCCGAACGCGAGCGCGAGCGCGGCCAGGTGGGCGAGCGGGCCGGCGAGTCCACCGGAGTCGTTGAGCGCGGCGTCGAGCGCGTCGAGCGTCGGGCGGAACGGGAACAGCGCCGAGATCGCACGAGCGGCGTCGTAGACGGCGGGAGTGACCGCGCCTGACGGAACGAGTGCGAGGAAGGCCAGTGGGAGCGAGAGCATCACGCAGAGCAGCGAGGCGGCACGGACCTCGCGCGTAATCGCTCCGACGGTGACGCCCAGCGCCCCAAAGGCGAGCCCACCGGCCGCGATCGCGACCACCCACAACGGCGAACGCGCCCAGTCGAGATCGACGAACAGGCCCAAGCCGACGAGCATCGCCAGGCAGATGACCAGCGAGCAGACCGCGGCCAGGCCCGCCTTCTCGATCAGCAGGCCGGTCCGTGAGACCAGCCCGCGCACGAGCCGCGCGAAGGCGTTCTCCTCGCGCTCCAGCGCCAGTGCGCCGGCGGCGAGCAGCAGCGTGACGAACATCAGCGAGACGGCGACTGCGAGCGCGACGGCGAACGCGCTCAGCGAGGTGCTGCCACCGTCGAGCGCCACCTGCTCGACACGGATCGGCTCGCGCAGCGAGCGCACCAACGGCTCCGAGAAGCCGAGGTTCTCACGCGCGAGGCGTGAGAAGCGGATCACCCGATCGAGCTCGGCGCGCTGGGCCGGCGTCACGCTCGGCCGCACCCGCTCGACGATCCGCTCGGCCTCGCGCAACCCGAGGATGTCGATCCCGTCCGCGCCCGGCGCCCCAATCGTCCCGCCGTCGACGACGCGGTCGAGGTACGACAGGCCGGCCTCCGTGAAGCGGGTCGACAGCGCCAGATTGGCCTCGCTCAGTCGCGCCCGGAGGGTGTCCTCGACGTAGGCGGCCTTGACCGGGTCGTCGGCGTTGTAGACGACCTTGATCGTCGGCGGGCCGGAGAGCGCGAGGGTCTGCAATCCGCCGAGTCTGGTCGTGAAGTCCTCGGGCACGATGACCGCCGCCAGCGCCTCCCCCGACTCGACCGTGTCGATCGCCGCCTGTTCGCACTGCAGCGTCGTCTTGCCCTCGCAGTCGACCGGTACGCGGTCGATCGACTTGAACAGCGGGCCCTGGTAGCGCTCCAGGTCGACGCTCTGGCCGCCGACCTCGACGGCCGCCTCGCCGGGCGGAACGAGGCTCACGAAGGCGACCTTCGGCTTGTCGGGACCGGCCGAGAGGGCGAAGCCGATCAGCACCGACAGCACGACCGGGTAGAGGATCAGCAGCGCGACCAGTCCCGGCGAGCGGCGCAGGATGCGCAGGTCCTTGAGCAGCAGCCAGCGCATCTCAGTGCCCCCGATGCCTGAGGAAGGCGACGAACGCCTCCTCGAAGTCGCTGTGGCTGCCGCCCTCGCGCTCGACCGCCTCGCCGAGCGCGGCCGGCGACCCCTCGAACAGCGCCTCGCCGTCGGCGAGCACGACGACACGGTCGGCGTGGCGGGCTGCCTCCTGCAGGTCGTGGGTCGAGTAGACGACGGTCGTCCCGCGGGCCGCCAACCCGAGCACGAACTCCCAGACGCGCTCGCGCTGCCGCGGGTCCAGCGCCGCGCTCGGCTCGTCGAGCAGCAGCACCTCCTGGCGGCCGAGCAGGCCGATCGCGATGTTGACGCGCTGGCGGTTGCCGCCCGACAGCTCGGCGGCGAGATCGTCGGCACGGTCGCCGAGACCGGTCAGCTCGAGCATCTCCGCGACCGCCGCGTCGGGGTCGGCGACTCGCTCGAGGCGAGCGAACAGGCGCAGATTCTCGGCGACGGTCAGCTTGCCGTAGAGCGCCGCCTGCTGGGGAACCCAGCCGACCTCGCGTGGCTCGCGGTTGACGCTGCCCGCGTCGGCGCGCTGGATCCCAGCGAGGATCGACAGCAGCGTCGTCTTGCCGGCGCCGTTCGGTCCGATGATCGCGACCAGCTCGCCGCGTGCGGCGCTCAACGAGACCCCGCGCAACGCCTCGCGGTCGCCGAAGCGTTTGGCGACGCCGTCGGCGACGAGTGCTGAGTTCGTCGCGGTCGCCATCGGCGCGGACCGTAGCTGAGTGGCAGACTGCGCGAGATGAAGCTGCTGTTCGTCGGAGACGTGGTCGGCAAGCTCGGCCGCCAGACGCTTGCCGCGCTGCTGCCCGGCTTGCGCGAGCGCCACGCGCCCGACTTCGTCGTCGTCAACGGCGAGAACGCGGCCGGTGGCGTCGGGATCACACGCCGCACCGCCAACGAGCTGTTCGAGACCGGCGCCGACGCGATCACGCTCGGCAACCACGCCTACCGCCACGCCGAGGTCTACGAGTACCTCGATACCGAGGCGCGGATCGTGCGGCCGGCCAACTACCCGAAGGGCAGCCCGGGTCGCGGCGTCACCATCGTCGAGAACGGTGCGTTGAAGCTTGGCGTCGTCAACCTCTCCGGCAGCCTGTTCGTCGAGGCGGCGCGCTCGGCGTTTCCCGAGGCCGACGCGGCACTCGGCGAACTGCGCGGCAAGGCCGACCACGTGCTGGTCGACATGCACGCCGAGGCGACGAGCGAGAAGGTCGCGATGGGCTGGCACGTCGACGGGCGAGCGACCGCCTGCCTCGGCACGCACACCCACATCCCGACGGCCGACGCACGGGTGCTGCCCGGCGGCACGGCCTACTGCACCGACGTCGGGATGACCGGTCCGCGCGGCGGCGTGATCGGGGTCAAGCGCGAGCTGGCGCTGAAGCGCTTCCTGACGATGACCCAGGTGCGCTTCGAGACCTCGTCAGAGGACCCGTGGCTGAACGGCGTCCTGGTCGAGGCCAACAGCGACGGGCGCGCGACGGGAATCACCCAGATCCTCGAGCCCGCCGGCATCTGAGCTTCCCTCCCGCGCACCGGCGTAGACGCCGAACAGCGCGACCAGCGCCAGCGGGAGGAACCAGACGATGTAGAGGTAGAACCAGTGCGACGCGGCGAGCTGGACCGCGATCAGCACAGCAGCACCGAGTGCCGCGACCTGCAGCGGTGTCTTGCGGCGCGGCACGAAGGCGACCGCTACGGCCAACAGCAGCGCCAGCCCGGTCATGATCGAGCGGTAGGTCTCGCCGTTGTCGAGCTGACCCCAGACGCTGAACGGCGAGCGCCGCGACGCCTGATAGCCGAGCGTGCGGTCGTAGAGCTCGCGCAGGCCGCCGTCGGGGATGAACGGCAGGAAGGCCGCGGCCAGGACGACAGCGAGTACGGCGACGAAGATCACCAGGTTGCGCAGCGTCGCTCGCTTGGTCGGTGCCGTGTCAGCCGTCGCGAAGAGCGGAGCGAGCGCCAGTGGACCGACCTTGGCTGCCGTCGCAAGCGCGATGCTCGCACCGCGCGCGGCCGCGGACAGCCCGCGGCGCGCCGGTGCCAGCGTCAACGCCAGCAGCGCTACGACGGTGAGCAGACCGACAAGCGTGTCGTTGGAGTTCGTCTGGAGCGCGAAGATCGCATAGGGGTAGGTGGCCCAGGCGTAGCCGAGCGCGACGCCCAGCTCCCTCCCCGCCGGCCCCGCGCGTAGCCGGCGTCCAAGCACCAGCAGGCCGAGCAAGGTCAGTAGGTCGAACGCGATCGCGGCGCCGTGCGCTGCGGGAAGATCGTCCCAGGCTCCACTCCACGGCAACACTTGCTCGAACGGGACGTAGCTGAGATAGGTCAACGGTCCGTAGGTGTCGCCGTGCTCGACGTCGTCGGCAAAGCCCGGTCCGTAGAGGCCGTCGCCGTCGGCGATCCGGTCGGCGCCGATCACCCCTGCGTAGCCGACGTCGATCACGTTCGAGTCGACGACGTTGAGCCCGACTCGGAAGGCGACGAGGAAGATCAGCGCGAAGGCGAGCCAGGTGACCGGCACGAGGGGGACCAGTCGTTGCGGTCGCTCTCGGGGGCGCAGGCCAGACCACAGCAGCCGGCCGAGCAGGTAGAGCAGCACCGGGTAGACGAGCGGCACCGACACGCCGATCTCGCCACGGTTGAAATAGACGTGCGAGACGCCGAAGCCGAGCAGCACCAGCAGGTCGAGATGGAGCAGCCGAAACGGCCTGCGCGGGTCGACGAACGGCAGCAGGAAGAGCAGGCAGAGCGGAATCCAGACATAGGGCGAGTTGAGCTTGCGTCCGAACGCGCCCTCGTAGCCGCGCGCCATCGACCACGCCACCTGGTGTCCGGTCCATGCCTCGAGCACGATGCCGAGCTGATCGTCGACGCGTGCCTGAGCGACCTCGCCAGCGCCGTCGAACCAGCTGACCTGCCAGCGGCCCGGGCCGCGCGTGTAGGCGGCGGGGCGGAAGTCGTCGTGACGCTCGCGCTCGGCGCGGATCGTCTCCGAGCGTGAGGCGATCCGGATAGCCCGCTTGGCGGTCAGCTCATAACCGGGCGGAGCGACTGTCTGCGAGTCGGGGGTCTTCAGCTCGGGCGCCGCTTGGGCCGGCGTCGCAAGGGCAAGCGAAGCCAGCACGAGCCCGAGCGCGAAACGCATCGTCAGGCGCGCCAGTCCCCGGACCCGAAGCTCCACAGCTTGTTCCCGAGGAAGCTGAGCGGCGTCGCGACGACGATCGAGATCGCCTGCGCCGGGATCTCGGCCATGTCGGCGCTGGTCACGAGCAGCTCGAGCACCGTCGCCGCGAACAGGAACGCCACGACGCTGACCGCCAGGAAGCGCACGGCCTGGAATCCGGCGTGGCCGTCGCGAGCGCCGAAGGTCCAGTGGCGGTTCCACCAGAAGTTGTTGGTGACGGCGACGAGGAAGGCCAGCGTTGCCGCGACGAGGTGGTGCAGATCGCCGACCTCGACGGCGATCGCGAAGACGATGATGTTGACGACGTAACCGGAGCCGCCGACAGCGCAGAACTTCGCCAGCTGAAGCCAGTTCTGCGGCTTGCGGACGCCGGCGCG
>JBIOUS010000047.1:0-61650 GCA_044867325.1 Thermoleophilaceae bacterium | reverse complement strand
CACCCGAGCTATGCCTCCAAGGTGGCGCAGCCGATCGCGTTCACGGCGGCCACCGACGATCTCTCGGCCATCCACTGGACCTCGACCTCGCCGCTCTCGTTCTTCCCGGAGCTCGTCGGTGGCGGCGATCCCGCCAACGATCGCGCGAGTTGGGAGAACGTCGAGGGCAGCATGATCAGCGACTGGGGCGCTCCGACGCGCTGGGAGCTGTTCGGGCCGACCGGCCTCGAGCATGTCGCCAACCTGTCCACCTTGTCGACTAAGCGCTTGATCAACGTCACGTTCTCCGGCGATGGATCGACCGCCGTCGGCCAGACCGAGCGTTCGCAGAACAACGGGCTGCCGGAGGTGTACGGGCTGGCGGGCGCGAACGATCCGACCTGGCCGTCGCCGGCCAACCCGGCGACACCTGGCGTGCCGGCGTACGGCGACTTGATCTCAGGACGTGTGCTCTATATCGGCGATCTGTCGAATGGACTGGCCGACAGCTTCGGCGGCACCGGACCGCGCGCGCTGGCCAACGTCTGCACGGAGGACGACGAGCTCGCCCGGACCGAGGTGCCCGATGTCGTGGGCGGCGATCTGGCCGTGCAGGACTGCCCTGCGGGCATCGGGGGGCGCGCGGCTCTGATCTCCAGCCGCGGCGCCGCCTTCACGGCCAGCAACGTGATGCGCAAGGGCTCGGTGTCGCGCGACGGCTCGCGGACGTTCTTCCTCGCCCCTGATCCCCTTGCGACCGGTGTGCCGAACGGAACGACGCAGTCGTGCTCCGGCTCCGGGGTCTCGACGCTCTGCCCGCCACAGCTCTACTTGCGCCAGCGCAACGGCGACGGTGGCGTGGTGACCCGCTGGATCTCGCGGTCTCAGGTCGCGGGCCAGGACGCCTCGCTGACTGGCGCGGTCCGCTTCGAGGGCGCCAGTGCCGACGGGCAGACGGTCTACTTCCGCACGAACTCACCGCTGACCGAGGACGATCCGAACGGGACCGGTGCCCCGGTGCCGAGCGGAGTGACCACCGGAGCGCCGAGCTCGCAGTCCTGGGACCTGTACGCGTTCACGCTCGCGCCCGGCGACGACCCGACCGGCCCGGGCAGCTCTTTGACCCGGATCTCCGCGGGGCCCGATGGAGCGGGGGATTGCAACAGCCCGCGTCCGTCGCTGGCATCGAACCTGGACATCGATGTCGCGGGCGCCCTTCGCTTCCTGTCGGACGACGGCACGCGGGCGTACTTCACCTGCCAGGCGCCGCTGCCCGGCGTCGGCCCCTCAGCTGAGAACGGGAGCACCTTGCCGGGCGGGACCGCCGCGACGGCGGACAAGACCAATCTCTACCTCTACGACGCCAACCAGCCCGTCGCGGAGCGCTGGCGCTTCGTCGCACGGATCCCGCGTGCTGTCGATGAGCCCACGGACCAAGTCGGCAACCCCTTCGATGTCTGCGCGAGCACGGGTGTGCAGCGCCGAGCGCCGTTCGAGGGTGGTACGCAGATCAACTCCCAGGTGCTCAGGTCGTCGCGCAACGCCAACTGCGTCAGTGGTTCGGCCGATGGACGTTTCGTCACCTTCTTCACGACGGGGGCACTAACGGCTGACGACCATTCGGACCTGGCGGCGGACGTCTTCGGCTACGACGCCGACTCCAATGAGTTGATGCGTCTCAGCGCCCCCCAGGGCGGCAACGGCTCGAGCTACCCATGTGTGGTGGACACTCCCGTTACCCCCGCCGACGACAGCCTGATCGCCGCATGCCGCGGCGACGGCGGCGTCGACAACCAGAACGGCGTCCTACCGCGAGCACCGTTCCCCGCCAAGCTGGGGGTGGCGACCGAGCCGCTGACGGCAGGCGATCGAGTTGCCTTCTTCCAGTCGAAGAGCCGGCTGGTCGCCGACGATCTCGACGATGGCTACGACGTCTACCGGTGGCGCAACGGCGAGCTGTCGCTCGTCACCAGCGGCGCCGCCGGGAGCGACGACGCACTGTTCAAGGGCAACGACGTCACCGGCCGCAACGTCTACTTCGTCACGCGCGAGGCGCTGACCTGGCAGGACACCGATGTGGTGGCCGACATCTACACGGCGCGCGTCGGCGGCGGCGTGCCGCAGCCGCCCCAGCCCGAGGTGTGCGACGTCCTCGCTGACGCGTGCCAGCCTGCTGGTACGGACTCCCCTCCCGTTGCCATCGAGACCAGCCCGCCTGCCGATCCGGCAAACGGAGACGAGACGCCGGGCTCGCGAGGCAAGGTCGTACTGGACAGTCTGACCGCCGCGCAAAAAGCACTGCTCGCGCGGGGCGGCCGGGCGACGATCCGCGTCGAGGTCAATCGACCTGGCCGCGTCAGCTTGACTGGCCGCGCTCGCGTCGGCAAGCGATCGCGCAAGGTCCTGTCGGTGAGCCGTATGGCAGGCGGGGCGGGCTCGATCAGGCTGACCGCACGACTGTCGCGGGACGCTCGACGGCAGCTCACCCGCACGGGCCGGCTGAGAATCGCCCTGTCGGCTGTGTTCTCAGAGGCGCTCGAGCCGGCGACCAGGAGTGTCACGTTGCGCCGCGCCGAGCGACGAGCCACCTCCTCGCGCGGGGAGGCCCGCCGATGATTGCGCGCCGTCACCGACCAGCTCACGATCTGACCGCTTTGGAGGTCTCGAAGATGTCGCTCAGCCCCGTCTCCGCAGCTTGGCGTTTGCGTCGCGTCGTTGTGGCTGCGCTGCTCGCGCTCTGCATTGGCGCTGCGCTGACGCAGTCCGCCAGCGCGGCTCCGATCATCGACGTCGAGACCGGTGAGAACCAGTACTCCTTCGAGGTCGGCGGGACGGGTCAGCTGCGCGTGTTGGTGCGCAACAGTGGCGACGGCTCGATCCCCGATGGGGATCTGGACGTGACCGCAACTCTCCCTGGGAGCCTGCATGCGACGACCGTCCAGGTTGGCGATCCCTTCGGCGGCTTCCCAACCTATAGCTGCACTATCTCGGACGTGGCTGTCGCGGGCGACAAGCGCCTTGTCACGTGCGAGGGCCCGAACGCCTTCGGGTCGGGCATCGCCGCCGGCCGGGATGCCTGCTTGGCGCAGGGCGCGGCGGCCATGTGCCCAATCCGCATCAACGTCGCGGTCGACCAGAGCGCGCCCGAGGGTGACGTGACCACGGCCGTCGAGGCATGCGGCGTCGTCGTCACACCGTGCGGAACCGAGACCGAGACGACCGGCATCCACGTGCCGAAGCCGTTGGGCACCGACTACGGAGCTGCCCCGATCAACGGCAACCCAGACGCCATCCAAGGCGTGCCCGCCATTCCGAGCGACCACGCGTTCTGGGCCGGCGCATGTGACCGCTCCGCCGCGCCAGGATTTGGAGTGGATCTGGCGACCGTCGGGAACGGCACCGGGACCGGAGTCCGTCCCAGCACCGTGCTGGCCGGATTGGGCGGAGTGGGCAGCGCCGACTCACACGTGGCTGTGGCCGCCTCGCCCTCTCCCGACCACTGCCTCGATCCCGGCAGCGCGGCGGCGTACGCCCAGCGCTCGTTGCAGGGAACCGTCTGGCAGGCTTTCCCCTGGGACAGCGCGTTGCCGTTCTCCGGCAACGACACCTTCGGCCAGGACGCGCCGGCGGGCGACTACTCGCCGCAGTGGCGGCTGCCGGCCGAGACGCGCGCCGGCTCGCACCCGGACGGCTCGTCGCTGCTGGCCTGGAACCGCAACAAGGGCTCGAACGGCGTAGCCGCCGGGTCCGTCGACGGGTCGGTCGACAACATCTTCGTCGATCTGCCGCCGGGAGTGGTCGGCAACCCGCAGGCGCTGCCGCGTTGCACCAACGAGCAGTTCCGCGGAACGCCGCTGCTGTGCCCGCCCGAGACTCAAGTAGGCGTGCTGCGCCTGAGCCTCGAGGGCGACTGCATCGGCTCGCCGTGCAACCTGCCCAGTACCCAGGACACCACGTTCCCGGTGTACAACCTCGAGCCGCGGGCGGGCAAGGTAGCCGAGCTCGGGTTCGCCAACGCGGCGGGCGCCGCGGCGATCCGCATCGTCGCGCGGGCGCGCACCAACGGCGACTTCGGCGTGACCGGCTTCGTCGGCCAGATCCCGGCCGCGCTGGTGCCGCTCAGCCAGGAGATCACGCTCTGGGGCGTTCCGTGGGCGGCCGAGAACGACGTCTGGCGGGCAAAGCTTGGACATTTCGAGACCTCGAGCTGCAAGGTCACTCCGGGCGTCGTCGGCGGTGGCCCCTACGAGTACATCTCGGCGGCTGGCGTTCCCGCGCCGTGCCAGGTCAGCTACGACCCCTCCTGGGGGCCGATCCGGCCGTTCTTCTCGGCGCAGACGGAGTGCGCTCCTCAGAGCGTGACCACCACCCTGCGCACGGACTCCTTCCAGAACCCGGGTCCGATGACATCCGGGGACGAGCCCAACCTCTCGAGCCCGCTGGCGGACAACTGGAAGACCTACACCTCCGACTCGCCGCCCGTCACGGACTGCGACAAGGTCCCGTTCGATCCCGCTGCGGACTTTGCGCCGACTTCCACCAGCGCCGACTCGGCGACCGGGCTCGACGTCGACATCGACATGCCGCAGAACAACGATCCGCCGCCTTCGGTCGATCCCGACAACGCGGCTGAGTACTGGCAGTCGGACGACGGTCTGGCGACGGCGCACCTCGACAAGACGGTCGTCACGTTGCCGGAGGGGATGTCGGTCAACCCGTCGGCCGCCGCGGGACTCGTGAGCTGCAGCGACGACCAGATGGGCGTGACCTCGGTTGGCACCCCGTACACGTTCGACAACAGCGAGCCCGACTGTCCCGACGGCTCCCACATCGGCACCGCCGAGGCGACCACGCCGCTGCTGGAGGGATCGCCGAACGTGACCGGCGAGGTGGTCCTCGGCACCCCGAAGAGCACCGACCCGACATCCGGTCAGATGTTCCGGCTGTTCCTGGTGTTGCGCAACCGCGATCGGGGGCTCGTGGCGAAGATCCACGGCACCTCGACAGCCGACCCGCAGACGGGTCAGATCGTCGCGACCTTCGACGACAACCCGCGCGTGCCGGTGGAGAACATCAAGGTCCGGATCAAGGGCGGCGACCGCGGCGTGCTCGCGATGCCGCAGACCTGCGGGGAGCGGGAGACGGCGTCCGTCTTCACCCCCTGGACCGCCGCTCATGGCGGTGGCGGAACGCCGAGCGACCTCAGCGACCCGTTCACCGTCGACGGCAACTGCGCCTTCGGGTTCTCGCCATCGTTGCAAGCCGGGATGAGCACGCAGCAGGTGCGCGCGCACGGCGCGCTGACGTTCCGGTTCGGCCGCAACGACGGCGAGCGGTGGATCGACGGCTTGACCGCCACTCTGCCAACCGGGTTGCTGGCCAAGGTCAAGGGGCTCCCGCTCTGCGAGAGCGCCGACGCTGCCGCCGGCAACTGCCCGGCCAGCTCGCGCATCGGCAGCGTCGACGCCTCCGCTGGCTCGGGCACGCCCTTCGTCTTGGAGAAGAAGGGCGACGCATACCTGACGCGCGGATATCGCGGCTGCTCGTACGGGCTGATGGTGCGCGTACCGGTCGAGGCGGGACCGTTCCGCGGCGACCTGGCGCTCTCGCCGATCGTCGTTCGCCAGGCCGTCTGCGTGGACCGCACCGACGGCCACGTCACGGCGATCAGCGATCCGCTGCCGATCATCCACCACGGCATCCTGTTGCGGACGCGCTCGGTGACCGTGACGGTCGACCGGCCCGAGTTCTCGCTCAACCCGTCCGACTGCGCTCCGAAGCAGATCGCCGGCGACTTCAAGTCGCCGCAGGGAAGCCAGGCGCGTCAGGCGGCGGCATTCCAAGTCTCCGGCTGCAGGAGCTTCCCGTTCAGCGCGACGCGGACGATCAACCTGACCGGCAAGAAGCAGGTCACGACCGCAAAGCACCCCGGGGTTCGTGCCCAGGTGACCCAGGGCGGGATCGGCGTAGCGGGCATCGAGCATGCGGTGGTCCGCCTGCCGAAGAGCCTCGCGCTCGATCCGAACAACGCCCAGGCGCTGTGCGAGTTCGCCGATGGGACGAAGCCAGACCCGGAGAACCACTGCCCGGACGGGAGCATCATCGGTCGGGCCCGCGCGGTCTCACCGTTGCTCAACGAGCCGCTGGTGGGCAACGTCTACTTCGTCAAGAATATCCGTCGCGACCCAGTCACCGGCAACGAGATCCGAACGCTGCCGATGCTGATCGTCGCGCTGCGCGGAGAGATCGCGATCAACCTCAAGGGCGACTCCTCGACGACCAAGTCGGGCAAGCTCGTCAACACCTTCGCGAACGTCCCAGACGCTCCGATCAGTCAGTTCAACCTGAACATCGAGGGAGGGCGCAACGGCATCCTTGCCGTCACACGCACCCGCAAGGCACGGATCAACCTCTGCACGAAGCCGCGCAGCCATATAGCTCAGACCGAGTTCGACGGGCACAACGGCAAGCGTGACGACAGGGCGATCCGCCTCGGCACGCCGTGCCCGAAGAAGAGCGCGGCGAAGCGGGCCGGCAAGCGACGCTGATACGAGCGGGCCGCGCGCGGCGACGGCGCGCGGCCCGCTCCCCAGCGAGTGCGACTACTCGATGTCGATCGGGTCGTCGTGTGAGGCGACCGTGCCGACCGTGCGCCAGCCGCTCGTGCCGAGCATCGAGTCGAACCGCAGCCGCCAACCGCGTGGCGCCGCGCTCATCGCGATGTCCCAGCGGCCTTCGAAGCGGCCCATGCACGTGTCGAGGCAGACATCGTCGACGCGCAGCCGGAGACCGTCGCCCGCCGGCTCGATCGAGGCCGCCCAAGGAATCGTGCGGTGACCGGTCGCCACGCAGGGAACGGTGTCCACGCACGGCTGACGGCCGCCGACCAGGAAGTCGGCCACCCAGGCGCGGCCGGAAGAGTCGAGATGAAGGTCGAACGAAAGCTCGCAGTCGCCATAGGGGATGACGCCGAACGGGCTCCAGACCGACATCGAGACCTCGCTCGGACTGAGCTCGAGCACGCAGCCGCCGCTGACGATCGGGTAGTCCTCGGCATCCATCGCCACGTCAGGGCATGGGCGCGCGCGCCGGTCCTGAACGGTGACGTCGCCGCTGTCTGCGGGTTTGGGCGCGGGATCGACGACGAGTCCGCGGGCCTCGGGCTCTCCGATCGCCTGAAGGGCTGACAGGCCGGCGTCGTAGAGGCCGTCGAGCTTCCACGAGCCGTGCTCGTCCGAGAAGGGAAGGGTCACGACGGTCCGCCGGCCGACGCGGATCTCTGCGGTCGCCCGGCCATCGCCGGTCTCGGACGTGCCGATCACCTGTGGTTGCGCCGGCACCCGGTAGGGCTTGGTGGTCGCGAGGAACTTCCGGATATCGCGTGGGCAGTCGACTGGGCGCTTGCCATGCGCGGCCGTGCCGACCAGGAGTCTGCCCTCCGGGGAGAGCGAGCGACAGAGCTTGTCGGCATCGGCCTGCCGGAAGGCGCTCGCCGCTCGCTCGAAGGCGGTCTCGATCTCCTGCTGGGGGGTTCCACCACACGCTCCCGTCAGACCGACGGCCAACGCCCCCGCGGCGAGCGGCAGAGCTATCGAGCATGCGCGTCCGGCGTCCATGCGGATCGCTATCTGTCTGTCGGCCGGGGGCCCAGGGGCCCTGTCATCAGGGTCGTGGTGCCACGCTCCCCCCAGGCGCCCCCGAACCCGTACCAGCGCTGCGAAGCAAGCGAGAAACCGGGCAGAGACGTGTCGAAGCGAGGGCAGGTGCGGCAGGCGCCACGCGTGATGTCGCGAATGAGCGCCTCATGGCCGATCAGATCGACTTCCCGCTCGACGCGATCGCCAGGATGCGCGCGTAAAGTGTGGGTTCCAAGCGCGGCGAAGAGCACGGGCTGCGTTCGCCGTGGGTCGTCCTCGGAGCTCTCGCGTCTGAGATCGGCCCAGGGAATCTCACGCCCGCGTCCGTCCGGCTCGAAGATCCTCACCGCGACCGGTTTCCAACGCCGGCCACTTCCCTGCAGCATCACGTCGACGCGCTCCCAGTCGCCCTCGTGCGTCATCGTCGTGAGCGGCCGTCCGTTCACCCGCCGCGGCGCGTGCATGCCGTAGACCATCCAGTGGGTGACGCGCAGGCCCGGCTCGCCATCGACCTCCTCGCGATGCGTCGAGTGCCAGGCGGCCGCTCCATGCACCCCGGCTCGTCCGCCTAGGTAGCTCGCGGCGGGGCCCCGCCGCGCACCGTTGCGGAGATCGAGGATGAAGCCCTCCTCTGGGCGCAAGCCCGGCTCTCGTGCCGGTGTGTTTTCGTGCGGCCTGGTTATCTCGTCCGCGCGGTAGCTGCGTGGAGAGGGGTGCCGGCAATCGAGATCCTCGAAGGGGCGCACGGTGAAGACCGGCTCCTCGGTGAGATGCTCGAGCGCCCGCTGTCCGCTGGCGACCGCGTGATCCTCGCAACCATGGTCTTCGCCGAACAGCAGGCGCGACTCAGCGACGAACGCGTTGCCGGACAGCGGCAGGTAGCGCTCGTCGGGGTGCAGGTAGACGACAGGCGCAAAGGTGAGCGCGGGGTCGGGGGTGGCGATGGCGCCTTTCGGCGGCGCGCTCGCGTCGCCGCCCCTGCAGCCGGCCTGCGCGACCAGCAACCCGCATGCCGCGAGCAGTGACAAGAGCGCTCTCGTCGACATCCGCTGGTGAGGGCCGTCAGCTCCCGGACTTGTCCGGCGCCGGGACGGGCTCAGTCTTCTCGCGTTGCTCTTGCCGCTGCTCTCGCTTCTGCTGCTTGAACTGCTGACGCACCGCCCCTTGCTGGCGCAGCGTGGGGCCGGGGGCCGCGTCCAGCACCTTGAACGAGTCGCCGACCGATCTCACGACGCTGATCGTGCTGCCCTCCTCGGGTCGCTCGGTGTCGACCGCGAAGAAGCCGTAGCTCTCGTTGCCGCCTATGTACTTCGGCCGGGCATTGGGATCTCGCCGGACTTGCTCCGCGAAGTCCTTGATCCTGGCGAACGCCAGCTTGCAGATGTCCTTGCCCTTCAGGTCACTGGTGAAGGCGACCTCTTCGAACGCTTTGCAGTCGCGCTTGCGAATCGCGGCTATGTATTTGCCGACGGTCTCCGCGTAGCCATCGCGGGCATCATCGTCGCTGGTCTTGGTGCTCGGCTTGGTGACCACGCCGAACCGGCTGATCCCCCACTTGCGATCGGGGGCGACGAACAGCACGATCGCCGCGCCGTCCTCGACCTTGCCCGACCTGTAGTCGACGATGGCTCCCGCCCCGTACTCCTCGGCGCCTACAACGCGAAAGCTCGCCATGCTCCGGCGGAGCTCCTTGGTGGTGGGACAGGAGAAGCGGAAGAACGAGTGGTTGTTGATCTCGTCAAGCTGTGCGCACTGTCGCCTGTCTGTGGTGGTCTCTAGCAGCTTTGCCAGCCGCTTCGCGAATACATACGATGGCTCGACCGCCGGCGACACTTGCGGACCCTCGTCGGCCGTGCTCTCGTCGTCTCCCCCGCAGCCGCTCGCCGCAGCGAGCATCGCCGCCAAGCCGAGCAACATCGCCCAGCGCATCCCCGTCCCTCCGAACATCTTGCAAGCCCCTCCTAGCTCGATTCCCTCCTTGGCCCGAGCCTACAGAGGTTCGACGGCTCGTGCGGAATCTTGCACCGGCTCGATCTTGCGCAGTCCCGGCGTCCGCAGCAGCCGCGGCGATCCGAACGCCGACGTGCGGTCGCAGTAGAAGCGTACGCCGTCCCGCCCCTCGATCGCCTCGACGGCGGAGGCCTGCTTGCGCCAGGTCAGCGCGACGGCGATCGCATAGCCGGCGGCGATCGCGGGGATCTGCGGCAGTAGGAACGCGACGCCGCCCGAGGCCAGCGTCACTACGGCGAGCGGCCAGAGACGGTTGAAGACGATCGCGCCGGGCTCGATCTCGGGCAGCTGGTTGGTGTCGCGCGCGGCGGCGAGCAGGCGGCCGATCTGCTGGGTCGGCGCGTTCCGGCGGCCGAGCCAGAGCCCCGCGCAGGCGGCGAGCGTCCACCAGCCGACGGCGACGTAGACCGGGAGGTTCGTGTCCTCGCCGCCGGCGCCGGCGATCGCGACGATCGCGAGCGCCGTTCCCGCGCCGCCGAAGAGCATCACCGCCACCTTCAGGAAGTCACGGAACAGCATCTACTCGGCGAGCGCCGCTAGCACGTCGATCATGCCGCGGACGCCGTCGACGACCACGTCGGCGCGGTCGACGATCGCCGGCGGTCCCTCCGAGGACCGGACGCCGACCCGTACGGTCGCGCCGAGGACACCCTCGGCCTGGAGCGCGTCGAGCGTGTCGTAGGCGTCGAGGTCGGTGACGTCGTCGCCGGCGAACAGCGCGCTGCGGACTCGCGTCTCCTCGATCAGGGTGCGCACGGCCTGGCCCTTGTCGATCGGGACCGGCGGGCGGATCTCGAGCACCTTGCGGCCCCAGTGCGTCGCGAACCCGTCGGCCTCCGCCTCCTGGGCGACGTTGGCGAGCCAGCTCTCCGCCGCCTGCTCGTCGGGCACGTCACGCCAGTGGAACGCCTTGATCGGGCCCTTGTCCTCGATCCTGATGCGCAGCAGACGGAGATCGCGGACGTTCGCACGCGCATCGACGAAGCGGCGAACACGTGGCTCCCAGCTCGCGAACGCCGGCGCCAGCGTCGACTTCTTCTGTCCGGCGTGCAGCAGCTCCGCGCCATGCGCGCCGGCGTAGGCGATGCTGCCGACGCCGACGAGCCGCCGGGCCTCGGCCACCGGCCGTCCGGACACGCAGGCGACGCAGCCGTAACGGCGGCCGAGGCGGCTCAGCAGCAGCGATATCTCCTCGCGCACATGGGCCTCCTCAGGCCGTCTGACGATCGGCGCGAGCGTCCCGTCGATGTCGCAGAAGATCGCCGCCCGCTGGGGGTCCTCGGTCAGCGGGCGAAGGCTCTCCCGCAGCGACTCTGCCGTGGGCGCGGACACGCGACGTAGTATGCCTCGCGATGGCGTCCCGGCTGCCGAAGCTCGTCGTGATCGCCACCGTCGGCGGGGCGTTCAGTGGGCTGTTCGGCGTAGGCGGCGGAACGGTGATCGTGCCGCTGCTGATTCTCTGGTTCGGCTACGGCGAGCGTGAGGCGACCGGCACCTCGCTGCTGGCGATCGTCGTGATCGCCACGCTGGCCGCCTTCGCGCAGGGGACATACGGCAACGTCCACGTCGGCGCAGGCATCCTGATCGGCATCCCCGCGATGGCCGGTGTGATCGCGGGAACCGCTCTGCAGCAGCGGATTCCGGAGCAGGCGGTGGCGGGAATCTTCGCGGTCCTGTTGGTCGTCTCGGCGGCGGTGCTGGTGTTCTGATGGACGCGCTGGACGTCACCGGCCTGCTGGCGATCGGCTTCTGCGCCGGGATGCTCGGCGGGCTGGTCGGCGTCGGCGGCGGGGTGCTGTTCGTGCCGGGCCTGGTGATCTTCCTCGGGCTGACCCAGCTCGAGGCGCAGTCGACGTCGCTGCTGGCGATCGTCTTCGTGGCGCTCGTCGGGGCCTGGCGCCAAGGCCGCTACGGCAATCTGCGCGTCCGCGACGGCCTGATCGTAGGGGTGCTCTCGCCGCTCGGGGTACTGGCCGGAACGGTGCTGGCGAACGCCGTCACCGAGCGGACGCTGGAGCTGTCGTTCGCGGCAGTGCAGTTGTTCTTCGCCTGGAGCCTCGCGCGGCGAGCAATGCGCCCCGCGAACGGATAGGTTGGGACGCGTGACCCTCCTTCAGATAGAGGCGCACGATCACGACGGCCTGGCCCATGTCGTCCTGACCGGTGAGTTGGACCTGTCGACGATCGACAAGGTCGAGCAGGAGCTCGCGCGCGTCGAGGGCGCCGGGCCGGCGACGGTCGCGCTCGATCTCTCGCGCCTGACCTTCCTCGACTCCAGCGGCCTGCGTGTGATCGTCAGCGCAGACAAGCGCGCCCGGCGTGAGAACCGCCGCTTCGTCGTCGTCCGCGGCCCGGAGACCGTCCAGCGCGTCTTCGCGATCACCCGCCTGGACGAGCAGCTGGAGCTGGTCGACCAGCTTGCTGAGCTCGGCGACCGCTAACGCCGCCGCCGCTGGAACTCGACGACGGTTCCCTCCGAAGTCTTCATCCAGAGCTGATTTCCCAGCGAACCGGCCTGGGCCGTCGTGACGCCGGCGGTGTCCAAGGCGAGGCGCACGGCATCGAGATCCGTCACCGCGAAGCAGAGATGGTTGGGGGCGGTTCCCGGGAAGCCAGTCTCGTCCGGCCGGCGCTCGCGCGTGCTGAGATGTAGCCGGGCGTCGCCACAGGCCAGCCAATAGCCGGGTGTTGGTATCGACGCTGGCCGCTCGATCTCGATCAGTCCCACGCACGTCGTCAGGATTCGCACTAGCTCCTGCGCCTCGCTCTCGCCCAAATGCAGGCTGACGTGGTCGAGCACGACGTCGCGACCGGACAGCAGGCTCGCGACGTCGGCCTCGTGCGTCAGCACCCAGCGGAACGACAGATGCGCCTCACCGGGCACGGGCGAGATCGGCGATCGGGCGGAGAGCGACAGCTCCGCGAGGCGCAGCAACAGCTCTGGCTGCGACGCCCAGCGCGCGGCCGTCTCCGGCGAAGCGTCGAGCAGGCGCGCGACCTCGGACCTCTCGATTCGCTCCCAGATGAGGGCCGCTTCGGCCGGGTCGCCCCACGCCAGCACGTGAGGGATCGCGAGTTCGGCTTCGCCCTCGACCGGCGGAGGCTCGCTCTCGACGAGCCGCACTGCGACGTTCTCTGACAGCCGCGCCGCGCGCGATGCCCGGAGTACCCGGCCGAAGACTTCCGTGTTCGCGGATCCGAGGCCCAGCAGCGGTGGTAGGTCCGCCGGTCGGATCAAGGGTCAGCTGCCTGGCCGCGGATCGTGGAATGCCCGGCGGGCGTTGCGGAAGTCGTCGAGCAGGGAGCCCTCGTTCAGGATCGAGTTGGCGCGCTCGGGATCGTTGCCTGGCGGCCATGGGGGCACTGACGTCGCCAGCGTCATCGCGCCGATCAGGAGGCTCGCCATCACGAGGTCCGACTGCTGGTTCGGCATGCTCTCGGCGAAGTGGAAGTTGATCGGGAACCCGTCCGCGACCAGGATCATCGAGCACGCGAGCTCGTCCTTGAAGTAACGCGTTCCGACGTTGCCGTGGGGCTGGCTGCGATAGGCCGACAGCGCCTCCTTGTCGAACGCGTAGTCGCGTGAGGTGAGGCTGACGAGCAGGCAGTCGTCGCGGATGCTCTCAAAGCACTCCTCGCCGACGGCTCCGCGCCCCGCGCATGAGAAGACGAACGCCGGTCGCGCCTGTTCGATCAGGTCGGGGATCGACTCGCCGGTCACGAGGCCTCGCTCGCGAGCCTTGGCCAGCTGCTCCGGGTCGTCGTCGGCCACATGCACGGTGACCTCGATGCCACGCAGGACCTCGGCAAGCGCCTGTCCGATCTTGCCGTAGCCGACGACGACCGCATCCCGGCCGTCGAACCGCTCGTCGGGGAAGAGGCCGCGGAGGTTGGTCAGAGCCGCGATCGCGACTCCGCGCGCCTCGACGGTCGACTTGAGGTCGCTCTCCGCGACGCTGAAGATCGGCAGCCGCAGGTCGTCGTCGAACGGGCGCAGCGCCCAGATGCCGCTCGACGTCTGTTCGACCACGCCCTTGAAGAGACTGAGGTAGGCAGGGAACTTCTCCAGCAGCCGTGGCAGAACGTAGCCACCGTCGTCGACGACGATCGTCGGTACCCAGCGCTCGGCGCCACTGTCCTGCCGGATCGCCTCGATGCGTCGAATGTGCTCGGCGATGCCCTCGTCGAGGTCGTTGTACCTGAAGACGGGGATGCCCAGTTCGCGCTTGATGTGCGCGTCGACGCGCAGCGACGAGCGGTAGCGGTACTGCTTGTCGACGACGGTGATCGCCGCCGGATCGAGCCCGAGCTCCAACGCCTCGGTCAGCAACAGCAGGAAGTCGGTCTGGTGGTGGATCGTGAAGATCGCCCCGTGTCCCGCCAGAGGTTTGGCCGAGATCGCCGCGGACGGCAGCCAAGCCGTGACCCTGCTCGTAGCGGCGGTCGTCACCGGCATGTCCTCGCGCAGCAGCTCGATCTCGAGGTCGGTAAACGGCATCGACGCCAACGCGACGTCCAGGTCGTCGCGGTTGGCGACGAGGCCCGTCGCGGCGATCTCGTACTGATCGGGCTGGTGGACCGCGTGCGGGCTCGGTTCGGCGATCGTCATCTCGACGCGCTCGCGGCCGCGCGCCAGCCGCACCGCTGTAGCGGGGGGCTCACCGGCGTGGCGCTCCCGCTCCCGCCAACCCAATGCACGCAGGTCCTCCAGCAGGCGCTCGGTGGCGGCGGCGACCTCCAGCGGGCGACCGCGGAGCGCGGCCCGTCCATTCCACGGCTTCAGCCGCGTGCTGCTCTCGTCGACCTCGATGGACCTCACGTGCCTCCCCGCACCGCTACGGATAGACCTTCATGCGTATTCTCGCGTTTCTCACCCTTCCTTGTGCACCTGGCGCGTTCCTTCTGGGTTTTTCTCGCTAATAGCGGGGTAGACCAGTTAGACGTCCTCGACGGTGATTAGGATCGCGCCGTCTTGGCAAACGCTCATCGGCAGGAAGAGACCCAGTTGGCGGGCAACCCCCACAAGCTCTTCGACGACGACGCGGTTCGCTGGAAGTACCTCGAGCACTACGACTCGATTCGCGGCCGGGTGCGGATGGAGGTCGTTCGCAGGCACCTCGACTCGGTGGTGCTGAGCGAGAAAGCGCCCGCGTTGCGCGTGTTGGACGTTGGTTGTGGAGACGCCCGCGACGCGGCGTGGCTAGCCACTCTCGGACATGACGTCGTCGCCTACGACTCGTCTAGCGAGATGTTGCGTCAGGCCGTGGCCGTTCACGGTCGAGACAGCGGCTATCGCAAGGGAACGCTCGAGCTGATCCAAGGGACCGAGCTGGACGCCTTCGAACGGTTCGGCGCCAAGTCGTTCGATCTCGTTCTGTCACACGGCGTGATGATGTACCACAGTGACGCGCAGCGATTCATCACGAATCACATGCGACTCGTCAAGACCGACGGAGTGCTGTCACTGCTTACCAAGAACGCCGATTCGCTCGTCCATCGCGCGGCGCGCGAGGCCTCGCTAGACCAGGCGCTGCAACTGCTCGACGACTCTCAGAGCATCGGGCACCTGGGAGTGGAGACCGACGCCCAGCGAATTCAAGACATATCCGACATCGGTATGAACTCGGGCGCGACGGTCAGGAGCTGGGCCGGAGTGCGGATGTTCGTCGATACGCCGACCGAGTCGCTCGAGAGCGCGGATGACGACAAGCTCGTCGAGCTCGAGTGGCTGGCCTCACGCCGCGATCCCCACCGTCACACTGCCGCTCTGCTGCACGTCTTGCTGCTCAAGGGCGTGAACCTCGACTTACTCCCCGCTCCCCGCTCCCTCTAGCTCAGCCCGCTTGCCGAGCAGGCCACGGTCGTCGGGCCGATCGGGCGTCCAGCCAGGGCCGCCGAAGGCGTAGCCGAAGCGGTCGCGCCAGTTGCTCGCGCCACGGATGTCGTGCCAGACCGCGATCCACTCGTGGAAGGCGACCTTGGGTGGGCTGTAGGTGCGCAGGTTCTTCGTCAGGCCGTACTTGACCGGCTCGCCCTCGCCCTGGAACGTCCCGAACATGCGGTCCCAGATGATCAGGATGCCGCCGTAGTTGCGGTCGAGGTACATGTCGTTGGAGCCGTGGTGGACGCGGTGGTGCGAGGGCGTGTTGAAGATGAACTCGAACCAGCGCGGCATCAGGTGGATCCGCTCGGTGTGGATCCAGAACTGGTACATCAGGCTGATCGCCTGCATCGTGACGATCATCCAGGGCTTGAATCCGAGCAGCGCGATCGGCAGCCAGAACGGCAGATAGGTCATCGGCGTCCAGGTCTGCCGCAGAGCGGTCGAGAGGTTGAAGTACTGCGAGCTGTGGTGGACGACGTGGCTCGCCCAGAAGACGCGCACCTCGTGGCTGATCCGGTGGAACCAGTAGTAGGCGAAGTCGTCGAGGAAGAAGATCGCGACCCAGGCCCAGACGGCGGTGTCGGGAACGCGCAGCGGCGTCAGCTCGTAGAGGCCGACGTAGATCAGCAGCACGACGATCTTCCAGCCCGTGTTGATGATCACGTTGCCGATGCCCATGCTGAGGCTGGTGCTCGTGTCCTTGAGGTCGTAGCCCTTCAGATCCTCCCGCCGGGCGACGCGAAAGGAGATCGCCTCGACGACGAGCAGCAGGACGAACGCGGGCGCCGCGTAGATGATCAGATCGACCACTGTCGGTAGAGGGTACCGGCGCGCGATACCGTGGGAGGGACCTTGAACGACGTCGTCTGGACCCATCGGCCCGCTTTGCGCCGTCCTGTCCTCGTCGCCGCCTTCGGTGGCTGGAACGACGCGGGCGACGCCGCGTCGGCCGCGGCCGAGTTCATCCGCGCCCGCTTCGAGCCGACCGAGATCGCACGGATCGAGCTCGAGGACTACCTCGACTTCACCGAGACGCGTCCGACCGCACGACTGGTCGACAGCCACACGCGCGAGATCGACTGGCCGGCGACGACGATCGCCGCAGCAGAGGTGCCCGGCGCCGACAACGACCTAGTCGTCATCCAGGGCCCCGAGCCGGCGCTGCGCTGGCGGCGCTACTGCGAGACGGTGATCACGATCGCCCAGGAGCTCGACGTGCGGCGGGTGGTGACGCTCGGCTCGCTGCTGGCCGACGTCCCGCACTCACGTCCGGTCCATGTCACCGGCATTGGATCCGACACGGCCATGCTCGACCGGCTCGGCTTCGCGCCGACCAGCTACGAGGGGCCGACCGGGATCACCGGCGTGCTCAACTACGAAGCCGGCCTCGCCGGCCTGCCGAGCATCAGCCTCTGGGCCTCGGTCCCCCACTACGTCGCCGCCGCACCGAACCCCAAGGTGGCGCTCGCGCTCGTGCGGGCCTTCGAGGGCGCCGCCGGTCTTGCCGTCGACGCTACCGACCTCGAGACCGCCGCCGAGGACTACGAGCGCCAGGTCAACGCCGCCGTCGCCTCCGACCCTGAGGTCAAGGCGTTCGTCGAGCGGCTCGAGTCGGCGATGGACGAGGTATCGGAGGACGACATGGCCGAGCCGAACATCCCCTCGGCGGACATGATCGCCTCCGACTTCCAGCGCTTCCTGCGACAGCGACGCGGCTAGTCGGGTCGCGCCGTCGCGAGCTCGGACCACGGCCGCGTGTTCGCGACGTCGTCCGCCGTCAGCCAAGCACGGCGGGCGGTGGCGACGCCGTAGCGGATCAGGTCGAAGCTCTCGACGCGGTGGGCGTCGGAGTCGATCAGCAGCTTGACGCCGGCGTCCGCCGCCGCGCGGGCATGGACGTCTGACAGGTCGCGGCGGTTCGGGTTGGCGTTGATCTCGAGGAAGGTGCCGGTGCGGGCGGCCGCTTCGATCACTCCATCCATGTCGACTGCGTAGGGCTCGCGTTGGCCGAGCTTGCGGCCGGTCGGGTGGCCGATCGCGCGCACGCGCGGGTTCTCGATCGCGGTGACGATCCGCTTGGTCATCTCGTCTTCGGACATGCCGAACGAGGTGTGCGCCGACGCGATCACCCAGTCGAGCTCGGCGAGCAGGTCGTCCTCGTAGTCGAGTGAGCCGTCGGGGAGGATGTTGACCTCGCTGCCCGCGAGCACGGTGAAGTCCTCGAGCTGCTCGTTCGCCTTCGCGACCCGCTCGATCTGGCGCTGCAGCTCGTCGGGTGTCACGTGATTGCCGAAGCCGTGGCTGGCGGAGTGGTCGGTGATCGCTACGTACTCGTAGCCGCGCGCCTGGGCGGCGCGCGCCATCTCGAGCACCGTCTGGTGGCCATCGGATGCGGTCGTGTGGCAGTGCAGGTCGCCGCGGATGTCGCCGACCTCGACCAGCTTTGGCAGCTTCCCGTCACGTGCCGCCGCGAGCTCGCCGCGGTCCTCGCGCAGCTCGGGCTCGACGTAGTCCATGCCGAGCCGCTCGTAGACGGCCCGCTCGTCGGCGAAGCGCACCGTCTCGCCCGTGGCGTCGTCGAGGATCCCGTACTCGCTGACGTGCAGCCCCCGTTTGACGGCGGCGGTCCGCAGCGCCTCGTTGTGGCGGCCGGAGCCTGTGAAGTGCTGCATCAGGCTGCCGAAGCTGTCGCGTCCGACGATGCGCAGATCGACTGACAGGCCCTGGTGGGTGATGGCCTTTGCGCCGGCATCGCCGCGGCTGGTCACCTCGTCCACGCCGGGCAGCGCGGCGAACGCATCGACCGCGGCGGAGACCGCGTCCGCCGGCGCATGGGTCGCACCGGCCTCGGCGTCGGCCGGCACCGCGGCGACGATGTCGAGGTCCTTGCAGGTGTCGGCCCAACGCCGTGCGCTACCGGCAAGCTCGACCTGCTCGACCGTGCCGCTCGCGCGCAGCCCCTCGACCAGCTCGCCGCCGACATCGCGTGCGACCGAGAGCAGTACGCGCTCCGCGACCGATCCGTCGGCCCCGGCCGCCAGCGCCGCGAGGATCTTCTCCTCGGCCTTCGCGCCGAACCCCGCCACGCTTCGGATCTGCTGGGCCTCCGCCGCCGTGCGCAGGCTGTCGATCGAGTCGATTCCGAGCTGGTCGTAGAGCTGTCGCGCGCGCTTCGGCCCGAGCCCCGGGATCCGGGTCACCATGACGAGCCCCGCCGGGATCTTCGCCTTCAGCTTGCGCGCTGCCGGGATCTCGCCCTCGTCGAGCAGCGCAACGATCTTCTCGGCGATCGTCTTGCCGATCCCCGACAGCTCCTCTGCCCGCCCCTGTCGCGCCAGCTCAGCGACCGAGACGCCCGAGTCACGGATCGCCTTCGCCGCGTTGCGGTAGGCGAGCACGCGGTAGACGACAGCGCCGTCGAGCTCGTAGAGAGTCCCCAGCTCGTCGAAGGCGGCGGCGATGTCGGCGTTCTTCATCGCCCTCTCCTACCCGCTAGGCGCCGCTGAACCCACCGTCGACCGGGATCACGGTTCCGGTCAGGTAGGCGCCGGCGCGCGAGGCGAGGAAGATCGTGGCGCCGGCGATGTCCTCCGGCGTCCCGATCCGGCCGAGCGGAACCTGCTGCTCGACGACCGCCCGGGCGTCGGGGTTCTCGAGCATGAAGGCGGTCATCTTGCTCTCGAACGGGCCGGGCGCGATCGCGTTTACGGTGATCTGCTCGGCGGCGAGCCGCTTGGCGAGGTGCCGGGTCAGCTGGTGGACGGCCGCCTTGCTGGCGCTGTAAGCGTAGGACTCCATCATCGGCGGGTCGATCCCGTCGACCGAGCCGATGTTGATCACCCGCGCCGGGTCGTCGGCCGACGCGGCGGCGCGCAGCAGGTCGAGCGCCGCGACCGTCAGCTGGAAGACGCCGCGCACGTTGGTGTCGAGCACGCGGTCCCAAGCCTTGTCGGGGTAGCTGTCGATCGGCTCGCCCCAGCTCGCGCCGGCGTTGTTGACTAGGACGTCGAGCCGGTCGAAGCGCTCGCGCACGGCGGCGGCGAGCGCGACGGCTCCCTCCTGGTTCGACAGGTCGGCCTGGACGGCGGTGCACTTGCCGATCTCCGCCAGCTCGGCCGCGGCAGCCTCGAGCGGCTCCAGCTTGCGCGACGAGATCACGACCTCCGCGCCCGCCTCGACCAGGCCGCGGGCGATCATCAGCCCGACTCCGCGCGACCCGCCGGTCACGACCGCCGTCTTCCCCTCCACCGAGAACAGCTCGTTCGACATGGTCGGCAACCTACCGCGCATGGCACGCATAGGGTGTCCGCCGAATGTCGGGCGTCTGGCTGATCCTGCCGAGCTACAACGAGGCGGAGAACATCGAGCGGATCGTCGCCGCGGCGCTGCCGCAGCTGGCGGCGACCGGTTTCGATCACCGCGTCCTCGTCGTCGACGACGGTTCGCCCGACGGCACCGGGCAGATCGCCGATCGGCTCGCGGCGGAGAACCCGCGGGTCGAGGTTCTGCACCGCACGAGCAAGGACGGGATCGGCCCCGCCTACCTGGCCGGCTTCCGCCATGCACTCGCTGGCGGTGCCGACCTGCTGATGGAGATGGACTCCGACTTCTCGCACGACCCGGTCGACATCCCACGCCTGGTCGCGGCGGCCGAGCGTGCCGACCTCGTGCTCGGCTCGCGCTACGTGAGCGGCGGCGGCGTGACCGACTGGGGATTCCTCCGGCGTGTGATCAGCCGCGGCGGCTCGCTCTACGCGCGCGTGCTGCTCGGCATCCCGGTCAACGACCTGACCGGCGGCTTCAAGTGCTTCCGCCGCTCCGTGCTCGAGACGCTCGACCTCTCCGGCGTCGGCACCGACGGCTACGGCTTCCAGATCGAGGTCACCTACCGCGCCGTCAAGGCCGGCTTCCGCGTCGAGGAAGTACCGATCGTCTTCCGCGACCGCCGCGCGGGCACGTCCAAGATGTCTGCGAAGATCGCCATAGAGGCGTTCTGGAAGGTCCCGCTGCTGCGCTTTCGAGTGCGTTAGTCGCCATCGCTGCTCGACGCCTTTGCTTGCAGCGCTCGGACCTGCTCCAGCAGTGTTTGTAGCTCCGGCGGCGCGCTGTCGGAAAATTGGGTTTGGACGACCTCGAACGTCGCCATCGCCTCCGCGTATCGCTCCAGCCTGCCCAGCGCGACACCCTTGTTGACCAATGCCTTGCCGATGCAATCGCGCGATGACGGCAGGTCCGTGTCGCGTGCCACCACTTCGTCGAACATCACGATCGCCTCCTCGGCACGTCCCAGGTTGCCGAGGTTGACCCCCTTGTTGAACAGCGCCCAGTCCACCTGCGTAGCCAGCGCCTGCGACGCCGGATCGTGGCCGAAGCGAGCGATGGCTTCGTCGTAGCTCTCGATCGCCTCCTCGCGTCGCTCCAGCTGGCCCAGTCTGTAGCCCCTGTTGACCAGCGCCTTCGCGATCTGCATGGCCAGCGCGTCAGCGGGATCGTCGCCGAAGCGAGCGATGGCTTCGTCGTAGCTCTCGATCGCGTCCTCGTGTCGCTCCAGCTGGCCCAATGTGACGCCCCTGTTGACCAGCGCAATAGCGACCTGCTCACGCACATCGGGCGCCTCGCTGTCCTTGAAGCGACGCACGAGGTCGTCGTAGGCTTCGACCTCCTCCTCCTCACGGTCCTGGTGACCAAGCCGGGCGCCCTTGTTGACCAATGACCGCGCAGCGTAGGCATCCAGGTCGGGGTAGTCCGCGACGTGCCGAACGAGGCCATCGAATGCCGCGATCTGCTCGTCGTACCGCTTTAGCGCCCCCAACCTGAGCGCCTCGTTGAACAGCGCCGTCGCCACTAGCTCAGGCATCTCCGGCGACTTGTCGTCGGCGAATCGCGCGATGACCTCCTGGAACGTCGTCCCGGCCGCGTCGAGCATGTCCAGCCGAGCTTGCTGTGTGCCCTTGCTGAGCAGCGCCTTGGCGACCTGCACGCGCAACGTCTCAGCCTGGTCGTCGTCGAAACGAGCGATGACGTCGTCGGCGACGGCCAGCGCCTCCTCGTGCTGTTTCGCCTCGCTCAGCAAGGAGCTCTTGTTGACCAGCGCCCTTGCGACCTGTATCCGCAGCTCAGGGGTTTCGTCGCCTTGGGAGTGTCGTACGAGGTCGTCGTAGATCTCGAGCTCCTCCTCCCTTCGCCCCAGCTCTCCGAGCGCGACGGCCTTGTTGAAAAAGGCCTTGGCGACGCGCTCACGGAGCATTGGAGCCTGCTCTTGGCCAAACAGCGCTATGACCTTGTCGTAGCTGGCCAACTCCTCAGTCGGGCGATTCAGATCGCCCATCACGACGCCTTTGTCCACCAGAGCTGCTGCCGCCTGCTCCCGAAGCTCCGGCGACTCGTCGTCCCACAGCTCCGCGGCGAGCTCGTCGTAGAGGGCGACGGCGTCGTCGAGTCGCCCAGCGTCTCGTAACGCGATGGCCTTGTTGCTGCGCGCCTTGGCCAGCTCCTCGCGTATCACTTGCGACTCGTCGACGTGGAAGCGCGCCGCGACGTCGTCGAAGATCGCCAGCGCCTCGTCGAACCTCTCTGACTCACCCAGAGTGGCGCCCTTGTTGACCAGGGCCATGGCCAACGCATCGCGTTGGGTCGGGTCGCCCTCGAAACGTTCGATGACCATGTCGTAGGCCTCGATCGCCTCCTCCGTTCGATCCATCTCGTGGAGAGCCACCGCCAAGTTGAAGCCGGCGATTGCCGCCACCTCGGGAATCACTGCGTTGCGCAGGCCCGCCCACAACGTGGCGGCGTCGTCGTATCGGCGGAACGCATAGGCAGTCTGAGCCACCGCAAGCCCTTGGGCCTCTGTCGCGCTCTCGATCGCCAGTGCCCAAGTCTCGTCCAGCGGCGGAGGAGCGTCTTGACGGTCACGGACGAGGCGCACGACATACTCGTAGGCCTGATAGCCCGCTCCCGCTCCCCCACTCAGGAGGGCGATCGTGCCGGAGACGGGACGGCACGCCCACGCTGCGGCGGACTCGAAGGAGACCTCCGTTTCCGAGACGCCCGTTGGCAGGTAGTGCGGCCACAAGGCGCGCAGCGCCGCATCGGGAATCGGGTCGGTACGACCGCAGCGGGCCCAATCGACCGCCGCAAGGACGAGGCCGGCACCCTGAAGGCACTCCGGCTCGCCGGGAGCATGGCGCCCGGTAGATAGCTTGCGCTCGAGTGTTGGGGCCGCTACCAGATAAGCGGCGAGCCCGTGCGCCTCTACGGACTGCATGACACTTCCCGGAAGTCCCCGCAACGGCTGGAGCTCGACCGGCGTGGTCGCGCTCATCGGGACCTCGGTCGCATGTTGGAACACCTCCCCCGCGATCGTGGTCAGCTTGGTCGAGTCGGACTCGTCGACCAGATCGCTGCCTTTGCCGCCATACGTCGCCAGGACAATGCCCGTCGGGTGGCGTGTCCGCCACTCCTGAAGCAGCTGGAAAGTGACGCCTTGATCGAGGAACGGCTCGAGGTCGTCGAGCCACAGGACCATCCGGCCACCGTCAGGAGCCTCTCCGGGCGTGATCAGCGAGCGAAGGGCCTCGCCGTCAATAGGTGCGACTAGCTCGAGCTCGATGTCACGCGCGTGGTGCCGGAGGGCCTCCAGCAGGGCGCGCGACTTGCCGACCTTCGATCCGCCCACCGCGACCACGATCCAGCGGCGGCTGTCGTATGCCAGCGCTCGTGCGACGGCCGTGCGCAGGCTCTCGTCGGCTGACCGCGGAACGTAGTCCGGGACCTCCCCTCCAGGAAGGATGCTTTGCGCGGCGGCGTCAATTCCGATCGCCACCGGGTCGACATCCTGGACCGAAGCGATGGAAACGCGGAGCCGGCGATCCAACTCGACGAGCTCGCGCTCGCGCTCGAGCCCAGTTCGACCCAGGACGATCGCCATGCGCAGCAGGCCCCCGACCACTGCGACGCCGACGCCGACGAGGCTGAGCCATCCGATGCCGAGAGCAACGCCGAGGGCAACGAGCGAGGCGGCCACCGCCAGAGCCGTCATGAGCACGTGCTCTTGGCGAATCCACTCCCCTGGCGTCTTTGACCCCCGCACCCTCCGATCACTGTAACCCGATGTCTGCAGCCGGGCCACCCGACAGCCTCGCTATACTTTTTGAAGCATTGAACCGAACCCCGATGCCCTGAAGGAGCTCGAATGGCAGGTCTCGACGCAGTGACCGACAACAACTTCCAGGCCGAGGTAGTAGAGGCCGACAAGCCGGTCCTCGTCGACTTCTGGGCCCCGTGGTGCGGTCCGTGCCGCGTCGTGGCTCCGCATCTCGAGGAGCTCGCCGGCGAGCGCGACGATCTGAAGATCGTGAAGCTCAACGTCGACGAGAACCCGCAGACCGCAGCCAGCTTCAACGTGATGTCGATCCCGACGCTGCTGCTGTTCAAGAACGGCGCAGTCGCCCACCAGATCGTTGGAGCGCTGCCGAAGAGCCGGCTGGTGCAGGAGCTCGAGCCGGCCCTCGCGGCCTAGGCGAGGCAGCCATGCCGATCGTCACGATCGAGTGGTACGAGGGCCGCTCCGCCGAGCAGAAGCGCGAGATCGCCGAGAAGCTGACCGAGCTGCTCGTCGACGTCGGCAAGACCCAACCTGATCACGTCTGGATCCGCTTCAAGGACTCCAAGCAGTCCGACTGGGCGATGGGCGGCAAGGTGCAGGGTGCCGGCGGCGAGCCGGCGCTCGGCCCGCCGGACTGAACCAGGCGCCGGCCGGCGCATCGTCGCCCACGGGGCGTTAGGGTTCGGAACATACGATTACTCATGGGTTCCGGGTCCCTACAGATGCGTCGTCAAATCGGCCGGCCGGTGCTTGCGGCCGTCGCTGTCGCGCTGGCCTTCGCGGGCGGCGCCGCGTGCGGCGGCGACGACGATGAGTCGCCAGGATCCGGCGGAGCCGCGACTCCGGCTCAGACCGCGGCTGCGCCGGATGGCAAGACCGAGGGTGTCGTCGAGCGTGCCGATGCCCCAGCTCTGAGCGGGAATGTCGCGCAGGCACGCGCCGGGGCGACCGTCGTCGATCAGGTCTATGAGAGCTTCGGCGCCGCGGTGCAAGCCGGTGTCGCGGCGGCAGGTGTCAAAAGTCGCGATGCTGTGGCCGCCGCGGGTGGCGACGAGAGCCTGGCCAAGGTGTGTGACCTGATGTCAGAGCAGGCCCAGCGGCAGACGATCGCCTACGCGGAGCGCAGCGCCGGCCTCGCCGATGTGAAGTGGACGTGTGAGGGCGCGACTGGGCTGCTGCTGTGGCGAGCACGTCAAGCCGGAGGCCTCGAGCGCTCGCTGCGGGCCGAGATCGTCGGAGTCAACACGCAGGGCGATCGCGCCACCGCGTCGGTCCGGTTCGGCGGGAGGCGGCAGATCTCGTCGATTCAGCTGGTAAAGGAGGACGGCGAGTGGAAGCTCGGCGCATCGCCGTCGGGCGGCGGGAAACCGTAGCTCCGGTCCGGGAGGAAGGCTAAGCCCGCTGGTCCCGGGCGACGCCGATCGAGAGGGTGTGGCCCTCGAGCTCGGCGCTCACGCCGCCGTTGGCGCCGCTGCTGAGGTCGAGTGAGGTGGCAAGCGTCTCGCCGGTGACGTAGGCCTCGTGGGCGCGGACGGCGTCGAGCAGGGCGTCGTCGCCGCCGAGCGTTAGCGAGATGCGGTCTTGGACGTCGAGGCCGGCGTCCTTGCGGGCGTTCTGCACCGCGTGGACGATCTCGCGGGCTAGCGCCTCGCGACGAAGCTCGTCGTCGAGCTCCAGGTTGAGGGCGACGGCGTGGGTGCCGGCACGCTCGACCTCGTAGCCGTCGAGCGGCTGGAGGGCGAGGGCGATGTCATCGGCGCCGAGCGGGTGGTCGCGGCCGTCGATCGCGATGTGGACCTCGCCGCCGTCGCGGAGTGTGGCGGCGGCGCGGTCGGCGTCGAGTCCGGCGACCGCGTCGGCGACCTTCGGCATGTCCTTGCCGAAGCGCGGGCCGAGCGTGCGGTAGTTCGGCTTCAGCTCGAAGCGGCCGAGCTCGTCGGCCTGCGAGACGTAGCGGACCGCCTTGACGTTGAGCTCGTCGAGGACGAGATCCTCGAAGCGGCCGATCGCGTCGCGCTCGCGATTGGCGGCGACGACCACCGCCTCGGAGAGCGGCTGGCGGACCTTCGCCTTGGCGGCGGCGCGCGCGGCGCGGCCGAGCTCGACGGCGTCGCGGACGACCTGCATCTGCTGCTCGAGCCGCTCGTCGCGCAGCGCGGCGTCGGGCTCGGGGAAGTCGCAGAGGTGGACCGACGGCTCCGAGCCGTCGAGGTTCTCGTAGATCGCGTCGGCGACGAACGGGGTCAGCGGCGCCAGCAGCTTCGCCGTCGTCACCAGGCACTCGCGCAGGGTCGCGAAGGCTGCGGCGTCGCCGTCCCAGAAGCGGCGCCGTGAGCGGCGGACGTACCAGTTCGACAGCTCGTCGACGAAGGCGGCGATCGCGCGGCCGGCGGCGGTCGTGTCGTAGTCGTCGAGGCGGTCGATCGCGATCGCGGTCGTCGCCTGGAGACGGGACAGGATCCAGAGGTCGAGGTCGGTCAGCGCGGGGCGCGCGTTCGGCCCGTCGGGATCGGCGATCGCCGGCAGCTCGGAGAGCGGCACGGCCTCCACGTCATTGACGTTCGCGTAGAGGACGAACAGCGAGTACGTGTTCCAGAGCGGCTTCATGAACTGACGCACCGACTCCCCGACCGTGTCGAGCGAGAAGCGGTAGCCGTCCCAGGGCTGCTTCGAGGTGAAGTAGTACCAGCGGAAGGCGTCGGCGCCGTGCTGGTCGAGCACCTCCCATGGCACGACGACGTTGCCCTTCGACTTCGACATCTTCTGGCCGTTCTCGTCGAGGATCAGGCCGAGGCAGAGCACCGTCTCGTAGGAGGCGCGGCCGCGCAGCATCGTCGAGATCGCGAGCAGCGAGTAGAACCAGCCGCGCGTCTGGTCGAGCGCCTCGCAGATGTAGTCGGCGGGGAACGACTGCTCGAACTTGTCCTCGTTCTCGAACGGGTAGTGCCACTGCGCGAACGGCATCGCGCCGGAGTCCCACCAGACGTCGATCAGGTCCGGCACGCGGCGGAAGGTCTTGCCGTCGCGCTCGAAGACGACGTCGTCGACGTAGGGGCGGTGGAGGTCGTCGGGCAGCTCGCCGCCGGTCAGCTCGGCCAGCTCGGCGCGCGAGCCGACGCAGATCGTCTCCTCGCCGTCCTCGGAGCGCCAGATCGGCAGCGGCGTACCCCAGTAGCGCTCGCGCGACAGCGCCCAGTCGACGTTGTTCTCGAGCCAGTTGCCGAAGCGGCCGTGCTTGATGTGCTCGGGGTACCAGGTGACCGCCTCGTTGGCGGCCAGCAGCTCGTCCTTGACCGCCGTCGTGCGGACGTACCAGCTCGATTTGGCGTAGTAGAGCAGCGGCGTGTCGCAGCGCCAGCAGTGCGGGTAGGAGTGCTCGTAGTCCTCGGCTTTGAAGAGCAGCCCGCGCCCGTCGAGGTCGGCGATCAGCGCGGCGGTGACGTCTGGGTCCTTGACGAAGCGGCCCTCGAAGCCGGCGACGCGCTCGTCGAAGGTGCCGTCGCGCTTGACGGGGTTGTAGAGCGCTGGGCCGCCCTGATCGGCGGGGTCGAAGATGCCGGCGGCGGCCGCGGCGTCGAAGTCGTCCTCGCCGAAGGCCGGCGCGAGGTGTACGAGGCCGGTGCCGTCCTCGGTGGTCACGAAGTTGCCGCCGATCACCTGGAAGGCGTCTTCCGGCCCACCGTCGGCAAGATCGAAGACCGGGCCGCGATAGCGGCGTCCGACCAGGTCGGGCCCGAGCAGTCGATCGACGATCTCGACGTCCTCTCCGAGCACTCGCTCGACCAGCGGCTCGGCGAGGATCAGGATCTCGTCATCGACACGCGCGCGCACGTAGGTGACGCCGATCGCCACCGCGACCGCGACGTTGCCCGGCAGCGTCCACGGCGTCGTCGTCCAGACCAGCAGCGACTCGCCGGCATCGGCGCCCGCGTCGTCGACCAGCGGGAACCGCACGTAGATCGACGGATCGACGACGTCCTTGTAGCCGAGTGCGACCTCGTGGCTCGACAACCCCGTGCCGCAACGCGGGCAGTACGGCCCGACCTTGTTGCCCTCGTAGAGCAGCCCCTTGTCCCAGACCTGCTTCAGCGTCCACCAGACCGACTCGACGTAGGAGTCGTCGAGCGTGAAGTAGGCGTCGTCGGTGTCGATCCAGAAGCCGATCCGTTCGGTCAGGCGGTTCCACTCGTCGATGTAGCGCAGCACCGACTCGCGGCACTTCGCGTTGAACTTGTCGATCCCGTAGTCCTCGATGTCGCGCTTGTGCGCGAGGCCGAGCTCCTTCTCGATCTCCAGCTCGACCGGCAGGCCGTGGCAGTCCCAGCCGCCCTTGCGGTGCACCTGCTTCCCGCGCATCGTCTGGTAGCGCGGGAAGACGTCCTTGAACACGCGCGACAGGACGTGGTGGGAGCCGGGACGGCCATTCGCAGTCGGCGGCCCCTCGTAGAAGACGAACGGCTCGGCGCCCTCGCGGCGGCGGACCGACTCGTGGAACACGTCGCGCTCGCGCCAGCGCTCGAGGATCCCCTCCTCGAGTGCGGGAAAGGACTGACGCGAGTCGACTGGCTCATAGCGGGACATCGGCCCGGGGATTCTACGGCCGGCAGTCAGGTCTACCTGGACAGGCGGCCCAGACCGCCTGTATGGTCGGCGCGGGAGGTAGAGATGCCAAGGTTTTTGGTTGCCGGAATCGCGCTGCTCGCAGGGGTTGCGCTGTACGCAGTGCCCGGTTCGGCGCAAGAGCCGGAGAACTTCACCGATACGCCGCCGAACCTGACGACCTTCACGGCGAAGGCGACAGTGACGCCGAACCGTGCGGGCACGCCGAAGAACCCGCAGCCCGTCGTCATCCGCACGTCGGCGCAGGCCGTCACCGAGCCAGGCTACGAGCGCCCGATCTTCCAGGGTGGCTACGCGCTATTCCCGCGCGCCGGCAACTACAACGGCGACGACTTCCCGCGCTGCAGCAGGAAGACGCTCAACCTCTACGGCACCGAGCGCTGCCCGAAGGGCTCGCGGATCGGGTCTGGCACCGGAGTCGCCTACGCCGACGAGGTGGTCACGAAGCCGCGGATCGAGATCTTCAACGGCGGCAACAAGCTCGCGCTGGCCTACGTGACGCTCTACCGCCCGGCGCTGGTCCGCGAGGCGATCCCCGTCCGGATCCAGGAGCTCCCGCGCGGCAAGTGGAAGTACAAGGCGTCGTTCTCGGTGCCGGAGGTGCTTCAGATCGTCGCCGGTATCCCGATCGCCGCCGGTTCGCTGGAGATCAAGATCGGCCGCGGCAACCTGCTCGAGACGACTTCGTGCCCGAAGAGCCGCCGCTGGCCGTATGAGATCCGCGGCCGCTTCAGCAACGGAAGCGACTACACCTACCGCGGCTCCACGCCATGCAAGCCACCGCTGCCGGGTCGCTGAGCTAGGCCGCGAGCTTGCGGCAGATGTCGGCGAGGTTGCGCTTCTCGTCGTCGTCGAGGCGCGAGAAGGCGTTTGTGACACGGTCGGCGTGAGCCGGGAAGAGGCGCTCGACGACCGAGCGGCCGGCAGGGGTGAGGTCGAGGGCGACTGCGCGGCGGTCGCGCTCGAGGCGGTGGCGAACAACCAGGCCGCGAGTCTCGAGTGTCGCCGTGACCTCGGTGGCGTTCGCCTTCGACCAGCCTAGGCGGCGGCGCAGCGTGCGCAGCTCGAGCGACCCGCCGGCGGTCGTCAAGACGACGAGCGCCGAGAAGCCGGGGGCGGAGACGCCCTCACGCTCGAGGTCGGCGGCCAAGACGCGGCGAACGGACGTCTCGGCGCGCATCAGCGCCTGCAGCGCACGGTGCGCGAGTGGATCGACGACCTCCAAGCTCATCTGCCGCGATGCTAGGCGCAGCGGCGGACGATTCCCGCAAACTGCGAAGAACCGTCAGCGCTGGGCTGCCAAGCGGACGGGGCGCTTCTCGGCCTCGTCGGCCTCCGCCTCGGCGTCGTCCTGGACGACCTTGGTGTGCTCGATCTTGCCGGTATCGACGTACTGCTTGAGATTGTCGGCGGCCTCGGTCGGCGTCGAGCCGAGTGAGGGGATCGAGTGGTCGCCGGTGACGGGCATCGCCTCGCGGTACTCGAAGACCGGTGCGGCGGATCCGACCTGGCGGACGGTGTAGACGAGCCGGCCCAGCACCTCGAGCGTCGCCTCGCCGCCACAGAAGACGAATGCGGTCGGCTCGACGGCGCGCATCGCGCGAGCGACGCGCTCGGGCGGGAGGTCGAAGCTCAGAAGAATCGAACGGAAGCCTGCGCGGCGGATCGCCAGCTCGAGTGCCTGGACGTGCAACGACTCGAGGTCGAGACCGTTGGAAGCGTCGAAGAGGATCACGCCCTGGGGGCGGGTCGGCGACGGAACGACACGGCGAGCCGCGTGGATCCAGCCTGTCGCCCAGCGAGTGGCGAGCTCCTGCTCGGCCTCGCGACCGTCGCGACTCTCGGCGAGCTCGATCGAGGGCAGTAGGACCTCCTCTACCGAACGGTCGACCGAGCGCACGGCAAGGCTCTCCTCCATCACGCGGTCGGCAGCCTGCTCGTCGAAGTGGTCGAAGGCGTCGAGCAGTCGGCTCGGCGAGGACGGGCCCTCACCGCGCTGACGGGCGACCTCGATCGCCGAGGAGATGTTGTGCGTCTCCATCAGCGCGCGTCGCAGCGACTCCAGCTCGGTCAGGTCGTACTGACGGTGACCGCCGGCGGTGCGGCGAGGCTGGGGGTAGCCAAAGCGACGCTCCCAGCTGCGCAGCGTGTTCGGGCTCACTCCTAGGAGCTCCGCTGCTGCGTTGGTTCTGATTCCGCTCATCTCGCCGTTTCCTTTCTCTGCCGCGCGGCCCACATGGAGTGTTTGCCGCTCCGCCCCTATCGGTCGCGGGAGTTGCAACCTTGAACGGGGTTTTGGTGCGAACCGCGCAGCCCTTGCGTACTTTTGTGCCGTGTCGGCAGCGTTTGCGCAACTCGTGCAGGGCTAATTGCACGCCTGGACGGACGTTCTAGGTGTTGGCGTGGAGCGCGCAGCTAGGCGGAAGGGCGGCGGCCGAAATGTGTCGGCTCGACCGCGATCAGGGCGGCGCGTGGCGGTCCGCAGGTCGAGATCCGGGCCGCCATCGTCCCGATCTCGTCGGCCTTGTCGCCTGTTAGGCGGGCGGGCACGGTGACCGCGTCGTGAACGCGCAGCGCCGCGCGGCTGACCGTCTTTGCCAGCCGCCGATCGCCGATCGTGCTGCTCAAGACGTCCATCAGACTGGTCCCGGTCAGCTTCTCCTCGGAAGCAAAGATCGCCTCGGCGGCTTCGCTGACGGCGGCGATCTCGAGCGCGTGGTTGGTGATCAGGAAGGCCGCGCCCGCTCCCGGTAGTGCGTCCGGGTTGCAGCGCAACAGGATGCCCATGCCGCAGATGCCGCAGACGCGTTGCTCGAGCACGGGCGCCTCGGCGCCGGCCGGCGGGTCCATCGCGGGCTCGCCGCAACGGCTGCAGAAGCGCTTCTTCGCCGGCGGGTCGCTAGGCGCGGCCGCGGTCTGCTCGAAGTCGGTGTGGATCAGGGGCAAGCGAGTCCCTCCTCGGGACCAGTCGAGATCAGACGCCGCGCACCGGAATCCTCCGTAGCAACGACTCAATGACGATGGGACCACGGGTTTGGCGTTCGCGCCTCCCTGGTGCAGCGAATGCAGCGGTTCGGGACGGGAGGTCGCGCGCACGGCGGTGCAGCGCTGCGCTCCAATAGCCTGGAAGGTCGTCCCCCGTCCGTAGTAGACCGAAGGAGCGCTAAGCGCAATGGCAGTCGAGCAGCAGCTGTGGGGCTCGGAGACGAGCAAGGCGATCGACAACTTCCCGGTGTCGGGCGAGCGGGTGCCCACGGCGGTCGTGCGGATGCTCGGTCACGTCAAGGCAGCGGCGGCGCGCGTCAACGGCGACCTCGGACTGCTCGACGCGGCGATCGCCGAGCGGATCGCGGCGGCCGGCGACGAGATCGCCCGCGGCGACCACGACGACCAGTTCCCGATCGACGTCTTCCAGACCGGCTCGGGCACCTCGTCGAACATGAACTCGAACGAGGTGATCGCCAACCTCGCCGGCGACGGCGCCCACGCCAACGACCACGTCAACATGGGTCAGTCGTCGAACGACGTCTTCCCGTCGGCGGTCCACCTGGCGGCGGTGTCGGAGACGAAGGGCAAGCTGCTGCCGGCGCTGGAGAAGCTGTCGGGCGCGCTCGAGGTCAAGGCCGACGCCTGGCGCGACGTCGTCAAGGCCGGCCGCACGCACATGATGGACGCGGTCCCGGTGACGCTCGGCCAGGAGTTCGCCGGCTACGCGAAGCAGGTCTCGCTCGGCCACGACCGCGTGAGCGATGCGCTGCCGCGCGCGTCGCAGATCCCGCTCGGCGGGACGGCGACGGGCACGGGGCTGAACACCCATCCGGAGTTCGCGGCGCGCGTGCGCGAGAAGCTACGCGAGGCGACGGGGATCGACGTCGAGGGCCCGGCCGACCCGTTCGAGGCGCAGGCCAACCGCGACTCGCTGGTCGAGCTCTCGGGCGCCCTGAAGGTCGTCGCGGTGTCGCTGACGAAGATCGCCAACGACCTCGTGATCATGGGCTCGGGCCCGCGCACCGGCTTCGGCGAGTTGTCGCTGCCGGAGCTGCAGAAGGGCTCGTCGATCATGCCCGGCAAGGTCAACCCGGTGATCCCGGAGGTCGTCCTACAGGTCGCCGCGCAGGTGATCGGCAACGACATGGCGATCACCGTCGCCGGCACCCAGGGCAACTTCGAGCTCAACGTCCGCGTGCCGATGATCGCGCGCAACCTGCTCGACTCGATCGGCATCCTCGCGAGCGCGTCGACGCTGCTCGCCGAGAAGGTCATCGACGGCCTCGAGGCCAACGAGGAGGCGCTGACCCGCAACGCCGAGTCGACGCCCGCGATCGCCACCGCGCTCAACCCGCACATCGGTTACGACAAGGCGACTGAGATCGTCAAGGAGGCAGTCGCCTCCCGCCGCACGATCCGCGAGGTCGCGCTCGAGAAGGGCGTCGACGAGGCCACGCTCGACGAGGCGCTCGACCTGCGCAAGATGGCCCGGGGCTCGCAGGCCTAGCTTTCTTTAGGCCCGCTTTGGGAGACGTTTAGCCCCGCTTTGGGAGCGGCAGCCACCATCCTTGGTGGTTTGCCGCGCCGGGGCTCTCTGGGAGGACTAGGGCTCCGGCGCTCCTTGTTTCGCCTGGCGGGTCGCGGGAGGCCAGCCAGTCGCTCAGTCCATGTTGACGGCGACGTACTTGGTCTCGAGGTACTCGTCGATGCCCTCGTAGCCACCCTCACGGCCAAAGCCGGATTGCTTGACGCCGCCGAACGGCGCGGCGGGATTGGAGACCATCCCCTGGTTGAGGCCGATCATGCCGGTCTCGAGCGCCTCGCAGACGCGTAGGGCGCGCTTGAAGTCGCGGGTGTAGACGTAGGCGACGAGGCCGAACTCGGTGTCGTTGGCGGCCGCGATCGCGTCGTCCTCGGAGTCGAAGGCGATGACTGGCGCGACGGGGCCAAAGATCTCCTCGGAGAGGACACGCGAACCGGGCGCGACGCCCTTGAGGACAGTCGGGGCGTAGAAGTGCCCGGCACCGTCGAGGCGGCCGGCGGCCCCGTCGTCGGCGTCGCCGTCGGCCATGCTGTCGTGCCCGCCGCTGCGCGCGTCGATGCCGCCGATCAGCGCCTGGGCACCCTTCGAGATGGCGTCGTTGACTAGCTCGGTCACCTTGTCACGGGTGTCGTTGTCGACGAGCGGGCCGATGTCGGTGCCGTCCTCTGTGCCGCGGCCGACGTTCAGTTCGCGCATCGCCGCGGCAAGCCGGTCGGCGAACTCGTCGGCGATCGGCGCCGCGACGTGGAAGCGGTTGGCGGCCGTGCAGGCCTCGCCGATGTTGCGCAGCTTGGCGATCATCGCGCCCTCGACGGCGGCGTCGAGGTCGGCGTCCTCGAAGACGAGGAACGGGGCGTTGCCGCCGAGCTCCATCGACAGCTTCAGGACGCTTGGCGCCGACTGCTCGATCAGCTTGCGGCCGACCTCGGTCGAGCCGGTGAAGGACAGCTTGCGCAGCCGCGGGTCCGCGATCAGCGGGCCGGTGACGTCGCTTGCCGACTTCGCCGTGACGACGTTGAGCACGCCCTTCGGCAGTCCCGCGTTCTCGAGGATCCGCGCGAGCGCGAGCATCGACAGCGGTGTCAGCTTCGCCGGCTTGACGACCATCGTGCAGCCGGCCGCGACCGCTGGGCCGATCTTGCGCGTGCCCATCGCAGTGGGGAAGTTCCACGGCGTGATCAGCAGGCACGGCCCGACCGGCTGCTTCATCGTCAGCAGCCGCCCGGCGCCGTTCGGCGCCGTCGCGTAGCGGCCGTCGATCCGCACCGCCTCCTCGGCGTTCCAGCGGAAGAACTCCGACGCGTAGGCGATCTCCGCCTTCGACTCAGCGAGCGCCTTGCCCATCTCGAGCGTCATCAGCAGCGCCAGCTCGTCAGCGCGCTCAGTCATCTCCTCGTAGGCGCGGCGCAGGATCTCCCCACGCTCACGCGGCGGATGAGCCGCCCACTCGGCCTGCGCCGCACAGGCCGCGTCGAGCGCCGCACGCGCATCGTCCGGCGTCGCGTCGGCGACCTCGCAGAGCGTGTGCCCTGTCGCAGGATCCTCGACAGCCAGTGTCCCGCCCCCGCTCGCATCGCGCCACTCGCCGCCGATGTAGAGCTGCTTCGGAGTGGCGTCCAGCACAGCCCGCTCATTGCTCGCGATCGCCATGAACTCAGATTACTCAGGGGGGCGTCTGCGGCCCATTCGGACCCTTCTACACACGGTGGTGGGGTCAAACGTCCGAACCGTGTCTTCCGAGCTGTGGGAGCTAGTCGCTCGCCAGCATGGCGTCGTCACTCGAGCCCAACTCCTGGAGCGCGGGTTCGGTCGCCGATCGATCGAGCACAGGATGACGACCGGACGGCTTCACCCCGTCGGGCACGGTGTCTACGCGGTGGGACGGCCCGATCTACCGCCCCACGGTCGCCTGATGGCAGCGGTCTTGAGCTGCGGTTCCGAGGCAGTCGTAAGCCATCGCAGCGCGGCTGGCCTCTTGGGTATCCACCGCTGGCCGACTGGTCCGATCGACGTGACGGTTCCGCCACATGTCAAGCGCCGAAGGTCGGGGGTTCGGATACACCGACACGATCTCGATCCGAGTGACAGGGCGATCTACGAGCGCGTGCCGACGACGGGCGTTCATCGCACCCTTCTCGACCTCGCGGCGACCCTCGATCGCGCACCGCTCGAGGCGGCGATCAACGAGTCGGACAAGCTCGACCTGACCGATCCTGAGAGCTTGCGCACGGCCTTGGACAGGTATGCGGGCATTGCCGGCGTCGTGACCTTGCGTGCGCTGCTCGACCGGCGCACCTTCGTACTCACCGACTCGGAGCTGGAGCGCCGATTCCTACCGCTGATTCGTAAGGCCGGCCTCTTGCTTCCGCGTACCGGCCAGCGTGTCAACGGCTTCAAGGTCGACTTCTACTGGCCCGACCTGGGGCTGGTCGTGGAAACGGACGGCTTGCGCTATCACCGGACCCCGGCGCAGCAGGCACGCGACCGGCTGCGTGATCAGGCCCACAGTGCGGCCGGGCTCACTCCGCTTCGCTTCACCCACGCCCAGATCCGCTACGACGCGCCCTATGTAAGAGCGACTCTCGCGGCTGTCGCCAAGCGGCTCCGTCCGGAGTGACGTCCTTCTCTTACTCGTTCGGAAGTTTGTACACAGCAGGCTGTGGCGAAGTTTCCGATCTGCGTGTGGTGGGGGAGCTACTCGGCGCCGAGGACGGGCTCGGGGCCGCGTGGGGTGAGGACCTCGCTGAGGCTCGTGGCGGCGGAGGAGAAGAGGGCGGCGCCGTGGCGGGCGACGTCCATCGGGCCGCCGTCGGCCGAGAGGCGGTCGCCGAGGGCTGTGGCGGCGCGCTCCTGGAGGGACGGGCCGCTGGGCCGTGGTGCCTGGCTAGCGCTCGCGGGCCGGTCGGTCGACGACGCCTCTCGACCGCCGGGCGGAGGGGCGGAGTCGCCCCGGCCCTCGCCGGTCAGGCAGCTGCGGATCGCGTCCGCGAACAGCGCGCCGCGGTAGGCGTAGCCGGCGGAGGTGGCGTGAACGCCGTCGGACTGCAGCACGCCCGGCGTTCCCGCAGCGGCGTCGTTCCACTCGACCAGCACGACGTTCGGCGTCGACGCGGCGAAGCGGCGGATCATCGCGTTCTGGCCGTCGATCGGGATGCCGGCCAGCGGCGGCCGGTTGAGCGTCGCGACGACCAGGCAGCGGTCGCCGGTCAGCTGACGGGCGGCGGTGAGACTGCCGGCGGTGACCGCGACGGCGGCATTGCCGTCGTTGGTGCCGAGGTCGAACACGACGGTGTCGTGCTCCGGACCGAGCAGGTCGCTCAGCACCGACACGCCCGCAACGCTCGGCCGGCCGATCTCGCTGTCGGACTGGATCTCAGCCTCCGGCAACGCTGCGCGCAGGGGCCCGTCGGTGCCAACGCCGAGGCTGTCGCCGACGACGAGCACCGCGGCGTTCGCGACGGGCGCGAGCGAGCAGCTCGCGGCGACGCCGGCAATCAGCGCGAGGACGGCTGCCAGCCGGCGCGGCGATCGCGCGAGCATGGTCACGGCGCCTTCGCGCCGCCGCCAGCCGTGCCTCCCCCCGAAGGCGGGGGCGTGGCGCCAGGCGCGACGCGCTCCAGCGGCGCCTTCAGCAGGTTCGCCAGGGCGCGCTGACCGGCGTTGGTCAGATGGATGCCGTCCGAGTAGGTCATGTCCTTGTGGCGCTTCGTGTGCTTGACCCAGTCGACGAGAGCGATCCGCCGCGGCCAGCTCGTCGCGGCGGCGCGCAGGGTCGCTGCGTCGGTGTAGGGAGTCCCGCGAACCTCGCGTGGCGTGACCAAGCCGAGGATGCGCCCGGGTCCGAGGATCCGCAGCGCGGTTCGCACGTCGCCGCGCGTGATCGACGAGTTCGATCCGAGCGCGATCACCACCACTCGCGGCAGCCCGTCGGCGCGTGCGTACTTGCGCAGAACGTCCAGGCCCTCTGTCATCTGCCGGCAGCCGCGCACGTCCACGTCGTACCCGATCGCCGCCGTCTCCTCGGCTGCGCCGAGCAGTACCGAGTCGCCGATCGCCAGAGGCGCCTGGTCAATGCCGGCACTACCGCTTGCCGCGAAGCGCTGAGTCTTGCCGCAGCCTGCGTTCGCCACCGACACCGGTAACAGGAGAGCGGCGACTGCACATGCTGCCGCGGCGGCTGCTTGTCGCCACGAGGGCGCCACGCCAGCACTGTGGCAGAACATCAAGTCGCCTGCGCCAGAGGACACTTGACGCGGACCACGGGTACCGGTAATTTCGTGTTTGCAATCCGGGAGGGTTCCGGTCGTTGCTCCCCCGAAGGAGGGAAGGGGAAGTGGAGAAGACCTACGTAGCTGAAGCATCTGGACGTGGTCGCGGCGCCGAGCCGCGGTGTGAAAGGCCGCCGATCCCGGATGCTTCCAACAGCACGTAGATCGGCTGTGCCGTCGTGTCGGCGCCCCGACTCTCGCCCGGGGCTGCGACACCTATATCGGCATAGGTGGGGTGGCCGCTCGGCGCCGCCCCTTCACAGAAATTTCCTCACCTGGAGTACATAGGGCCCCGGCGCTGGCGCCGGGGCCCTATGGTTCCCCACCCGCGATCGCTGGACTTGCGTGGCGATCGCATGGCATCTCCCGTTCCCTCCCCTACGACCACGGGAACAGGATAAGAACGCGAGGCTACTCTCACTCTGGCACGGCTGCAAGTCGATCCGTCGCCGGAGGAGAAGTCAGGCCGCGGCCGGCTCGCGCTGAAGACTGGGCCAGGCAGCGTCGTCTGGCCCGCCGCCGTGGCCTGTGCTCTGCCGGAGCTCACCGGCAACGGTTGGCGCGAGCGGGGCCAGGAGCTGGGCGACCACCGCAAGTGCAGTCGCGAGCGCCTCGCGGTCGGCTCCGGCCAGCTCGCCGCGATCTGCCGTAACGCGGCTGTCGAAGTCCTCGATGCGAGCGAACAACCTGATCGCGTTGCGCGTCGCGAGGTGCAGGTCGAGCTGCTCATAGTTCTCGGCGCTTCTAGCGACGGCGGTATCGCACCAGCCCGCGAGCCGCCGGCGGAGGCCATCGGAGCCGTCGATCTGGGCGCCGGCCGGGGCGCCGTCGAGCCGCGACGCGGCGAACGCGCGCAGATTGGCGAAGAACGCGGCGACGTAGCCGAGAATGTCGTCGGTGGCAGAGAATCGCTTCGCCGGCGCCGCGGCGTGCAGCAGGGCGAAACGGAGCACGTCCTCGCCATGGGCGGCGATCAGGGTGGCGGGGTCGTTGGGGTCGGGAGCCGCGCTCGCCGGCTCGGCGCTCGCCCCGTTCGAGGCTGCCGCCGCCCGCTTGCGCTTTACGGCGCGCAGCTTGAACGCGCCATGCGCGAGCGCCGGGGCGACCGGCTCGCCGTCCGGCAGCCCGAGGCCGTCCACGTCGCGCAGCGCCTTGGCGACGGTGCGCAGGTCGAGGAGGGCACCGCTGCCGTCGACGCTGACGACAGCCAGCGCCGGCAGACGGGCTGCTAACTCCGCGGCCAGCGCGGAAGGATCGCCGCCTCGGCTGTCCGCTGGAAGAGCCGCGACCAGCAGCGCCAAGGCAGCGGAGAAGCGGGGGTGGAGCGTGTCAGGCGTGCGCCAGTCCTCGCCCGTAGCGAGCGGCAGGTCACCAGCGGCGAAGTAGATGGTCGGTGGACCCTTGTCCTTCTTGGAGTCGACGTTCCAGCCAGCGGCGGCGAGCTTCGACAGGCTCTGCTCCAGCTCGTCGCCGGAGTCGCCCGGGTCCTCGACGTGCTCGAGCAGCTCCCGCTGGCCGGCAAGCGCCTTGTCGCTCCAGCCGCTCAGCTCGCCGAGCCGCTGCTCGCTCTCCTCGTGCAGCTTGCCGGTACGCAGTCGCCATCCCTCGCCGCTGCGCTGGTAGATCCGGTCTGCCGCGTCGAGTTGCTCGAGCAGCCACTGTCCCCAGCGCTCCACGGCGGCGAGGTCGGCCGCGGGCTCGAAGAGCACGTCGTCGCCGGTCATCCGGCGAAAGCGCACGTGGGCGTCGGCGATCGCGTGGCCTCGCAGAGTGGTGAGGTCGCGGTCGCCGCTGGACGCAGCGCTGAGTGTGAGTACGTATGGATTGCTTGGCACGTCGTTCCGAACTGACGGTCGCTGAAAATGGTTAGTGCGCCCGACGGGACTCGAACCCGTATCTGCGGCTTGAAAGGCCGCTGCTCTTAGATAGGCCGGATTGGGCGCCAGAGATTCGAACGGTCCGTGAGGACATCCCGCCACCGACACGAAGTCGGCTTGAAGGCTGGCATTCGAGACCTGGCTAACCCCATGGACTACCCATGTACCGATTGAGCTACGAACGCATGATTGGTGCTACTGAGAACTCCCTCCCGTTCTCTTCCCTCCGTGTGGCCACACTACCTAAACGGCCACTGCCGAGTCAAGGCTGAGCAGCGACACGAAGTTACGCAAAATCACCTTGCCCTCAGGCCTGAACTCGACGTGCGCCTGGAGGCCGTAGGTGGGCCGCTCGGCGTGGCGGATTCCCTCGGTGTGACAGTGGTCGCCCCAGGCGATCCGCCGGAACCCCTCGGGCACGTCCATCAGCTGGTAGCGGTGCCGCTCGAACAGCAGCGCCGGGCTCTCCAGGCTGTCGAAGAGGGCGTCGTCGCCGTCGACGTGGACGGGGGTCTTGCCGACCGCGTGCTTGCAGTCGCCGATGCCGACGCCGTGCGCTTTGCCGATCAGGTGCATTCCGCCGCAGATGCCGAGCAGCGGCACCTCGGTGCGGCGGATCAGCTCGAGCTCGTTTTCGTAGACGTACGGCGTCGTCGACGGGACGTCCGTGCCCGTCAGCACCACTCCGTCATAGGCACCCTCTGCGGCCATGTCCGGCGAGAGCTCACCGAGCGAGACGATCGTCGTCTCCGCGCCGAGCCCTTCCAGACGCGCCGCCAGAACGTCTGTCGAAAGACTCCCGTTATCGACGATCATGATCTTCGGCACTTGTGCTCCCCTCCTGAGCAACTTGCTTCCTTTCCGTTTCTATCCGGTGACCGGAGCTCCGGCCAGCGGTCTCTCTGCACGGTCTCGGGCGACCATTCCGGTCGCCACCAGCCGTGCCGTTCCTGTCATCTCCAACACCCTCGCGTCGCTGTCCCAGCGCACGTCGATCGCTCCGCCCGGCTGACGGACGACACCACCGCCGGACGGTGCGCCAAGCACCTGCTCAGCGGCGATCGCGGCCGCAGCAGCGCCGGTGGCGCAACCGAGCACCGGTCCGACGCCGCGCTCCCAGGGCGTCACGGCCAGGGCGCCGTCGTCGTCGCGCGAAGCGAACATCACGTTGGTGCCGCCCGGCCGCGCCGCGCAGAGCGCCGCGCCGGCGCTGTCGAGCTGCTCGCCGGACGGCCGCGGGCCGAACACCACGAGGTGTGGCGCGCCGATCAGCGTCTGCACCAACCGGCGATCCGCATCGATTTCGACGATTGGGTCCGCGGGCACCGGCATCTCGGCGCGGAAGGTCCAGGTCTCGCGGTCGAGCAGCACGTGCTGGGCGGTGCCGCCGCCGCTGGTGATCGTCACCGCCTCGCCCTCACGCAGATCGTCGCGCTCGGCGATCAGCGCCGACGCAGCGCGGGCGCCGTTGCCACACCACTGCGCCTCCGACCCATCGGCGTTGAAGACCCGCATATGGTGCATCGCCTCGCCGGGCGCGCCCTCGATCACGATCAGGCCATCGCCACCCAGGCCGAGCGTGTCGTCGGCGATCCAACTCGCCGTCGAGACCGCGCCGGGCTGGGCCTCGACCACGACGTAGGCGTTGCCCTCGGCGTAGTACTTGCGGAACTCGAGCTGGTTCATGCCGTGGCTCCCCGGGCCGTCTTCGCTCGCGTCTGCTCCAGCCAGCCGTCAAGGCGGTCGAGACCGGCGGCCAGTTGTGGCGTTGCGACCCCGAGGCGCAGAAAGCCCTCGCTCTCGTAACAGACGCTACCCGGGGCCAGCAGCACGCCGGTGTCGTGAACGAGCTGGGCGCAGAAGTCGAGCGTCGGCATATCGCGCAGTAGGCGTGGGAAGAAGAGGCCGCCGGCGGGCGGCGCGACCAGCTCGAAGTCCTCGGGGTGGTCGGCGATCCAGCGTGTCGCCAGATCGGCGCCGTCCTCGGTGAGCTTCCACGTCCGCGCGAGCAGCTCGGCGCGGTGCTCGAGCGCGGCGAGCGCCCAGAGCTGGTCTCGCGAGCCCGGATTGAGCGACGTGTACTTGCGGAACTGGCGCGCCTTCACGACCAGCTCCGGGTTCGCGACCATCCAGCCGACCCGCAGCCCGGGCAGCGCGTAGGACTTGCTCATCGAGCCGATCACGATCAGGTTGTCCTGACCGTCCCAGGCCGACGGCGGATGGCCGGAGCGCATCTCGCGGAAGACCTCGTCGACGATCAGGTGGACGCCGAGCGGCGCGAGCCGGCGCGCGAGCTCCTGAAGATCCTCGGGCGGGACGGTCTGCCCGGTCGGATTGTGCGGGACGTTGAGCAGCACGACCTTCGTGCGCGGGCCGACGCTGTCCTCGATCGCGCCGAGGTCGATCGCAAAGTCGTCGCCTTGCTCGAGCCGGACGAAGCGGACGTCGCCGCCGGCGCCCCGGGCCAGCTCGTAGAGCGGCTGGTAGGCGGGCCAGAGGCAGACGACCTCGTCGCCGGGATCGAGCAGAAGGTTGTGCAGGATCAGCAGCGCCTCGATCGCACCGACGGTGACCATGACGTTCTCGCGCTCCGCCGGTGGGTTGAGCGCGGCGATCGCATCGCGCAGCTCGGGATAGCCGGAGGACGGGGTGTAGCCGACCTCCGAGTCGAGGTCCGGCGCGCTGCCGACCAGCTGCTCGAGCTTGCCGGCGGTCATCGGCTCGGCGCCACTCAGCGCGAGCATCAGCTCGCAGCTGAACTCGTAGTCCTCGAAGAACTCCTCCTGGCGGAAGACCGCGAGCTTCACGCGACGGCCTCCTCGGCGGCGGGGTCGTCGTCGGCGACCGGGGCGACACCGGAGGCGGCGTCCGCCGGATCGGGGTCGCGTGGTCGGGCGTTGCGGATCGCGTCCTCGTCGTAGTCGAGCTCGACGACCTCGCCGCGAGCGGCCTCGGCGACGGCTCCCTCGGCGCGCTCCGTCGCCTGCTCCGGCGTGTCGCCGGTCGCGACGACGCCGAGGATCTCGCGGTAGCCGTCCGGCGGCAGCCGGTAGACGTCGCCGTCCTGGGTCCAGCGGTTGACGGCGACGATGCCGGGCTGGTCGAGCAGCTCGTCGGCGCGCGAGATGTCGCGGACCAGTGCCGGCTGCTCGGGGAACCAGCTGCGGCTGGCGGCTGCGCGGTCGGTCAGCGGCGCGATCTCCGGCTTGCGTCCGCGGGCGAGCTCCAGCGTCAGCTCGAGCAGGTCGACGCCGGTCGCGAGCTTGACGACCTGGCGGATCGATCCGCCGCCCATCCGTGCGCCGACCTCGAGCACGCGGATTCCGTGCGAGGTCAGCTTCATCTCGGCGTGGGTGATGCCGTCGGCGATCCCGAGCGCCTGGATCGCGAGGCCCGCGACGTCCTCCATCTTCTCGCGCAGGTCGGGCGCGATCGGCGCCGGACAGGTGTGGCCGGTCTCGAGGAAGAACGGCTGCGACATCTCGCCCTTCTTGCAGACGGCGACGTGGGTCGTCTCGCCGCCGAGCGTCAGCGACTCGACGCTGAACCCGGGGCCGTCGAGGTACTCCTCGACCAGCCAGCGGCCGTCCATCTCACGGATCGCCGCCGAGTGGTGGCCGCTCGCGGCGGCGTCGAACTGGGAGAACCAGCGGTCGAGCTCGTCCTCGGAGTCGAAGCGGACGGTGAACAGGCTCGCGACGCCGGTGCTCGGCTTCAGCACTCCAGGGCAGCCGACGTCGCGGACCGCCTCTGGGATGTCGGCGAGCTTCGAGACGACGCGGCGGCGCCCGATCGGCACGCCGTGCTGCTCGAAGCGGCGCATCATCAGCTGCTTGTCGCGACAGACGGTTGCGGTCTCAGGGTGGATTCCCGGCACTCCGTGGCGTTCGACGAGCGCGGCCTGGGTGCGCAGGCAGGACTCGCTGCAGTTGACGACACCCTCGACGTCCTCGAGCTGGGCCGTGGCCGCCAGGACCTCGACCGGGTCGGTCGGATTGGCCGCTATCCGCTCGTCGACGCCGGCCGGGTCGTGGGGAGCGCGCGGCGCGATCAGCGTCACACCCATGCCGAGTGACCGGGCGAGTCGGTAGACGTCGCGACGCCCGGCGTCAGCGCCCGGGTCTAGAAATAGAAATGTCACCCTCCCGGACCTCCCTCCATGAGTCCGTGAACCTGATCGCCCCGTCTCGCAGCTCGCGGCGGGGAACGCTCAAAGATACTCGCACACTTCGCGAATCTCCGAAGAGAATTCCTGGCCAGACGAGCACGCCCGCGTGTCGGGCCAGCTCCAAGGCGGTATCGGTGGTGCCGAAGTCGTCGTTTTCGGGCGCCGTCGCCCACACGTAGTAGCTGCCGTCGGGCGGCCGGACGGTCAGGCCGGAGGCAGTGAGGACGTCGACGACGTCCCGCAACCTCGGCCGGTACGGCGCCATCCGGTCGAGCTGGGGCGGGTCGTCGAGCCAGACGCCAAAGGCGACTTGGGCGAGCGTGTTGGGCGCGCCGCTCAGCGTCGCAGCGGCCTGCGTGAGGCGAACCGCCAGCCCGGCCGACGACGCGACCGCCGTCCCGACCCGCCAGCCGGGCATCGCCGCAGTCTTCGACGCCGTGTCGAGCGCCACCACCTCGCGCGCGGGGTTGTCATCTGCGCTGACTGCCCGGACGCTCGTGAAGCCCGCGTCGCCGTAGAGGTACTCGGCGTAGACCTCGTCGGCGATCACGGCGACGTTCGCCGGCAGCGCCTCCAGGATCGCCGCGAGCCGCTCGCGGTCGAGCAGCACTCCGCTCGGGTTGCCCGGGTTGCAGAGCAGCAGCGCCCGCGTTCGCGGTCCCAGCTCGCGCTCGATCGTCTCGGGCGTCAGCTCGCCCTGCAGCGGCCGCGTGTCGACGAAGCGCGGGACCCCGCCGAGCATCGACACCTGCTTCGGGTAGGAGTGGAAATAGGGGACGGGAACGAGCACCTCGTCGCCCGGCTCGACCAGGGTGCGCAGCGCGACCGCGAGGCCGGCCATCGCGCCGGCGGTGATCGTCACGTCGGCGGCGTCGATCGTCAGTCCGGTCCGTGCGCTCGCGTGCCGCGCCGCCGCCTCGCGCACCGGCATCAGCCCGCCCGGTGGCGAGTACTGCCGCGCCCGCCCGAACTCGGCCGCGACCCGCGCCGCGCAGTCGTCCGACAGCGGGATCGGCAGCGGCTCCGACCGGCTCAGGTCGATCAGCCCCTCGATCCCCGCCGCGCGCACCGCGCGCCGCAGCTCCGTCATCGCCGGCGGGATCGCCGCTGGCGCCCCAGTCGGAGGCTTGTGCACACTCAGGTGTGTAGAAGCGTCCATTCTGGGTCGGGGCTTTACTCGGGGTCGGGCTCGTGGGAGATCAACGTCCCGGCCTTGCCGGCGAGCAGGTCCGGGACGGAGGCACTGCCGATCGCTACGTGGCGGACGCCGCCGGCGAACGCCTCCTCGACGGCGCGCAGCTTCTTCGCCATGCCGCCCTTCGCGTGCTTGGCGAGCCCCTTCAGCTCGGAGCGCACCGCGTTGCGCACCGGCACGCCGTCGGCGAGGACCGCATCGGTGTCCATGACGAGCACGAGCCGTGTGGCGCCGCCGGTTCCGGCGATCGCCGCTGCGGCGCGGTCGGCGTCGGTGTTGACGTGCTGGGGCTGCGCGGGCCCGCCGTCGCCGTTTGGCTCGCGCATCAGCCCGATCCCCACGGCCAGTGGGCTGACGACGACCGCGTCGTTTTCGGCGAGCAGGACGTCGAGCCGCGCCTGGTCCACGTCGCGTACCGGGCCTACGAGGTTGGTCAGCGGAACGAGCTCGTCGCCGACCCACCACATGTTCTGGCGCACCTCGGCGTGCAGCAGCCGCGTGTCGGCACCGCTGACGGCCTGGGAGCGCAGACCGCGATCGCGCAGCAGGCCGGCGATCCGCTCGCGTAGCCCGCTCGCGACGCGCTCGATCTCCTCGAGCACCGCAGTGGTCGTGTAGCGGCTGCGGAAGCCGTGCTTGTCGACGATGAAGTCCGGTTGGTCGGCGGGCGTTGCGGCGCTGACCATGCGCGACCAGCCGTGGACGACGAGCAGCTTGGGGCGCGGTCCGTCCGAGCCGGCCGTGTCGCGGGCGAACTCGGCAAGTCGATCCCACCACTCCGGCGCCAGCTCCTCGAAGCAGCTGCCGCCGACCTTGACGACCAGGAGGCCGGGCGGCCGAGGGGGACGGGAGGTTCGTCGGGCCATCAGACCGGGAACACCGGGATCGCCTCGAGGCCCTGCTGCTCCGGCAGTCCGAGCCGGACGTTGCAAGCCTGGACAGCCTGGCCGGCGCCGCCCTTGACCATGTTGTCGATCGCCGCGATCAGCACGAAGCGGCGTGCGGCCGTATCGACGAACGGCGCGACGTCGCAGAAGTTGGAGCCGATCACCGCCTTCGGGTCGGGCAGCGGCAGCGCCGAGCCGCGGCCGACTTGGACTCGCACGAAGTGCTCGTCACGGTAGGCGCGGTGGTAGACGCGACGCAGGGCGCGCTCGTCGAGCTCGCCGTCGAAGAACGCGTAGAGCCCGACGGACAGCCCGCGCACGAGGTCGACGCCGTAGGTCGACATCCCCAGCCGTGGCGGTTGGCCGTTGCCGTTCGAGCTCACGCCGGCAGCCGCCAGCGTCTCGCTGACCTCAGCTACATGGCGGTGTCCGCGCGGCGCGTACGGAGCGACGACGTTGGAGCGCCACGTGTGGGCGCCGGACTCGCGCAGTCGCGCGCCGGAGCCGGTCGAGCCGGACTTGCCGTCGATCGCGATCGAGTCGAAGGCGATCCCCTCGACGTCGCGCAGCGGCAGCGCGGCGAGCAGGATCGCCGTCGCGAAGCAGCCCGGCATCGCCAGCACGCGTGCGCTCGCGATCGCCTCGCGGTTCAGCTCGGGCAGCGCGTAGACGGCCTCTGCCGCAATCTCCTCGTCGCGCTCGACGTCGGGATACCACTGCCGGTGCAGGTCCAGGTCGCGGACGCGGTAGGCGGGGCTGAGGTCGACGACCAGCTTGGCGCCGGCCTCGAGCAGCTCCGGTACCGCCCGCGCAGCGGTCTCGGGCGGCGTCGCGAGAAAGACCACATCGCAGCGCTTCGCCGCCACACGCGCGTCGAACGCCTCGAACTCGCCGAGACCGGCGTCCTTGAGATGCGGGTTCAACTCGGTCGCGGAACGGCCGGCTTTCGATTGGGCGCTGACGTACTCGAGCTCGAGCCCCGGATGTCCGAGCAGGATGCGCAGCAGCTCGCCCCCGAGAATCCCGCTCGCGCCAACTACCCCCGCGCGGCTCATCGCACCGCCACCGCCAGCGCGTGGTCGGCGATCTGCCCGGCGACGTCGATGCCGGTCGCGTCGACGATGCCCCGAAACAGCGGCGAGTGATTGACCTCGCCGATCGTCAGCGCACCCTCGTGGCGGAAGAGGTCGAGGCCGAAGATCCGGGCGCCGATCCGCTCGCCGACCTCCGCGGTCATCGCCTTGATCGCCGGATCGATCTCGATCGGCTCGGCCGCCGCGCCCAACTCGACGTTGGCGCGCCAATCGCTCGTCGCTACCCGCTCCATCGCGGCGGCGGCCTCACCGTCGATCGCCAGCACGCGGACGTCGGAGGCGCCCTCGAGATACGGCTGGGCGATCAGGGCACGGTCGAAGTTCTGCCCGTAGTGCTCGACGTAGTCGTACATGCTGTCGGCGACCGCGCGCTCGCGGACGAGCATCACCCGGCGTCCGAGTCCGCCGTAGACAGGCTTCAGCACGAGTGGACAGCCGAGCACGTCGAGCGCCGAGGCCAGGTCGGCGCGCGTCAAGACCAGCCGATAGGGGACTGTCGGCAGCCCGATCTGGCGCAGCCGTGCCAGGGCCGTCACCTTGTTCGAGCACGTTGCGATCACCTCGGCGGAGTTGATGACGCTCTTGTCGTCGGCTCCGGAAGCGATCGACTCTGCGATCAAGGGGCCCCGCACGAAGCTGCGGCTGCGGATCAGGTAGACGCCCGCCGCAGGCAGGTCCTCGCGTGAGCCGCAGCAGAGCTCTCCGTCGTTGAGCCACTCGGCGCTCGCGCCACGCTCGCGCGCCGCCGCCAGGATCGCCTTCTCCTCCCAGCCGATCCGGTCGGCGACGATGGCGAGGTCGAGCGGATCGGGGTTCGATCCCGACTCGTCGTCGGGATCCTGCGGCACCAGTGACAGCGGAGTGCTCATTGCGTCGGGCTCGTCGCCAGCAGGTCGTCGACGTGCTCGCGGCGCATCACCACGCGGCTCTCGCCGTCCTTGACGAAGACGACCGGCGGGCGCAGGAAGCCCATGTAGTTGCTCGACATGTTGACCGTGTAGGCGCCTGCGCTCTGGACGGCGAGGATGTCTCCGCTGCGCAGCTCCGGCAGCATTCGATCGGGAAAGAGGATGTCCGGCTCGGAGTGGCGGCCGCAGACCGTGACGCGCATCGCGGGCTCGCCGAACGGGTCGCGCGCCAGCTTGATCTCGTGGTGCGCGTCGTACATCAGGTGGCGCGGGTTGTCGGACAGCCCACCATCGACGATCACGTAGTGGATGCGCGCATCGCCGGGCGGACCGGCCGGCTTGATCGGGCCGATCGTGTAGAGCATCAGCCCGCTCTCGGCGACCACCGAGCGGCCGGGCTCGATGCCGAGCCGTACGTCGTCGGCGCACATCGGCGCGACCTGCTCGGCGAACGTGCCGGCGATCGCGTCGACCCACTCCTCGACCGAGGGTGGATCGTGGCTGAGCAGATAGCGCACGCCGCGCCCGCCGCCGGCGACGATCCGTCGTGGCCGGAAGTCCGGGTGGCGCTCTCGCGCCCGCGCGAGAACCTCGGCGACGCGGCCCATCGCCTGGCGGTAGGGCTCGAAGTCGTGCAGTTGCGAGCTGAGATGGAAGTGGATCCCGTCGAGTCGCAGCGAGGGCTCCGACAGGGCGCGGTCGATCGCCATCGCGGCGAAGCCGTGCTCGATCGACAGGCCGAACTTCGTGTCGTCGCCAACCGTCAGGAAGGTCGGGTCGTCGAGGCCGGTGACGGTCGGGTTGATCCGCACCAGTACGGGCTGGACCTTTCCGAGCCGCTCGGCGGTGCGGGCGATCGCCGCGATCTCGGTCAGGTTGTCGATCACGATCACGCCGCAGTCGGCGTCGATCGCGAACTCGAGATCGGCGTCGGTCTTGAAGGTGCCGTGGTAGGTCAGCAGCTCCGGTGGGCAGCCGCTGTGCAGCGCCATGTTCATCTCGCCGACCGAGACGACCTCGAGCCCGAGGCCCTCCGACAGCGCCAGCTCCATCATCGCGGGCGCGGTGAACGCCTTGCACGCATAGGAGACGTCGACATTCGGCCAGCGGGCCTCGAAGCCGTCGACATAGGCGCGGCACATGTGGCGGATCTCCGCCTCGTCGTAGAGGTAAACCGGGGTTCCGTGCTCCTCGGCCAGATCGAGTGTCGAACACCCTCCGACTCTCAGGACCCCATCCCCTCCAACCTCCTGAGTCCCCAACAACATCAGCGCTGAACGTACACCATCCCAACACTTGGGTAAGTGAATATCTCCAACTTGCACGGCCTGGGGCAGGTGCTAGGATCGCGACCAGTCGCCGCCGGAGGGATGTGGCGACCGGATCGCTATTGGAGGGAAGCGAGATGAAGGTCTCAGACGCGACGCTGCGCGATACCGCGCACATGGCCGGAGTGCACTTCGACGAGGACGACGCGCGGGTACTCGCGGGGCTGCTCTGCGAAGTCGGCGTCGACATCGTCGAGGCGGGGATCGTCTCCAACGCCGACCGCAGTGAGATCCCGCTGGTGAAGGCTGTCGTCGACGTCGCCGGCCGCGAGCGGACCAAGACGGTGATCCTCGCGCGCTCGCGCCGCCAGGTCGAGGAGGATCTCGACGCTGCGCTCGAGACTGGCGCCGGCAACCTGATGCTGTCGATCCCGACATCGCCGACGCACGCGATGCTCAAGCTCCAGACCGACAGTGAGCGGAGAATCATGACGCTCGCGGCGCGGACGATCGAGGTAGCGAAGTCCGCCGGTTTTTCGGTGACGTTCAGCGCCGAGGACGGCGCGCGCACCGACCCGGCTTTCCTCGAGCGTTACGTAGCGGCGGGCGCGGAGGCCGGTGCCGACCGCTTCCGGCTCGCGGAGACCGTCTCGTCGCTGGCTCCCAACGACGTCTCGGCGCTGATCGAGCGGCTGGTCGCGGCCGCCGGTCCGACCGAGGTCGAGATGCATTCGCACAACATGCTCGGCCTCTCGGTCGCCAACGCGCTGGCCGCCGCCGATGCCGGCGCCGCCTGGATCTCCTGCACGATCGACGGGCTCGGTGAGCGTGGCGGCAACACGCCGCTCGCCGAGATCCTCTGCGTGCTGAGGGTGCTGCGCGGCGAGGACCGCTTCGACCTGCGCCCGCTGTACGACCTCTCGCGCGAGGCCGCTGCGCGCGCCGGGCTGCGTTGCAGCGCGACCACCGGCCCGACGGCCGAGCTCAGCTACCAGTACGAGATCCCCGGGCAGGTCCGCAACCCGTCGGCGTTCGAGCTGCTGCCGCCTGAGGAGGTCGGCAACGAGCGCGGGGTGCGGATCGGGTCGCGGCTCAAGCCGGCCTTGCTCGAGGCGTTCCTGTCGGAGGAGACGCTCGACGGCGCCGACGTCGTCGCCGTCACCGAGCGCATCCGGGCGAGCGCTCCCAGCGACAAGCACGTCTGGGACCTCGCGACGCTCGAGGAGCTCGTGCGCAGTCAACAAAACGAGAGGGAGGTGTCGGTCAATGGAGGGAGTCTGCCCGGAGTGTGAGTTCGATTTCACCACGCCCGAGATGGAGGCCGGTGAGACGCTCGTCTGTCGTGAGTGTCAGTTGACGCTCCAGGTTCGCGGCCAGGAGGGCAACGTGCTCGTGCTCGAGCCCGTCGAGGCGAGCCTCTCCGACTGGGGAGAGTAGGAGCCCAGATGGACCCGACGTACGACGCCGCGGCCGTCGAGGCCCGGCGTCAACGCGAGTGGCGCGAGCGAGACGTCTACGCAACTCCGCCGCCGACACCGGGGCGGCCCGACGCGTATGTGAAGGCTGTCTGCCCGTTCACCTCTGGCCACATCCACGTCGGCCATGTGCGTAGTTACACGATCGCCGACGCCTACGCACGCTGGCGGCGGATGGCCGGTGACGCGGTTCTGTTCTCGATCGGCTTCGACGCCTTCGGCCTGCCGGCCGAGTTGGCGGCGATCGCCAACGAGGAGTCGCCGGCCGACTGGGTCCAGCGCTCCTATGAGAACATGCTCGACCAGTTCGAGCGGATGGGCTTCTCGTTCGACTGGGAGCGCGTCTTCGTCAGCTCCGACGAGGAGCAGTACAAGTGGTCGCAGTGGCTCTTCCTCGCATTCCTCGACGCTGGCTTGCTCTACCAGGAGGAGGCCAACGTCGATTGGTGCGACAGCTGCCAGACGACGCTCGCGTCGCTGCAAGTCGAGGACGGCTGTTGCTGGCGTTGCAACGGCCCGGCACGGCTGATCAAGCGCAAGCAGTGGTTCCTGCGCATCAGCGCTTACATCGAGGAGAACGAGCGCGGTACCGAGGCCCACGCTGAGCAGTGGGACAAGCCGGCGCTGACCGCCCAGCGGGCGATCCTCGGGCGAATCGATGGGGTGGAGGTCGATCTGCGCGGCGCGGACGGCCAGGTGCTGACCTGCTTCACCGAGCATCCCGACGCGATCGGCCAGGCACGCTTTGCGATGGTCTCGCCGCGCCACCCCGAGTTGGAGAGCTGGGTCACCGACCCGTCCGTGCTCGCCGAGCTCGAGGAGATCCGCCAGGGTGGCTGGCAGCGCGGCGACCGCTCGGCCGAGTCGGTGCCGGCCGCGCGCACGGGAGTGAACGTCGCGGCGCCAAACGGCGCCGAGTTGCCGCTCGTCATCTCCCCGTCGGTCGACGGCCGCTACGGCCCGACCGCTGTTCTGGGTATCCCGGCGGCGGACGAGAGCGATGGCGTGATCGCTCGCCGACTCGACCTTCCGCGGCCCGAGCCGACCGCTGCGACGTCGTCGAACGGGACGCCGCCCCGGCCAGCAGTCCGCTACCGCGCCGGCGACTTCGCGATCTCGCGTCAGCGTTCCTGGGGCGCGCCGATCCCGATGGTCCACTGCGACGCCTGCGGTGTCGTCCCGGTCGCCAAGGAGGACCTGCCGGTCAGCCTGCCGCGCGACCTCAAGCCGACCGGGGAGGGCAACCCGCTCGCCGCGCGCGAGGACTTCATGGCGACTACCTGTCCGAGTTGCGGCGGCGCGGCCCGCCGTGAGACGGACACGCTCGACTGCCATTTCGACGACCTCTGGATGTGGCTGCCGACCTGCGTTCCCAAGGCCGATCGCGGGCAGCAGATGTTCGATCACCCGGAGTGCGAGCGTTGGCTGCCGGGCGCGATGCTGATCCACGGCGCCGACGGTGGCGGCTACTTCTTCGACCAGCGCGTGACCGCCAAGGCGTTGCGCGACATCGGTCCGCTTTCGCACCTGACCGACGGCGAGCAGTTCGACGGCGCGGTGATGCACGAGATGGTCACCCAGGACGGTCGCAAGATGAGCAAGCACCTTGGCAACGTCGTCGACCCCGACGACCTGATGGGTCGCGTCGGCGCCGATACGACGCGCCTCGCGGTGCTCCACGGCGCGCGCCCGTCGCGCGCTCTGAACTGGACCGAGAACGCGGTCCAGTACTGCGGCAAGTTCCTCTCGGACCTCTGGGCGTACGCCGCCGAGCGGCTGCCGGGGCCGACGCCCGACGAGGTGGCGGCTGGGGGGCCGGATCCCGACGGCGCCGCGCAGCGCCGTGAGCGGCTCGACGGCTGGGTCGCGACCGCCGCGGAGAAGGTCACCGAGGACCTCGAGCGCGTCGAGATGCAGCGTGCCGTCAAGAACGCGATGCGTCTCTTCGAGCGGATCGAGGAGTTCGACGCCAAGTCACGCCGCGCGAACCGCGGCGAGCTCGCTCCCGCCGATTCCAGCGCGATCGCCGACGCGCTGACCGTGCTCGCCCAGCTGCTGACGCCCTTCGCGCCACACGCCGGCGAGGAGCTCTGGCTTGCCTCCGGCGCCGACGGCCCTGCGCCTTGGCCGACGGCCGTGGCGGCCGAGCCGCTTGTCAGCTAAGGAGCTTCGGAAGCCGGTGGCGAGCTAAGGCTCAGCCACCGGCCCGTGCGTTGGACCCTCCATCCGCGTCCCTCCTACGCGAACACCGCCGGCCGGGGCGGGCACTTGGCCGGTAAAGGGTCTGCACACACCATCCCTGCCCTCCAGTCAGGGAGCCGAAGTTTGAGAAAGTTGGCGTCTCCAAATGGGAACACGACCTTACCCCGGGCCGCATTCCGATGTCAAGGGTGATATCGGGATCGACACAATCTCGGCTGAGGTGGTTAGCATATGCGCGATGGCAGCCAACGCTAGGGAGCGATGAACAAGAGAACAGAGATCAGGACCGATCTCGGCAAAGCGATTCGTGAACTGCGTGAGGCACGCGGGCTGACCCTTGATGCGCTGGCCGCCGAAGCCGGCATGCACACGACCTATCTCTCACGGATCGAGCGGGCGCACAGCAGCCCGACGTGGGAGAAGATCACCGCGCTCGCGGACGCGCTCGATCTGCCGGTCTCGGCGATCGCGACGGCCGCAGAGGCTCAGGCCAAGAAGCGCTCGAAGAGCTCCTGACGCCACTCGCCGGCCTTCTGGAGGCCGACGGCGAAGCGCTCGGCTTCAGCCGCCGGCCCGTGACGATCGACACCCAGTGGTTCGCGCCCTCCATTCGCGAACCGTCCGGCCGGGCGGGCGTGGCCGGATTGGGGCCGAGTCGACACCTTCCCTGCCCTCCTCAGGGAGCCAGAAGATGACCTCGCTCGACCGTCGCTAGATCGAAACACGAACTTATCCCGGGCCTTGGGAGAAGTCAAGCAGCCCAGATGTAACCCAGCGGCGGCCGAGGTTTACAAACATGTGTTCGGTGGTACAATTCTACTGTCCTTAGAACTAATAAGCTTTCAGACGCATACCCGGAGCCCCCGGAAGGAGCAACACCCAGATGGCAGAGCAGACCCCCACGCAGCGCAAGGCGACCGCCAAGAAGGCAGCCGCTACCCGCAAGCGCAACACCGCAGCCCGCAGCGCCAAGACCGCCAAGAGCTCGGCGAAGGCCACTCGCACGTCGGCCACCAAGGCCACGACGCAGGCCGTAGACGCCGGCGGTCTGACGCTCGACGCCGTTGCCCTGCAGGCTGAGCGCGCGGTCCTGATCCCCGTCGGTGCGGCGCTGGTCGCCCGCGACGCGGTCGTCGACATCACCAAGCCCTTCACCAGCCGCGTGACGGCCGAGAAGGAGCTCAAGAAGTTCGAGCGTCGCGGCAACACCGCCCGCAACAACGTGCGCCGCGAGGTCAAGCGCACCCGCACGCGCGTCGAGCGCGAGCTGCGTCAGCGCCGCAGCGACGTCAGCACGCGCGTCGACGGCGTCCGCGGTGACCTCCAGAAGCAGGTCACCGAGGTCCAGTCGAACGCGACCGATCTGGCCAAGAAGGTCCAGGAGCAGGTCGCCGCACTCGCGTAGCAAGCAGCACTTCCCTCCTCCCCAGCGAAGGGCGTCCCAAGTGGGGCGCCCTTCGTCGTTCGATACGCTTGCGTACGGATTCGCAGCGTGAGGGGGATCGCTTTGTCGGAGAAGGGCGGAGGGGAGCGGCTGGCGGCCAGCGACGTTGCGCAGGGCCTTGCCGGGTTGGCGGCGCTGCTGCTGGGCAGCCTCTACGGCGTCGGGGCGTTGCTGACGATCGCCGACCTGCGCGGCTCCAACGTCGAGATCCGCGAGGCGCTGACTCTGGTGCCGCTCGAGGACCTCCTCGCGAGGGGGATCCTAACCGTCGTCTATGCCGGTTTCGTGTTGCTCGGGATGGCCGCCTTTGCGGTCGGCATGACCCGGCTGCGATCGATCGACGACGGCTCGACCGAGGCCCACCTGCTGAGCCTCTGGCTGTGGGGAATCATCATCGGCGGCGCGGCGGCCGGTCTGGTTGCGTTGCCGCTGCTGGTCGGCGCCGGGATCGTCACGGGCATCGCCTTCATGCTCGCGAGGCTGGCGGCCACGAGGCCGACGACGAGGATCGTCCTGGCGCTCGCGATGGCACCCGTGCTGCTCGGCCTCGCGCTGCATGCCTACTACGCCCCGCAGCCGCTGGCGAAGGTCGTCCTGCATCGCCACGACGGCAGCACGGTCGAGGGCGAGTTGGTGACCGTCGATGACCGCTGGCATCTTTACCAGGGTGCGACGATCCTCACGGTCGAGAGCGACGAGGTAGCGTGGGCCCGGACCGCCGCGGCGGAGCCGTCGCAGCTAGAGCAGTCGATCGGCAAGCACCTGGGCGTGCCGCCCTGGATGGTCCTGGCGCTGGCGGCGGTGGTGTGGGTAGGGATCTCGCTTGTCTTCCTTCCCGATCTCGTGAAGGGGCTCGGGAAGGAAAAGCCCACGGCCTAGGACTCGGGCCCTCGTGGCGCTGGCGGCCGAATCGACTCTGCGACAATCCGAGGCGATGCCTACCGAGGAGCAGATCAACGAGGCGCTGAGCAAGGTCATCGACCCTGAGCTGCGCAAGAACATCGTCGAGCTGGGGATGGTCCGCTCGATCGCCCAGCACGACGACGGCCACGTCGAGGTCGTCGTCTCGCTGACGACCGCCGGCTGTCCGATCCGCTCGCACTTCGAGGACGCGGTCGCCGAGCACGTCGGTGCGCTCGATGGCGTTACACGCGTGAGCGTCGGCTTCGACGTGCTCAGCCCCGACGAGAAGCAGGGCCTCCAGCAGCGGCTCGGCCGTGGAGCGCTGCCCCAAGGGGCGCTCGCTCAGGTCAGGAACGTGATCTGCGTCGGCTCCGGCAAGGGCGGCGTTGGCAAGTCGACCATGACGGCCAACCTCGCGGCAGCGCTGCAGGCCGAGGGCAAGACCGCCGCGGCGCTCGACGCCGACGTCTGGGGCTACTCGATCCCGCGCATGCTCGGCGTCCATGGCCGCCCCGACATCGACGGACAGCGCAAGATCCTGCCGCTCGAGTCGCCCGACGGGGTCAAGGTGATCTCGATCGAGTACTTCCTCGACCGCGCAGACCAGGCGATCGTCTGGCGCGGGCCGATGCTCCACAAGGCGATCCGCCAGTTTCTCGAGGACGTCGCTTGGGGCGAGCTCGACTACTTGCTGATCGACCTGCCGCCGGGCACCGGCGACGTCACGATGACGCTCTCGTCGCTGCTGCCGCAGGCCCGCTTCCTGATCGTCACTACGCCGCAGCCGGCCGCTCAGAAGGTCGCCAAGCGGGCGGCCGAGGCAGCGGCCAACTACGACCTCGAGGTCGTCGGGATCGTCGAGAACATGTCCGGCTTCACAGCCCCGAACGGCGAGCGCTTCACGATCTTCGGCGAGGGCGGTGGCCGAGAGCTCGCCGACGAGCTCGACGTTCCGCTGCTCGGCAACGTCCCGCTCCAGGAGGAGCTGCGACTCGGCGCCGACGAGGGCCGCCCGCTGGTCGTCGAGGATCCCGACAGCCCGGCCGCCCAGGCGATCCGTCACGTGGCGCGCGGCCTGATCGCCGCGACTCCGCAGGTCGATCCCGTCTTCCAGGACGCCTCCGGCCCGGCGCTCGAGGGCGTCCCCGAGGTAACCGGTACCGCGCTGCCGATGGCTCCGTAGCGCCGTCGCCGCAAAACCCCCGAAACCCTATGTAGTATCAGGAGCACAATGGCCTACGTAATCGCAGAGCCCTGCATCGGCACCAAGGACAACTCGTGCGTCGAGGTCTGTCCGGTCGACTGCATCCACCCGACTCCGGATGAGCCCGGCTACGACGCCGCGGAGATGCTCTACATCGATCCCGACGAGTGCATCGACTGCGATGCCTGCGTCGAGGCCTGCCCGGTCGACGCCTGCTTCGCCGAGGACCAGCTCCCCGAGGAGTGGGCGAAGTTCACCGAGATCAACGCCAACTACTTCAAGGCCGCCTGACCAGGCGGCTGCCGGCCGGCGCCTGGCGGCGTCATCGGCCCCTCGTGTGCTGGCGCACACGTCGGGCCCTGCTTCCTTGCCAGGCTTGACCGTCGAGCGCCTGGACAGGCGGCCACGTCTAGGGTTCTTCGGGTGATTCTTCTGACGGGAGCGACGGGGACGGTCGGGTCGGCGGTGCTGCGGCGGCTGACGGCCGCTGGGATGCCGGTTCGGTGTTTGGTGCGGGATCCGAAGCGGTTGGGGCCGGAGCGGGTGCGGGTGCAGATTGCGCTCGGCGATCTGGCGAACCCGGCTTCGTTTCGCAACGCGCTGCGCGGAGTCGACACGGTCATCCACCTGGCGGCGTCGATCCGCGACCAGCCGCGCGGGTCGATCGAGGAGCTGAACGCGATGGCGACGCTGAGGCTGGTGCGCGGCGCCGAGAAGGCGGGTGCGAAGCGGTTCGTCTTTGCGTCGGCGATGAACGCGAGCCTCCAGTCGCCGACGCGCTTCTTCCGCGCCAAGGCTCTCGCCCGCCGGGCGGTCGAGGGGTCCGGTCTCGAGACGACGGTCTTCTCGCCGTCGATCGTCTATACGCCCGGCGACCCTTGGCTGACGATCCTCGACCGCTTCTCGCACCTGCCCGTGATGCCGATCGCCGGCGACGGCGAGACCCGCTTCCAGCCGATCTGGGCCGAGGACGTCGCCGACTGCATCATGGCCGCGCTCGATCGTCCACCGGGCCCGTCCGACAACGGCCACCGCGCCTTCGACCTGGCCGGCCCCGAGGTCCTCTCCTACGACGAGATCGCCGAACTGGCGCTGCGCCCGACCGGTCGCCGCCGCCCGCTGCTCCACGTCCCGATGCCCGCCGTTCGCGCCGGCCTACGCGGCCTCGAGCGCCTCGTCGGCCCCCCGGTCTTCGCAACCGCCGAGGAGGCCGAGCTGATGGACGAGCCGATGACCTCCCCGCGCGGGACCGCCGACGCCGAGTCGCTCGGCGTCAACCCGCTCCGCATGAGCGCGGTTCTCGGCGCGGCGCCCGCCGCCGCTGCGGCCTAGAGCGCAGTCGAACGAAGACTTTTCGGTGCCAGAACCCCGACGATCGTTCGTTCTCGACTCAGCGGTTGTTCAGTGCTCGGGCCGCGACACCACGAACGTCGTCAGGCTCGGGTTCGACTTCCCGCCGACGGCGCTCGTCGCGATCGCCGTCAGCCGGTAGCGGCCGGGCTTCAGCGCCTTGCGCCCGATCCGACCGCTGAAGTGCCGCGACACGTCGCCGGCGGGGACGCCGCGGTGGAGGAAGCGGCCGGCCTTGACCCAGCGGACGCAGCGCTTGCCGCCGCGGTTCGCACGGGTCGGCTTGCGACAGCGGTCGCCTGTGAGCCGGCCAGTCGTCTTGCGCTGGATCGTGAAGCGCACGTCGGCGGCGGCAGTCAGGCGGTAGCCGATCGTCGTGCCGACCGGCGGACGCTTGGCGGTCGCCTTGCCGTGCGGCCTGGACTTCGCTGCCGTCCTGAACTTGCGTGGCGTTACGCGCAGGTTGCGGATCTCGGGAGTCGCCTTGCCGGGTCCCACCGGCGTCAATGCGTCAGCCGTAACGGTCACGGTCACCGTGGCGGTGTCGCTGAGGCCGGTCACGTCGGTGACGGTGACCGTCGCCTGGTGCTGGCCAGGGGTGGCGAAGGCGTGCTGGACGAGCTCGCCGGTCGCCGCCGCGCCGTCATCGAAGCTCCAGCTGAAGGTGAGCTGCTCGCCGTCGACGTCATCGGACTCCGAGGCGAAGACCGTCGTCGCCTGCCCGGCCGCCACGGTCGTCGGTGTGGCCTGGGCGTCTGCGACCGGCGCCGCGCGCTGATACTCGCGCGCGCCGAGGTCGACGACCGACGGGGCGCCGCTGCCATCACCGTCGCGCACGCGGGTGAGCAGCGCCACGTCGAGCCCGCCGATGAAGGGCTGGAACGCCGGGTCGCCGGCATCGATCAGCGGCGAGTCGTGGCGGAGGCGGAGGTCGCCCTGGGGGGCGTTGCGGAACTTCGGGTCGACGCTAGCGAGGTTGACCATGTGCGCGCCGGCCGTGTAGCTCGGGCTGCCGGTCTGGGACACCGAGCCGAGGCTGAAAGCCGACCAGTCTGTGGTCATGACCGCCGCCGAGCCGCCGCCCTCCTGCAGACGGAGCGCGACCGAGAAGTTGTCGAGGATCGACCCGTGCAGCTCCGCGGTCGCGGTGTTGCCGGCGCCGTCGTTGGGGACGACCCAGACGCCGTAGCCGGTCCCGTCCTCGGAGCGTGCCGTCACGCGATCGGCGTCGATCGTCGCCGCACCGTTGCCCGCCGCCGCGAGGGCGGCGCCCTGGAAGTTCGACGCCATCGGACCCGGAATCTTGATCTCGGTGTCGCGCACGTCGACCGTCGCTCCGCCGCCCGCTATGACGCCCTGCTTGGCGTCGATACGGGTGCGGTCGAGTGTCACCTGGCTGCCCAGCGTGGCGACGCCGACGGTGGCCTCTAGGTAGGAGTCGTCGATGTCGATCTCTGTTCCGGCGCCGGCGAACACGGCACGGTTCTGGGTGTCCGGCGGGTAGACGAGGCTGACGCTGCTCGCGTCGATCGTCGCGCCCGTACCGACGGCGCGGATCGCGTCGAACTGGCCGACCACGCCCTGATTGGTGACCATCACGTTGTCGGCGTCGCCCGCGAGCGCGATCCCAATGGCGGTCGGCGCGTTGGTCTTGTGGTGCACGCGCAGCTGCGAGATCGTCGAGCTCGGCTCCTGGATCGACAGGATCGTCATTCCAGCCGCGGCCGAGTTCGTGGTGATCGCTGTCTTGTTCGATCCGGCGCCGATGATGTCGACCGGGCTGCCGGCGGCGTTGACGGACGGGCCGTCGTTGAACAGGCCGATGCCGATCCGAATCTCGTCGCGGCCGCCGCCGTTGGCCGCGGCAGCGGTCAGTGCCGCCGATAGATTCGGCTGACTCGTGCCCGTGCAGCTGTCAGGGCTGTGGACGCAGAAGGTCACGGCCGACGCGCCGCTGGGCGCGGCGAGGGCGATCAGCAGGGCTGCGAGTGTGGCGTAGCGCGTTCTCATGTCTCTCCAACTAGGCGGGCGGCGAGAAATTACGTGGCCGGTCGGCGGTCAGCGAGCCGGCGCCACGATGAACGACGCCCGCGCGGGCTTCGACCGGCGGCTGTTGGCTCCGGTCGCGACCGCCGTCAGCCGGTAGCTCCCCGGCTTCAGCACGGTCTTGCGCCCGATCCGCCCGCTGAACGGGATCGCCCGCGTGCCCGCCTGAAGGTTCTTGCGGACAAGCGTCGGTCCCCGCTTCACGAACCGCGCGCAGCGCTTGTGCGAGCGCAGCTTGCGCGTCGGCTTGACGCAGCGCTTACCGGACTTGCGCCCGCGCAGCTTCTGCTCGACGGTGAAGCGCACTGTCGCGGACTCGCTCAGCCGGAAGCGGATCGTCGTCCCGGCCGGCGCCGGCTTCGCCGAGCGCTTGCGCGCGCTCACCGCCGTCCGTCCCTTCGCCACCCTGAACCGCTTCGGCGCCAGCTTCAGCCCAGCGATCCCGAGCTGCCTGCCGAAGATCGGGATTGCGACAGGCGGCTCCAGTCCGCTGACGCGCGCGACCTTCTTGGCGTCGTTGCCGTTAAGGCCTTGTAGCGCGACCCACAGCGTGTTGTTCGGTCCTGGCGCTAGGTAGCGCGGCCCGGCCTCGGCGCTGAGGCCGCCGAGCTGGGTGTACCGGCCGTCGGCGGTCATGCGGCCGAGGTTGTTGGTGATCGGTTGCGCGAACCAGTAGGCCTGATCGGCGCCGAAGGCGATGCCGAAGGGGTCGGAGCCCGGCGTGGCCTCGGTCATCAGCGGCGATCCGCCGGCGACCAGGCGCCCGACGCGATTCGAGGGGTTGGTGAAGCCGATCTGGCCGCCTGGTCCGGCCGCCACCTCTTGCAGGCCGCCGCCGATTGGATAGCGCGTCGGCGCGCCCGCAGTCGTCACGCTGACGATCTCCTGGGCACCGAAGTCCGCGACCCACAGCAGCCCGCCCGCGCTGGCGATGCCGCGGGCGCTGGTGAGCACCGTGAAGGAGGTGTCGTCGCCGGTCGGGGTGATCCTGATCACCTTGTCGGCGCTCGCGGTCCAGAGGTTGCCGTCGGGGCCGTTGACGATCGTTTGCGGCTGGACGATGTCGGCATCGAAGACGTCGGTTGGGGGAGCCGGAGTCGTCGGACTCGCCGGGTCGAAGCGCACGACCTTGGTCGAGATCGTCACCCACAGCTTGCCGTCTGGACCGGTGACGATGCCAATCGCGCCTTCGAGCGAGTCGTTGTCGTACTCGGTCACCGCCCCATCCGGGGTGATGCGGGCGATCTCGTTGCCCACGCCGTTGCCGCCGAACGTGACCCACATGTTGCCGTCGGGGCCCTGGGCGATCCGCTGCGGGTTCTTGGTGAGGTCGAACTCCCCATCGACGACGGGCGCAGCGTGTGCGCGTCCAGTCGCCAGCAGCACAAGGCAGACGGCGACGACGAGGGTCAGGAGACGTTCGGGCATCGTTCTCATGTTCCTACAACGACCGAGGGCCTGGCAACTTACGCGCCAGGCCCTCGGGAACTTCTCAGCGCAGGGCGCTGGTTACATCATGCCGCCCATGTCGGGCATGCCACCCGGCATTCCGCCACCGCCGCCCTCCTCGGGCATCTCGGCGATGATCGCCTCGGTGGTGAGGATGTTCTTGCCGATCGAGGCTGCGTTCTGCAGCGCCGAGCGGGTCACCATCGCGGGGTCGATCACGCCGGCCGCGACGAGGTCCACGATCTCGCCGGTGTCGGCGTTGAGGCCGTGGTTCTTCTTCGCCTTGCGGACGTCGTTGACGACGACCGAGCCCTCGAGGCCAGCGTTGTGCGCCAGCTGGCGGACAGGCTCCTCGAGTGCACGCAGGATGATCTGCGCGCCGGTCTTCTCGTCGCCCTCGAGGCCGTCGACCTCGATCGCCTTCGACGCCGTCAGCAGCGCGACGCCACCGCCCGGGACGATGCCCTCCTCGAGGGCGGCCCGGGTGGCCTGCAGCGCGTCCTCGACACGGTGCTTCTTCTCTTTCAGCTCGGTCTCGGTGGCAGCGCCGACCTTGACCACCGCGACGCCGCCGGCGAGCTTCGCCAGCCGCTCCTGCAGCTTCTCGCGGTCGAAATCGGAATCGGTGTTCTCGATCTCCGACTTGATCTGGTTGATGCGGCCCTTGATGGCCTCGGTGTCGCCACCGCCGTCGACGACCGTGGTCGTGTCCTTGGTGACCACGACGCGACGGGCGCGACCGAGCTGCGAGAGCTGGGTGTTCTCGAGCTTGAGACCCATCTCCTCGGTGATGACCTCGCCGCCGGTGAGGATCGCGATGTCCTCGAGCATCCGCTTGCGGCGGTCGCCGAAGCCGGGGGCCTTGACCGCGACGCCGGTGAAGGTGCCGCGCAGCTTGTTCACGACGAGCGTCGCGAGGGCCTCGCCCTCGAGATCCTCGGCGATGATCAGGATCGCCTTGCCCGACTGGATGACCTGCTCCAGAACCGGCAGCACGTCGCGGACGGAGCCGATCTTCGAGTTGGCGATGAGGATGTACGGATCCTCGAGCACCGCCTCCATGCGCTCCTGGTCGGTGACCATGTAGGGCGAGATGTAGCCCTTGTCGAACTGCATGCCCTCGGTGAACTCGAGGTCCATGCCGAAC
>JBIOUS010000046.1:0-32929 GCA_044867325.1 Thermoleophilaceae bacterium | reverse complement strand
CCGCCTGGCTATACCAACGCAACCACCAACCCCGCCGCCACCACGATCGCCGTCGACCAGGCGATCGCGCTGGCGGCGAGCGAGCGGTCGAGGCCGTAGACGTGGGCGATCAGGACGCCGTTGATCCCGCAGGCCATCGCCGCCTGGGAGATGTAGGAGTCGGGAATGTCGATGATCAGCGCGGAGAGGACGAAGACGACCGCGGGAAGGAGCAGCAGCTTCAAGGCGAGCGCCACGGCGACCGGAGTGGTCAGTGGCGGCGGGAACTTGATCGCGCCCTCCTCTGCCTCGCTCGCGAGCGTGATGCCGACGACGAAGAAGCCAAGCGGCAGCATCGCGAAGACGGCCAGCCGCGAGGCGTCGACGGCCCAGTCCGGCGACAGCGCCGCTGGTGCCAGGACGGCGGCGACGCCGGCCCACAGCGCCGGGTTGCGCGTGAAGAAGGAGGCGACGCGGTCGCGCGGGGCCTCGGCGATCGTGCCGAAGGCGGCGCCGACCGCGAAGCCGACCGTCAGCAGCCCCATCCCGGAGATCAGGATGTCGTAGACGATCGCGTCGCCGACGTCGTCGAAGCCGAACAAAGCGGCGGTGAACGGCAGGCCGAGGTAGCCGGTGTTGCCTAGGCCCGCGGCGAGCATCAGCGCGCCGATCGACGGGCGCGAGAGGTGCAGCACCCACTTGCCGATCGCGTAGGCGGCGAGCATCGCCGCGGCGAGGCCGGTGTAGCCGAAGACAACGCCCAGACCGACGCCGGCGCTGAGATGCAGGTCGGCGATGTTGAAGAAGACGATCGGCGGGATCAGCACCCACAGCATCAGCTGCATGACGCGCTCGGCGGCGAGCTGGGAGCGCAGCTCGCCCCAGCGGTGCTCGACCCCGAAGCCGGCCGCAGTGGCGGCGGCGATCGTCAGCGCGATCGGGATCACGCCGTCTCCCTGCGCAGGTCCTGCATGAGGTCAGCGAGCGTAGCGCTGGATGTCGTCGGCGAGGTCCTGCTCGTCGAGGTAGACGCCCTGGTGAAGGTAGGCCAGCTCGCCCTTGGAGTCGTAGAAGGCGGTCGCGGGCGTCGCGGCGACGCCATTGAAGACCGCCGCGACGTTCTGGCGCGGGTCCTTGTAGCTCGGGTAGGTGACGGGGAACTCGGCAAGCAGGTCGCGCGCGTCGTCGTAGTTGTCGGCGGAGTCCACGCCGAGGAAGGCGATCCGCTTGCCGTGCTTCAGCGCCTGGCTCTGGAAGTGCGGGAACTCCTCGCGGCACGGCCCGCACCAGGCGGCCCACTTGTTGACCACGACCGGGTGGCCCTTCAGCTCGGCGAGCCGCGCCTCGAAGGCGTCCGGACCGCCGTCGAGCAGCTTGTTCGCTTGCGCATGGATGGCCGCGAGCGGCGGTGGCGACCCCTTCAGCGCGGCGCGCGTGGCGGCCTCCGAACGCGCTGCGCTGTCGGGCTCGTCGCTGCCGCATCCCGCCGTGACGGACACGAGTGCGACGAAACAAAGAAGAAATGGGAGGAAACGGGGCATCCTGTGCTGTAATAGGTATCGATTCAGCGCCAGGGATGCGCTGAGAGCATCGCTCGCCGGCAGTTGCCAGAGCGGTGTGCCCCGGACGGCCGCACTGCCTCCCGCGAAGACAACGCTCCGCGTGAGCCGGAACGGTCCGTCGTCTTTCTCATACAGAACGAAAGCCGTATATGGCTGAGAGCACTTCCGTTGCCGAATCGGCGCCGGTTTCCGGCGACGACATAGAGCGCGCCGAGCAGTTCGCGCGCGAGCCGTTCGTCCTCGAGGGCGAGGATCGCGACGCCGCGCTCGCACCCGGCACCGCCCGCCGTGGCGCGTTCGACGACGCGCTGACGGAGATCGCCGATGGCGCCGAGCATCCGTCCGCCGAGTGGAAGCGGCGCTGGTCGCTGATCCTCGGCCTCGAGCGGGTGCTCTCCGACGACGAGCCGAAGCTGGTCGACGGGACGGTGCTTTCGGCGCACCAGGTCGATGCGCTCTCCGGCACGCTGATCGCGCTGACCGCCGAGGTCCAGGCCGTGCAGGCTGCGAAGCTGGCTGCCGCTGGCAACGGCAAGCCGGCCGCCGCTTCCGGCGATGGCGCCGCCGACGAGCCGATCGAGGAGCTGCCCTCGGGTGAGGTTGCGATCGAGGGCGACGAGGAGATCGCCGAGGACGACGAGCCGCTCGACTGGGACGAGCGCGAGGAGGCCGAGGAGGAGATCGCCGCCGACGCGATCGCCGACGATCCCGGCGCCGCCCGCCGCTTCTGGTTCGAGCATGCGACCGGCGCCGGCAAGACCGTCGCTGCGCTCGGGTTCGTCGAGGCGTCGCGCACCGGCGGCGTGCTGATCCTCACCCACCGCCGCAACCTCGTCGACCAGTTCAACGGTGAGCTGACCGACCGTGGCTACAAGAAGCGCATCTCGCCGCCGCTGCTCGGCAAGGACAAGCCGCGCGTCGAGGGTCCCGTCACCGTCGAGACCTACCAGTGGTACGTGCGCAACGCCGGCAAGATCTCCGATGCCTACACCGTCGTGATCTGCGACGAGGCGCACACCGCGCTCGGTGAGAAGACGAGCGCCTCGATCCGCAAGTGGAACGAGCCGGTCTGGGTCGGCATGACCGCGACAGGCGCGCTGATCGCCCGCCACGTCACCGACCTCTTCCCGACCCAGACGTCGCGCTTCGACCTCGCGCAGGCCGCGCGTCGCGGCGTGATCGCGCCGCTGCGCTGCGTTCGGATCCAGCCGGGCGACGGCGTCCGCTCGATCTCGAAGGTGCCGCTGCGCAAGGGCGAGGTCGACCAGGACTTCGACCCCGAGCAGCTTGCCGCGCTGCTCGACGTGGCGCCGTTCAACATGGCGATCGCCGATCTATACAAGACACGCTTCAAGGACCTGCCGGGCGTCGTCTACTCGGCCGGCGTCGCGCACGCCCACAACGTCGCCGACGCCTTCGTCGCGCAGGGGATCAAGGCGAAGGCGGTTTCGGGCGAGACGCCGAAGCGCGAGCTGACCCGGATCCTCGCCGACTACGAGCTCGGCAAGGTCGACGTGCTCGTCAACGCGCAGCTGCTCGCCGAGGGCTGGAACTCCCCGCGTGCCACTGTCTGCCTGCACCTCGCGCCGACCGCCTCGAAGCGGATCTACCAGCAGCGCGTCGGCCGCGTGACGCGCCGCCAGCAGGGCAAGGAGGCGGGGATCGTCGTCGACTTCGTCCACCCGGCGACGACCAACGACGACCCGGTCGTGACGCTGCACTCGCTGCTCGACCGCGACGTCTACCGCGGCGGCGCGATCGTCGTCGGGCCGGTCCGCCGCGGCCGCGGTCGCCGGCTGCGCGTCGAGCGCCGCGTCGTCCCGGTGACCGACAACGACGAGCGGCGCGCGCAGGTATTCGAGCGCGAGCTGTGGCGGATCGCCGTCGAGCACCTGTCGTGGGGCGAGCAGCACGCCTGGGCGGCGCTCGCCGGCGCGCGCGTCGCCTCGAACAACTGGCGCCGCGCCAAGGCGATGCTGCACTTCGACTCGACCGGCGAGCTACGCCGCCGCTTCCTGATCGAGTGCCTGCAACGCAACCGCAACTCGCAGCTGCGCGTCCGCGCGCTCCAGGAGATCGGCCAGATCAAGGACCCGGAGGCGTTCGACGTCGCCGTCGAGATCGTCGGCGGCTGGCAGCGCGACGAGCGCCGCGAGGGCGTCAAGACCTTGCTGCAGGCGATGGCCGAGCGCCCGCTGGGACGGCGCGACCAGGCGTCGCGCTGGATCTGGCACCTCGCCGAGTACTCGCGCGAGGTCCACGAGGAGTACGCCGTGTCGCGCTGGCCCGAGACGAAGCGCCTGCTCGGACTGCTCGTCAACTCGTCTGGCGGCGCCCACGCGCGCAATGCCCGCCGGCTGGTGCACGCGACCAAGAAGCAGGACCGGCGTCTGTCGGCTGCGCTGCTCGCCGCCGCGCTGGCCCATACCCCCGAGGCCCAGCAGGTGCTCGACGGCGCGCGGATGCGCCTCGGTCGCAAGCCCTCGGCACTCGCCCGCGAGCTGCTGCGCAACTTCCCCAAGGGCAAGCGCAAGCGAGCGGGCCGGCGACGTAAGAAGGGCGGTGGCGGTGGCGGTGGCGATGCGAACGCCAAGGCGGCCGACGCGCAGCAGTCGCAGGCTGCGGCGAATACGAACGGCGCTAACGCCAAGACCGACGCCGTCTCGAACGGCGGTCAGCCGGACAACGGCTCTAGCGGTGGCGGCGACGCACCCGCCAAGAAGTCGAGGCAGCGCCGCCGCAGGCCGGCTAAGCCCAAGCAGGACTCGAAGCCGGAGCCGACCGCCGAGCCTACGAAGGCCGAGTCCTCGGCGGCGCCCAGCGAGTCCGAGTAGTCCGCCACGATCTTCGTCGTTTGTACCGGTCAGGACCCGTACAAACGTGGAAGATCGTCTAACTAGCCGCGCTGGAGATGGACCTCGCCGGCGCCGAGGGCGACGACGTCGCCGGTGGCGGTCTCGACCAGTAGCGAGCCGGTGTCGTCGACGCCGCGGGCGGTGCCTTCGCCGTCCTGCCAGCGGACGGGCGAGCCTTCGAGCGCGTCGCGCTCGCGCCAGGCGGTGAGGATGTCGGCCTGGTCGGCGGCGAGCCAGCGGTCGAGGTATGTGAGCAGGGGCGGGAGCGCGACTTCGGGGCTCGCCAAGCTCAGCGTCGTCGCCGTCTCGCGCAGCTCCTCCGGAAACTCGCGCACGCTGGTGTTCAGCCCGATCCCGACGATCGCCCAGCCGGCGGCGGGGCGGGCCTCGACGAGGATGCCGCTCAGCTTGCGGCGATCGACCCAGACGTCGTTGGGCCACTTGATCTCGCAACGGATGTCGCTGACCGACTCGGCCGCCTCGCATACGGCGAGCGCGGCCATCAGCGGCAGCAGCGCATGACGCGGCTCGAGATCGCGCACGACCACCGACATCAGCAGCGCCTCGCCGGGCGCCGCGGTCCAGGTGCGGCCCTGGCGGCCGCGTCCGGCGGTCTGCTCGTCGGCGGTGACGAGCGTCCCATGCGCCGCGCCCCCTCCTGCCAGCTCACGTGCCCGCTCGTTGGTCGAGTCGGTGACGTCGTGGTGGATCCGCGGCTCGCCGATCACCGTGGTCGCAGCCGGACCTCGTCGTCGGGGCGTAGGCCGAGCTCGGCGGCGGCGTCGCCGCGGTTGATTGCGATTGCGACAGCGTGCGAGGCGTCCTCGTAGAGGATCGCCTCGTGCGGGCCGACGTCGGCGAAGGTGTGGACGAACGGCGCGGCGATCCGGCCACCGCCGAGCTTGACGGCTGCGCCGCCGTGGCTGCTGTCGACCTCGACCTCGGCGGTGACGCCAAGCATCAGGCCGGTGCCGGCTAGCTGTTCGTGGGTCAGGTCGAGCGCGACGTTGCCATAGGCGTCGATCGTGACGACGTGGGCGACCACCGTTCCGTCCTCTTCGAAGAGCGGGTGCGGCAGCGCGATCCGGTCGAGTGTCGCGGGATCGACCGGCTCGCCGGCCTCGGCGATCTCGGCGCCGGCCGCCAGATGCGCCGCCACGGGGGCGAACAGGTCACGGCCGTGGAAGGTTGCCGAGACTGGCTCGAGCCGGTACTGCGAGCGCGTCACGTCGACGGCCAGGTCGACGCCGCCGCAGCGGTCCCAGGCCAGCGACAGCACGCCGTTGTCGGGGCCGACGAGCAGCGTGCCGTCCTCGCAACGGACCGCCAACGCCCGTCGCTCGCTGCCGACCTGCGGGTCGACGATCGCGACGTGCACGTCGGCGGGGACGTAAGGCAGCGCGTTGCGCAAGACGATCGCCCCGCGCCGCACGTCGTGGCGGGGCACCTCGTGGCTCAGGTCGACGATCCGCGCCTCGCGCGCGATCCCAAGGATCACCCCGTGGCAGACCCCGACGAACTCGTCGTCGCGGCCGTAGTCGGTCAGGAGGGAGACGATCGGCGGGGTCACGCCGTTGCCTCGACATCGGCAACGAGCGCGGCCACCAGCCCGTCGACGTCGTGTTGGGAGGCCTTGACGTCCACTTCCAGGCCCCGCGCCTGCGCCTCGGCCGTCGTCACCGGCCCGATCGATACGACGCGCGCTCGCCCCAGCGTCCCCACGGCGCTCGCTGCCGGTTTTTGCTGTCCAGGCGAGGCAAATTCATCGGTCGGCGTCACGTTGGCGTCGCCGAGCGAGTCCAGCAGGTTGCGCACCGAGGAGGCCGAGGTGAAGGTCACGTAGTCCACGTTCGCCAGCAGGGCCCGTTGCTCCTCCGAGAGCGGTTCGACGACGGTGTCGTAGAGGGCGACGTCGTCGACCTCCGCCCCGCGCTCGCGCAGCGCGTCGGGCAGCACCTCCCGACCCTCACCGGCGCGCGCTACGAGCACGCGGCGACCCTCGACCGGCGTGTCCGCGAGCGCCTCGACGAGCGCCTCCGCGATCGACCGGGAGGGCACGACGTCGGCGCGCACGCCATGCTGCTCCAGCTCGCGCGCTGTGCCCGGCCCGATCGCCGCCACGATCGATCCGGCCAGCGTGCGGGCATCTAAGCCCTGTGCGGCGAGCGCGGCGAAGAAGAGCCGGACGCCGTTGGTGCTCGTGAAGCAGACGAGCGCGTAGCCGGAGAGCGCGTCGATCGCTGTCGCAATCTCGCCCGCCACCGGTCGCGGCTCGATCCGGATCGCCGGCGTCTCGACGACCTCTGCGCCGAGCGCGCGCAGCCGCGCCGCCAGCCCGCTGGCCTGGGCACGCGCCCGCGTGACGGCGACCCGCTTGCCGTGCAGTGGCCGCCGCTCGAGCCAGGCGAGCGTGTCGCGCAGCCCGACCACCGGGCCGACCACCGTGATCGCCGGCGCCTTCAGGCCCGCCTCGGCGACGCGGTCTGAGATGTCGGCCAGCGGGGCGGTGACGGTCTGCTGATCGGGCAGCGTGCCGCGTCGCACGACCGCCGCCGGCTCGGCCGGATCGCGCCCCGCGGCGATCAGCGCGTCGGCGATCAGCGGCAGGTTCTTCACGCCCATGTAGAAGACCAGCGTCCCCGGGAACGCGGCGAGGCCGTTCCAGTCGACGTCACGATCGTTCTCGGGCGCCTGATGCCCCGTCACGAACGCGACCGCCGATGCCGCGTCACGGTGAGTGACCGGAATCCCGGCATACGCCGATGCCGCTACACCCGCCGTGATTCCCGGCACCACCTCGAACGGCACGCCCGCCGCGCGCAGCGCCTCGGCCTCCTCGCCGCCGCGGCCGAAGACGAACGGGTCGCCGCCCTTCAGCCGCACGACCCGCTTGCCGGCCTGCCCCAGCTCGACGAGCAGCGCCCCGATGTCCTCCTGGCTCATCGCCACGTCGCCCGGCGCCTTGCCGACGTAGCGCAGCTCGCAATCCTCCCGCGCGCCATCGAGCGCGTCGCCGGGGATCAGCCGGTCGTAGAGAATCGCGTCCGCCTCCGCGATCAACTCCAGCGACCGTCGCGTCATCAGTCCCGGGTCTCCCGGACCGGCTCCGACGAGGTAGACGATCCCGGGCTCCATGTCGCCCAACCTATCGCGAGGGATATGCCTCGGCGGCGGCCAGGATTCCGGGCGCGCCGGCGGCGGTCAAGCGGTTGGCGGCGTCGAGGCCGATCGAGCGGGGATCCTCGGCCATGCCGCGCACGTCGTCGCGGACCCACTGCTTGCCGTCGGGCGTGCCGACGAAGGAGTTCAGCTCGATGAAGGAGTGGTTGACGACCTTGGCGTGCGCGCCGACTGGCGTGTTGCAGGTCGCGCCGAGCGCCATGGTGAGCGTTCGCTCGGCCGTCACGCAGGCGAAGGCGTGCGGGTCGGTGAGGCGGCAGGCGAGCTTGCGCGCGGCGTCGTCGCCGCTGCGCGCCTCGAGCGCGAGGCAGCCCTGGCCGGCGGCCGGGACCAGCGACAGCTCGGACAACGGGATGCCCTCGTCCGCGCGGCCGAGGCGGGCGAGCCCGGCGGCGGCGAGGACGATCGCGTCGAACTCTTCATCGGCGAGCTTGCGTAGCCGCGTGTCGACGTTGCCGCGCAAATCGCGGATCTGGAGATCCGGGCGCAGCGCGAGCAGCTCGGCGCGGCGGCGCAGGCTGGCGGTGCCGACGACCGCGCCGTCGGGCAGCGGGTCGAGCGCCTGCGCGGCGGGACTGTGCGGACTCGGCTCGGGCGCGGTCAGATGCGGCGCCAGGCAGAGCGCGTCGCGCGGGTCGGCGCGCTCCGGCACGGCGACGATCTCCAGCCCGTCGAGCAGCTCGCTCGGGACGTCCTTCGCCGAGTGGACCGCGAGGTCGATCTCGCCGGCCAGCAGCGCCTGCTCGAGCTCCTTGACGAAGCGCGCCTTGTCCTCGGTCTCGGGCTTCGCCGCGGTCTCGTCGCCCGACGTCTTGATCTCGATCAGCTCGACGTTGGTGCCGAACGCCTCCAGCGAATGTGCGACCCCGGTCGCCTGCGCGATGGCGAGGGCGCTGCCGCGTGTTCCGATCCGTAGAGCCAAGGCCGCGGGTGCTAGCCGCGCCGGCGGCGGCGCGAGTCGAGATCGGTGACCTCGGCCTGCGGCTGCTCGTCGTCCAACGGCGCGAGTGCAGCGTCGAGCCCGAACAGCTCGCGCAGGACGGCGACGTGCATGTAGGAGGACTCGTCCTCGGCGCCGTCGCGCAGCCGAATCGTCGGCTCGTGGAAGAGGCGGGCGACGAGCGCCCGGCTCATCGCGGCGACACGCTCGCGGTCGGCGTCGGACAGCGACTCCCAGCGCGGGTCGTTCTCAGCGAGCACCTGCTCGACGATCGCGTCGGCGCGCTCACGCAGGCCCCGGATCGTTGGCAGCACCTCGAGGCTGGCGAGCCAGCCCTCGAACCGCTCGACGTCGCGGTCGACGAGCACCCATGCGCGCTCGGCCTCGGCCTCGCGCACGGATAGGTTGCGCGCGACCTCCTGCTCGAGGTCGTCCATGTCGTAGAGCGTCACGCCGGGCAGATCGCGCACCGATGGGTCGATGTCGCGCGGCACGGCGATGTCGATGATCACCAGCGGCTGATCCTCACGCCCGTCGATCACCAGCGCCAGCTCCTCGCGACCGACGAGCTGATGCGGCGACGACGTGCAACTGACGACGATGTCCGCCAGCGCGAGCTCGGCCGGCAGCTCGTCGAGCGGGACGGCCGAACCGGCGTAGCGCTCGGCCAGGCCCAGCGCGCGGTCGTAGTGACGGTTCGCGACGAAGACGGCGTGTGCCCCGCGGTCCTTGAGCGCCTGCGCCGTCCGCTCACCCTGATCGCCGGCGCCGATCACGAGCACGCGGCGGTCCGAGAGGTCGGCCGTCGGCGGGTGCTGAGCCGGCAAGTCTCCGGTGGCGTCGCCACCGGCGGGACAGCGCGCGTCGGGCGCGGCGCTCGCGGCCGGCCCGACACCCAGCCCGCGGCAGGCCAGCTCGGCCGCGACGCTCGCTACGGACACACGCGACCGGCCGACGCCGGTCTCGGTCCGAACCCGCTTGCCGGCGGCGAGCGCGTCGCGGAAGAGGCGGTTGGCGATCGGGCCGGTCATGCCCTCGACGAGCGCGAGCTCGTAGGCGCGCTTGACCTGGCCCTGGATCTCGGCCTCGCCGACGATCATCGAGTCGAGGCCGGCGGCGACGGAGAAGAGGTGGCGGGCGACGTCGAGGTCGCGCAGCGCGTAGAGCGAGTCGGCGAGCTCGGTCGGCCGCGTCTCGGCCTGGCGCGCCAGCACCGCGAGCGCGGCGCTCTCGGCGGCGACCGGATCGGTGGCGACGAGGTAGAGCTCGGTGCGGTTGCAGGTCGAGATCGCGACCGCCTCGTGGATCCCCTCGTGGGCGGTCAGCTCGGCGAGCACGGCGGCTGCGGCACCCTCGGTCAGCGCGAGCCGCTCGCGCAGCTCGAGCGGCGCCGTCTTGTGCGACACCCCGAGCGCGAGCAGCTCGCCGCTCATGCGACCGGCTCCCCGTCGCGCTCCGGCTCGTCGGCAGGCGCCGCGGGCTCGTCCTCGCGCTCCGCGATCTCGACCAGCTCGGTCAGCTCGCGGTCGATCCGCGCGATCTTCGCGCTGATGATCGCCACGTAGAGGACGATCAGCGTGAAGAAGACGACGTAGGCGCCCGCGACGTACTTGCCCGCCTCGTCGAGCGGCAGCGCGGGCATCAGGCGGCCGCCTTCGCCTCGAGCTGGCGCCGCAGCCGCTTGAGCTGCATCGACGCGTGCTTGCCGGTGAGCTCCAATTTCCACATCGTCACGAACAACAGCGTTACAGCTGCGATGCAGACAAAGAACGTCAAGCGCATGTCGCCCGGCAGCGAGCCACCGGTCTGCGACAAGACGCGCGGGTGTGTGAAGGCCTCAGCCATCCGTACGGCTGCGAAGTTGATCGGCACGAACGCGCCCGCGGCGATCGCGAACACCGACGAGTAGCGGGCCTGGCGGTCCGGGTCCTCGATCGAGAAGCGCAGCGGGTAGTAGACGCAGTAGAGCAGGAAGACGACGAGGAACGAGACCAGCACCGGCTCGTCCCAGACCCACCAGTGGCCCCACGCCGCCTTCGCCCAGATCGCGCCGGTGATCAGCACGACCGTCCCGAAGATGATCGACATGTGGATCGCGACGTAGGAGCGCGCGTCCCAGGAGCGGTCGCCGGTGCGGAGGAACTGGATCGCCATGATCCCGCCGGCGACGAAGCCGCACAGCGCCACGATCGCCAGCGGCACGTGGACGTAGAAGATCTTCTGGACGAAGCCCTGGTCGGCGTCGAGCGGCGCGTAGAAGAACACGAGCGCGAGCGACAGCGCCACCATGGCGACGGTGGCGATCGACAGTGGCTTGAGGCCCTTGGAATACACCTAGTCGTCCAGGAGGAAGTCGAACACGGCGACGGCGATCAGCACGAAGACCACATCGTAGAGGCTCAGCAGTCCCAGCCAGCGCCCCAGATCCTCGGGGGCCTGGTCGCCGCGCAGCAGCGGCTCGGTCGCCGAGGCGGCGGAGATCAGCAGCGGCACGACCAGCGGGAGCAGCAGCAGCGGCACGATCAGCCCGGGCGCGCGCGTCTCTGCGGCGAGCGCCGACACCAGCGCGCCGATCGCCGCCAGGCCGATGTTCGCCGCCAGCAGGATCGGGATCAGCACCGGCAGCGCGGGCAGCAGGTCGGGACCGAGCAGGAACAGCGCGAACGCCGGGATCGCCACCAGCTCGAGCAGCGTCAGGTAGAGGAACAGCGCCACCGCCTTGGCGAGCCAAAGCGCCGTGCGGTCGACCGGGGCCAGCAGCAGCCCGTCGATTCCGCCCTGCTCGCGCTCGATCGCGAACAGCCGCGACACACCGATCACGGCGGCGAGCAGCAGCGTCACCCAGAGCACGCCCGACGCGAGATCGCCCTCCAGAGCGTCACGATCGAGCCCGAAGTGGAACAACACGAACACGGTGATCGTGAACAGCGTCATCGCCGGCACGGACTCCTTAGTCCGCAACTCGATCACCAGGTCCTTGCGCAGGATCGCCCGCGCCGTGCGGATCACGAGTAGAGCCCCCGCGCCGTAGCCGCGTCGACCTCGCTCGCCGGCCGGCAGAACACCTGCTTGCCGCCGCGCAGCCCGAGCGCCACGTCGGCCTCGGCCAGCCCGCCCTCGACGTCGTGGGTGACCAGCACGCGCGTCTTCCCCGACGCCCGCCCGATCAGCGGCTCCAGCGCCTCGGCGCCCGCCGGGTCGAGGTTCGCCCGCGGCTCGTCGAGCAGCAGCAGCGCCGGGTCGTGCAACGTCGCCCGCGCGACCGCCAGCCGCTGCACCATCCCCTTCGACAGGTCGCGCACCGGGTCGTCGGCCCGCCGCGCCATCCCCACCGCCTCCAGCCGCTTCTCTATACGCGCGTGAGGAACTTGGTGGAGATCGGCGTGGTAGCGCAGGTTCTCGCGCCCGGTCAGCTCGCGGTAGAGCAGCGGGTCGTGACCGAGGTAGCCGATCCCGCCGCGCGCCTCCCACGCCTCGTCCGGCAGCTCGTGCCCGAGCACCCGCGCCACCCCCGCGTGCGGCCGCAACAGCGTCGCCAGCACCCGCAACAGCGTCGTCTTCCCGGCCCCGTTCGAACCCAATACCGCCAGCGTCTGCCCGGCCTCCAGCCGCACCGTCACCCCGGACAGCGCCACCCGCTCGCCATAGCGGCGCTCGACACCGTCGAGCTCGACCACCGCGCTGGTGTCGCTCACGCTCCGTCGACCGCCTCGGCTGCTGCGGCCACCACGGCGTCGGCGTCCGCGAGCGCCCCCTCGAGCTCCAGCTCGCTGACCTCGTCGCCGTCGTAGAAGACGCGGTGACGGGTGCGGCGCATGTGATCGATCCGCGACGACACTGCCGGATCCAGATCGAGGTGCCGCTCGGCCTGCTGGATCGTGACGATGTGCCCACCGGCGCCGGACGTGACCCGCGTTCCGTCGGCGAGCAGCGCCGCGACCATCGCCTTGAGCGCCGCCTGGTAGGCGATCCCGTAGGCCGACTGGGCATCGACGCCGTCGATCCGCGCGCTTTCGAGGTGGGCTCGCGCCTGGGCGATCAGCTCGGCGGCCGCGGCGCTGTCCGGCTCGACGCGCTGGGGCTTGGCGCGGGTCACGCGACCTTCCCGACCAGCTCGATCAGCGGCCCACGCAGCACGGTTCGCAGGAAGCCCGAGCCCTCGTCGCGCCGGCGGGCAAACTCGTCGTCGCGGTAGGCGGTGACGTCGATCTCGCGGTGGGCCTGGGCCTCGACATCTCGTACCGCCAACAGCAGGTCGTCGCGGTCCATCTCGCCGACCACGAGGAGGTCGATGTCGCTGCCCTCGTCGGCCTCGCCCGCTGCCCAGGAGCCGAAGATCGCGGCTGCTGCAACGCCGTCCACTCCGCTCAGCGCATGCCGCAGCAGTGGTTCGACTCCGAGCGTTCGTCGTAGGAGCTCGCGTAGCGGCTCATGGATCGGCGAGCTGGTTGCTGCGCGGTAGCGCCGAGTGCGCCCGATGCGGTCGTGCTCGATCAGCCCCGCTTGCTCCAGTCGCCCAAGCTCGCGATGGAGCGTTGTCGACGTGGCGCCGAGACGGTCAAGCAGGTCTTGTGCCGTCAGCGGCTCGCTGGCGTCGAGCAGTAGCGCGGCGAGTAGCCGCGCCTGTAGGTCAGAGCGGAAGATCGGCAAGACGTCTGGAGGCTTCGTCCGCATAAACGGAAAATATAGCCCATCTAACGGGACAATCTATGCCGGCACAGCGGTGCGCTGGGCGGCGGCGATCAGGTCGCGCACCGCGTCCTCGTCGCCGGCGCGCAGCAGCTCGACCGGGTCGGGCGTGCCGTTGACGATCGACTCGAAGAAGGCCTTGCGGTCCTGGTAGGTGGGCAGGGTGCCCTTCGCCCAGCCGCGGACGTCGTTGAGCATGATCGCCAGGCGGGCGTACTCCTCGCCGAACAGCTCGGAGACCTCGCGCTTCATCCGCTTCGCCAGCGCGGGCGACGCGCCAGCGGTCGAGATCGCGATCGCCAGCGGTCCGGTGCGCACGATCGCCGGCAGGATGAAGTTGCACAGCGGCGGCACGTCGACGATGTTGACGAGCATCGCCCGCCGCTCGGCGTCCTCGTAGATCTTGATGTTGGTGTCCGTCGAGTCGGTGCAGGCGATGACCATGAAGACGCCCTCGAGGTCGTCCGCCCCCGCGTACTCGCGCCGCTCCCAGCGGATCGAGCCCTCGGCCGCGAGCGCCTCCAGCTCCGGTCCGGCGTCCGGCGCGATCACCGTCACGTCGCCGTCGCACGCCAGCAGCCCCTCGGTCTTCTCCAACCCCATCGCCCCGCCGCCGATCACCACGCAGCGCCGCCCGCGCAGCTTCAGGCAGGCGATGTAGAACGGCGTGTCGAGCATGTCGCGCACGCAGGTCTGATCGCAGATCCCGCGCTTGAACTGGCAGACGCACTCCTTGCCGGCATATGCGGCGGCTGGCATGCGATCCAGTCTAGGTGACGGCCGGTGGCGCTCTCTGTAGGCTCGGCGCATCCGGACCCTCCTGCTCGCCATCCTCGCACTGGCCGCTCTCTGTGTTGGCACGGCGTCCGCCCAGGCCGCGGGCGCCTGGTTCCCGCGCTTCGAGTTCGCGAGCGGCGAGGGGTCGTCCGGCTACCCGAGCGTGCCGAACGTGGTGGTCCGCGGCGACGGGACGATCTACCTCGCGTACCGCTCCAACGCCGGCTTCTCGCCTCCCGGCCGGGTCGCCGTCCGTGTTCGCGCCCCTGACGGTGGCTTGACTCCCGACCTCAACCTCGTCCAGCCGGCCGGCAGCACGAACCAGACGCCGCGCGGCCTGCACGTCGGGCCGACCGGGGTCGGGAGCGTGATGTGGTCGGACAACAACGCGTCGGGCACCCTGCTGCTTCGGCGCTTCAGCTCGGCCGGCGTGCTGGACCCGGAGACGATCGAGGTCGCGCCGTCGAGCGCGAACACCGGGGGCGGCGGCATGCTCGTCGGCGATTCGGCCGGCAACTCGATCGCGGTCTGGCGCAACAGCACCCTCCACCGCATCGAGCTGCGCCGCGTGACCGCTTCCGGGATCGTCGAGCCGGTGCGGCTCCTCACCCCGGATGGCGTTGACGTCGACGTAACGCCCAACGTCGCGATCGCGCCGGATGGCACGGCGGTCGTCGTATGGCGCGAGAACACCGGACCGGCGATCCAGCTGCGCACCGTTGCGCCCAACGGCACGCTCGGTCCGCTCGAGACAGTCACCTCCGGCAGCGATCCGTACAGGCCGTCGCTCGCCATCGACAGCGTTGGCAACGCATATGTCGCCTGGAACGACGCCGGCGACGGCATCGTCCGGATGCGAACCCGCTCAGCGGCCGGCGCGCTCGGAGCGATAGAGACCGTCTCGACCGGCGGTGCCGGTCAGAACGTGGGGATCGGGGTCGCCGACGATGGCGCCGCGGCGATCGTCTGGCGCGAGGGCGCGCCGCCGAGCGACCAGGTCCTCGGCCGTCGTCGCACCGCCGGCGGCAGTTTCGGACCTCCCGTGACGATCGCCGGCAGCGAGCTCGGGTCGGGCTTCCAGTTCCCCGACATCAGCGTCGAGAGCGGCGGCATCGCGACCGTCATCTGGCAGAACGTGTCCGCCAACGCGATCGAGGGGCGCGGATTCCGCGAGGACGGCGCCGTCGATCCGGTCGCCACGCTCTCGGATCCGAACCCCCACCACGAGTTCGCGATCGGCAACGACGGCTTCGGCAACGCGGTGGTGGCGGTGTCCGACATCGCCGCGAAGAAGATCGATGCGCAGCTCTTTGACGGCGGCGGTCCCGAGCTGCGCTCGCTCACCGTGCCGAGCCAGGTCGAGCGCGCCGCGTCGGCGTCGTTCTCCTTCACGCCCTTCGACCTGCTCTCGACCGTCGCGTCGAGCGGCTGGGAGTTCGGCGACGGCAGCACCGCGAACGGGACCAGCGCCAGCCACAGCTTCGCGCTCGCGGGAACCTTCACCGTCGCGGGTGTGTCCACCGACTCCGTGGGGAACGTCCGGCGGGTGCGGCGCGCGGTCCGCGTCGTCGACACCCGCCGCCCGCGACTGGCGCGGCTCAAGCTCACGCCGGCGAAGTTCCGCCTCGGCAAGCGCGCGACCGCGCGCACGGCGGCGAAGCGGAAGGTCAAGCGGCGCCGTGCTCCGGCGGGCACCAAGATCTCGTTCCGGCTCTCCGAGGATGCCCGCGTCCGGCTTTCGGTGCAGCGGCCCACGACCGGCCGCAAGGTCGGCCGCGCCTGCCGCCGCCAGACGCGGCGCAACCGCGGAGCCAAGCGCTGCGTCCGTTTCGTAGCCGTCAAGGGCATCGCGTTCACGCGCGCCGGCAAGCAGGGCGCCAACACCGTCCGCTTCAGCGGCCGCGTCGGCCGCCGCAAGCTCGCCCCCGGCCGCTACCGCCTCGTGGCTCGCTCCACCGATCCCTCCCGCAACGCCTCGAAGCAGGCGCTGCGCGCGTTCCGCGTCGTCCGCTAGCCGCGCTTGACGACCTTCGCGCCGAGTCGCGCGAAGGAGCGGGCGCCACGGCGCAGGGCGGCGACCTTGTCGGAGTCGCGGCCGTAGAGGACGGTCGCGGCCTCGTGCATGCCACGGCCGAGCGAGCGGTCGTAGGGGTGCCACCAGAAGTTGCGGGTGAGGCCGGGCTCCCAGGAGAGTTGCTTGACGTTGACGCACTCGTAGAAGCCGAACTTCGAGTGCGAACGGCCGAGGCCGGAGTCCTTGACGCCGCCCCAGGCGCAGGAGCAGGTTCCGTGCGAGTACATGTGGTCGTTGATCCAGACCATTCCGGACTGGATTCGCCGGGCGATCCGGTCGCCGCGCGCGCGGTCGCTCGTCCAAACCGAGGCGCCGAGGCCGAACTCGGAGTCGTTGGCGAGGTCGATCGCCTCGTCCTCGGAGTCGACGACCACGACCGGGATCACCGGCCCGAAGATCTCCTCGCGCATGATCCGCATGTCGTGGGTGACGCCGGTCAGGACCGCCGGCGCGTACCAGTGGCCGGTGCCGCCGGGCGGCGGCGCGGTCGGGCCGCCGCAGCGCAGCGTCGCGCCGTTGCGCACCGCGTCGTCGACCAGCTCGTCGACGAGGTCGTGCTGCTCCTTCGACACCATCGGGCCGATCTCGGTCTCCCAGCCCATCGGGTCGCCGACGTGCAGCGCCTGCGCGCCACGGACCAGCTCGTCGGTGAACCGCTCGGCGACGTCGCGCATCACGTAGACGCGCTCGATCCCGCTGCAGGTCTGACCGGCGTTCGCGAAGCCGCCCCAGAGCGCGCCCGACACGGCGTTGGGGATGTTGGCGTCGGACAACACGATCATTGGGTCCTTGCCACCCAGCTCGAGCACCGAGCCCTTCATCCGCTCGGCGCACTTGACCCCGACCTGGCGCCCGACGTCCACCGACCCCGTGAAGAAGATCTTCGCCGCGCTCGACTCGACCAGCGCATTGCCGACCGCCCCGCCGCCATGCACGGTCCGCACCAGTCCCTCCGGCAGCCCGGCGCGCTCGAAGACCTCCTGGATCTTCTGGCCGATCAGCGGCGTCAGCGACGCCGGCTTCAGCACGACGCCGTTGCCGCACATCAGCGCGATCGCGACCTCGCCCATCGGGATCGACCACGGGTAGTTCCACGGCGCGATCACGCCGACGACGCCGAGCGGCTCGTAGGTGAAGCGGGCGCTCTTCTGCTTGACCCAGATCGGCAACTTCACCTTCTCGTCGGCGAGGATCTCCGGGCCGGCGGCGGCGACCCAGTTGAGCGCGTCGATCGTCGGCAGCAGCTCCATCACATAGGACTCGTTGCGCGGCTTGCCCTGCTCGCGCGTCAGCAGCTCGGACAGCACGTCGAGCGAGTCGACGATCACCTGCGCGGCGCGGCGCATGTAGCGCGCGCGGTCCTCGACCGGCAGCGCCGCCCAGAACGGCTGCACCTCGGCGACGTCATCGACGACCGACTGCACCTGGTCGGGCGTGATCGTCGGCAGCGCGCCGAGCCGGCGGCCGTCGATCGGGGAGAACGTCTCGAGCTGGCCCGCGACGGGCGCTGACTTCGCCTCCATACCGCTCATTGTGACCGAGACTTGCGAATCCGCTCGAATCGCTCCGCGAGATCGCGCTCGAAGCCGTGGTCGGACAGCTCGAGGAACCGCCGCCCGACCGCGTTGTCGGGCATCAGCTCTTGCGGCGAGGTGCCGGTCGGGTGGTCGTGGGGGAAGTCGTAGCCCTCGCCGCGGCCGAGCTTCTTCGCGCCCGGATAGTGGGCGTCGCGCAGGTAGTCCGGCGGCACCGGCGTGCCGTTCTGACGCACCCACGAGCGGGCGTGGCCGAGCGCGGCGCCGGCAGCCGGCGACTTCGGCGCCAGCGCCAGGTAGACGGCCGCCTGGCCGAGCGCGAAGTGACACTCGGGCAGGCCGATGCGGTCGACCGCCTGGGCGGCCGCCGTCGCGACCACGAGAGCCTGCGGGTCGGCGTTGCCGATGTCCTCGCTAGCCAGGATCACCATCCGTCGCGCGATGAAGCGGACGTCCTCGCCACCCTCGAGCATCGCGGCGAGGTAGAGCAGCGACGCGTCGGGGTCCGACCCGCGCGTCGCCTTGATCCAGGCCGAGATCAGGTCGTAGTGGCGGTCGCCGTCCTTGTCGTAGAGGACGGCACGGCGTTGCAAGGCGTCCTCGGCTCGCGCGAGTGTGACGTGGCCACGCGCCCCGTCCCCGGCGGGTTCGCCCTCGCGTGTGCTCGCGCCCGCCTCGGCTGCCGCGGTCTCGGCCGCCAGCTCCAGCGCCGCGAGCGCCGTCCGTGCGTCACCGCCCGCTCGCGCCGCCAGGAACTCCAGCGCGTCGTCGTCTACGTCGGGCGGATCGGCGATCCCGCGCTCCCCGCCCTCCAGCGCCCGTCGCAGCAGCGCCAGGACGTCGGCCTCCTCCAGCGCCCGCAGCTCGTAGACCCGGCAGCGCGACAGCAGCGCTGAGTTCACCTCGAAGTACGGGTTCTCGGTCGTCGCGCCGACCAGCCAGACCAGCCCCTCCTCGACCGCCGGCAGCAGCACGTCTTGCTGCGCCTTGTTGAAGCGGTGGATCTCGTCGAGGAAGAGGATCGTTCCCTCCCCGCCGCCGGCGCGCCGCTCCCCGGCCCGCGCCAGCACCTCGCGCACCTCCTTGCGCCCCGCGTTGACCGCCGAGATCTCCTCGAACGCCGCCCGCGCCCGCACCGCCATCAGCCGCGCCAGCGTCGTCTTCCCCGTCCCCGGCGGCCCGTACAACACCATCGAGTGCGGATGCCCCTCCTCGAGCGCGCTGCGCAGCGCCGACCCATCCTCCAGCAGGTGCTCCTGCCCGACGAACTCACCCAGCTCGACCGGCCGCATCCGCGCGGCCAGCGGCTGGTCGCCTGCCGGTACCGCCGTCCGCCGGGGCGGTTGCCTGTCGTCCCCAAAGAGTGTCTCCACCTGTCCCATCCTGGCATTCGCCCCGGCAGCCGGCCACGGCGACGATTTGCGGTTTTAGACATGCAGGGTTAAGGTCACCTCCGTACGCCGCTATTGACGGGCGTGCCTGGCTGGGGTTTCTTTGGGCGCGGGGGGAGGGCTCGTGGAGAAGGGGGAGGGCGATCCTGCCGCGCGGCGGCGGGATTCCGAGGGGGGTTGGCAGCAGGAGCCGCTGAGAACGATCGGCGCGGCGCTGTTGGCCGCTGGCGGGTTGATCACGTTCGTGGCGGCTGTCGGGGGTGCGATCGTCTGGGTCCGCTTTTACGCCGCTCGTTTGCCCGCCGACCAGGCGCTTGCCGCGATGCCGCGGGGCGAGCTGATCGCGGGCGGGGCGATCATGCTCGCGGCTTTCGTCCTGCTGGGCGCGCTCGCCGTGATCGCCGTATACGTCTTTCAGGACCAGGTGCTCAACGACGATCAGCCGTCGCGCGGAGTCGTGCGTGGACTGCTCGCGCTTGTCACCGCCGAGAGCATCGTCGTGATCGGACTTGCGGTCGGAATCGATCGCCTGAGCCGGCTGGTCGCCGCGGAGTCGATCCTGCTCTTCGCGTTGCTGATCTTGCTCGTGATCCGCTGGCGCGAGTCGCAGGTCGGCCACGCCGTCGAGCCCGACATCGACGATCCCCCACTGTCCAGGGTCTTCGGCGAGTTGATTGCCCGCATGGCCGACAAGCTCAGCGGGGGAGTTGGTGACCGCCCAGGAAGCAACTGGCCGATTCTCGTCCTGTTCGTGCTCATCCTGGTGGCGGTCGTTGTGACGGCGGCCCTGGAGTTGGCCAGCGCCACCCCCGGAGCCGAGCACATATCGAGAATCACGCTGCGCGCGGCTCAAGCCACGACGCTCACCTTCATCCTCGTTTGTGCGGCGCTGTTCGTAGGGGTGCGCTGGATAAGGACCGGGTTGCGCGATCCGATGAAGCAGTCCGACCAGCGAATCTCCCACAGCCGATTCGCGCCGCGGGTGATACGCGAGGGCCTCGTACGGCGCTACGGCGGGCGCCGCGGTTGGCGCTCCCGCGGGCGCTTCTGGGCGCGAACGCCTGTCGAGACTCCTGTCAAGCCGCCGCCCGGGCGGCGCAACGAGGATGGCGAGAATGCCGCCACAGAGATCCTGAAACGTGCGGCCAGGGTGGTGATCTTCGGTCTGGCTCTCGCCGGCGCGGCGTCGGCCGCCCTCGTGATGCGCGAGGTGTGGGTCGCGGTGACCCTTGCGGCGGCGATCCTGCTCGGGACCGCGAGCTGGCGGATCGCGCGGCGCTCCAACTATGCGTTCCTGCCGTGCGGCGTCGCCGTCTTCGCCTCTGTTCCGCTGCTCGGCGCGGTCGCCGGCATCGCTCGCAACCTCGAGGATCCTCAGGTGCAGCCCCTGGCCCTGATCAGGGCCGGGGATGGTGAGGCCGAGGCGCTGCAGGGCATCTATGTCACCGAGACCGACTCGCGCGTCTACTTCGGCACCGTGGCGACCGACCGCTGCTCCGGTGAGGTGGAGCCGGGCAGCGGACGACTGCTTTGGGTGCCGCGCGAGGATGTCGTCGCGATGTCGGTCGGTCCGCCCCAGAGCGTCGCCGACGCCGGTGTCAGGGCCCAGGAGATGTACTACGCGCTCGCGCCCCAGGCCGCCAATCCCTACGCCGGCTCACGGGCCGCAGGGTCGCCGGTCGTGTTGCCGCCCGGCAAATCCGCTCCAGCGGCGCCCAAGCGCAGTAAGGAGCGGCGGCTCGAGAACGTCGGCTCGGCGCTGCGGCGAGAGTTCGACCTCGCTTCGGCCCCCCATCCCGCTCGCGCGCGGATCGGCGAGAAGGTGACGGTGAGGGGGTCAGGGTTCGACCAGGTCGCGAAAGCCGAGCGAACGGTTCAGGTCGGCGACGTCGAGGCCGACGTCAAGGTCTGGCGTGCCGACAGGGTCGTCTTCAAGGTGCCGAAGAAGGCCGCCAGCGGACAGGTGACGATCGCCTGCAAGTCGCCGGCCACCGAGCCACACCTCCGTGTGCTGAGCAAGCCACACGCTCGGATCCGCGTGCAGCCACCGCTTCCAAGGGAGCAGCTCTTGCTCGACGGCCGCTTGTCGGCGGATGCGGCCGGAGGCGCGCTGGTCGCGTTCTCGTGGTCGCGCGAGGGCAGTCGTGAGGACAACGGCTCGAAGCTCGTCCGTTCGGTGCACGAGTCGCTCGGTCTGCAGCGCTTCTCGCTCGAGGTCGCCGACGACGATGGCGAGTCCGACCTCGCGCACGTCGACGTGATTCGGCTGCTCCTCTCCGATCTCGACGAGATCGCTATCGATCCGAGCGCCTCGGACTCGCTCACCCGGCTCCGCTCGCTGTTGCGCCGCGACCGTCGCCGCATCGCCGTGCTGCACGGCTACTCCGGACGCCGCCTGGGTGCCGATACGCAGGCGAGTCGGATGGCCGACGAGCTCGTGGCCCTGATCACCGCCGGTCGACCCGGACCGGTGGCCGAGCACATCTCCAAGCGCATGAGCATCCGGGCGTTCGGTGAAGGATGCGCGAGCTTGCCGCGCGGCGCCGCGCACGTCGACGTCTTCCTGGTCGATCCTGGGTCCGAGGTCGCCTATCCGGGCGACTGCGATCCGGACCTCGACTACAAGGCGCGGATCGACTAGGACCGGCGTTTCACGAGCCCGGCGCGCCACGCTCCAGCTCGCGCTCGGCGGCCTCGGGGCCGAGGATCGGCAGGACCGAGGTGTACATCAGGTCGGGTAGGACGTTGGGGAGGTCCTCGGCGCGGCCGGAGGCGACCTCGCGGTGGATGATCTCGCTCATCCCGCCGACCATGTTCAGCGCGAGCGCAGGCGGGCGCGAGCGGTCGTCCTCGAGCCGGCCGGTGTCGAAGACGATCGTGAAGCCGCGCATCGCCTCGTTGCGCGAGGCGATCGCACGCGGGCCGGCGGTCATCACCTCGATGAAGCAGAGCCGCGCGGCGGTCGGGTCTCGCGCGAGCGCGTGTAAAAAAGCGCTCAGTGCCGCGCGGACGCGGTCGGCCCACTCGTCCTGGGTCTCGAACGCCTCGAGCGTCAGGGTGAGCAGCCGCGCCAGGTCGCGCTCGTAGGCATGGATGAAGCACTGCTCTTTGTCCTCGAACAGCTTGTAGAAAGCCTTGCGCGTCACGCCGGCCCGCTTGATCACGTCGGCGATCGAGGCGTCGTGGTAGCCGCGCTCGCCGGCCAGCGCCTTCATCGCGTCGAGGATCCGCGCCCGCTGGGAGGCCTCGACCTCGGCGTCCGACAGGCCATGGCGCCCGCGCGGGAGCTGGTCGGGGCGCCGCGGCGGCAGCTTGCGGCGGGGACGCTCGGGTGTCGCGTCCCCGGCGCCGGCCGCGCCTGCGGGCTCCTCGCCCTCGGTGCGGTGCTCGTCAGCGGCCATCGCGGTTCACAAACCCACGATACCCCGCATGGGCCGCGACGTGAAGGCCCTTTGATAAACAGCCGAGATCGGGTGGTGTCCGGCTACAACCGCGCGACCGCGATGATCGTCTCGACCGATGGCAGGTCGTCCGGTTCGAGGCGGTCGATGGCGGTGTAGGAAAGCTCGTGGAAGCCGCCGACGAGTGCGATCGCGGAGACGTCGGCAATCCGCTCGTTGGGCCGCAGCTCGCGCAACGGCTGAGCCAGCAGGTCGGCCAGGCGGCTCGTGGTCTCCGAGCGCCGCTCGCGGGCGGCGGGCCCCGCGCTGAGCGCCTCGACGAACAGGGCGCGGGCGCGGTCGGGCCGGTCGGCGCAGAAGTCGAGCAGGGCGCCGACGCCGGCGCGGATGCGGGCGGCGGGGTCGTCCTCGATGGCCATCGCGGCGCTGACGGCGCCGAGCACGTCGGCGGCGATCGCGCCGTAGCCGGCCAGGAAGGCGCGCTCGTCGGCGTCGTCGGCGGTGATCTCCGCGTTGGCGCCGCCGGCGTTTCCGCTGGGGCGACTGCCAGAGGACGCCGAGCCCCCGGTGAACGGCAGCGTCAGGGTGTCCGTGAGCTGCGCACGCAGCAACGGCAGATCCTCGATGTGACCCGCTGCGATCTCGCGGTGGAGCACCTCGGCGAGGTAGCCGACCGAGCCGGCGGTGACCGCTCGGGAGCGGGGGGTCTGGGCGCCGTCGGCGTCGCGCTCGGCTGCGCCGTCGTGCGGCGCGAACAGCGGGTCGAGAGTCGCCAGCGCATGGGCGCGCCGCTCGAGCGCCAGCGGCCCCGCCGCGAGCACCTCGACGAAGCAGATCCGCGCCGCGCTGGGATCGCCCGCCAGCGCTCCGAGCAGCACGCCGAGCGCTGTCCGCAGCCGGTCGACCCAGGGCTCGCTTCCCTGGAATGCCAGCATCACCGGACCGAGCAGCCGCTCCATCTCGCCCTCGTAGACGGCGACGAAGCACTCCTCCTTGCCGGAGTAGAGCTCGTAGAAGGTCTTGCGCGACACGCCGGCGTGTCGCAGCACGGTGGCGACCGAGACGTCGCGGTAGCCGTGCGTCGCGACGAGCTCTCGCATCGCCGCGAGCACTCGCTCGCGCTGGGAACTCGCGACCTGCTCGGGTGTCAGGCCATGTTTACCGCCGCGCAGCTGATCGAGGCGCGCCCTTCCCGCTGAAGCGCCCGTGACCAGAGCGGCCTTTGCCGGTCTAGATCGATGGTCGGGCATGGGGCGACTGTACTACAGAGACCAACAGGTGTCTAGGTCTTCTTCCTCTTCTCCGCTTCTGACGCGGCTTCTAGAGCCGTAAACAGTGATTCTTGACCGTTCTCTGTTGACAGCTAGACACCCTTCGGTTTACCGTAGAGAACGTCGGGTGGCTAGACCGTCCGGCGGGAGAGCGAGAGATGCAACGAGGAGAGGAATCGCACAGATGAGGCGTGTTCGCAGCCAGTTCCTGCAGCGCGGCAGCCGACGTTCACCTGCTGCCCGTGATGGCCAGGGCGGTCGGGCGCGCCGGCACGTGCTGCTCACGGTCGTGACCGCCCTGGCGGTCGGGATGCTGGTCTTCGCTGCGCTGACGACGGGTGCTACGAACACGCGTGCTCCGCTGTCGTCGTTCGGAACTCAGGCGGGAGCGCTTGGGGGGCAGGTAGCGACCGGGGTCGGCGTGGCGGTCAACCGCAACGGAGTGGGTGGCGGCGCGATGGGCGAGGTGTATGTCGCGAGCTTCGTCAACAAGCGCATCGACGTGTTCAGCGCCTCCGGGACGTGGGTTCGCTCGTTCGGCTTCGATGTCGCGAGCAGTGGCGAGCACAACACCGGTACCGGTCTCGAGGTCTGTCAGGCCACCTCAAGCCCGGCGGACGTCTGCAAGGCGGGGGTCAACAGCGCTGCGGCGGGCTCGGTCGCCAATCCAGAGGGTTTGGGTTTCGATCAGGCGACGGGCAACGTCTTCGTTGCTGACAACTTCAACCGGCGCATCAACGTCTTCACTCCGGCGGGTCAGTTCCAGGGCGCGTTCGGCTTCAACGTCAACGCGGCGGCCCCCGCGCCGCAGCTTCAGTTCTGCACCACGAGCTGCCAGGCGGGAACCAACACCCCGCTAGGCGGCGGGTTCGCGAATCTGACGCAGGGGCCGATCGCGGTCAGCCCGGCGAACGGCCACGTCTATGTCGGCGATCGCAACAACGCGCGCGTCAACGAGTTCGCGCTGACCCTCGACGGCAGCAGCCACGTCACCGGCGTGACATGGGTGCAATCGTTCGGCTGGGACGTCGTCGCCAGCGGTGAGCACAACAGCAGCGGCGTCGAGCAGCAGACGGTCACGATCAACCCCGCGCTGACCAGCGGGACCTTCACGCTGAGCTACGGTGGCGCCGCGCCGATCAACACGTCGGCTCCCATAACGTGGAACGCGACGCCGGCCGAGGTGGATGCGGCACTGGAGGGCATCGCGGGCATCGGCGCGGGGAACCTGACGGTGACATCGCCCAATCCCGGTGGTGGAGGTGTGCCTGGCGGGCCTTACACGGTGACGTTCGACGGGACTTTCGTCGGGAACGACCCCGCTCAGATGGGTACCGCTTCAGGGCTGGTCTCGATCGCCACGGCGGTGCCGGGAGGCGCGCTCGAGCTCTGTCGTCCCGCGGCGAGCCCCACCGACGTCTGCAAGGCCGGCACCAACGGCACGAGCAACGGTCAGTTCGCTGCCCAGACGCCGACGAGCATTGCCGTGAGCTCCGCCGGCCTGGTCTTCGTGGCTTCGGGCACGCGCGTCCAGGTCTTCAACCCGGATGGCACGTTCAACGGAATATTCGGCTCGAGCACCGGCGACTGCCCCACGGTTGGGACGACGTCGTCGGGTGTCGCGGTCGACCCCGCGACCCAGCACGTGTTCGTCACGCAAAAGCCGACCACGACTACCTACCGGCTCTGCGAGTTCGACACCGACGGAACTCTGCTCGACGCCTCGCCCAGCACTCCGATCACGACCAACGCGTCGGGCTACCTGCAGATCGCAATCGGCACTGGCGATCGCAATTACGTCAACACTCCGATCAGCGGCCAAACCGGCGCCATCTACATGATCGGCCCGATCCCGCCGCCCGATGTCGCGATGCGACCGGCCAATCCTGTCACGGCGATCACCACGACGTCCGCGACGTTTCACGGGACCGTCAGCATCCCCAACATCAGCCCACCACCAGCGACGAAGTACCACTTCGAGTACTCCGCCAACGGCATCGACTGGACAAAGGTCCCGGATCCGGATGCGGTTGTTGGCAACGGCAGCGCGGGGAGCTTCGACGTCACGCAGACCGCCGCGGACCTGGAGCCGAACACGGCGTACTCCGTGCGCTTGGTCGCCACCGACGGCGTGCTTGCGACCTCGGAGCCCGTGGTGTTCACGACAGAGTCCACGGCGCCGTCTGTAGCTCAGGTGGCGGCAGGCGTCGAGCCTGGACGGGTGACGCTGAGCGGTTGGGTGAATCCGCGACACCAGGCGACCGGTTACCGCTTCGAATGGGGCACGACGACCGCCTACGGCAACAGCACCCCAACTAGCTACCGCCCGATCGGCTCGGGTACGGAAACCCTCGGCGTCAGTGAGACCCTCACCGGGCTCGTGCCTGCCACGACCTATCACTTTCGCCTCGTCGCGAAGAACGCGACCGACACCACGGCCAGCCTAGATCAGACGTTCACCACCGCCGACGCCGAGGGAGTGATCGGCGGACGGGTAGCCGAGCTGGTCTCGCCGCTCGACAAGGGCTGGGCGGGCGCGGCGCTCGAGTACCTGACCAACCAGACCGTCTTCCAGGCGGCGCCAGACGGCGACGCCGTCTTGTATCCGATCGCCTACGGTCTAGCCGGCGCCGACTCGGGAGGAGATCTCCGCTATCTAGCGCGGCGGGATGCCGACGGCTGGTCGTCCACTCAGTTGGACCCGTCGCTGAGCACGACGCCAATCGGTCAGGAGGGTGCCTCTGGCGGGTATCGCGCCTTCTCGGAGGATCTGTCGTGTGGTGTCCTCCACAGCAGCCAGCCCCTAGTTCCCGGAGCGCCGAGCGAGCCGATCGATACGGGTGGCGCAAACCTCTACGCTCGCGACGCGAACGGTGCCTACCGCCTACTGACCGCTCTGGCTCCGACGAATCCTGGCAGTGCATCCGTGGCCAGGGTCGCCGACCGAATTGGGGTTCCGTCCTCCGATTGTCGCCATGTCGTGTGGGAGACGAAGCTCCGCTATCCAGGGCTCAACAACTCCGGCATCTACCAGTCGATAGACGGGGTGATGAGCGACGTTGGGATCATGCCGGACGGCTCGCCGGCCAGCAATGCCGCGCTTGGTTTGCCACGGACGAACCTCGACCGCTTCCCCGAGAACGCCGTCGCCAACGACGCATCGCACGTCTACTTCAGCGCGACGAGCAACAGCGGCGACGATATCGGCAAGCAAGCGCTCTACCTGCGTGAAGGCAACACGACCACCAAGGTCTCGGCCACCGAGGCGCCGGCGACGGGCGTCAATCAGAAGGCGATCTTCCAGATCGCCGCCAAGGACGGATCGCGGGTGGCGTTCCTCGACAATTACGGGTTGGCGACGCCGTCGAGCACGGGTCCCGTGGCAGCCGACTGCAAGACGGCGCCGCCACAGCCGTGCGCTCTCTATGTCTACGACGTCGAGACCGGCGACCTGACTGACGTCTCCGCCACGTCGGATCCGGCCAACACGAACGGCGCCAACGTGGCTGGCGTCCTAGCCGCGTCCGACGACCTCTCGCGTATCTACTTCGCCGCCCGAGGCCGACTGGATGGCAAGGGGCGCAGCTACAGCCGCAACGTCGCCGAGCAAACCTTCAACGTCTACCTGTCCGACGACGGGGCGATCTCCCACGTGGGGCTCGTCCGCAGCGCCGAGCTCGCCATCAACGTGCTCGAGGGCCCGCTGTTGATGCGGGGCGGCGTGAACTCGGATGCCACGGCAGACGGTCGCAGCCTGCTCTTCATGACCGCTGCGGACGTCGTCGGATACGACAGCGGTGGCGTGGTCGAGGCGTACCTCTACTCGCTCGAGTCGGACGGAGTGATCTGTGTGTCATGCCGGCGCGACCGGGAGCCGTCGATCACTCGGATGGAGTCCCTGCCAATACGGGGCAACTACGACTACGACACCCATCGGCGCGTTCATATGTCGGACGACGGCAGCCGGGTCTTCTTCGTCAAGGAGGACGCGCTCACCCCGGATGCGGTGGACGGCTTCTCGAACATCTACGTTTGGGACAAGGGCACGCTCCAACTGCTGACGACCGGCGGCCCCAACATCGAGTGGGGTGTCGAGAGGACGTCGACCAACGCGCGGATCATGGGCGCGAGCCAGGACGGGGACGATGTCTTCGTAGCGACCGTCAACCCGCTCGATCCACGTGACAAGGATGGCATGTACGACCTGTACGACTTCCGGGTCGGCGGCAGCGTGCCGGATCCCTCGGAGCAGGAGGATTGCGACGCTCTGCTCTCATGTCAGACGGGTGGTTCGAGCCCGTTCGCTCCGCTGTTCGCTACGAGCGGCTCGGGCTCAGAAGGTGCCCTGGGTGAGCGAGCGAAGTTCTCGATCGGGCGGCTGTCGTCAGCTCAGCGCTCGGCGTTGGCCCGCGGCCGCGCGGTGTCAGTCGCGGTCAAGGTCACGGGGCGCGGCAAGGTGACAGTCCGCGGCACGACGCGCATACGGGGTTTGAAGGCGACGGTGCTAGCCGCATCGCGTACCGCCAGTGGCGCCGGCAAGGTGGTCGTGCCGGTACGGCTGGCGGCGCCCGCGCGCCGGGTGCTGGCACGGGGCGGGCGTTTGCGAGTCGCGCTCAGGATCTCGTACTCGGCGTCGGGCAAATCCTTGACGTCAGTGCTCGAGCTGCGTGGGGGTCGGCGGCGATGAGGCAAGCCATCGACTCCACATCCGTCGTAGCTCGAATCGGAGAGGTAGCCATGAACAGCTTTTCGTCCGCACGCAAGCCCCTCGGTCTGACCCTGTTGGCGACGATCGTCGCCCTGCTCGCGGGGGCTTCGGCCGCCGCGGCAGCATCGCCGGCCTGGAAGCTGCTCGCTGCTACGGGCCCGACGCACCTCCCGACCGCGCAGGCATCGGAGAGCCAGCGAGTGCTGGGCACGCTCGGCGGCTCGTTCACGCTGACTTTCGGCGGCGACACGACAACGACCTTGAACACCAATCTCCCCTCCGCGGACGTCGAGGCGGCCCTCAACGCGCTGCCGTCGATCAGCGCGGGTGGTGGCAGTGTGAGCGTGACGTCGAGCGACGACGTCGATCGCGATGGGTATGTCGTGACGTTCGACGGTGGCCCACTGGCTGGCACAGACGTACCGTCGATGACGGCTTCGGGCGGCATGGTCGTCGAGCCCGCGCCGTCAGGCACGTTGATCGTGGCGGCCACGAATGTCGGTGGCGCGGCCACGTCCGCCGCCTACACCGTAGATGTGGAGTTGCCTGAGGGCCTGGAGACGACGGTGACGCCGCTTGGCACCGGATGGAGTTGCAGCCCGGGCGGAGGCCAGACCTCGCCAACGTGCAGCACCACAACCTCGCTCGGTCCCGGTGGGTTGGCCGCGACGCTGCGACTACCGGTGACCGTGACGTCGAGTTCGGAGGCCGACCTTGTCGCGACGGTGAGTGTGTCTGGGGGAGGTGCTTCCAGCCCGGTGACGTATGAGGCGCCGATCGCCATCAGCAACAGCTCGGCTGCGCCAGGCATCCAGGCGTACTGGGCTGGCGCCTTCGATGAGAACGGCGAGCTTGAGACCAGGGCCGGGATCCATCCGTTCTCGGCGGGGTTCCTCTTCATGGTGAACACGAACCGCTCGACCACCGGAGAGATCATCCCGTCCGAGGATCTGCACGAGCTCCGCGTAGACCCTCCGGTCGGGTTCGTCGCCAATCCGCTCGTCACTCCGCACTGCGCGCGAGACGCGGCTCGACTCTGCCCGCCGGAAACAGAGGTCGGGCATGCGTTCCTCAACTATGGACGGTACGGCCGAAACGCGGCGATGTTCGGGCTGGGCAACGTTGTCCCGCCGCCGGGCTCGCCGGCGCAGTTCTCATTCGGTGTGCAACTCGCGACGATCTCGGCTTTTGCCCGCTTGCGTCAGGCGGACTATGGAGTGTCAGCTGTCGCGCCGAATCTGACGACTACCTATCGCGGCTACGTCGGCGGTGCGATGTTGTTCAACGAGCCTCCAGCTGGGACGGGTGCGTTCTTGACGAATCCGACTGAGTGCTCGGGGAGTGTGTTGGAGACGTTGCTGGAGGCGGATCACTGGGAGTCGATCGGTGTGTTCTCTGGAAGGTCGGATGTTTCGCCTGCGCTGACGGGTTGTGGGGATGTGCCGTTCGATCCGATGAGCGGAGTGGAGGGGTTGGCGTCGGAGGCGGATGCGGCGTCTGGCTTGAATTTCGAGTTGTCGATGGATCAGGAGGGGTTGTTGGATCCGGACGGGATCGCGCAGTCGCATCTGCGGGATGTGGTGGTCGATCTGCCCGCGGGCTTAGCGGTCAACCCTTCGGGTGCGACCGGTCTGAAGGCTTGTAGCGATGCTCAGATGGCGCAGGGCTCGGATTCGGCGCCGGCGTGTCCCGATGCTTCGAAGATCGGGGTGGTGGAGGCGACTTCGCCGCTCGTCGATCAGGCGGTCGGCGGAACTCTGTATCTCGGGGAGCCGAAGAGCACCGATCCGATGTCTGGCCAGATGCTGCGGTTGTGGGTCGTTGCTCGTAATGACGATCTTGGTGTGATGGTCAAGCTGCCGGGCTCTGCCACGGCTGATCCGGTGACGGGGAAGTTGACGGCGACGTTCAGGGACAATCCGCGGCTGCCGATCGATCATCTCGAGGTCAGGCTCAAGGGTGGCGATCGTGGGGTGCTGGCGACCCCGCAGGATTGCGGGTCGCGCTCGATCGATACGACGTTGTCGCCGTGGTCGGGCACCGCGCCGGCGGAGCAGTCCTCGCCGCTCGCCATCGCTGGGAACTGTGGTCTCGGGTTCGCCCCGACCCTTGCGGCTGGCAACTCCAATAAGGCTGCGCGAGGGTCTGGGACCTTCAGCTTCCGGTTCTCGCGCGAGGACGGCGAGCAGTGGGTCGATGGTGTGACCGCGAAGCTGCCGAAGGGTCTGCTGGCGTCGGTCAAGGGCCTGCCGCTGTGCAGCAACGCCCAGGCGGCGTCCGGGGCCTGTCCGGAGGGCTCGCGGATTGGCGCGGTCGACGCGTCGGCTGGTTCGGGCGATCCGTTCGTGTTGGAGCGCAAGGGCAGCGCGTATCTGACCGAGGGCTATAAGGGGTGCGCATATGGCCTCCTGGTCTCGGTGCCTGTGGTTGCCGGTCCGTTCGACGCTTCCTCGCCGGAGACCGATCTCGGGTCGGTGAATGTCCGCCAGGCCGTTTGTGTCGACCGGACCACGGCGGAGGTGTCTGTGATCTCTGATCCGCTGCCGACGATCTGGCACGGGATCCCGCTCCGCGTCCGCAGCGTGACGGTGAGCGTCGACCGGCCCGGGTTCATGCTCAACCCATCCAATTGCGGTTCCAAGCAGGTCGGCGCGACGCTCGACTCCGACCGTGGCGCGACCGCCGGCGCGAGCTCGCCGTTCGCCGTCTCGGGCTGCTCGAGCCTCTCGTTCAAGCCTGACCTGTCGCTCGCTCTGACCGGCCGCAAGCAGGTCACCACCGGCAAGCATCCGGGCGTCAAGGCGCGGGTGACGCAGACGGGTGTCGGAGAGGCCGGGATCGATCAGGTCGTCGTCCGGTTGCCCAAGAGCCTCGCGCTCGATCCGAACAACGCCCAGGCGTTGTGTGAGTTCGAGGACGGCACCAAGCCCGATCTCGAGAACCACTGCCCGGCGGGATCGATCGTCGGACGGGCCAGGGCGGTCACGCCGCTGCTCGACCGGCCTTTGGCGGGCAACGTCTACTTCGTCAAGAACGTCAGGCGCGATCCCAACACCGGCAACGAGATCCGCACCCTGCCGATGATCGTCGTCGCCCTGCGGGGCGAGATCGCGGTCAACCTCGAGGGCGAGTCCTCCACGACCAGGAACGGCAGGCTCGTCAACACGTTCGCGAACGTGCCCGATGCGCCGATCAGCCAGTTCAACATGAACATCAAGGGCGGGTCCAGCGGCATCCTCGCCGTCACCCGCACCCGCAAGGCGAAGATCAACCTGTGCGCGGGACGCCACATCGCGGAGGTCGACAACGACGGCCAGAACGGACGCCGACACGACTTCGACGTCCAGATGAAGACCCCGTGCACCAAGAAGCAGACCAAGGCCGCCAAGCTCCGCGCCAAGCGCGCAGCCGCCAAGGCCAAGCGCTGAGCACCGCTTTCAACACGGCCGTCTCCCACGGTCACCTGGCAATACCGAGAGGGCCGGCAACCGCCGGCCCTCTCGTGTGATCAAAGCCGCGCCACGGCCACGACCGAGTCGACCGTCGGCAGATCGTCAGGCGCCAGGCGGTCGATCGCGTCGTAGGTGAGCTCGTGGAAGCCCCCGACGAGCGCGACGGCTGAGACCTCGGCGATCCGGTCGCTTGGGCGTAGCTCGCGCAGCGGTCGGGCGAACAGGGCGGACAGGCGCCGGGTGGTCTCGTCGCGGCGCTCGCGGGCGGTGGGGCCGGCGTTGAGCGCTTCGACGAAGCAGGTCCGTGCGCGTTCGGGCTCCTGGGCGCAGAAGTCGAGCAGGGCGGCGACGCCGGCGCGGACGCGGCTCGCTCCGTCGTCGTCGGTGGCGATCGCGGCGCCCGTCCGCGCGAGTAGGTCGGCGGCGATCTCGCCGTAGGCCGTGGTGAACGCGCGCTCGTCGGCGTCGTCGGTGGCGGGTTCGTCGCTGACGGCCTGGTCGGCGAACGGCAGCGTCAGGGTCTGCATCAGCTGTGCGCGGAGCTTGGGCAGCTCGGCGGTGCGCCCGGCCCCGATCTCGCGGTGGAGAGTCTCGGTGAGGTAGCCGACGGAGCCGGCGACGATGGCGCGGGTGGGGGCCAGCGGCGCCGCGGCCGCGACCTGGTCGGGCGAGCCTGTTCGCCCCGCCGCCGGCGGGGCGAACAGGGGGTCGAGCGCCGCGTAGGCCTTCGCCCGCCGCTCGAGCGCGAGCGGTCCGGCGGCGAGCACCTCGACGAAGCAGATCCGCGCCGCGGCCGGATCGGTGGCCAGCGTCCCGAGCAGCACGCCGAGCGCGGTGCGCAGCCGGTCGACCCACGGCTCGCTTCCCTCGAAGGCGTGCAGCGTGGGGGCGAGCACGCGCTCCATCTCCTGCTCGTAGATGGCGACGAAGCACTCCTCCTTGCTCGCGTAGAGCTCGTAGAAGGTCTTGCGCGAGACGCCGGCGTGCTGGATGACCGAGGCCACGGGCACGTCGTGGTAGCCGTGGGTCGCCACCAGCTCCCGCATCGCGCCGAGTATCCGCACACGCTGCGATTCGGCGACCTGCTCGGGCGTCAAGCCGTGGTTTCCGCCGCG
>JBIOUS010000045.1:0-116719 GCA_044867325.1 Thermoleophilaceae bacterium | reverse complement strand
GGCCGCGCCGATGCTCGATCATGGCCCGGTGGACCAGGCAGTCGTAGCTCGGGCGCCGCTGCGCATCCCCTTGGGGGGCGGCGGTACCGACATCCCCGCTCACTACCGCGAGCACGGCGGCTTCGCCGTGTCGGCGACGATCAACCGGCACGTCCACGTGATGCTGTCGACGGCGTTGGCGCGCCGGTTCCGGCTCAAGCACCTCGAGTGGGAGGACGTCGAGCGAGCCGAGGAGATCCGTCACCCGATCCTGCACGCCGCGGTCGAGCACCACTGGGACGGGACTCCGTTCGAGCTGGCGTCGGTCAGCGACGTGCCTCCCGGCACCGGCTTGGGCTCGTCGAGCGCCTACACGGTGGGCGTGCTGCGGGCGCTGGCGACCGCCCGGGGCGAGCAGCTCGGCGCCCAGGAGCTCGCGGCGCGCGCCTGCCGGCTCGAGATCGAGCACCTCAGTCAAAGCGTCGGCGTCCGCGACCAGTACGCGATCGCCGTCGGCGGGGTGACGGCGGTGACGCTCGGCGGCAGCAGCCCCGAGATCGCGGTTCGCCAGCTCGACGTGCCCGCCCTGACGCTCGCCGCGATGCGCGACCGCCTGCTGCTCTTCTTCGCCGGCGAGCGACGCAAGGCGTCGCAGTCGATGCTGACGCCGCTGATCGAGCGCGGCGGCGAGGTGGCGATGCAGCGCAACCTCGCGCGAACCGCCGAGATCGCGCGGGAGGTCGCGGACGCGCTCGAGGCGGGCGACCTCGCCGCGGTCGGCGACCTGATGAACGAGCAGTGGGAGCTGAAGGTCGAACGGACGCCCGACGCGATCACCGAGCGGATCGCCGAGCTGCAGGCGGTTGCCGTCGGCCCAGGGGGCGCTCGCGGCGCCGTGCTCGGCGGCGCGGGCGGCGGCGGCTTCCTGCTCGTGCACAGCGACGACCCCGAGACGACGCGCGCGGCGATGGCCGCCGTCGCCGCCCCTGAGCTGCGCTTCGACGTCGAGCAGCGCGGCTGCACGGCCGGGCCCGCCTAGACCTCCTGCAACAAATCCTGCAACTAGCAGGAGGTTTCCGTGATACAACGACGGCCGTGCCGAATCGCGCTGGCCCGTCCAACGCGATCGGGGGACCCATTGTGGCCACGGCCACGGGGGCGAATCGCCTGACTGCCGGTAGGCGGCATCGCAGGCGTAGCGCGACAGCGCGAGCCCGTCAGCTCACCTCGTAGGCGCAAAGCGAAAAGTCGAATAGAGAGGTATCGCCCGTTGCCGTTGCGCCCTGAGCCGATGGATGTCGTTCGCCGTGCCGTCCTCCCCGCCGCCCTGCTGGCCGCGCTTGCGCTGCCGTTCGCCGGGCTGCCGGTCGCGGACGCCGCCGCACAGCAGGGACCGACCGCAAGCGCGGCGTCGAAGTCGCTCAAGAAGGGCGCGCGCGGCAAGCGCGTGCGGCAGCTCCAGCGCGCACTTGGTATCCCGGCCGACGGCATCTTCGGCAAGGGCACCAAGCGCGCCGTCAAGCGCTACCAGCGCCGCCACGGCCTGGTGGTCGACGGCATCGCGGGATCGCAGACGCTCGCCGCGCTGGGCGTGAGCTCGGGCTCCTCCGGCCGCCGGCACAAGAGCCGTCGCGTCAGCTCGCGCGGCGGCGGCGTGCGCTCGATGCAGCGGGCGCTCGGCGTGCCCGCCGACGGCATCTTTGGCCCCGGCACCCAGGCCGCGGTCAAGAGCTTCCAGCGCGCCCACGGCCTGACCGCCGACGGCGTCGTCGGGCCGCAGACGCGCAGCGCGCTCGGCATCGGCCCCGGCAAGGTGCTGAAACGCAAGGGCGGCCGCGGCGGCTCGGGCGGCGGCGGGCGCAAGTCGCGCATCCTCAACGCGATCATCCGCGCCGGCAACCGGATCGCCACCACTCCGTACGTCTACGGCGGCGGCCACGGATCGTTCACCGCCTCTGGCTACGACTGCTCGGGCTCGGTCTCCTACGCCCTCCACGGCGGCGGACTGCTGCGCAGCCCGCTCGACTCGACCGGCTTCATGAGCTACGGCCGCCCCGGCCCCGGCCGCCACATCACGATCTACGCGAACGCCGGCCACGCCTACATGGTCATCAAGGGCCGCCGCTACGACACCAGCGCCCGCTCCGAGACCGGCTCGCGCTGGTCGAACGAGATGCGCTCCTCGGCAGGCTACGTCGCCCGCCACCCCGCGGGGTTCTAGGGCTACGCCGAACTCAGTTCCACGTTTGTACGGGTCCTGGCCCATACAAACGTGGATCTAGTTGGCCGGCAACGCTCTAGGCTCGCTGTCCGATGGCAACCGGCCGCTTCCCACCCAGCCCGAGCGGCGAGCTGCACCTCGGCAACCTGCGCACCGCGTTGCTCGCGTGGCTGTTCGCGCGGGCGGCCGGCTCACGGTTCCTGGTCCGGATCGAGGACCTCGACCCGGAGCGGTCGCGTCCCGAGCACGAGGCGGGGCAGCTCGCCGACCTGCGCGCGATCGGGATCGACTGGGACGGCGCGATCGTGCGCCAGTCCGAGCGAACCGTGCTCTACCGCGAGGCGCTGCGCCGCCTCGAGGCCGCCGGCCGCGTCTACCCCTGCTGGTGCACGCGCGCCGAGATCCGCGCGGCTGCCGACGCGCCGCACGGCCCCCTACCGGAGGGTGCCTACCCCGGAACCTGCCGGCGGCTCAGCGACTCCGAGCGGTCATGGCGCGAGCGCGCGGCCGGACGGCCGCCGTCACTGAGGCTCGACGCCCGCGGCGAGTCGCTGACCTTCGAGGACCGCGTCCACGGCCAGGTCGACGGCACGGTCGACGACTTCGTCCTCTGGCGGTGGGACGACACCCCGGCCTACAACCTCGCGGTCGTCGTCGACGACGCCGACCAGGAGATCGGCGAGGTCGTCCGCGGCGACGACCTACTCGACACCACGCCGCGCCAGATCCTGCTCCAGGGGCTGCTCGGTCTCCCCACCCCCTCCTACGCCCACGTCCCGCTCGTGCTCGCCCCGAACGGCGAGCGGCTCGCCAAGCGCCACGGCGCCGTCACGCTCGCCGACCGCGCCACACTCGGCGAGACCCCGGCCGACACGCTCGCCTGGCTGGCCGCGAGCCTTGGCCTCGCCGATCCGGACGAGCGGCCGATGACCGCTGACCTCGCCTCCCACTTCGACCCCGCGGCCCTCCCCCGCGAGCCGACCGTCTTCGAGGCTTAGAGCCCGGGGTCGCTTGGCGGCTGCTGGATCGCAGCGCCGGGCTGGCCGTAGGTCGCCGTCTGGCGAGCCTGGGCCTCGGCGAACTCGCGCTGGGCGCGGTCGACCGACTGGACGACCTCGAGTGGGTCGGCTACGCCCTCGAAGCGGAAGCCGTCGGCGTCGGTGCCGGCGGTGTCGAAGTCGACGGTGCCGACGCGCAACATCCGCTCGATCACCGACTGATCGGTGTTGACGTTCTGCACGCGCTCGAGCCGCGCCTCCTGCGTCTTGCGGGCGATGATGCCGCGCTTGATGTGCAGGCGGCGGTTGGTGATCGTGTAGGTGGTCGCCATCCGCCAGACATAGCCGCCGACGATGACGAGCGCGATCAGCACGATTCCGACCACGACCAGCATCGACGTGTCGGCGCCGTCGCCGGCAACGCTGGCGATGCCCGCGTAGGCAGCGAGCAGGACGATCGCCCCGAGCAGTCCCTTGAGATAGAAGGCGAGCGTCGCGCGCCAAGAGGGGTGCCCCTCGAATACCGCGTTCTCGCCGGACGCAAGCTGAAGGGAGGCCATCGTTGGAGCCTAGCTCAGCCAGACCCCAGAAAGAGAAAGGGCCCCGCCGAAGCGGGGCCCTTTGCGAAGCTTTGGCGTAGTGCCAGAAGCTAGGCCTGAATGACGTTGACCGCCTTCGGACCCTTGTCGCCCTGCTCTGCGTCGTATGTCACGCGGGCGCCCTCGGTGAGCGACTTGAAGCCGTCACCGCTGATGCCGCTGTGGTGCACGAAGAGATCCTTACCGCCGTCGTCCGGGGTAATGAAGCCGAAGCCCTTCTCGTCGCTGAACCACTTTACGGTTCCGCCTGGCATGGAATTCCTCCACGATCTTTCTTTGTGCTGCGTACACGCGGAGGATGCTGATGAGCAACGACTGCGAGCGCTGGCACTACTTTCGCCGGACTTTCCGGCCTTACGACCCGTCAAGCTAGCACCGATGACCGCCCCATTGCTACTCGTGGACGCTCCCTACCTTCTCTACCGGGCCTTCTTCGGACTGCCCGACAAGATCAAGGGAGCCGACGGGAGACCCGTCAACGCGCTGCTCGGCAGCGTCAACTCGATCCTCGCGCAGGCCGACGAACGCGGTGCACGAGCGGTCATCTGCTGTTTCGGGCCGGATGCCGCGACCTACCGTGTCGAGCTCTATCCGCCCTACCACGCGCACCGCCCGCCGATGCCCGACGACCTCGCTCACCAGTGGGCGCAAGCGCCCAAGCTGTACGCGGCGCTCGGCTGGCAGATCGCCGACACCGACAATCTCGAGGCCGACGACCTGCTCGGCGCCCACGCGCACGAGGAGGAGCAGGCGGGCGGTGAGGCGCTGATCCTGACCGGCGACCGCGACCTCTTCCAGTGCGCGACCGACGCGACGCGCGTGCTGCTGCTCGGCGGTCGCGGCAAGAAGGGGCCCGAGGAGATCGGGCCGGCCCAAGTGCGCGAGCGTTACGGCGTCGAGCCGGAGCAGGTGCCGGACTTCATCGCGCTGCGCGGTGACCCGTCCGACGGGCTACCCGGGGCGAAAGGGATCGGCGAGAAGCGGGCGGCGGACATCCTGCGCCGCCACGGCTCGCTCGAGGCGGCGCTGGCAGAGGCCGAACAGGACGGCCCCGAGGTCAACTCGCTCGCCCGCCAGGCCGACGAGCTGCGCGCCTTCCGCGAGATCGCGGCGCTGCGGCCGGTCGACGTCGATCGGCCGGCGGACGCGCCGACCGATCGCGCCGGCGGAGCGCTCGCCGCGCGCGAGATCGGCATGAACCGCCTCGCCGATCGCTTGGACGGTTGACCACACCCTGGTGTGGCGGATGTTCCGAACTGTCTCGGCGGAGGGGGGCTAGCCGGCCAGCTCGACGAACCAGTCGAGCGCGGCGGGGTTCTGCAGCGAGTCGCGCGAGGCGGCCTGCTCGGGCGGGGTGCCCATCAGGATCCGCTTGACGGGAACCTCGAGCACCTTGCCGGAGAGGGTGCGCGGGATCTCGGCGATCGCATAGACGTCGTTGGGCACGTGGCGCGGCGAGCACTCGGCGCGCACGTGGCGGGCGATCTCGCGCTCGAGGTCGTCGTCGAGCGCCGCCCCGTCGCGCAGCACGACGAACAGCGGCATCCAGCTGTCGTCCTCGCCAACGCCGGCGGCGCGCGCGGCCGCGGACTGGCTCGCCGGCACGTCGACGACGAGCGCATCGACGATCTGGTCGACGCCGAGCACCGCGCGGTAGATCTCGCTCGTCCCCATCCGGATGCCGCCGCGGTTGATCGTCGAGTCGGAGCGGCCGTAGATGATCGCCGTGCCGCGGTCGGTGATCTCGATCCAGTCGCCGTGGCGCCAGACGCCCGGATACATCGCGTAGTAGCTGTCGTGCAGCCGCTCGCCCTCGGGGTCGTTCCAGAAGAAGATCGGCATCGACGGCATCGGCTGGGTGATGACGAGCTCGCCGACCTCGCCCACGACGGCGTTGCCCTCCTCGTCGAAGGAGTGCAGGTCGGCCCCCAGCGAACGCGCCTGCAGCTCGCCGAGGTGGACCGGCAACAGCACGCAGCCGCCGACGAAGGCGGTGCAGACATCGGTGCCACCCGAGGTCGAGAACAGCCAGGTGTCCTCGCCGACGTGGTCGTAGACCCACTGGAAGCCCTCCGGCGACAGCGGCGACCCGGTCGAGCCGACGCTGCGCAGCGCGCTCAGGTCGCGGCCGGCGCCGGGCTCGATGCCGTCCTTCATGCAGGAGGCGATGTAGGCGGCCGAGGTGCCGAAGCAGGTGACGCCGGCGTCGGCCGCCAGGTCCCACAGCACGCCGAGGTCGGGATGGCCGGGGCTGCCGTCGTAGAGGACGATCGACGCTGGCGTCAGCAACACGCCGGCGAGGAAGTTCCACATCATCCAGCCAGTCGTCGAGAACCAGAAGACGCGGTCGCCGGACCGGGCGTCGAGGTGGAGGTTCAGCTTCTTGAGGTGCTCGAGCAGGATCCCGCCCTGGCTATGGACGATCGCCTTCGGCAGTCCGGTCGTGCCGGACGAGTAGAGGACCCAGAGCGGGTGGTCGAACGGCAGCTGCTCGAACTCCAGCGGCGTGTCTTCTCCACGCGCGAGCAGATCGGAGAAGGCGATCCCCTTGTCGAGCTTGCCGGCGTCGGCCTCGCTGTCGAGATACGGCAGCAGCACCGTGTGCTGCAGCGACGGGATCTCGCGCTCGAGCGCCACGGCGGTGTCCATGCGGTCGAAGTCGCGCCCGTTGTAGCGGTAGCCGTCGACCGTGAACAGCACCTTCGGCTCGATCTGCGCGAAGCGGTCGACGACCGAGCTGACTCCGAAGTCCGGCGAGCAGCTCGACCACACCGCCCCGATCGACGCGCAGGCGAAGAAGGCCGCCATCGCCTCGGGAATGTTCGGCAGGTAGGCGACGACGCGATCGCCCGGACCGACGCCCAGCTCGCGCAGCCCGCCCGCGATCCGCGCGGTCAGCGTGCGCAGCTCGCCCCAGGTCAGCTCCGAAAGTTGGCGCAGCTCTGAGGCATGACGAATCGCGACCTCGGCGTCGTCACGGTCGCGGAAGACGTGCTCGGCGTAGGAGAGTCGCGCGCCGGGGAACCACTCCGTCCCCGGCATCGCACGGCTGCCAAGGACTGAGTCATACGGCTCCGCAGCCTGCACGTCGAAGTAGTCCCAGATCGACGCCCAGAAATCCTCGATCTCGTCGACCGACCACTTCCAGAGCTCGTCGTAGGTCTCGACGGCTACGTCACGCTCGCCGCGTAGCCACTCCATGTAGCCGGCGAGCGCCGAGCCCTGCTTCAGCTCCTCAGTCGGCTCCCACAAGATCGGCGGGGTGCTTGCGGCGCTCATCGCCGCAGACCCTACCTCCAGCTGCTGGCCGGATCAGTGCCCGCCCGCGGCGCGGTCGAGCGCCTCCCAGCCCTTCTCGACCGCGTCGCGATCGACCTCGCCCTGACCGGGCGGCTGGGTCGCCTTGTCGGTTCGCCCGTCGAGTGGGCTGGTCGAGCTGGGCCGGCGCTGCTCCGCCTGCGGGTCAGCCTTCTGATCTTGTTGCTCGTTCGTAGCCATTCTCTACGCCTACCCGAGCGGACTGCCCGATAACGGGTAGCCGCGGGACACCCCCCAAACGGGCCAGTGCCTCAGTGGCCGGGAAGCGCAGTGGCCGCTACGCGCGCGAGCTGGGGCGCCAGCGTCTCCGGCGTCCAGCCGTCGTCGCCGCTGAGCAGCATCCTCGCCCCGGCCTCGCCGATGCCGACCAGCAGCTCGCCGAACAGTCGTGCGCTGACGTCGTCGAGCTTGTGGTCGGGGTCGAGCCAGCGACGGGCAACGATCATCGCGTCGGTGACTTGGCGCTCGCGGCCTAGCCGGACCCGTCGCGCGACCGCGGCGTTCATCCCGCCCTCGCCGAGCAGGATCACGCGATAGGCCTGCGGGGACTCCGCGACGGCGCGTAGGAAGGCCGTCATCCCTTCGAGCAACGCTGCCTCAGGCCCGTTCGGCGCCGCTGGCGGCAGGCCCATCGCGACCTCGCGCAGGACACGCGTCTCCTCGCGCCGGAAGAGCGCCTTGAACAGCTCGTCCTTACTTGGGTAGCAGTCGTAGACGACCGGCTTCGAGACCCCGGCGGCCTCGGCGATCGCGTTCATCGAGGCGCCCTCGAATCCGTGCTCCAGGAAGACCTCCATCGCCGCGTCGAGAACCAGCGGCCGGCGGCGCTCGGGGCCCAGGTGCGCGGCGCGTTGACGCTCGACGACTGCCCCGGTTCCCATGGTCGGAGTCTACCCCTTTTGCTACCTGCGGTAGTTTTTTCCTACTTCGGGTAGAATTTCCCTCATGAGCACTACCGACCTCGTTGCCGAGATGACCGACGACATCGCCCCCGAGCCCCTCGAGACCCCCTTCTCGCTCGAGCTGAGCCAGGACCAGAAGGACATTCGCGACTGGGTCCACGGATTCGCCGAGAACGTCGTCCGCCCCGCCGCTGCGGAGTGGGACGAGCGCGAGGAGACGCCGTGGCCCGTCATCCAGGAGGCCGCGAAGATCGGTCTCTACGGCTTCGAGTCGCTCGCCCAGTTCTTCATGGACCCGACCGGCCTGCAGATGCCGATCGTCAACGAGGAGCTGTTCTGGGGCGACGCCGGCATCGGCATGGCGATCATGGGCACCTCGCTCGGCGTCGCGGCGATCTTCGGCCAGGGCACCAACGAGCAGATCGGCGAGTGGATCCCCCAGTGCTTCGGCACCGTCGACGAGCCGCAGGTGGCGGCCTTCTGCGCCTCCGAGCCCGACGCCGGCTCCGACGTCTCGAAGATCCGCACGAGCGCCAAGTACGACGAGGCGAACGACGAGTGGGTCCTCAACGGCCAGAAGGCGTGGGCGACCAACGGCGGCATCGCCAACGTCCACATCGTGATCGCCTCGGTCGACCGCGAGCTCGGCTCGCGCGGCCACGCGGCGTTCATCATCCCGCCCAACACCAAGGGCTGCGAGCAGGGCGCGAAGGTCAAGAAGCACGGCTTGCGCGCCTCGCACACCGCCGACGTCCACCTCGACGACTGCCGCGTCCCGGGCTCCTGTCTGCTCGGCGGCAAGGAGAAGCTCGACGAGCGCCTCGCGCGCGTCCGTGAGGGCAAGCAGGCCCGCTCTCAGGCCGCGATGCAGACCTTCGAGGCGAGCCGGCCGACCGTCGGCGCACAGGCCGTCGGCATCGCCCGCGCCGCCTACGAGTACGCGCTCGACTACGCCAAGGAGCGCGAGCAGTTCGGCAAGAAGATCATCGAGAACCAGGCGATCGCCTTCACGCTCGCCGACATGAAGATGGAGATCGACGCGGCTCGCCTGCTCGTCTGGCGCGCCTCGTGGATGGGCAAGCAGTCCGGCATGGTGTTCGAGAACGCCGAGGGCTCGATGTCGAAGCTGAAGGCCGGCGAGGTTGCCGTCTGGTGCGGCGAGCGGGCGATCCAGATCCTCGGCGGCAACGGCTACACGCGCGAGTTCCCGGTCGAGCGGATGTGCCGCGACGCGAAGATCTACACGATCTTCGAGGGCACCTCGGAGATCCAGCGGGTCGTCATCTCGCGGGCGATCTCCGGCATGAAGATCGCCTAGACAGCGGGCCTGGCTGGGATCATCGGGGGCGATGGCCGCCCCCAACGATCTCGAGCAGGCGGAGGCCCGCGACGAGCTGGTCCGGCGTCTGCGGGCAATGGGCCAGAGCGAGCAGGCGATCGCCGCTGCTGAAGCCGAGGACCGGCTCGCAACGTTCGCCGTCGAGATAGCGCTCGGCGGCGATCGCAAGCACACGCTCAACGCCGTCTCGAAGCTGTCCGGCCTCAGCCCGGCATTCCTGCGCAAGCTGATGCAGGCCAACGGACGCCCCGCCGCCGTTCCGCGCGAGCGGGCCTACACCGACGACGACGTCGAGCTGGCGCGACGGATCAAGCTGTTCATCGACGCTGGTATCCCGCGCCAGGGCCTACTGGAGACCGCGCGCGTGATCGGCCAGGGGATGTCGCAGACCGCAGACGCGATCCGCCGCACGGCGGTCAGCCCGCTCGTCCAGCCCGGCGACACCGATCTGACGCTGGCGCTCCGCTACGTCTACGCAGCCGAGGTCCTCGCCCCCGAGGTCGCCGCGGTGCTCGACCTGCTGTTCCGTGCCCAGCTGCGCGAGGGGATCCGCAGCGACCTCGTCGCCGAGGCCGAGCGCGATGCCGGCCGTCTCGCCGGAACACGCGATATCGCGGTCGCGTTCGCCGACCTCGTCGGCTACACGAAGCTCGGCGAGCGCGTGCCGACCGAACAGCTCGGTCAGATCGCCACGCGGCTGGCTGAGCTGGCGACCGCGTCGATCCACCGTCCGACCCAGATCGTCAAGACGATCGGCGACGCGGTGATGCTCGTGTCTTGGGAGGTCGACCCGATGCTCGACACGCTGCAGGCGCTCGTCGCGGCTACCGAGGCCGAGGGCGAGGAGTTCCCGCCGCTGTGCGTCGGCGTTGCGTTCGGGCCGGCCACTCCGCGCGGGGGCGACTGGTTCGGCTCGACCGTCAACCTGGCGAGCCGGGTGACCGACGCCGGCAAGCCGAACCGCATCTACGTCTCCGAGCCGGTCGTCGAGCTCGCCGGCGGCCGCTTCGTCTGGAAGCGCTCGCGGCGGCGCAACCTGAAGGGGATCGACGGCCGTACGCGGCTCTACGCGCTGCTGCCCGACGCGACCGCCGGCGACGAGTCACCAGACGGCTCGTCGCCCGGCGACGGGTAGTCCTCGGCCCGACCGACGTAGAGCAGGACGACGACGAGGGCAGCGAGCGCGAGCGCGGTGACGAGCCGGAACGTCCACTGGAAGCCGTGCTCGAAGCCACCGCGCTCAACAGCCTCGGTGAAGACGGTCGTGGCCAGACCGAGCCCGATCGATCCGCCGGCGACCTGGAACATGTAGACGATGCCGCCCGCGAGGCTTGCGCGCGACTCGTCGAGTGCGGTGACCGCCGCGGTGGTGATCGAGCTGTAGAAGAGCCCGACGCCGACACCGAGCACGACCATCCCGGGGATCAGCTGAACCCAGCTGTCACCGCGCTCGATCAACGAGATCAGCAACGGCCCGACGACCAGGCAGCACGCTCCGGCGGCGATCACCGGCCGCGGCCCGATTCGCTCGTAGAGCGGGCCGGCCGTGAACGAGACGATCGCGAAGACGCCCATCATCGGCAGCAGCCCGAGCCCGGCCTCGACCGGCGTGTAGTCGAGGATCTTCTGCATGAACTGCGGCAGGTACATAAGCGCGACGAAGAAGGTCGGCGACATCAACAGGACGGCCAGGCACGCCGAGCGGAAGGCGCGGTTGGCGATCACGTCGTCGGGCACCAGCGCCGCGGCGCCGGCGCGGCGCTCAACCAAGGCAAAGGCGACCAGCAGCACGACGCAAAGGGCGAAGAGGCCGAGGATCACGGGGTCGGTCCAGCCGAGACCGGTCACCTCGTCGAGCGCGACGAGCAGCGCGATCAGGCCGATCGACAGTGTCGCGACGCCGGCGTAGTCGAACCGCCGGTCGGCGTCCTCGCCACTCGACTCGGGGACATAGCGCCAGGTGACGAAGCTGGCGATCGCGGCGATCGGCAGGTTGAGCGCCAGGATCCAACGCCAGTCGAAGGCGTCGGTCAGGAAACCGCCTATCAGCGGGCCGGCGGCGTTGCCGAAGCCGGCGGCGCCGATGATCAGCGCGCCGGCGAGCGCCGCCCGGTCCTTGGGGAGGATCGAGTAGGTCATGCCGAGGATGGCCGGCCACATCAGCGCGCCGCCGATGCCCATCAGGCCGCGGGCGACGATCAGAGTGATGATGCCCGGCGCAAGCGCGCCGAGCAGCGAGAAGAAGGCGAAGACCGCCGCGCCGATGAAGAAGACGCGCCGCCGGCCGAGCAGGTCGGCAAGCCGGCCACCGGTGACGATCAGGACGCCGAAGATCAGCGCGTAGGCGCTGATCACCCACTGGACGGTGCCGAGGTCGGCGTCGAAGTCGCTCTCGATGTCCGGCAGCGCGACGCTGAGCGCGGTGACGTCGTTGGCGATCACGAAGACCGCCATCGCCATCGCCGCCAGGGCTACGACCGTCGAGCGCTCTAGGCGCTGTGGCGCCTCCGCCATGGCGCGACCTTACCGCTGCCGGAAGCTAGTTCCACGATTGTGCGGGCTCGCGCCCGCACAATCGTGCAAGGACAGCTAGACGCGCGAGCGGCGCTTGCGCGGCGGGCGCGACGAGGCGACGTTGCCTGTCGCGGTGCCCGATCCGTTCGGACGCGCCTTCGGACGGTTGCCGCTGGAGCCGTCGCGCGACTCGCTGGCGGAGCGGCCACGACCCTGGCGATCGTTCGAGCGACCGCGGCCCTTGTTGCCGCCGCCACCGGAGCGGCCACGCTTCTGGCCACCCTGGCCGCGATGACCGCCACCGTTGCCGCGCGGGGTGATGTCGCGATCGCCGCCGCTGACGTGCGCAGGCGCCTCGTGGTCGAACTCGGCGGTCAGGCCGAGGTCGGTCGCGATCCGGCGCATGTCGCGCGCCTGGTCGGCGATCACGAAGCTGACGCCTGCGCCGGTCGCCCCTGCGCGGCCGGTACGGCCGACGCGGTGGACATAGGTGTCACGGTCCTCGGGGGCGTCGTAGTTGATGACGTGGGTGACGTCGGGGACGTCGATCCCGCGCGCCGCGACGTCGGTTGCGACGAGCGTGTCGACCTTGCCGGACTCGAAGTTCGCCAACGCGCGCTGGCGCTGGTTCTGCGTCTTGTTGCCGTGCATCGCGGCCGCCTTGATGTTGCTCTTGGCGAGCCGCTGGACGAGCCGGTCGGCGCCGCGCTTGGTGCGGACGAAGACCAGCGTGCGACCGCGCTCGGTCTCGTTCAGCTCGCGGATCAGCTGGTTGACCTTGTCGGCATGCGCGATGTGGACGAAGCGGTGCTTGACGTCGGCCTTGCGCTCGACCGCCGGCGTGTGGACGTGGCGGCGCGCATCATGGGTGTACGACTTGGCGACCTGGCCGATCGCGCCCTCGAGCGTCGCCGAGAAGAACATCGTCTGGCGATCGTCCGGTGTCTGCTTGACGATCCGGTCGACGGCGGGCTTGAAGCCCATGTCGAGCATCCGGTCGGCCTCGTCGAGGACCAGCACCTGGATGTGCTGCAGCGACAGCTCGCGGCGCTGGATCAGGTCCTCGAGGCGACCAGGGGTCGCGACGACGATGTGGGCCTTGGAGGCCTTGCGCGCCTGCGCCTGGATGCCGACGCCGCCGTAGACGGGCGCCACCGAGAGGGCGCGGGAATGTGCGATCTCCTGCAGCTCGTCGACGATCTGGCAGGCCAGCTCGCGGGTCGGGGCGAGGATCAGGCCGGCGGGACGGCGCGACTCGGCCGCGATGCGATCGATCAGCGGAACGCCGAAGGCGATCGTCTTGCCCGATCCGGTCGGGGACTGGGCGAGCACGTCATGGCCGGCGAGCACGTCCTCGATGACGAGACGCTGCACGGCGAAGGGCTCGGTGAAGCCGCGCTTCTCCAGCGCGGACAGCACGGGACTAGATACGCCGAGATCGGCGAAAGACTGCTGAGACATTGACTGCGACTCCTTGATTACGACGGGGAGATCCCACTACCCCGGACGCGTTGAGACGCAGCAAAGGACGGGTTCTCTCGGGCGCCACGGTTGGCGGCCGACGTGCAGACCGTAGCAGGCCCGTGGAAAAGCCCTGCTAGCTGGGTGCTATCGACCGAGCTCGCGGCGGTTGCCCGGGCCGAGCCGGAGCCCCTCCGCGGTGGCGATGAACAGCACCGCCGCACCGATCGCACAGACGAAGCCGAGGAAGTTCAGCTCCCAGATGCCGCCGGTGCCGATCCATGAAGCGAACAGGCCTCCCGCGATCGATCCCAGCAGGCCGGCGAGGATCGTCATCAACACACCGATCCGCTGGCGGCCGGGGATGATCAAGCGGGCGAGGATGCCGATGAAGATGCCGGCGACGATGAATCCGATCATGGGTCCAGCCTAGCCGGCCCGAAGAGAATCGACGGTGAGGACCAAGTTCCGGCCGTATTCCGGCCGGAACTTGGTCCTCACCGAGCTTCAGAGGAGATCTTCGGCGGTGCGCGGCAGGCGAGGCGGCGTGTCGTCCTCGTCGATCTCCGGCTCGTCGACCTCGGCCGCTCGCAGCCGGCGCGCGGACAGCTCGATCGGAGCGGGCGCCTCGAGGTCCGCGCCGTCGGGCGCGACGCCGTGGTCGTCGAACTTGCGCGCCGAGACAAGCACGCGGCTCTCGAGCGTTCCGACGGTGTCGTTGTAGGCCTTCACCGACGAGTCGAGCCGGCGGCCGAGCGTGACGAAGCGATCGCTGAGGACCGACAGCCGCTGGTAGAGCTCGCGGCCGAGCGCCGAGACCTCGCGCGCGGACTCCGCCATCCGCTCCTGGCGCCAGCCATAGGCGACCGCCTTCAGCAGCGCGATCAGCGTCGTCGGCGTCGCGATCAGCACCGAGCTCTCGACGGACTGCTCGATCAACTGCGGCATCCGCTCGAGCGCCGCCGAGTAGAAGACCTCGCCCGGCAGGAACATCACGACGAACTCCGGCGTGCTGTCGAACTGCTTCTCGTACGACTTCGCCGACAGCTTCTTGACGTGCTCCTGAATATGGCGGGCGTAGGTGTCGAGATGCGCCTCGCGCGTCGCCTCGTCCTTCGCCTCGATCGCGTCGAGGTAGGCCGCCAGCGGCGCCTTCGCGTCGACGACCACGTCCTTGCCGCCCGGCAGCTTGACAACGACGTCTGGGCGCAGCACCCCATCGTCGCCGGAGACCGTCTGCTGCTCGTAGAAGTCGCAGTAGGCGAGCATGCCGGCCATCTCGCAGACCCGCTTGAGCTGGACCTCGCCCCAGCGGCCACGGACGTGCGGTGCACGCAGCGCGGTGACGAGGTTCGCTGTCTCGGCGTGCAGCCGCTGCTGGGTCTCGGTCACCTCGACGAGCTGGCGGTTGAGCCCGCCGTAGGCCTGGGCGCGCTCCTTCTCCATCTCGCGCAGCACCTTGTTGACCGCCTCGAGCTTCTCCTCGACCGGCTTGACGAGCTGCTCCACCCCGCGCTTCTGCGCGTCCAGCTCCGTCTTGCCAGCCGCCTGCTGGGCCTTCATCCGCTCGTCGGCGAGCTGCAGGAAGCGCGCGTTGTTCTGCTCCAGCGCCGCCGTCGAAAGCGCCGAGAACTGGTTCGACAGCTCATCGCGCGCCGCGGTGACCGTCTCGACCTTCTCGGCCGCCACCAGCCGCTCGTGCTCGACGCGTCCGCGCATCACGAAGTACACGACCGCCGCACCAAGCGCCAGACCAATCAACAACCAGAGCTGCCCCATCAAGTTCCCTTCGTCTTATCCGAGTCACCCAGCGTTGCGCGCGCTCAGGACGGAACGGGAACGCCCCTGCAAACGGCTAGAACGGGTTGAGGATCGACAAACCGACCTGGTCGCCGACCGTCACGCAGCCGCTGGGTCGCGCTTCCAACCGATCATCGCCGCTACTCGCGAGTTGGCGGGCGCTCCAGCAGCGCTCACTCCGGAGGCGGACGCGATAGTCGGCTCCGCCTCCGCTCACCCGGCTGACACTGCACTCCAACGTGCGCGGCGTGACTTTCCAGCAGGTGTCGGGCATGCAGCACCGGCCCACGTAGCCGCCTGCTTCGCGAGCAAGCGACTCATGGAGCTCGTCCTGCGATGGCTTTCCGAAGGCCGGCACGAATGCGAAGAAAAGGAACGCCGAGGCCATCAGGCCTAGCGCCGCCACCGCCGTCCACCGGAAAACCCGTCCCACAAGCCCGGATTATCGCGAGCGAGCCAGGCGGCTCGCGTCCAGCGTTTGAGGCGCGCGATCCGAGGGCAAGCGCGATAGATGGCGGGAGCCTTGAAACGGGTGCGCCTCGGGCGCAGTGAGCTGATGGTTTCGCCGATCGCGTTCGGGACTTGGCAGCTCGGTGGCGAGTGGGGGAAGTTCGACGAGCAGAAGGCGATCGAGGCGATCCAGCACGCGCGTGGATTGGGGATCGACTTCTTCGACACGGCACAGGCATATGGGTTCGGGGCGTCCGAGCGGCTGCTTGCGCAGGCTCTAGAGGACGAGCTGCTCGAAGCGCGCGAAAACGTGGTGATCGCGACCAAGGGCGGGCTGCGGCCGGTGCCCGGCGGCGTCACACGCGACTCGAGCCCGGAGTTCCTCCGCGATGGCGTCGACAAGAGCCTGGACGCGCTCGACGTCGACTACATCGACCTCTACCAGGTGCATTGGCCCGATCCGGATACTCCGCTTGCCGAGACAGGCGCTGCGCTCGCCGAGCTGCGTGACGAGGGCAAGATCCGCCACATCGGGGTCTCCAACTACTCGGCCGAGCAGATCGCGGAGCTGTCGCAGGCGGTGCCGGTCGAGACCTTGCAGCCGCCCTACCACCTGTTCGCGCGCGAGATCGAGGACGACGTGCTGCCGTGGTGCCTCGACAACGACATCGGCGTGCTCGTCTACGCGCCGCTCGCCCACGGGCTGTTGACCGGCGCGATCGACGAGAGCACCGAGTTCGCCGACGACGACTGGCGGTCGGCCAGCCCGCAGTTCAGCGAGGGCAACCTGAAGCAGAACCTCGAGGTCGTGCGCCAGGTCACCGAGATCGCCAACGGGATCGGCTGCACGCTGAGCCAGCTCGCGATCGCCTGGACGCTCGTGCATCCCGCGGTGGACGTCGCGATCGTCGGCTCGCGCAGCCCCGAGCACATCGAGGAGAGCGTCGGCGCGCTCGACGTCCAGCTCTCCGACGCCGACCTGCAGCAGATCGAGACGGTCATGCAGGGAGCGGTGACCGCCCCCGGACCGTCGCCCGAGCGCAACAGCGACTGAGAAGGAGACCAACCGATGCCCGAGCTCACACAAGACAGCGCCGGCGCCCTGACGCTCGGCGACCTGAACGTCCGCCGGCTCGGCTTCGGGTCGATGCGGCTCACCGGCGAGGGCGTCTGGGGCGCTCCGGATGACCCGGAGGAGGCGAAGGCGGTCCTACGCCGCGCGGTCGAGCTGGGGATCAACCTGATCGACACCGCGAACTCGTATGGCCCCTACGTCGCCGAGAACCTGATCCGCGAAGCGCTCCACCCCTACCCCGACGGCCTCGTGATCGCGACCAAGGCTGGCCTCGAGCGAACCGGTCCGGGCGAGTGGCCGCGCAACGGCGATCCGGGCCACCTACGCGCCGCTGTGCACGGCAGCCTGAAGCGGCTCGGCGTCGAACGGATCGACCTGCTCCAGTTGCACGCCGTCGACCCCAAGGTCCCGCTCGAGGATTCGCTCGGCGCCCTGATCGAGCTGCGCGACGAGGGCAAGATCCGCCACCTCGGCGTCTCGAACGTCAGCGTCGACGAGCTCGACCGCGCCCAAGCAATGACCGAGGTCGTCTCGGTCCAGAACCGCTTCAACCTCCAGGACCGCGACGCCGAGGACGTTCTCGACGCCTGCACCAACCGCGGCCTCGCCTTCATCCCCTGGTTCCCGCTCGCCGCCGGCCCACTCGCCCGCCCCGGTGGTCCGCTCGATCAGATCGCCGAGCGCCACGACGCCACGCCAAGCCAGATCGCCCTCGCCTGGCTACTCAACCGCTCGCCCGCGGTCCTCCCGATCCCCGGCACATCCTCGATCGAGCACCTCGAGGAGAACGTCGGCGCCGCCCAGATCGCGCTCACCGACGGCGACATGGCCGAGCTGAACAGCCCAGCGAGCTAGAAGCGCAACAGAGCAGCAATGCCGCCGTGAGCCTGGATGCGGGACTCGTCGTCGAAGCGGACGGTCTCGGCGTTCTGGGCAAGCGCGAGCTCGACGATGCGCTCCCCGGGCTGGTGCTCGCGCAACCACGCCGCGTTGACGAGCAGGGTCGCCACGCGCTGCTCTTCGAGGCAGCCGACGACGTCGTCGAGGCCGGCGGCCGCGTGGCCGTCGGGGGCCAGGCCCTCCTCGACACGGTCGAGCAGCTGCTCGCGACGGCGTTCGTCGTGCTCGCGCATCAGCGGGGCGGCGGCGCGAGTCACGTCGGCCACCCCGACGTGCTCGACGTCGACCGACAGCCGGCCGCAGAGCAGCTCGCGCGTCTCGTTGTCGAGCAGCTCGACGAACTCGCTGTAGCTCTGCTCGGTCCCGCCGACGAGCAGATGCTCGAAGCCACCGCCGCGGCGCAACTCGCCGATCCGCTTGGCCACGCGCGCGAGATGCTTGTGAGCCTGGTCGTCGATGTGGCGCTCGTAGCGCGACTGCGACAGGCCACCCTGGTCGTGGCGGCCGGGCACGTCATCCGCGATTCGCTCCTCCTCGACGAGCCGCAACGGTCCGCCACGCAACAGGCGCCCGTCACGGCGGGTCACCAGCGCAACGCACCACGAGCCGTTCGCGTAGCCGACCAGCGGCGCTACGTACGGCGAGCCGTCGACACAAACGCGGTTGGCGACCGAGTGCGGGAGATGCAGCGGCTCGAACAGGTCGGCGCCCGCCGCGGCGAAGATCGCCAAGCCGTGCGTCGAGTCGAAGTCCGCCTCCTTGGCGTAGTCGCGAATCCGGATGACGTCGTCGCGTAGTCGCAGGCGGGTGGCGTGCGAGAAGGAGCGTGCCTCATCCTCGACCGCGCGTGAGGCTTCGTCAGCGGCGGAGGTCAGCGCACTCGAACGGGCGGGTCCAGTCGCGAACTCGCTCGGGTCGAGATCTACGTACACGCTGAGCACGCATCCCTCCTGAACTCTCAGCTGAGCCAGGCGGCGCAACTGATCGCGGCCCGGCTGGACGACTGTGCCCACATCCGAACCCTTCCCCTGGCACAGAAGATCAAACCGTCGAAACCCGTCCAGTTGGCTCGGCCTTGTACCCTCTCCGGCCCATGTCTAGGAGGGAAGACATACGTAACGTCGCGATAGTCGCGCACGTCGACCACGGCAAAACCACGCTGGTCGACGCGATGCTGTGGCAATCCGGCGCATTCCGAGCCAACCAGGACGTCGACGTCCGGGTCATGGACTCGATGGATCTCGAGCGCGAGAAGGGCATCACGATCCTCGCGAAGAACACCGCCGTCCGTTACGGCGACGTCAAGCTGAACATCATCGACACACCCGGCCACGCGGACTTTGGCGGCGAGGTCGAGCGCGGGCTGACGATGGTCGACGGAGTGGTGCTGCTCGTCGACGCTTCCGAGGGACCGCTGCCCCAGACCCGCTTCGTGCTGCGCAAGGCGCTCGCCGCGCGGCTGCCGGTGATCCTCGTCGTCAACAAGGTCGACCGGCCCGACGCACGGATCGGCGAGGTCGTCGACGAGGTCTACGAGCTGTTCCTCGAGCTCGACGCCGACGAGGAGCAGATCGACTTCCCGATCGTCTACACCAACGCCAAGGACGGCTGGGCATCGCTCGAGGAGGGCGTCGAGGGAACAGCCGAGCTCAAGCCGCTGATGGATCTGATCGTCAGCTACATCCCGGCGCCGGAGTACGAGGACGACCATCCGCTCCAGGCCCACGTGACGAATCTCGACGCCTCGCCGTACGTCGGCCGGCTCGCGCTCTGCCGCGTCCGCCACGGCACGATCCGCCAGGGCGAGGAAGTCGCCTGGTGCCGCTCCGACGGCAGCATCGAAAAGGCGACGATCACCAACCTCTACGTCACCGAGGCGCTCGACCGCGTCGACGCCGCCGAGGCGGGACCGGGCGAGATCATCGCCGTCGCCGGGATGCCGGAGATCACGATCGGCGAGACGCTCGCCGACCGCGAAGATCCGCGCCCGCTGCCGCTGATCGAGATCGACGAGCCGTCGCTGTCGGTGACGATCGGCGTCAACACCTCGCCGCTCGCCGGGCAGTCCGGCGACAAGGTGACCGCCCGCCAGATCGAAGCGCGGCTGTTCCGCGAGCTGGTCGGCAACGTCTCGATCCGCGTCAACCCGACCGAGCGCCCCGACGTCTGGGAGGTCCAGGGCCGCGGCGAGCTGCAGCTCGGGATCCTCGTCGAGACGATGCGCCGCGAGGGCTTCGAGCTGACCGTCGGTCAGCCGCACGTCGTCACGCATCAGGTCAAGGGCCGCACCCACGAGCCGATCGAGCGGCTGACGATCGACACGCCCGAGGAGTACGTCGGCTCGATCACGCAGCTGCTCGCCACCCGCAAGGGGCGGATGGAGAACATGGCCAACCACGGCACCGGCTGGGTGCGGATGGACTACCTCGTCCCGGCGCGCGGCCTGATCGGCTTCCGCACCGAGTTCCTGACCGAGACGCGCGGCAGCGGCGTGATGAGCCACGTGCTCGACGGCTGGGAGCCATGGGCGGGAGCGATGCGCACCCGTGCCTCCGGCTCGCTGGTCGCCGACCGCCCGGGTCCGACCGCCACCTACGCGCTGGCGAACCTCGAGGGCCGTGGCACCCTGTTCGTCGGCCCCGGCGAGGAGGTCTACGAGGGAATGATCGTCGGCGAGAACGCGCGCCCCGAGGACCTCAACGTCAACGCGGTCAAGGAGAAGCACCTCACCAACATCCGCTCGTCGACCTCGGACGTGCTGGTTCGCCTGTCGCCGAAGCGCGATCTCTCGCTCGACGAGGCGCTCGAGCACGTCCGCGAGGACGAGTGCGTCGAGGTGACGCCGGCGATCGTGCGGATGCGCAAGGCCGAACTCAACGCCACCGACCGCGTGCGCACCGCGCGGCGAGCGGCGAAAGCCGGCTGAGCTTCTACTCCGCGGAGAGCGCGAGCCGCCCGGCCTCGAGCCGGCGCAGCTCCAGCTCGTCGCGCTGACGCTCGGCGCGCGCGATCAGGGCATCGAAGTCGAATCCGGACAGGCGCGGATCGCCGAGCTCGCGCAGCATCCGCCACAAGCACGCCTTCCCCTCGACGCCGAGCCGCAGACCCTCCAACTCAACCACCCGGCTTAGCGGCGAGTAGCTGAGCAGGCTGCCGTTGAGCTTCAAACGACCGAGCTTCTCACCCGCCCAGGCGCCAGTGACCTTGAGCCGGTCGCGTCCCGCGTCGACCGCAGCCATCACCTGTTCCAGCGTCTCGCGGTCCTCCTCGATCTCCACTGCCAGATCGGTGAGGAATTCCCCGAGCGGTGTGGCCTTGTTCGAGCCCCGCGCGCGTCGGGCCAGCTCCAACCCCACGGTCGAGCCGGCGAGGTGATCGTTGAGATATATGGCGAGCAGATCCGACACACGCAGCCGGTACCCCCGATTGGAGGGGATTAGTCCTCCAATCTTGTGAGTACGGAGCCAGTCGGGCTAGGCTTTTGGTGATGGAGCTGACCACAACAGGTCCGCTGAGGAGGGAGATCGAGCAGGCGCTCCCCGAGCGTCCATTCACGGTCGATCTCTGGGACGGATCGACGATCCCGAGCACAAGCAACGGCAACGGCGACGGGCCGCACTTCACTGTCAACTCGCCGCGCGCCCTCGCCCATCTCGTTCGCGCCCCCGGCCAGCTCGGTCTGGGACGCGCGTATGTGAGCGGCGACCTCGACGTCGACGACCTGACGGCAGTCATGGGTGTCGTCGACACCTGGCAGCCGCCGCCGATCGACAACCGTTCGCGCGCCAAGCTGATGGTCGCCGCAGCGCGGGCAATCGGAATCACCCGGCCGCCGCGCGTGCCGAAGTCCGAGCTGCGACCGCACGGCAAGCTGCACAGCCGCGAGCGCGATGCCCGTGCCGTGCGCCACCACTACGACGTCGGCAACGCGTTCTTCGCGCTCTTCCTCGACGACTCGATGACCTACAGCTGCGCGATCTTCTCGCGCGGCGCCGAGACCCTCGAGGAGGCGCAGGACGCCAAGCGCGAGCTGGTTTGCACGAAACTGGCGCTGTCGGAGGGCGACACGCTGCTCGACGTCGGCTGCGGCTGGGGTGCGTTTGCAATCCACGCCGCGTCACGCCATGGCGTCGGGGTCGTCGGGATCACGCTCTCCCCCGCCCAGGCCGAGGAGGCGCGCAAGCGCGTCGCCGGTGCCGGCCTGTCGGATCGCGTCGAGATTCGGGTGATGGACTACCGCGACATCGGCGGCGAGCAGTTCGACGCGATCGCCAGCATCGGGATGGTCGAGCACGTCGGCGAGAACAAGATCGACCTCTACGCGCGCCAGCTCGCCGGGCTGCTGAAGCCAGGGGGTCGGCTACTCAACCACGGCATCGCGCGGCTGCGCCACACCGACCCCGATCCGGGCTCGTTCAACGAGCGCTACGTCTTCCCCGACGGCGAGACGCTCCAGCTCTCGCGCGTCCAGCTCGCGCTCGAGCGCGCCGGCTTCGAGACCCACCACGTCGAGGGCTTCCGCGACGACTACGCCGAGACGCTGCGCCACTGGTACGAGAACCTCGACCGCGACCTCGTCACCGCGGAGCATCTCGCCGGCCCCGAGCGCTTGCGCGTTTGGCGCCTCTACCTGCGCGCCGCCCGCAACGCCTTCCTCAACGGCTCGATCTCCGTCTACCAGGTCCGCGCGAGCCTGCCGGACTGAGTCAGGCCGCCGAGCTGTTGGCCTGTTGCGCCATCACACGCGCCACATCGGCAAGCTCGCGCACGGCCGCTGTCTCAGCGGCCGGTCGCCAAGCCAGCACGAGCGGCGACGGCTCGATGCCGTCGACTGTGACGAAGCGCACCTTCGGCGCCGCGGGCTCAAGCAGCGCGGCGATCGACGCCGGGACGATCCCGATCGCGCGGCTGGCCGCGACCAGCTTGAGCAGGTCCTCCCAGCCACGCGGCCGCCCGCCAATCCGCGGCGGCCGACCGTAGCGGTGGTCCTCGAGTAGCCAGTAGGACTCGGCGACGCGGTCCGCGGATCCGACCCAGGCCCATGTCTCACTCATCAACTCGCTCGGCTCGACGCTCTCACGATCCGCCAGGGGATGGCTTGCGGGCAAAGCGGCGAGCCGCGGCTCGGTGAGCAGCGTCACCGTCGAAAAGCGGTTGACGCCGCGGAACGGCGGCCGCACGAAGGCGACAGCCGCGGGCGGTCCGCCACCCTCCTCGAGCAGAGTCTGCGGCGGCAGCAGATCGCTCACGCTGATCGTGATCTCAGGAAAATCGCGTGTGAACCGCTCGAGGATCGCGGTTCCAACAGCGCCGGCCTCCGCAACCCCGGCGACCGCAATCGCGTTCGCAGCGTCGGCGGCGGACCGGCGCACGGCCTCGACACCCGCGTCGACCGCCGCAAGCGCGTCGCGCGCATGCGGCAGCAGCGCCTCGCCCGCCGGCGTAAGCGACACCCGCCGCGTCGTCCGCTTGAAGACCTTCGCGTCGAGCCGGCTCTCGAGTTGGCGAACCTGGGCCGAGAGTGCCTGTTGCGCCAGGCCCACTCGCTCAGCCGCACGCGAGAAGCTCAGCTCCTCGGCGACCGCGACGAACGCGCGCAGCAGCCTGGGATCGAGATCGGCCACGCCCGAAAGCTACCCGTCCTGTGCGGAGGCGAGAATCGCCGCACCAACCACCTACCTACGAGGGGGAAACGATGGAGGCATCCGGAATGCCGCGTACTGGCAGAGGCTGGGCGGGCTTCGCCGGCATGATGATCCTGGTCGTCGGGACGTTGAACGTGATCTGGGGCCTTGTCGCCCTCGTCCAAGACACCTACTTCGCGTCCGACCAGTTGCTGATGTGGAGCCTCAACTCCTGGGGCGCGATCCACATCGCGATCGGCTGCCTGCAGCTGCTGACCGCATTGCTGATCTTCGGCGGCAGCGGGGCTGGCCCCGTGCTCGGGCTCGTGCTGGCGTTCTTCAGCGCGGTCGGGGCGCTGGTGTCGATTGGCGCCTATCCGATCTGGTCGATCGTCATTCTCGTGATCGACGGCCTGATCATCTACGCGCTGACCGTCTATGGCGACGCGTTCATGACCGACTAGGTCCCGTAGCGGCGACGCTGCATCGTGGCCCCGACGAGGCCCAGCGGCAGCGGCAGCCAGTACTGGAACAGGCGGTAGGCGAAAGTCGCCAGTACGGCCGCGCCCGCTCCGACCCCGGCGAGGGCGAGCGTGGCCGTCAAGCCCGCCTCGACGAAGCCGAGGCCGCCCGGCGTGACCGGAATCTGGGCGAGCACCTGGGCGGCGCAGAAGGCGAGCAGCACGAGCGCGGGTCGCGGCGTCGATCCGACCGCTGCGAGCGCCGCGAGCAACGTCCCGTAGTCGAATGCCCAGCGGCCGACGGTCGCGAGCAGCGCCCGCTTCCAGCGCGGGCCGAGCGTCGCCAGGATGCGATCGCGCTCGAGCAGCAGGCGATCAGGGAGGGCAACGATCGGCGGCGACCCGCGCCGCAGCCGGTTGCGCAGCCGTTGCGCCATCAGCCCGACCCAGGCGAGCGGCCCGTCGGTCGCGAGCAGCAGCGCGCTGAGCGCGAACAAGGCCGAGAAGACGACCAGGCCGACCACGGCGGCCTCGACGAGGCTGCTGTCAACCCCACCGCGCAATAGCACCGGAACGGTCAGCACCGGTAGGGCAAGCACCACGCCGAGCGTCAGTAGATTCGCCGCCGTGAGCCCGGCAACGGCGCGCCCGCGCTCGATTCCGGCCTGGACGAGCATCTTGTACTGCAGCGCTGCTCCGACGGCGCCACCGCCCGGCGCCACCTTCGACAGCGCGTTGCCGGCGAGCTGCGAGGCGATCACCGGATGCCAGCGGTGGGTGTGGATCGCCAGCCGCTGCAGCTCCCAGAGGCAGGCCAGCGAGGCGAACTGCAACACCGCCATCGCCACCAGCCAGGCGGGCGCGAGCCGGTCGACGTCGCTCCACGAGCCGAGCACCTCGAGCAGGCTCGGCGCCACGAGATACAGCGAGATCGCCGTGATCGTCAGCCAGACCAGCGTCCGGCGCAGGCTGCGCCCGGCCGGCTGCTCGGCCTCCCCGCGCTCGATCTCGTGCTCGACGTCCGCGTGCTGCCCGACGGCTTGCTCGATCCGGTCGCCGATCCGTCGGTTGCCGGCCACGACGAGGGAGGTTACGGCCGTGACAGGCGGCCCCTATCTTTCGCTGCTCGGATGGCCGGCATCGACCCCAAGATCGATCCGCGCGGCGCGTACTGGGAGGAGCGCCTGCGCCGACCGGTGATGGCGGCCGCGCTGCTCGCGCTGCCGACGGTCTTCCTCTACTTCTCGAAGCTCGAGGGCTGGGTCGCGATCCTCGCCGTGACGCTCGCCTGGTCGATCTGGATCGTCTTCGTCGTCGAGGCGGCGATCATGCTGACGGTCGTCGAGGACCGCTGGGCGTGGGTCCGCGGGCACCTCTTCGGCCTGGCGATCATCGTCGCGACCTTCCCCGCCCTGACCTCGATCCTCGAGGGCCTGCTCGCGGCCCGCGCGCTGTCGAGCCTGCAGGCGACACGTGTGCTGCAGGTGCTCTACCTCGCGAAGGCCGGCAAGCTGATCAAGTCGGCGCTGATCCTGCGCAAGGACGGCTCGATCATGCGCCATCCGATCGTCAGCAGCGTCGTGATGCTCGCGCTGGCGATCGTGCTGGTCGGAATCGGCCACCGCGTCGTCAGCGGCGAGAAGCACCCGACGCCGGTCCACAACGCGATCGACCTTGTCGACGGCGAGGACGGCGGCGGCTAGCCGTCGGCGCGGCGGTAGGTCGCGACCGTCACCGAGAGCGTGACCGGGAGCGGATCGGGCAGCGCGGCAACACGCTCGGCGACCTGCTGCTCGGTCAGATGGCGGGCGCTCGGCCCCATCGCGACGAGCGCGGCCAGGTCGGCGTGACCGAGGACGATCTCACGCTCGATCGCGCTGTCGCCGACCGCCTCGAACAGCGTCCCGAGCTTGCCCTCCAGCCGCTCGCGCTTGCGCTCCTGGACCGTGAGCATGCCGACAGCCGAAACGAGCTCCGCGAGATGGCCGCGGTTCGGCGTGACGACCACGAGCGATCCGCCGGGCGCGAGCACGCGCGCCAACTCGGCCGGGTCGCGCGGGGCGAAGACGTTGACCACCAGCGCGGCTGCGGCGTCGCGCACCGGGAGCCCCGCCCAGGCATCGCAGCCGACCGCGGCGATGCGCGGATGCGCGCGCGCCGCCACTCGCAGTGCGTGCTTGGAGACGTCGAGCGCCAAGCCCTGTGCCGACGGCAGCCGCTCGAGAACCGCCGCCAGGTAGTAGCCGGTCCCGGCGCCGAGATCGATCACGGCTCCGTCGGGCGAAACCTCTACCGCCGAGTCGGCCACGGCGTGGGCGATCGGCGCATAGTGGCCGGCCGCCAGGAACTCCGAGCGTGCCCGCACCATCGCCGCCGTGTCCGCGCTTCCCGTCCGTGCGTCACCCGGCAACAGGTTCAGATATCCCTGCCGCGCAACGTCGAACGAGTGCCCCTCCGCACAGCGCGCCGTCCCCTCACCCAACTCCAGCTCGCCACCGCAGTGCGGGCAACGTAGTAGGTCGATGACGTCCGCGAGCACCGCGCCACCCTAGATTGAAGCTGCTCCAGTCGGGTACCCGGTGAGCATTCCCAACCCGGGAGCCCAGACCGAAGGAGACCCAGATGTACATCGGCATCGGAACCGCGATCGTGATCATCATCCTGCTGATCATCCTGCTCTGAGGCACTAGATCTGCGCCGCAGAGCCGTGGCGTAGTTGTTACACGACCCACCACATATGCCGTGTCAGATCCGGTAGCGTGGCGAGCATGCAGCGGGCCACCTGGACAGACGAGCGGCTGGACGAGTTCTCCCAGCACGTAGACCGGCGATTCAACCACGTCGATGAGTGCTTCAAGCACGTCAGCCGCGAGTTCTTGCACGTGGACAGACGATTCGACGAGATGGCCAGGGAGAACAAGGAGCGGTTCAGCCAGGTGGACCGGCGGTTCGACCGCGTCGAGAAGGAGATCCGCGACGTGCGGACGGAGTTAAGGCGGGACATGGGTGCGCTGCAAGTCGACCTCAAGGGCGACATCGGCTTCGTGAAGACCGACGTCGCCGAGATCCGTGCCAGCATCGACCGACTCAATCTGACGCTCACCCGTGGACTGATCGGCGTGATCGTCTGCCTGATCGGCGTGCTGGCCGCAACCGCGCTTGGCTGACACACCGCTCAGGCAGTGCGGCGGCGAAGCGTGAGCGCGCCCAGGGCGAGGGCGGCGAGCGCGAAGGCGGCAACCGCGAGGACGTCGCCGACGAGCGCGCTGTCCAGCGGCGCCGGGTCGATCGCACGCTCCAGGGCGTCGTAGGCGTAGGTCAGCGGCAGCGCCCAGGAGATCGCGTCGAGCAGCGGCGCCATGTCGTCGCGGGCGACGAACAGGCCGCAGAGCAGCAGCTGGGGGAAGATGAAGGCGGGCATGAACTGGACCGCTTGGAACTCGGTCTGGGCGAACGCGCTGACGAACAGCCCGAGCGCCATGCCGAGCAGCGCGTTGGCGACCGCAAGCACGCCGACCAGCAGCGCACCGTGCGGCGCGTCGAGCCCGAGCAACGCAAAGCCGACGAGACAGACGGCGACCGCCTGAGCGACCGCGAGCAGGCCGAAGGCGAGCGCGTAGCCGGCGAGCAGGTCGAGCTTCGCCATCGGCATCGTCATCAGCCGCTCGAGCGTGCCGGTCGTGCGCTCGCGCAGCATCGTGATCGAGGTGATCAGGAACATCACGATGAACGGGAACAGCCCGCAGAGCGGCGCCCCGATCTGCTGGAAGACCTGCGGCTCGCCGTCGAAGACGTAACGCATCAGCACCAGCAACAGGCACGGAACAACGATCAGCAGCGCGATCGTGCGCGGGTCGTGACGGATCTGCAATAGCACCCGCTGGGCAGTCGCGAAGGTGACGCGTGCGCTCACGTCGCAGCCTCCCGCTCCGCCTGCTCGATCACGCGCAGGAACGCCCGGCCGAGGTCCCGCTCGCCCGTGCGCTCACGCAGCGCCGCCGGCGTGCACTGGTCGAGCAACGTCCCGTCGCGCATCAACAGCAGCTCGTCGCACTCTGCTGCCTCATCCATCACGTGGCTGGAGACCAGCAGCGTGGCACCGCGCTCAGCCAGCCCGTGGAACGTCTTCCACAGCTCTGCACGCAGCACCGGGTCGAGGCCGACGGTCGGCTCGTCGAGCACCAGCAGCTCCGGCTCGTGCAGTAGCGCGCTCGCGAGCGACACACGCGCCCGCTGGCCGCCGGACAGCGACCCGGTGATCTGTTCCTCGCGGCCGCCGAGGCCGACGGTCTCGATCACCGCCGCGACGCGCTCCGTCTCGACGCCGACGACACGGGCGAAGTAGCGGAGGTTCTCGACCACGGTCAGGTCGCTGTAGACCGAGGGCGCCTGCGTCACGTAGCCAACACGCGACCGCAAGCCCGCCGCGCCGGCGAGCTCGCCGAGCACCGTCACCTCACCGCCCGCCACGATCTGAACACCGACGATCGAGCGCATCAACGTCGTCTTGCCACAGCCGCTCGGACCAAGCAGGCCAGTTACCGACCCTCTCGGCACCGCGAGCGTGACGTCGTGAAGCACCTCGTTGCCACCGCGGATGACGTGCAACCGCTGGACGTCGATCGCTGCTTCCACGAAGCAGAGGATTACCTATCGACACCGGCGGGGCAAAGTGGACGTGGTGAACGGACTGGCGCCTGAGGGCAGCACGACGGTTCCAAGCCTCGGCGTCGGGATGCTCGGCCACGGCTTCATCGGACGCGCTCACGCCCATGCGCTGCGCACCCTCGCCTACATGGCCTGGCCGCCCCCGCTCCAGACGCGCCTCGTCGAGCTGGTCGGCCACCGCCCCGAGGCCGTCGCCGAGATGGCGCGCCGCTACGGATTCGAGCGGGCGACGACCGACTGGCGCGTGCTCGTCGAGGACCCGAGCATCGCGCTATTCGACAACGTCGGCCCCAACGACCTCCACGCCGAGCCGACGCTCGCCGCGCTGCGCGCCGGCAAGCACGTGCTGGGCGAGAAGCCGCTCGGCCGGACGGCGCCCGAGAGCCACGAGCTCTGGCAGGCGGCCGAGGCTGCCGGAGTCGTCCACATGTGCGGGTTCAACTACCGCTTCGTGCCGGCGGTGCGCCTCGCGCGAGCGATGATCGCGGCCGGTGAGATCGGCGAGATCCACAGCTTTCGCGGCGCCTACCTGCAGGACTGGCTTGCCGACCCGGAGTCGCCGTACGTCTGGCGGCTCGACCGCCAGCGCGCGGGATCGGGCGCGCTCGGCGACATCGGCGCCCACGTCATCGATCTCGCGCGTTTCCTGGTCGGCGAGATCGTCGCGGTCAATGGCCGGGTTCGAACCGTCTTCCCGGAGCGTCCTGGCGGCCCGGTCGACGTCGACGACACCGTCGAGGCGACGATCGAGTTCGAGCATGGCGCGGGCGGCTCGATCTCGGCGTCGCGGCTCTGCCACGGCCGCCGCAACGCACTGAGCTTCGAGGTCAGCGGAACCAAGGGATCGTTGGCGTTCGACCTCGAGCGGATGAACGAGCTCGAGGTCTACGTCGACGACACGCGACCCGGCAGCGAGGCACAGGGCTTCCGGCGCGTACTGGTGACCGGGCCCGGCGAGACCCAGATCGAGCACTGGTGGCCACCGGGCCACCTGCTGAGCTGGTCGGACACCTTCGTCAACGAGATCCATCACCTGCTGTGCGCGATTGCCGGCGAATGTGAGGTCGCGCCCTATGGCGCCACGTTCGAGGACGGCTACCGCGTCGCCGAGATATGCGACGCGATCCTGCGCTCCAGCGAGCAGCGCACCTGCCAGCGAATCGACTACCGAGCCGCGCGGAACATCACGTCATCGACGTAGCAGTAGAACCAGTCCTCGCCCGGCTCGGCCGACTGGATGATCGGATGTGCCGTCGCGGCGGCGTGCTTGCTCGCGTGACGGTTCTGCGACGAGTCGCAACAGCCGACGTGCCCACACGTCATGCAGAGCCGCAGGTGCACCCAACTCGCGCCGATCTGCAGGCAGTCCTCACATCCGGCGACGCTCGCCGGGGCGTCGATCTGGATCTGGTCGAGGTGCGTGCATCGAGCGCTCATCGCCCTCTCGTATAGCAGTTAAGCTCGCACCAATAGAGGGTCCGACGAGGGAGAGGACGTGATGGCCAAGGTTCTATGCGTGCTGTACGACGATCCGGTCGACGGCTACCCACCCGACTACGCGCGTGACGGCGTACCGCAGATCGATGGGTACCCGGATGGTCAAACCACGCCAACCCCGAGCGCGCTCGACTTCACGCCCGGCGAGCTCGTCGGCAGCGTGTCGGGTGAGCTAGGACTGCGCAAGTTCCTCGAGGCGGCCGGCCACGAGCTCGTCGTCACCTCCGACAAGGAGGGCGAGAGCTCCGTCTTCGAGCGCGAGCTCCCGGACGCCGACGTAGTCATCTCGCAACCGTTCTGGCCGGCCTACCTGACCGCGGAGCGGATCGCCAAGGCGCCGAAGCTCAAGCTCGCGATCACCGCCGGCATCGGCTCCGACCACGTCGACCTCGACGCCGCGATCGCCAACGACGTCACCGTCGCCGAGGTCACTTACAGCAACAGCATCAGCGTCGCCGAGCACGTGGTGATGATGATCCTCGGACTGGTGCGCAACTACATCCCGTCCTACCAGCAGGTCACCGACGGCGGCTGGAACATCGCCGACTGCGTCGCACGGTCCTATGACGTCGAGGGGATGCAGGTCGGCACCGTCGCCGCGGGACGAATCGGCACGGCGGTCCTGCGCCGACTCGCCCCGTTCGACGTCGGGTTGCACTACACCGACCGCCACCGACTGCCGGACGCGGTCGAGCAGGAGCTCGGGCTCACCTTCCACGAGTCGGCCGAGGCGATGGTCCCGGCCTGCGACGTCGTCACGATCAACGCGCCGCTGCATCCAGAGACCGAGCATCTATTCGACGACGAGCTGCTCGGCAAGATGCGCCGCGGCGCCTATCTGGTCAACACCGCACGCGGCAAGATCTGCGACCGCGACGCGATCGTGCGGGCACTGGAGAGCGGGCAGCTCGCCGGCTATGCGGGCGACGTCTGGTTCCCGCAGCCGGCTCCGCCGGACCATCCCTGGCGCACGATGCCCCACCACGGCATGACGCCGCACATCTCGGGCTCGTCGCTGTCCGCCCAGGCCCGCTATGCCGCCGGAACGCGCGAGATCCTCGAGTGCTTCCTCGACGGCAACCCGATCCGCGACGAGTACCTGATCGTCGACGGTGGCGGGCTTGCGGGCACCGGGGCGCACTCCTACAGCGCGGGCGGCTAGCGGTCACACTGAGCCGATGCGGGTTCTCGTGACGGGAGCGAGCGGGTTCGTCGGCGGCTACGCCTGCCGGGAGCTGCTCGCGCGCGGCCACACTGTGACCGCGCTCGTGCGGCGGCCCGGCTCGGCGCCCGCCGGCATCTCTGAGGTCTTCGGCGATCTCGGCGCCGACGACGGCGTGGCGCTGGCGGAGGCGGTCGCGACAGCCGCGCCCGAGTGCGTGATCCACCTGGCCGCAGAGATCGCTTCGCAGCGCAGTGTCAAGCGGATCCGCACCGTCAACGTGGACGGGACACGACGGCTCCTGGAGACGTGCAAGGCGGCCGGCTCGCCGCGCTTCGTGTTCGCCTCGACGGTGGTTACCGGCGACGCGCGTGGCGCCCTGCTCGACGAGCAGTCCGAGCTGCCGGTCGAGACCGCCTACGGCCGCTCGAAGCGGGAGGGCGAGCGGCTGGTGAGCGAATCGGGTCTGCCCACAGCGATCGTCCGTCCCTCACACGTCTACGGCGCAGGTGGCTGGTACGTCGAGGAGTTCGTCGCCCGGCTGCGCCAGCCCGGCCGCTTCGCGGTGATCGGGAAGGGCGACAACTGGTGGGACGTCGTCCGCGTCGAGGACGTTGCCACCGCGCTCTGCGACGCCGCCGAGCGGGCGCCCGCCGGTGCGCTCTACCACGTCGCCGACGACGAGCCGATCACCTTCCGCGACTTCATCGCCCTGACGGCGAAGGCGCTGGGCGTCGGTCCGCCGCGGTCGATACCGGCCCCGATAGCGCGACTTGCCGGCGGCCGCGATCCAGTGCTCGCGGTCACCCGATCGGCCCGCTCGAGCAACGCGCTGATCAAGCAGGAGCTCGGCTGGTCGCCTCGCTTCCCAGGCGCCACCTCCGGCGTCCCCGACGCGATCGCCTTGCTGCGCCTGTAGCTACGCCGCGACGGAGCTAGCGCGTGTCGAGCGGTTACGGCCGCCGTTCTTCGCCGTGTAGAGCGCGCGATCGGCGGTTTCGAGCAGCGAATCGGCGGTGGTGCCGTCGACCGGAAAGGCGACTGTCCCAAAGCTCGCCGTCAGCGGAATCGGCTCGTCGGCGAAGGTCCGCTGCAGTGCGACGCGCGCACGCTCGGCCAGTTCGAAGGCCATCTCGGCATCGGCGTCGGGCACGATGAAGACGAACTCCTCGCCGCCGATTCGCGCGACCGTGTCGCCGCGCCGTCCGATGCCCTCCAGAACGCCGGCGATGCGCAAGAGCACCGCGTCGCCGGCAGGATGGCCGAGCTGGTCGTTGACGGTCTTGAAGTGGTCGACGTCGCCGAGGATCAGCGCAACAGGGCGCTCGCCGCGCGTCGCTCGCGCCAGTTCGGCGTCGAGTCGCTCCTCGAAGCCGCGGCGGTTGAGCAGGCCGGTCAGCGCGTCACGCCGAGCCGACTCCGAGAGTCGCTTGACGAGCTCCTCGACGCGTGCCTGGAGACGGCTGATCAGCCCCCCGACGCCGACCAGCATCGTCACGACGATCAGCCAGCGGGTCACGGCGATCGGTCCCGGCGCGACAAGCGCTAGCGCGATCGCGTAGCAGCCGGCGACAAAGGCGAGCTCGCCGATCAGTGCTCGAACCGGGAAGTAGTAGGCCGCGAAGACGACCGGCCAGACGTAGTAGACCTCGTTCAGCGCAGCAGCCCCGCCGTCGCGCTCGCCGTTGATGTAGATGCCGGACGAGATCATCAGGGTCCCGAGCGCGACCCCGATGTAGAGCGCCCAGTGCGGCAGGCTGTCGCGACCGAGCCAGTAGACCGCGGCCACGAGGGCGCTGCAGAAGGTGACCACCCAGGCGCCGGCGATGTCGGCGTCGGGCGAGTGCGGAGCAACCGTCGCGACGAGCGTCAGCAACGAGCCGCCCGCGAACAGGCCGGCGGCGAGGATCATCGCGTTCCGCTGAGCGCCCAGTGTCTCGGAGGCATTCATCCGAGTTCTCATCGGTCGCTGCGCCAAGAGGCTGAAGCCTGCAAAAAGCCCCCCGGCCTATTGGAGGGAGGGCCGAGGGGCGGCTCACCAGGTGAGCACTTACATGGTACACCGGATTACTCAAAGCTAAACCATCCTGATCAACACGTTCAGGCTGTAGATAAGACACGACTGGGCTGCGACCTTTGGCCCTCGATGTCCGAGCCGTCACCCCTTCTCGTCGGCTTGGGCCACGTGATCCGCGAAGCGCGTGGCGACAACCGCATCTCGCAAGAGGAACTCGGCCTGCGCACAGGCGTCCACCGCAACTACATCGGCGGGATCGAGCGTGGCGAGCGCAACCCGTCGGTCACGACGGTCGCTGTTCTCGCGGACGAGCTCGGCGTAAAGATGTCCGAGCTCTTCGCCCGCGCCGGGCACTGACGGGAACCGGCCCCGCGCGGTGAGCGCGGGACCGGAGCTTCCGTCCTTACTACGGCACGAGCGCCATGTTCGGCTCGCCCTGGGCGTTCAGCCCATTGCTCGCTCGGACGCAGCTGCCGCCGATCGGCGTGCCGCCGTTGTAGGCGAGCCGCAGGCAGTTGCGCATCGCCTTCTGCCCCCAGTAGCTGGCATGCAGGCTCTCCTGGACCTGGTACGGCCCGAAGACCGTAGTCAGCGTCCGGATCTGCGCAACCCACTCGGTGTTGTCCACCGCGCCGGCGCTGGTCCAGTTCGCGAGCCCCTCCTCCTCGAGCAGGCCGACGGTGTTCTCACACAGCCGCCGCCCGTTGAGCGCCGTCGCCATGTCGATCACAGCGGTATTGGTCAACCCGCTCGCCGTGATCGCGTTCTTCATCGTGTTGCCGAGCGCCGCGACGACCACGTCGTTGGCCCAGTTCGCGTCAGCGTTCCAGGTGCCACAGCCGCCGGTCGTCTGGCGCGAGTAGCCGGACTCCGGGTAGCGGAACTGGTTGCCGCGCGGCAGCGGCGACCAGTAGGTCTGGCCGAGGATCTTGTACTGACCCGACGAGTAGCCGGCGTTGGTCATCGCCTGCGCGACGCGCAGCAGCGCGTCCTTGACCGCCGTCGTCTGCGTCGCCTGCGCGGCCGGCGTGAACCTAGACACCATGTCCGCGTCGTCGTGGCAGTAGTTCTTCCACCAGGTCGGCGAAGACGCCCAGTTGAGAACACAGCGCTGAACGACGTCGGCAAAGCCGTAGTTGTTCGCACCGACCATCACCACAACCGCCTTGACGTTGTGGGTCGCGGCGTACTCCTGCAAGCGCAGCGCCTGACCCTTACGGCCCGATGCGTCGCTGTAGAAGTCGATCCCCGGTTTGAAGTCCTCGCCCGAGGCCGTGCCCGAGGTCGAGGTCTTCGCACCAGAGCAAGCCAGGTTGGCACTGACGACACCGCCGCCGATGTGCGCCTGAGCACTCTGTGACCGGTGACAGCCCGGAATCGACTCCGCTCCCGGAATGTCGTGGTACGCGGTCGAGCCGAGCGCGTCGACGTTCGCCGACGAGTTGTTGGTGTTACCTGCCCAGCGTCCGGCCTCACCGGAGATCGCCGAGTCACCGAGCGTTACGACCGTTGGCGTGCCGACACCCGGCCCGTCCGCGGTTGCTCCCGCCGGCAGCGCAGTTGCGACAAGCGCTGCAGCCATGACTCCTACAAGCACGCCTCGACGGCGTGCGTGATTCACCCTCTCCATCTGAACCCTCCCAATTGGTTGTATTCATGCGCCAGCCCCCGCCGGCGCAACGCGATTGTTTCAGTGGAAGGGACGAACGTGTCTAAAACTTCTGCCTGCGGCGGCCGAGACCGTTGTGCGCGCCATTCTCGACATCGGCCAGGCGCTCGCGCTGGGCCGGCTCATCGCCCACGTTCACGGTCATCCGGTAGACGCGCACCTTCTCGGTCACCTGCTGCGAGAGGACACCGATCCGGATCGCGTCGATGCCTCCCATCCCTTCATCGGCCCGAACGAACTGCTCGAGATCGTGGATCGCCGCGAGCGCCTCCAGGCGCGCCTCGCGCCTGACGTCGTCGATCGCCTCTTGGTCTGGCACCGTCCCCTCCGCCATAGTCCGGACTTATAAGCCTTCTTGGCCCAGATGTCCAGCCCTATCGTGTGATTTAGCTGGAAAGCGCGGCGTCAGCCGCCTTGATCAGGCCAACGACCGTGCTCGTCGAAGTACTCGCGCGCCTGCTCCTCACGGTCGCGGTCGCTGTCGCCCTCGACGCCCATGCGATACAGCACGTTGAGCAAAAGCACGGACACGCCTGCGCCCGTGAACATCGCCCACGTCTCCGCACCGGTCCCGTCGTGGTCGATCAAGGCGAAGACGATGCCCGCGACGACGAGCACGAGCGGAATCCCGTAGCGAACCGCGTTGAGCCACATGGGCTCGAGGTTAGTCGCGCAGCCGCGGGCGCAGAACGATCTCGCCGATGAACGACCCGATCGGTCCGCCGGTCACGAGCACCAGCGCCGGGAACCACCAGCCCCACTGATCGTCGACCGCGCCGCGTCCGGTCAGGCCGAGCAGCAACAGATAGCCGATCCCATGGATCGGCCCAAGCACGCTGACCGCGGCGTCGCTGCGATCGACGAACGCGAAGTACAGGAGCACGACCAGCAACAGCGCGTCGGCGATGCCGACCACGAGCACCGCGTTGAGCAGCCGGCGGTCCGGACGCTTGTGCTGATGGGGCTTCGCCTCGGTGGCGGGTGCGCCGGTCACGGGCCGCATCATGGCGGATGGCCGCCGACCGGGTCAGGCCGGCTCCGGCTCCGGCTCGGGCGGCGGGCGCAACAGCAGCCAGGACAGCCAAGCCGCGATCGCGAACAACGGGGCGCCCATCGCCACCCGTGCCACACCGAGCGCGACGACCGCGCCGGCGAGGTAGAGCGGTAGCTGGACCGCGAGCCGCAGCAGGAACATCGCCACCCAGATCCAGCTCGCACGCGAGTAGGCGCGCACCTGCTCTGGATCGTCGCGCCATGCCATGCCCTGGCCGGTGATCGCGCCAACGAAGACGCCGAGCAGCGGCCAACCGACCAGGATCGAGATCAGATAGGCGAGCGCGTAACCGGCGTTCATCAGCAGGCCCGGCAGGAAGAAATCCTCCGCGCGGCCGGTGCGCGAGACGATGAACGCGGCCAATGCCACCCCCGCAAGGCCCGACAGCGCGTAGCGGACCGTCTGGCGGCGGGCGAGTCGCGCGATCGCGAGCACGACGCCGATCGCAAACGCGATCACCGCCGACAGCGTCGCGTCCTGACCGGTCGCGGTGTAGGCCGTCACATAGGCGATCGCCGGTAGGCCCGACTCGACGATTCCCAGTCGGCCACCGAGCGACTCGGCGATCGTCGGGCCGTCGGCTCCCCCCGCGCTGGCGGGAACCCAGCTGTTGCGCTCGGTACTCACGCCCCCATCGTCGCAGCGCGGCGGCTGCGCGGTCGAGCTGATTTGATCCGCCGCATGGAGGCGCGCCACGAGGAGGGTCGGTTCGACGGAGTCGGCGGCCTGGAGATCTACTGGCAGGCATGGCTGCCCGAGGGCGATCCGCGTGCGATCGTGACGATCGCGCACGGCGGCGCCGAGCACAGTGGACGCTACGCCTGGACCGCCGGCCGGCTGACCGCCCACGGCTACGCCGTCTACGCTATCGACCACCGCGGCCACGGCCGCTCCGGCGGACCGCGCGCCTACGTCGACCGCGTCGACAACGCCGTCGCCGACCTACACACGCTCAACGACGTCGTCCGCGATCGCCATCCCGGGCTACCGATCGTCTTGCTTGGTCACAGCATGGGCGGACTGATCGCCTTGTCCTATGCGCTGCGCTACCAAGACGAGCTCGCCGGTCTTGCCCTGTCGGCGCCGCTCGCAGTGCTCGAAGCCAATCCTGCGTCGCGCATCGCGGTCCGCACCCTCTCCGCGATCGCGCCACGTCTGCCGATCTACAAGATCGACGGGACGACGGTCAGCCGCGATCCCGAGGTCGTGCGCGCCTATGACAACGATCCGCTCAACCACCGCGGGATGCTGCCAGCACGGACCGTCGGCGAGATCGCCGCGACGGTCGCCACGTTCGGCGAGCGGCTACCCGAGCTGACGTTGCCGATCCTGACCGTCTACGGCAGCGGCGACCGGCTCGTCGACAACGCCGGCAGCAAGCTTGTCGACGAACGCTCCGCGAGCGACGACAGCACGTTGATCGCCTACGACGGCCTCTACCACGAGGTGCTCAACGAGCCGGAGCGCGATCGCGTGATCGCCGATGTGGCTGGCTGGATCGACGCGCGCACGCATAGAATCGCCGCGTGACCATGACCGAGATCGCCACCACCACTACCGGAATCGCCGACCTACTGCCGCGGGCCGCCGCCAAGCACGGCTCGAGTCCCGCCGTCATGTTCAACGACGGCGGCTGGAAGACGCGCAGCTTCACCGAGGTCGGCGACACGGTGCGCGAGCTCGCCAAGGGCCTGATGGCGCTCGGCGTCGAGAAGGGCGACAAGGTCTCGATCCTCGCCAACACGCGCCCCGAGTGGAGCTACCACGACTTCGCGGCGTTGTCGGCCGGCGCGACCGTCGTGCCGATCTACCAGACCAACTCGCCCGAGGAGTGCCAGTACGTCCTCGAGGACTCCGACGCCAAGGTCGTCGTCGTCGAGGACGAGGCGCAGCTAGAGAAGGTCCGCGCCGTCCGCGACACGCTGCCGAAGCTCGAGCACGTGATCCTGATGGTCGGGACCGCCGGCGACGCGATCTCCAGCGACGACCTGATCGAGCGCGGCAAGGCGATCGCCGACGGCGACTGGGTCGCCCGCTACGAGTCGGTCACCGGCGACGACGTCTGCACCTTCATCTACACGTCCGGGACCACCGGCCCGCCGAAGGGCTGCGTCATCTCGCACGCCAACTACCGCGCGATGGTCGACATGGTCGTCGAGGAGAACGTCGTCGCCTCGGGCGACGTCGTCTACCTGTTCCTGCCGCTCGCCCACTCGTTCGCGCTGCTGATCCAGTTCGCGGTGCTCGAGCTCGGCTCGACGATCGCCTACTGGTCGCGCGACCCGAAGCTGATCATCGACGACGTCGCCGCGGTCAAGCCGAGCTATCTGCCGTCGGTGCCGCGGATCTTCGAGAAGATCTACACCAAGGCGACGGCCGCCGAGGGCGCCAAGAAGAAGATCCTCGACTGGTCGATCGCGACCGGCCGCAAGTACCGCGCCGCCGAGCGCGACGGCCGCCGCCCCGGCTTCCTGCTCGAGCGCCAGTACGCGCTCGCCGACAAGCTCGCGCTCAGCAAGATCCGCGCGCTGTTCGGCGGCAACGTCCGCCTCTGCGTCACCGGCGCGGCGCCGATCAGCCAGGAGATCCTCGAGTTCTTCTGGGCCGCCGGCGTCCTGATCCTCGAGGGCTACGGCATGACCGAGACCTCGACCGCCGCCTCGATCAACCGCCCCGACAACTTCAAGTTCGGCACCGTCGGGCTTCCGTTTCCCGGAGTCGAGGTCAAGATCGCCGAGGACGGTGAGATCTGCATCGCCGGCCCGAACATCTTCCAGGGCTACCACAAGAAAGACGACGCGACGCGCGAGACGCTCGTCGACGGTTGGCTGCACACCGGTGACCTCGGCGAGATCGACAGCGACGGCTTCGTGAAGATCACCGGCCGCAAGAAGGACATCATCATCACCGCCGGCGGCAAGAACATCACCCCGGCGAACTTCGAGGGCGACATGAAGCAGCACGCGCTCGTCAGCCAGTGCGTGATGGTCGGCGACCGGCTTCCCTACCTCACCGCCCTGGTGACGCTGGACCCCGAGGAGGCGCCGGAGTACGCGCAGGCGAACGGCCTGCCGACCGACCTCGCGGCGCTCGCCGCGAGCCCCGAGGTCCTTGCCGAGCTCGAGCGTCACATGGGCGAGGTCAACAAGAAGTACGCCCAGGTCGAGCAGGTCAAGAAGCTGACGATCCTGCCGCACGACCTCTCCCAGGAGACGGGCGAGCTGACCCCCACCCTGAAGGTCAAGCGCGCGGTCGTCGTCGACAAGTACGCCGACGAGATCGAGGCGATGTACTCGAAGTAGCTCAGCCGATGGCGGTGGCGATGCGCTCGGCTAGCCAGAGGTCGCAGAGCCAGTCGCCTTCGGAGCTGGAGGAGCGGTAGACGATTAGGCCGTCGGGGCTGCCCTCGACCTTGACGCCTTTCCAGCGTTTGGATTTGGGGAGGGAGCTGAGGGAGTGGCCGATGCCGGCGGGGCTACCGGGGTCGGCGCGGAGCCGGCCTTTCTTGTAGCGGACATCGAACTCGGGGAGTGGGACGCCGATCGTGACGGCGCTGGGGGTGTGGAGCTCGCCGCCGGGAAAGCAGACAGAGACCTGGCGACCGTGACGCTCGCCGGCCATGACGACAGCGCCGAGGAAATCTGGTGAGAAGAGCGGGCGGTCGAAGCGGGGCTTGAACCAGACGATGGGGCGCTCGACGAGGTCGAGTCCGAGCGGCTGCATCGCGATGCCGACTCGGTCGTAGCCGCGATCGAGCTCGCCGCCACCGCGCAGGAGGCTGAACGACTTGGAGAGCGCGATCAGGCCGATCAGCGGAGCGCCGATCAAGATCGGGATAAAGGTTCCGAACAGGTACATGGGAACGACGGCGGCGAAGATCAGAGGCGTGATCAGCCAGCCGAGTCGGATGCTGCTGCGCACCGTGTCCCACTGGGCGTTGCGGGCCTCGACGGCCTCGCTGGTGATCGGGCCTGTGGCAAGCGCGGCCCAGAGCTCGGGCTCACTGAGGGTCGTAGGATCGGCAATCTCGCCCCGGGGCCGTGCTACCGACGCCGTCTCCCCCGCCGCCCGCGACACGTCGCGTGCCTGGAGGATGAAGAAGGTGACCATGAACAGCGCGATCACGCCGAAGATCAGCGCGAGTGCCGGCTTCGGGTTCGCCTGACCGGACCCCATCGTCAACGCGATCGCAGCAACGACCGCCGCCACCACGACGACGCCGACCAGACCGAAGACCCCCGACCGCCTGAAGCTGCCCACCGCGCCAGGCTATCCGTCACAAGCGCTCCACGAAGCTGGTCGCTCGGATAATGTGGCGTACGCTTCCTATGGTCCAGCGTCAACTCACACCGATAGCCACCGAGCTCGAGGGCATCGGTCACGTCCTCCGCGAGGGTCGCTTAGCGGTACCGCCCTACCAACGTCCGTACTCCTGGGAATCCGAGCAGATAAACGACTTCTGGTGGGATCTTCGCGCGGCGTTTGGATCGCCAGCATCACAGTACTTCCTCGGAACCGTGGTTCTCACCTCTGACGAGACTGGGGCCACAACCATCATCGATGGGCAGCAGCGGCTCGCCACCACAACCCTGCTGTTCACCGCTCTCCGAAACGAGTTCCTGCGGCGCGGTGATGCCGAGCGAGCGCAGGTTATCGAGCGTGACTACATCTTGGCGTATGACTTGAGAGCGGGAGGCAGTATTCCGCGACTCGAACTAGCCGAGGATGATCGACCCGCACTCCTGAACGCGATCACCCATCCAAACGAGAACGCCGCCCGCGAGACCCGAATATCGCGCGCTCTCTCATTCTTTGAAGACAAGATCGGTGCAGAGACCCAAAACAGCGGCTCGCATTGGGCCGAGACACTCCTCGGCTGGGTGGAGTTTCTGGATCGCAGGGCGCGCATCATTACTGTCGAGGTGTCGGACGAGGCAGACGCTTTCCTCATCTTCGAGACGCTCAACGCCAGAGGTCAGGATCTCACGATCGCCGACCTACTCAAGAACTATCTCTTTGGGCTGGCACGCGACGACCTTGACACTGTCAAGTCCCATTGGATGGGCGCTCTTACAGCCCTTGAGGCCAGTACTAACGAGGAGGGCGTAACTACTTTCGTTCGCCATCTTTGGAGCTCAATCCGTGGGGCAACGCGCGAGCGTGATCTATATGCCCGAATGAAGGCAGAGATCACAACGAGCAGCACGTCGGTCAGTTTTGCGGCGACGCTGGAGTCCGCCGCTCCGAAGTACGCCGCACTATTAAGCAGTGATCACCCGTTCTGGGTGGATAACCCCAGTATCGCGCCACACATCGACACCCTGCTCCGCCTCGGGCTAGAGCAGAATCGCCCCCTTCTGCTTGCTGGCTTCCGCCGCTTCCAGACCGACGAGCTTGCGTTGCTCTTGCGCGCGGTTATCAACTGGTCCGTCCGGGGGTTGATCGTGGGTGGCATCGGTGGGGGCACTGCAGAGCGCGCTTATAGCGAGGCAGCGGTGCGCGTTACGGATCAGGAGATCACAACGACCGCAGAGGTATTCGAAGAGGTAAAGGAGATCGTGCCCGCCGATCGCGACTTCACCGATGCCCTTGCCACGCGCCGGATCGCCCGTACTCGTATCGCAAAGTATTTGCTCGTGTCCCTAGCAAGAGCGGAGGCAGGGGAGCCGCTTCCTGGTTTGGTGTCCGAGGCCGAAGACGCTGAATATCGCTTGGCAACGCTGATGCCGCGGCGACCGGACCCGACAGAATGGCCAGCATTCGTCACCGACGATATTGGGCAGTGGCCGTTTTATCTCGGAAATCAGTTCGTGACTCGCGCTAGCAGCGAGGTCCGCGTCCCAAGCGGCAACCTTCTACCCGATGCGGAGCATCTTTCGGACCTCTCTCCAGAGATCATTTCGACTCGCCAAAGGACGCTAGCCGAGCAAGCTTCCGCCGTTTGGCCTAGATCCGTCTAGCCGGCACCCGGACGAATGAGCGTGGCGGAATTCCAGGTCTACTAGAGCAAGCGCGTTTGGATCGTGTCTTGCTTGCATGGAGACGCTCCTTGCGGCAAGACCCACTACTTGCACGCATCGCGGTGCCCGACCTCGACCCATTCGGCTCCGCGTTCAATGACGCGCTCGTCGGAGCGGACGACTCAGATACTCTCGCCGATGCTGCGAGAAACATGGTAGATGCCCAGGTTTCGCCAAGCGAGGTTATTCGTATCGGCACCAAACTAGGCGAGGCCTTTGCTGACGAGATAGGGGTTGAGTCAGGCACAAATACCAAGAGTCTTGTAGCGACACTTGGCTATGTATGCGGAGTAGTTACACAAACACTAGTCGGCGACGCTTCGAGCGAGGCACGCCGGGACCCATTGACCGGACTCGAGAATCGACTTGCTTGGGACGAGATACTCGAACACTACGTCGATCTCGGTCGTCAATTTTCACTGGCCATCATCGACCTCGACGGACTAAAGACGATTAACGACACACAGGGACACGAGGCGGGTGATGACCTACTGAGAACGTTTGGTGCCAGTCTCAGAGCCGCAATCCCAGAGGGTGCCACAGCGTACCGTTTCGGAGGCGATGAGTTTTCAGTTGTGCTTCCAGATCTCCCCCAGCAACAAGCTGAACAGATCCTGGCCGACCTCCAGCAGAGGCCGGGTGTCGTCGCGTTCAGCCTCGGTGTGACCGGATCGACCGGTATTGGGAGCCTTGATGAGATCAAGCAGATTGCTGATGCCGCAATGTATGCTCAGAAAGAGGAACGCAAGAACGCTGTGGGATAATATGGACGCCCGATGACCATGGCCTCCTTTCTGCACACCTGCTACCGCATCGGCGACATCGACCGGTCGGTCGCCTTCTATGAGACGCTTGGCTTCGAGGAGCGCCGGCGGATGCCGATCGGCGACGAGGCGATCAACGTCTTCATGGGCCTGCCGGGTGAGGATCCGCGGCTCGAGCTGACCTACAACCACGGCATCGACTCCTACGACCTCGGCACCGGCTACAACCACATCGCACTACTGGTCGATGACCTCGACGGCACGCTCGCCGGCCTCGCCCAATCCGGCATCGAGCCCGAGAAGCCCCCCTACCGCCCCGGCGGCCGCACGACCGGCTCACTGATCTGCTTCGTCCGCGACCCGGACGACTACCGGATCGAGCTGATCGAGCGGCAGCCCGGCTAGGACAGCGGTTCAGCCGCCGATAGTGCCGGTGGCGATGCCACCGGCGATCGCCGCCAGGACGCCTCCTCCGGTCAACATCAGCGTGGTAGTCAGATGTCGGATGCTGTCGTCGATCCGGTCCAAGCGGCGGTCCACCTGCTCGAAACGTTGGTCGACTTGCTCAAAGCGCTGATCGACTTGCTCGAAGCGCCGATCGACTTGCTCGAAGCGCCGATCTATCTGGTCGAAGCGCCGGTCGACCTGCTCGAACCGCCGGTCGACCTGCTCAAAGCGCCGATCGATCCCCTGCGCGAGGTCGTCCATGCGTTCGTCTGTCCAAGTCGTCCGCCGCATTGCCACTACGCTACAGGAACGAGCACAGCAGATATGATTGTTTGTGTAACAACTTCGTGTGGTGCTCCCTCGGCGCCCGAACCGCCTGACACGATGGACGGGTGACCTCCTCCGCCCCGCCCCAGGCGTTCGCCGATACCGCCCTCGACCGGCTACGCACGCTGACCGGCGTCGCGGAGGTCGAGTTCAGGCCGGATCAGTTGGAGGCGATCCGTGACGTGGTCGAGGATCGGGCGCGGGTGCTGTGCGTTCAGCGGACGGGCTGGGGAAAGTCGGCGGTGTACTTCGTGGCGACGGCGCTGTTGCGGGAGACGGGTGCTGGGCCGACGTTGATCGTCAGTCCGCTGCTGGCGCTGATGCGCAACCAGATCGCGGCGGCGGAGCGGCTCGGGCTGCGGGCTCACACGGTCAACAGCACGAACCGGGACGAGTGGGACGACGTGCGGCGGATGCTCGCGGATGGGAGCGTCGACCTGCTGCTGATCAGCCCGGAGCGGCTGAACAACCCGCGCTTCCGCGACGACATGTTGCCGCTGTTCGCGGCGTCGGTCGGGCTGCTGGTGATCGACGAGGCGCACTGCATCTCGGATTGGGGACATGACTTCCGGCCGGACTACCGGCGCGTCAAGGACATGCTCGACGCGCTGGCGCCCGACGTCGCTGTTCTCGGGACGACGGCGACGGCCAACGACCGCGTGGTCGCCGATGTGATCGAGCAGCTCGCCGGCGCCGACGGCGGGCCACTGCGCTCCTACCGCGGTCCGCTGGCGCGCACCAGCCTGCGGCTCGAGACGCTCGACCTGCCCCGGCCGGCCGAGCGGCTCGCCTGGTTGGTCGAGAACCTGCCGCGGCTCGACGGCTCGGGGATCGTCTACACGCTGACCAAGCGCGACGCCGAGCAGGTGGCAAGCTTCCTGACCGCGCAGAACGTCCCGGCGCTCGCCTACAGCGGCGAGCAGGACTCCGAACAGCGGATCGCGACCGAGGAGCGGCTGCTGCGCAACGAGGTCAAGGCGGTCGTCGCGACCAGCGCGCTCGGGATGGGCTACGACAAGTCGGACCTGACCTTCGTCGTCCACTTCCAGGCGCCCGGCTCGGTCGTCTCCTACTACCAGCAGGTCGGCCGCGCCGGACGCGGTGTCGACCATGCAGACGTCGTGCTGCTGCGCGGCGGCGAGGACCGCAAGATCCAGGACTTCTTCATCGAGCAGGCGTTCCCGTCCGAGGAGCGCGTGCGGGCCGTGCTCGCCGAGCTCGAGACGGCAGGCGCGAGCGGCCGCACGACGCGTCAGCTGATGGCCGTCGTCAACCTCGGAATGGGGCGGATCGAGGCGATGCTGAAGATCCTCGACGTCGAGGGGGCTGTGCGCCGGGCGGGTAGGAGCTGGCAGATCGTCTCCGACAGCGACTGGACCTACGACGCGACGCGCTACGAGCAGGTGACCGCCTTGCGCCGATCCGAGCAGGAGGCGATGGCCGCCTACGGCGTCGACGGACGCTGCCTGATGCGCGTTCTCCAGGAAGAGCTCGACGATCCCGACCCGCGCGACTGCGGCCGCTGCTCCGTCTGCACCGCGCCGCGCTTCGCAACCCCGCCGGATTCCGGGCTGGTCGAGCTCGCGCAGCGCCACCTGCGCTCGCGACCGATCGAGCTCGACGCGAAGAAGATGGCGCCCGACCCCGAGACCGGCGCGATGCGAAAGATCCCCGAGAACGCACGGACCGCGCCGGGCTGGGCACTGGCGCGCGTCGGCGACGGTGGCTGGTGGCCGGCAATCGAGCGCGGCCTTTCCTCCGGGCGACTCGGCGACGAGATCGCGGTCGCGGTCGCGGATGTCGTGCGCGGCGCGGGCGCGGCGCCCGACTGGGTGACCGCGATCCCCGCAGCGCGGCTCGCCGGCGGCGTGCTCGACCGCCTCGCCGAGCTGGTCGCGGCAGAGCTCGGCGTACCCCACGTCGCGCTGGTCGAGCGCACCGGCGAGCGGCCGCCGCAGCGCGACATGGCCAACGCCGTCCAGCAGGCGGCGAACGTGCGCGGCGCCTTCAAGATCACCGACGCCCCGCCCCCTGGCACCGGCTTGTTGCTCGACGACCGCCGCCTGTCCGGCTGGACGATGGCGATGGTCGGCGGCCAGCTGCGCAAGTCCGGCGCGGCCGCGATCGTCCCGCTGGCCCTCGGCACGCTGAACTGAGCGACGGCGCCAACCGCCGAAGGATCCTTGGGGCCGGAACCCCAAGAACCCTTCGCGCGGCGTAACGGGACGTTACTGAGCGGCCACCGCCGACTCCTCGGGCGCAACCGGTGGTGTGCCGGAGAAGATGAAGCGGTGAACCGCCGCAGCCAGGATGCCGCCGGCTAAGGGCGCGACTATGAACAGCCACAACTGCTCGATCGCCCAGTCGCCGACGAACAGCGCCGGTCCGATGCTGCGCGCCGGATTGACCGACGTGTTGTCGATCGGGATCCCGACGAGGTGGATCAGCACGAGGACCAGGCCGATCGGGATACCGGCAAACGCCACGCTGGCGATCCGGTCGGTCGAGGCCAGGACCGTGAACACTAAGAACGCAGTCAGCAGCACCTCGGCCGTGAACACCGCGCCCCACGGGTAGCCGTCGGGCGAGTGCGCGCCGTAGCCATTGGCACCCAGACCCTCTACACCAGCGTCGTAGCCCGCCTTGCGTGCTGACACGATCGCCAGCAACAGACCCGCAGCCGCGATCGCTCCCAGGATCTGCGCGGCCCAGTAACGCACGGACTCACCGATATCGATTCGCCCGGAAACCAACAGGCCCATCGTCACCGCGGGATTGATGTGACAGCCCGACACCGGACCGATCGCATAGGCCATCGCCAGCAGCGACAGGCCGAAGGCGAATGCGATGCCCAAGAACCCGATCTGCTCGCCGGCAATCACCGCCGCGCCCACGCCTCCGAAGACCAATACGAAGGTCCCAAGGAACTCCGCTCCAGCCCGCCTCATAGACATCGACCGCTCCCATCACGAGAAGTACAGGACCGTACATGGAAGAGCATCGCACGTCCGGCGGAGTGCGCCCACAAGAGTGTTGATTTGCGGGGCTTTCTACGTCTGAGAACGTAAAAGCCCCCGACCGCAATTGGAGGGAGCGGCCGGGGGCGCTGATCCCTAGGGATCGCTTCGCAGTATTGCACACGCTGGGGTTGCTTGCACCAGTTCTCTCGAACAACCGCTGCACGAACCCGCAAGCACCGGAAAAATGCTCGCCTGCGGTGCAGCCGGCGATGTCGGATCCGCTAGTCCTGCTTGGGCGGCGGCCTGAAGACGATCCGCCTGACGTCGCCGACCGAACCCGGTCCGAGCCGCAGCGCGGTGTTGAAGCCCTCCGCCCCGAGATTGCCGGCATCGAGCGCCGTGCGCAGCTTGTTGAGCGCCGGCCGATCGTCCTCGTCGACCTGCTCGCGAGCGGGCTCGACGAGGATCACGTGACACGGGCGCTTCTGCGTGGCTGCCGGGCGGACGTAGCGCTCGCGCTCTTCGGGCGACAGCTCGCCCGTAACGACCACCACACTCTCGCGCGCCTCGATCCGCTTCAGCGCCGCGGCGTGCAGAAGCTCCTGGGCGCGCGCGTCGAGCTCATCCTCGGCGACCCGCCCAGCGAGCAGACCGCGCACCTTGCTGGGTGAGAGCAGCGCACCGCGCTCCTCGATCAACCGCTCGGCGAAGCGCTCACCCTCGGCTACCACTGGCGCCACCACAATCACGAGGCTGCCGGGCGAGTAACGCAGCTGATCGATCGGACGCAGCACCCGGCAACGCACCGACAGGTCGGCCGGCCGCGGCGGCGCCCCATCGCGGCGCGGGCGGTCCGAAGACCAGCCCCCGCGCTCGTCCTGGTCGATCTTGACGCTGCGTCCGCTGGGAGGAGTGGGCATGCCCACATCCTGCCTGAAACGATCCACGGGAACCCTGTGGCCGGCCAGACGCCCGACAACATCGCCCGTCAGCGCGTAATCGACGCCGTCCGGGCGATCCCCGAGGGCTTCGTCCGCACCTATGGCGACGTCAGCCCCGACGCCCCGCGCTTCGCCGGCACGGTCCTGCGCACGACTGACGCCGATCTGCCCTGGTGGCGTGTCGTACGCGCCGATGGATCGCTCGCCCAGGGCGAGCGCCAACGTGCCCTGCTCGACGCCGAGGGCATCCCGTTCCTGGCAACGGCCGCACCGCGGGTCGACCTGCGCGTCTGCCGGATCCCCTTCGAGCCGGCGTAGGCCATCCGGCGGCGCGGCGCTGACTAGCCTTGCGCGCATGACCAAGACTCTCTACACCGCCGAGGCGACCGTCACCGGTGGCCGCATCGCCGGCCACGGCAAGACCAGCGATGGCGCGCTCGAGGTCCAGCTCGGCCTGCCACCCGAGACGGGCGGCGAGGCTGGCAGCGGCAAGACCAACCCCGAGCAGCTGTTCGCCGTCGGCTACGCGGCCTGCTTCGAGAGCGCCATCGGCGTGGTGGCGCGACGTGAGAGGGCCGAGGTCGGCGACGCCTCGATCGACAGTCGCGTCCATCTCCATCCGACCGAGAAGCGCGGCTTCGAGCTCTCCGTCGAGCTCGACGTCACGCTGCCCGCGATCGACGACCCGGAGCAAGCCGCGCGGATCGTCGCCGACGCCCACGCGGTCTGTCCGTACTCCAATGCCACGCGCGGCAACATCGAAGTCAAGCTGACCGCCAACGGCCGGCCGGCCGGCTGAGCGAGGCTCGTCAGCGACGCTCGAGGTGACCGTTGCGCTTGCAGCGATAACCGGCGTTCTTGTATGCCTTGCCGTAGCCAGGCTTGTGGGAGCAGTACTGGCCTGCTCGTAGGCATTTATGGCCACCCGGGGTCTTCGCATGCGTATAGCCCGAACCACACGAGTGGGCAGCGACTGCTCCCGGCGCCGCAAAGGCAGGTCCCTCGGCAACCGTGGCGGGGACGGCAAGGGCGATGCTCGCCAGCAACAACGTCACAAGGCGCCTGGGCTTCTGCACCACTTCCCTCCAGTTCGGTTGGCGATCCGCGCGCAGAGTAATTACCCGTTCTTATCTTTGCAACCCCGCTCGCCCGCGCGAACGACGATCATCGAGCCCGATGAGAGCGGTAGTGCAACGGGTCAGCGCGGCTTCGGTCACGGTCGACGGTGAGGTAGTCGGCGAGATCGGCGCGGGATTGCTGGTGCTGCTCGGCGTGCATCGGGATGACAGCGAGCAGCAGGCTGACCGGATGGCCGAGAAGCTGCTCGCTTTGCGGGTGTTCCCCGATAGCGAGGGACGGATGAACAGGTCTGTGGTCGACACCGGCGGCGAGATCCTCTGCGTCAGCCAGTTCACGCTCTACGGCGACACGCGCAAGGGGACGCGGCCGAGCTTTGGGCGGGCGGCACCTGGGGAGATCGCCGAGCCGCTCTATGAGCGTGCGCGCGCGCAGCTCGGCGCTGAGGGCGGAGTGTTCGGCGCGCACATGAATGTCTCGCTTGTCAACGACGGGCCGGTTACGCTGGTCGTAGAGGTCTAGAGAGGAGCGGCGATGGACGCAGCAGACGACTTCAAGCAGCGCCAGCGGGCGATGTGGGCCGCAGGCGACTTCCCGCAGATCGCGACGACGATCCAGGACGCGTCCGACGTGACCGTCGACCGGCTCGGCGTCGAGGCGGGACAGGACGTTCTGGATGTCGCGACCGGCAGCGGCAATGCCGCGATCCCCGCCGCCCAGCGTGGAGCCCACGTCCTCGGGCTCGACCAGGTTCCGGAGTTGCTCGACGCCGCCCGTGCACGCGCCGCCGAGGCGGGCGTCGAGATCGAGTGGGTGGAGGGTGACGCCGAGGCGCTGCCCTTCGACAGCGCGCTGTTCGACCGCGTCAGCTCGGTCTTCGGCGTGATGTTCGCGCCGCGCCATCAGCAGGCCGCGGACGAGCTGGTCCGCGTGACGCGCGCGGGTGGGCGGATCGCGGTCGCTGCTTGGACACCGACCGGGCTGAACGGCGAGATGTTCAGGACGCTCGGCGCGCATCTCCCTCCGCCGCCCCCTGAGCTGAAGCCGCCGGTGCTGTGGGGCGACGAGGAGTATGTGCGCGACCTCTTCTCCGACTCCCACCTCGCGCTGAGTTTCGAGCGGCACACGCTCGCGGTCGCGTGGGACTCCATCGAGAGCTGGGTCGACCACTGCGAGGAGAAGCTCGGACCGACCTTGCTGGCAAAGGCCGCGCTCGAGCCGCAAGGCAAATGGGACGCGGCGCGCGCCGACCTGGTCGCTCTCTATGAGCGCTACAACGAGGCTGTCGACGGCAGCCTCAACGCTCCAGCTGCGTACCTCGTATCGGTGATCGACGTAGCGGCCCCTTAGGCTGCCGCTCCATGACCACACGTAGCCGAGTCGCGGCAGTCGCCGCGCCGCTGATCATCGCCCTGTCGATCCCCGTCGCCGCCGACGCCACGACGCTGAAGCTGAGCTGTGCCGGCAAGGGCGCACGCAACAAGGACAGCGCCGGGACCGTGCTCTGCGCCGGATCGCCCTCGAAGGGACGCGCGATCGCAGGCACGGTGCGCAACGACGCCGGTCAGCCAGTCGCCGCGAAGGTGACAGTGACGATCAGCGGCTGGACGATCGCGCCGAACGGGATCGGCTACAACGTCAAGCCGATCGCGACGCGCGAGGTCCTCGCGAAGGCCAACGGCAGCTTCTCCTTCAAGCGCAACCCGAAGACACGCGAGAGCCTCAAGTTCGACGTGGTGGCCGATCCCGCGTTGGGAATCGCCGCCGGCGTCAGTGCGCAGGCCGAGGTCTCGCGCCAGCTGAAGGTCAAGCTCGCCAAGCTCGGAGGGGGCAAGGTTCGGATCACCGTCAAGGGCACGACGATCCGGCCGCTCAAGGTCTACATCCTCGACTCGTTCGGCTACACGCTGAGCGGCGCCAAGCCGAAGAACGTCGACCGCAAGGGTCGCGCGACGTTCGACCTCGGCAGCATGCGCGGCCAGTTCTCTTACTACGTCGACGCCGGCAAGTACGACGACCTGTTCTGGTACCAGGGCCGGCCGAAGTTCCGGCTCTAGTCGCGGGCGATCAACTTCTTGTAGGTCATGCGGTGCGGATGGTCGGCGGCGTCGCCGAGCTGCTCACGCCGCCAGGTCTCGTAGGCCTCGAAGTTGCCCTCGAACCAGGTGACCTTGGAGTCGCCCTCGAAGGCGAGCACGTGGGTCGCGACGCGGTCGAGGAACCAGCGATCGTGCGATACCACGACGGCGCAGCCGGGGAAGGAGAGCAGCGCCTCCTCGAGCGCGCGCAGCGTGTCGACGTCGAGGTCGTTGGAGGGCTCGTCGAGCAGCAGCAGGTTGCCGGCGGTGCGCAGCAGCTTCGCCATGTGGAGGCGGTTGCGCTCGCCGCCTGAGAGCGAGCCGACCTTCTTCTGCTGGTCGGAACCCTTGAAGTTGAAGGACGAGACGTAGCGGCGCGAGTTGACGCTCTGGTCGCCGATCGTCAGCTGGTCGTCGCCACCTGAGATCTCCTCCCAGACGTTCTTGTCGGGGTCGAGCGCGTCGCGCGACTGGTCGACGTAGGAGAGCTCGACGGTCTCCCCCACCTTCAACACGCCGGAGTCCGGCTGCTCCTCGCCGGTGATCATCCGCAGCAGCGTCGTCTTGCCGGCGCCGTTGCCGCCGATGATCCCGACGATCCCCGCAGGCGGCAGCTTGAACGACAGGTCGTCGATCAGCATCCGGTCGCCGTAGCTCTTGGTCAGGTTCTGCGCTTCGACGACGACGTCGCCGAGCCGCTGGCCCGCCGGGATGTGGATCTCGACGTTGTCGAGCTTGACGTTGCGCTCCTCGGCGAGCAGCGCGTCGTAGCGGGCGAGGCGGGCCTTGTTCTTTGTCAGTCGCGACGAGGCGTTCATCCGCACCCACTCGAGCTCAGAGGTGAGCGTGCGCTGGCGGGCCGACTCCTCCTTCTCCTCCTGCTGGAGCCGCGCCTGCTTCTGCTCGAGCCACGACGAGTAGTTGCCCTCGAACGGCAGCGTGCGGCCACGGTCGAGCTCGAGGATCCAGCCGGCGACGTTGTCGAGGAAGTAGCGGTCGTGGGTCACGGCGACGATCGCGCCCGGGTAGTCGGCGAGGTGGCGCTCGAGCCAGGAGACAGACTCAGCGTCGAGGTGGTTGGTCGGCTCGTCGAGCAGCAGCAGGTCGGGGCGGCCGAGCAGCAGCCGGCAGAGCGCGACGCGGCGGCGCTCGCCACCGGACAGGTTCTCGACGCTGGCGTCGCCGGGGGGACAGCGCAGCGCGTCCATCGCGGTGTCGAGCAGCGTGTCGAGGTTCCAGGCGTCGGCGGCGTCGATCTCCTTCTGCAGCCGCGCGAACTCGTCAGCGGTCTCGTCGGAGTAGTTGGCCGCCAGCTCGTTGAAGCGGTCGAGCAGGTCGCGCAGCTCGCGCACGCCGTCCTCGACGTTGCCGCGCACGTCCTTGGACGGGTCGAGCACCGGCTCCTGCTCGAGCAGACCGACAGTCGCCCCGTCGGCGAGCTGGGCGTCGCCGCGGAACTCGGTGTCGACGCCGGCCATGATCCGCAGCAGCGTCGACTTGCCCGAGCCGTTCGGCCCCAGGACGCCGATCTTCGCCCCGCGCAGGTAGGCGAGCGTGACGTCCTTGAGGACCTCTTTGTCCGGCGGGTGGACCTTCGTCAGCTCCCGCATCGTGTAGATGAACTCGGCCATCGCGACCGACGAAGCTAGCGAAGCGGCGCGGCTTACATCTCGTCGAGCACCGCCAGCACGTTGCCAGCGGGGTCCTTGAACCAGGCGATGTTCGGGCCCTCGCCACGGGCGATGCCCTTGTCGTCCTGGTCGAAGCCCTCGTAGCGCTCGATCTCGACGCCGCGCTCGACGAGCCCGTCTACGGCGGTGTCGACGTCCGAAACCGGGAAGTTGAGGATTGTGTAGGTCGCCGGGACGAAGTCGGGCTTCGGATAGACCATCGTGTCGCGGTCGCCCGCGACGTGAAGGACCAGGAAGCCCATCGGCTCCTCGCGCGAGACCCTCAGTCCAAGCGTCTCGCCGTAGAACTTCTCGGCCTTGTCGAGGTCGTCCACCGCAAAGCCGCTGAATGCCTTGGTGTCGCCGAACATCGTCTGCTCCTCTCGTCGCCTGCGTCTCTTTGTACCCCCTTCGAGACACATGACCCATCGAGCGCCCGAAACTCATCGCGCGCGACCGTTAGCGTCCCGCCCATGAATGACGAGCCGCTCGATGTCAGGACGCTGGGCGAGGGTGAGCGGTTGCTGCTCGTGCACGGTGGCGTCAACCGCGAGCAGACGTGGGGCGCGCAGGAGCCCTTGGCCGAGCGGTGGCGGCTGGTGATGCCGGCGCGGCGTGGCTATCCGCCGAGCCCGCCCGCGGAGCGACAGGACTACGAGGTCGACGCGCGCGACATCGCGGCGCTGCTCGCCGACGGGCCCGCCCACTGCGTCGGCTTCTCCTACGGCGGCGTCGGCCTGGCGGTCGCGGCGGGCACCGACCCGTCGCGGCTGCTTTCGCTGACGCTGATCGAGCCGCCGCTGTTCGCGGTGGCCGCCGACCAGCCGGCGGTCCAGGAGTTCATGGCGCTCGCGGCGGCGTACACCGGCGACGACCCCGAGGCGCGCGAGAAGGCACGCGTCGAGTTCGAGACGGTCGCCCGCATCCGTTTTCCGGATCACCCGGAGCAGGAGCGCGCGTTCGCCGAGGCACGTCGACTCGCGCCGGGACTGCGTCCGCCGGGCGACGCGCGTCCGGATCTAGGTGCGGTGGCACGCGCTGGCGTGCCGTCGTTGGTCCTGTCCGGCAATCACCACCCGGCGATCGAGGCGGTCTGCGACGCCCTCGCCGCCGGACTCGAGGGCGAGCGCGAGAAGCTCGCTGGCCGGGGACATGCCGTGCAGCACGCCCCCGGCTTCAACGATCTACTCGAGCGGTTCCTCCGCGACGCCGGCTAGACCGGGTTCGCGACTGGAACCCCGGTCTCGCTCTCGGCCGCATCGGGCGCCGAGATCAGGATCGCGCCCTCGCCGGTGACGTACGCCTCCTCGCCGTGCTGGACGATGTCCATGCCGAGCGCCTCCTCGTGCTCGGACGCGCGCAGCGGCATCACCGCTCCGATCACCTTCAACAGGATGAAGGTGGCGCCGAACGCGTAGGCCGGAACGGCGGCCGCCGCGATCAGCTGCCAGAGGAACTGGTCGGCGTTGCCGTAGAGCAGGCCGTCGGAGACGCCGTTCCAGGACTCCTGGGCGACGAGGCCGAGCAGCAGGATGCCGGTGAGGCCGGCGACGCCGTGGGCGGCGAGCACGTCGAGCGTCTCGTCGACGCGCGTGCGCGGCCGCCAGACGATCATCGCGTAGCAGGGCAGTGCCGCCAGGGCGCCGAGTGCCATCGCCCAACCTGGGCTGACATAGCCGCCCGCCGGGGTGATCACGACGCAGCCGACGATGATCGCCGTCGCGGCGCCGATCGCGGTCACCTTGCGGCCGCGGATCAGGTCGAGCGCGAACCAGACGACCAGCGTGCAGGCCGGGGCCAACAGCGTGTTGGTGAACGCGAGGATGCTCGCATTGCCGGTGCCGAAGCCGCTGCCGCCGTTGAAGCCGAACCAGCCGAACCACAGCAGGCCAGCGCCAAGCACGACATAGACCGCGTTGTGCGGCAGCAGCGCCTGACGGCCGTAGTCCTTGCGCGCCCCGACGACCAGCGCCGCTGCGAGCGCCGAGAAGCCAGACGCCATCTCGACGGCGATGCCGCCGGCGAAGTCGAGCGTGCCGTTGTCCATCAGCCAGCCGCCACCGAAGCCCCAGTGAGCGAGCACGGCGTAGACGAGCACCGACCACAGCGCCGCGAAGACGAGGTAGGCGCCGAAGCGCATCCGCTCGACGACGGCACCCGAGACGAGCGCGACGGTGATGATGCAGAAGCTCGCCTGGAAGGCGAAGAACACGAGGTGCGGGATCGTCGAGAGCTCGTCGCGCGGCGCGAAGTCGATCCCCTGCATGAAGGCGTGGCCGAAGCCGCCGACGATCGGTCCGGTTCCGTCGAAGGCGATCGAGTAGCCAACAGCCGCCCAGGTGACGGTCGCCACAGCGAGCGCGGCGATCGACATCATGAACGTGTTGAGCGTGTTCTTCGAGCGGACGAGCCCGGCGTAGAAGAGCCCTAGCGCGACGGTCATCAAGAGCACCAGCGCAGTCGCGGTCAGCATCCACGCGGTGTCGCCTGTGTCGATACCAGTCACGGCGACGAGGTCGAGCGGGCCCATCACTTGGCCACCGGCGTCACGGCGCCATGGTCGGTCTCGCCGGTGCGGATCCGCACCGCCCGGTCGAGCGGCATCACGAATATCTTGCCGTCGCCGACCTCACCGGTCCGCGCACCCGCGCAGAGCGCCTCGACCGCGGCGTCGACGAAGTCGTCGGAGACCGCGATCTCGAAGCGCAGCTTCTCCGCGAGCCCCATCTTCACGGTCGTGCCGCGGTAGGTCTCGACCCGGTCGAGCTCGCCTCCGTGCCCCTGCACACGACTGATCGTGACCCCACGCACTTCGGCGCGGTAGAGCGACTCCAGTACGTCGTTGGCCTTCTCAGGCCGGACGATGCCGATCACCAGCTTCATGGTCCCCGTTCCCTTGACGCGCGAGAGCTCCCCTCCCGCTGAGCCGGGCGAGCCTAACCGGACCGCCGGAAGCGAGGCAACTCAGCTGCCCGCAAAGTCCGTGAGATCGCGTCAGGGAATCTCGACTTCCCTGACGGCGATCGGCTCGGTGCGCTCGGCGACGTAGCGGGGCATCAGCGCGAGCGCCTCGCTGGGGTCGGCGGCATCGACGTGCCACCACATCTCGTGGCCGCCGGCCAGGCAGGTCGACGGAGCGGGGCGGTGGCGGAGCGGGCTGTCGAAGCCCTGCCAGGCGGCGAAGGACGCGGCGCACTCGTCGGGGTCGTGGCGGTGATGTAAGAGGAACGTGGGCATTGGAAGCTCCGATGCGCCGCGAGCCCCGGCGCCCATGAAAGGGCGCCGGGGCGGCGTGCGCTGTCGTCGGGTTTACGCGGCGGCGGGCTGGGGAGCCTCGTCCTCGCGCTCGATCTGCGGCAGCCAGCCGAGCTTGCTCGGCAGGTACCAGTTCCAGTCGCCCAGGAGCTTCATCGTTGCGGGCAGCAGGACGCCGCGGATGATCGTGGCGTCGATCAGGACGGCGACCGCGAGGCCGATGCCCATCTGCTTGAAGTCGAGCAGCGACAGCGTCGCGAAGATCGAGAACACCCCGACCATCACGATCGCGGCGCTCGTCACGACTCCAGCGGTGCTCTTGATCCCGTGCGCAACGGCCTCGTCGGTGCTCATGCCGTTGTCGTAGGCCTCACGGATCCGGGTGAGGATGAACACGTGGTAGTCCATCGACAGCCCGAACAGGATCACGAACATGAACAGCGGCAGCCAGGGGACGATCGAGCCGCTCGAGTGGAAGTCGAGCAGACCCTCGGCCCAGCTGTTCTGGAACACCGCGACCAGCACTCCGTAGGCGGCGCCGACGGAAAGCAGGTTGAGCACGATCGCCTTGATCGGGATGACGATCGAGCGGAACGTGACCAGCAGCAACAGGAACGCGGCGCCGAGCACGAACGCGAACACGTACGGCAGGTGCGAGGTCATGCTGTCGACGAAGTCGCGCGTCTGCGCGGCCTCGCCCGTGACGTTGGCCTCGACGCCCGCCGCGCTGCCGAGCGTCGCCGGAACCAGGTCGTCGCGGAGCACGTCGAGCGCGTCGCTCGACAGCTCGTCGGACCCGTCGCCGGCCGTCGGGACCGAAACCACGGCGACCGACTTGTCCGGGCTGACCTCGACGGCGAGATCGCCCTTGAACAGGTCCTGCTGCTTCGCCGTCTCGTCGCCGAGCTCGGCGATCGCGGCAGTCACCGGGGCTGCCGTCACGTCGGCGGCCTCGACGACGACGTCGGCTGAGACGCCCTCGCTCGGGAACGCGTCCTTGACACGGTCGATCGTCTGGACGACCTCCATGTCACGCGGCAGCGACTCGTCGCCGGCCTGGGCCAGGTTGAGCCCGAACGCCGGGATCGCGAGCGCGACCAGCAGCGCCGTCGAGAGCACGGCGGACAGCAGCGGGCGCTTCAGCACCCGGTCGACGATCCGCTCCCAGATCCGGATCTCGGCGACCTTCGCCTTGACCTTGCCGAGCAGCGGCGCCCGGCCCTTGTCGATCCGCGGCCCGACCTTCGACAGCAGCGCCGGGAGCACGGTGACCGATCCGATCATCGCCATCGCGACGACGACGATCGTGCCGGTGGCGTAGGAGGCGAAGTCGGCGGCGCCGGCGAGGTACATGCCGCTCATCGCCGTCATCACCGTCACGCCTGAGATCAGGATCGCGCGGCCCGACGTTGCGGCAGCTGCCTCGAGCGACGCCTCCTCGCTACGTCCGGCGGCGCGCTCCTCGCGCTGACGGCGGATGTAGAAGAGCGCGTAGTCGACGCCCACGGCGAGTCCGATCAACAGCACGACCGAGTTGATCGAGTCCGACACCGGCGAGAGGTGGCTGAGCGGACCCAGCAGCCCCATCGTCCCGACCACGGCGGAGATCGCGAGCAGCACCGGCAGGCCGGCCGCGACGAGCGTCCCAAACGTGATGAACAGGATCAGCAGGGTCAGCGGCAGCGAGATGAACTCCGCCTTGTGGAGATCCTTGTTGAGGCTCTCCATGAACTCCTTCTCGGTGCTGGCGCTGCCGAACGCGTCGATCGCGAACTCGGGGTTCGCCTTCGCCGCGGCATCGATCGTCGCCAGCGGCGCATCGATCGACGCCTTCGTCGCGACGGCATCGCCCGGGAGCTCGTAGTCGACGAGCACGGAGTGGCGATCGGGTGAGATGCCAGCACCGCTGTCGTCGTAGGGGTCGATCAGGTGCTCGACGCCCTTGGTCGCGTCTAGTCGTTTGATCGTGTCGGCAACCGCCGCGTGAAACTTGGGATCGCCAGCTTGGAGGTCGTCGCTGTGGATGAGAACCGACTCGTCGGCCTTCTCAGGGAATGCCTCGTAGGCGGCGAGATCGCCGCGACCGGACTCGCCGACGCCCGACTGCTGCTTGGTCAGCTTCTCGGTGGGGATGACCGAGTTGCCGATCGCGAACGCGACGATGACGAAGGCAAGCCATCCGAAGATGGCCGTCTTGCGGTGCCGGGTGCTCCAGCGGGCCGCACGTGCTGCGATGTTGCGGGTGTTCTGAACGGTTTGCATCTGGTCTCCAGTCGTTGTGTTGGAACGTGAAGACCAGCCTGCGCTCTTGGAGCGCCCAGATCATCGGGCGGACCCCCTGAAACGACCCCCTGAACTTTCGGGGTCGGGTACCCCTGAGATGCGGGAGTAGGCTCGCCTGCAGGTGGCTCTTGCCGCAAACCAGACTGTTGGGCGCCAAGCCGAGCTCGAACGGCTCGAGGGAGTGCTCGACAGCCTCGACGGTGGCTCGCTGGCCTGCCTGACGATCGAGGGCGAGCCGGGAATCGGCAAGACGCGGCTGCTCGCCGAGTTGCGCGAGCGCGCCGAGGGTCGCGGCCACCTCGTGCTCGGCGGATCGGCTGCGGAGTTCGAGCGCGACCTGCCGTTCGGCGTCTGGGTCGACGCGCTCGACGCCTACGTGGCGGCCCAAGATCCGCACACCGGCGACGCGTGGGACCCTGCGCTGCTCGGCGAGCTGGCGGGCGTGCTGCCTTCGCTACGCGACGGCGGCGGACCGGATGCCGCGCTCGCCGACGAGCGTTACCGCGCCCACCGCGCGATCCGCAGCTTGCTCGAGCAGCTCGCCCAGCCGGCGCCGCTGGTCGTCGTGCTCGACGATCTGCACTGGAGCGACGGCGCGTCGATCGAGCTGATCGGCGCCCTGCTGCGTCGTGGGCCCGATGCGCCAGTCCTGCTCGCGCTCGCGTTCCGGCCGGGCCAGGCGCCGGAGCGGCTGTCAGCGACCCTCGCGGCGCCGGGCGTCGGACGCCTGACTCTCGGCCAGCTCAGCGAGACCGCGGTCGCCGAGCTGCTCGGCGAGCTCGACGCCGGGACGCTCACCGACATCTACCGCCACGGTGGCGGTAACCCGTTCTACCTCGAGCAGCTCGCCCGCGCGCGCGAGCAGGGCAGGCTGCCTGTTGCGCCGCTCGCGGGCGATCCAGAAAACGGCGCGCCCGGCAACGGCGGCGTGCCGGCGGCGGTGACGGCGTCGCTCGCCGAGGAGCTGGAGTCGCTGTCGGCGCCAACGCGCCAGCTGCTCGACGGCGCCGCGGTCGCTGGCGAGCCGTTCGAGCCCGACCTCGCGGCGGCGATCGCCAGTCTGTCGGCCGCGGATGGCCTCGACGCGCTCGACGAGCTGCTGACGCGCGACCTGGTGCGGCCGACGCAGGTACCGCGCCGCTTCGTCTTCCGCCATCCGCTGGTCCGCCGCGCTGTCTACGAGTCGACCGGTGGCGGTTGGCGACTGGCAGCTCATGCCCGCGCCGCCGCCGCCCTGGCGAATAGCGGAGCGGCGGCCGCCGAGCGCGCCCACCACGTCGAGCACTCGGCCGGTCAAGGCGACGAGGAGGCGATCGCGCTGCTCGTCGAGGCCGGCGAGGCGACCGCCGCACGGGCGCCCGCCGCGGCTACGCGTTGGTTCGAGGCGGCGCTGCGGCTGCTGCCGGCGGCCGACCGCGAGCGTCAGGCCGAGCTGCGCGTCGCGCTCGCCTCCGCCCAGCGTTCGCTCGGCGAGCTCGACCGTTGCCGGGCGACGCTGCTCGAAGCGATCGCGCTGCTGCCTGACGACGCCGTCGCCCGACGGGTCGAGCTGACCGCCTACTGCGCGGCCGTCGAGCACTGGCAGGGCCAGCACGAGGACGCCCACCGCCGGCTCGCCCGCGCCTGGACAGAGCTGCCCGATCCGCACACGCCGGAGGCGGCTGCACTACAGATCGAGCTGGCGATCGACGGGCTCTACGAGCTCGACTTCGACCAGACGCTGGAGATGGGACGCGCGGCGCTCGCTACCGCCCGCGAGCTAAGCGATCGGCCACTGCACGCAGCGGCAGCGGCAGCACTGGCGCTCGGCGAGGCGTCCGCGGGCCAGATCGGCCCCGCACGCGAGCACCGCGAGGAGGCCCTAGCCGAGATCGATCGTCTGACCGACGCCGAGCTGGCGCCGCGACTAGAGGCGCTCTACTACCTCGGCTGGGCCGAGAACTACCTCGAGCACTACGACGCGGCGATCGCCCACGTCGACCGCGGCATCGCGATCGCCCGCGCGACCGGCGAGGGCCGGCTGCTGCTGCCGATGATGCTCGTCAAGGGCTACCCGTTCGAGATCCAGGGACAGATGGCGGCGGCGCTAGAGCTCTGCGACGCGGCGGTCGAGGCCGCACGCGTCTCGGCGAATCCGCACTACCTCTTCTGGGCGCTGTTCGAGCTCGCCTGGGCGCGCTACTACTCGGGCGACCTCGAGGGCACGATCGCGGCCTGCGAGGAGAGCGCTCAGGTCGGCGGCCGGATGACCGGCGGAACGATGCCCTCGGCCGGCGGCGGTCCTGGCTGGGCGCTCGGCTGCGCCTGGTTCGAGCTCGGCGAGCACGCAAAGGGGCTGGAGATCATGCGCACCGTCTGCGGTGACGAGCTCGAGCAGAAGATCCCCGTCGAGCGCTGCTTCGACTGGGAGATGTTCACGCTCGCGGAGCTGGAGGCAGGGCGGCCCGAGGCGGCGGACGAGTACGCGCAGCGCTCCGAGCGCAACGCCTCCGAGCTGGGGTTGCGCCTGCCGGCCGCGATCGCCGGTCGTACACGCGCCGCGGTGCTGCTCGCCACTGGCAACCCCGCGGAAGCCGCGGCAGTGGCGGAGCAGTCGGTCGCCGACGCACTCGCGATCGGCGGCCACCTCCAGGCGGCCTACTCGCGCGTGCTGATGGGCAGGGCACTCGCTGCTGCCGGTGAGCGTTCCGGCGCGATCGACGCGCTGCGCGACGCCGAGCGCGAGTTCGACCGCTGCCAATCGGTGCGCGGCCGCGACGAGGCGCGCCGCGAGCTGCGCAAGCTCGGCGCGCGTAGCGAGCCTCGCGGTCCCGCGACCGGTGAGGATGCCGGCCTCGCCGCACTGACCAAGCGCGAGCGCGAGATCGCCGATCTGGTGACCGACCGCAAGACCAACCGCGAGATCGCCGAGCAGCTCTTTCTGAGCGGCAAGACGATCGAGTCCCATCTCCGCAACGTCTTCGTCAAGCTCGCGGTGTCCTCGCGCGTCGAGGTGGCGCGCGCGGTAGAGCGCGAGCGGCGCGACGGCGACAGTGCGACGGGCACGCCGTGACAGCGCCGGGCGGCAGCACCGCGCTGCCGCCCCTCGACGCCGACGCCGCACGGCTGCGCGAGCTCGGCTACGAGCAGGAGCTCGACCGCGGCTTGCGTTTCTCCGGCAACGTCGCGCTCGGCTTCGCGGCTATCTCGCCGGTCGTTGGCCTCTACGCCGTCGCGTTGGTCGGTATGGCCGTGGCGGGCCCGGCCTGGATCTGGGTGCTGCCGGTGGCGCTAGTCGGACAGTGCCTGCTGCTGGCCGTCTACTCGGAGCTCGTCTCGCAGTTCCCGATCGCCGGCGGCGCCTACCAGTGGAGCAAGCGGCTGATCGGCGGCGCCTATGGCTGGTTCGGCGGCTGGGTCGCGATCTGCGCCTACGCCGTCGCGAACACGACGATCGCCTACCTCGGCGCGCCGTGGGCGCTCGCGCTGCTGGAGATCGACCCGACCCCGCAGGCTGTCGTGCTGACCGCGATGGCGCTGGTGGCGATCTGTGCGGCGGTCGGCGCGTTCGGCATCGGGCTGCTCGCGCGCGTCGTGCAGGCGGGGATCGCGGCGGAGATCCTCGCCTCGGTCGGGATCGGCCTCGCGCTGCTGCTCGTCTTCCGCGAGCAGGACTTCTCGCTGCTCGGCGAGACGCTTGGCGCCGAGGCGCTCTCCGGCGGGTCGACCGGCGCCGGGATGCTCGCCGCGCTGGCGGTCGGCGGCTGGGTCTTCATCGGCTTCGACTGCTGCGTCGCCGCCGCGGAGGAGACGCGCGACGCCGCGCGCCACGTGCCGCGCGCGATCTGGGTCGCCCTGCTCGGCGTCGGCACGCTGGTGATCCTCAATGCCGTCGCGGTCACGCTCGCTCTGCCCGATCCACAGGCGGTGGTCGCCGGCGAGGAGCTCGACCCGGTGGCGAATGCGGTCTCCAGCTCGTTCGGGTCCTGGTCGGCGAAGCCGTTCGCGGCCGTCGTGCTCGTCGCATTCCTCGCCTGCGGCATGGCAGCCCAGGCGCTGACGGCGCGCTCGATCTACTCGATCGCCCGCGACGACGTGCTGCCGGCATCGGAGTTCCTGCGCCGCGTCGACCGCCGCCAGGCGCCGATCGGCGCGATCGTGGTCACGGCCGTCGTCGCCTGCCTCGGCCTGCTGCTCGGGCTCGACGCGACAGCCGTCGGCAGCCTGATCGCCTTCGGCACCGCGGCGATCTACCTCTCGTTCCTGCTGACGGCGCTCGCGGCATTGATCGCCCGGATGCGCGGCACCTGGCAACCAGCGGGCGCGGTCCGGCTCGGCCGCGCCGGACCGGCGATCAACCTGCTCGCCGTCTGCTGGCTCGCCTTCGAGACGATCAACATCGCCTGGCCGCGCGCGTCGCTCGCGCCGCCAGGGGCGCCTTGGTACCAGGTCTGGGCGGCGCCGCTCGTGCTTTCCCTGATCGTCGTCGCGGGCTGCGCCTATCTGGCGATCGCCAAGCCGCATCGCCGCGGCGACGAACCCAGCCTGCCGAGCGTCTAGGGTCCCGGCCGTGGACGTGATCGACGAACTGGTCGCCAACAACCAGGCCTTTGCGGACTCGCTGCCGACGCAGCACCTCGACGTAAGGCCGCAGCGCAAGCTGGCGATCGTCACCTGCATGGACTCGCGGCTCGACGTCTTCGCCGCGCTCGGCCTCGGCCACGGCGAGGCGCACGTCCTGCGCAACGCCGGCGGGGTGATCACCGACGACGTGATCCGTTCCCTGGCGATCTCGCAGCGCAAGCTGGAGACGCGCGAGGTGATGCTGATCCACCACACCGACTGCGGCATGCAGAAGCTGACCGACGACGGCTTCCGCGCCGAGCTGCAGGAGGCGACCGGCGTCGCGCCCGCGTTCGCGATCGAGTCGTTCGCCGACGCCGACGCCGACGTGCGCCAGTCGATCCTGCGCGTGCGGCGTTCGGAGTTCGTGCCGCACCGCGACCTCGTGCGCGGGTTCGTCTACGACGTAGACACCCATCGCCTGCACGAGGTCCGCGTCGACGAAGAGGGCTAGCGCGGGCGAGGCAGCAGCAACTTCACGCGCACGCGCTTGCGCGAGCTGTTGCGGGCCACGTCGGTGGCGACGACCTCGATGCGCGCCACCACGCCGCGCTTGGCCTTCAGGGCGTTGCGCGCCCGCTTGCGCAGCGGCTTGGTCGTGCGCAGCCGCAGACGAACGCGGGTGTTGGCCCGGGCGCGCCGTGTCGCCCTCCGGAGCTTGGTTGGAGCCTTGGCCGCGCCCGCCTTCGAGCTGGCTGTGAAGCGCAGCCGACCGCTCGCCCTCAGCGTGCAGCTCTCAGAGCAACGTGCCGTGAGCGTGACGAAGCGGGCCAGCCGCTGGCGCTTACGCAGCTTCAAGGTCAGGCGCGGCTTGGTCGTGTCGCGCCCGCTCCTGGTCTCCGGAACGGGAATGCTCGAGCGCGGGCACTGCGCCGGGGTACTCGCGTTCGGTGCCACGCGGTAGACGTCGGTCGCGGTGAGCGCGTAGGCACAGCCACCGGCGCTCTCGCCGAACGACTGGAGCGAGGCGGTGGGAAGCGACGCACCGGCCTGGCGTGGATCGCCGCCCGTGACGCCGAGGTTCAGCGTCCGCAGATCGCTCGCGCAGAGATCGCCGTAGAGATAACGGCCCATCAGCTCCGGCAGGTCGAAGTCGCGCACGACGTGACCGCCGATCACCGCGCAGACCGTTGGGCCGGAGTGCGGGTAGTCGAAGAGCGGATCGACGAGCGATGGGTTGGGTGACGAGCAAAAGCCCTCGCAGATCGGCCAGCCGTAGTTGCCGCCACCGGCGCCGAGGACGTCGACCTCCTCACGCTGGGTGTTGCCGACATCGCCGACGACGAGCGCGCCGTTCGGCGCGATCGACGCCCGGAACGGGTTGCGCAAGCCGAGCGCATAGATCTCCTCGCGCGCGCCGGGATTCGTCAGGAATGGGTTCGACGCTGGTATCGCATAAGTCTGGAGCCCAATGCCGTCGGGATCGCGCGGGTCGATCCGCAGCACCTTGCCGAGCAGATTGGCGAGGTCCTGGGCGTTGGCGCTGACGGCGTTGTCGCCGATCGTGATGTAGAGCAGCCCGTCGTGCCCGAAGGTGAGCTGGCCGCCATTGTGGTTGTCAGCGCCGTGCGCCACCTTGAGCACGAGGCGCGCGGACGCCGGGTCGGCGGCGTCGGGATCGCTGGCCGAGCGCCGGTACTCGACGACGCGCACGTCGCCGCGTGCGGCGCCGGGATCGAGCGAGTCGGCCCCGAGAGCCGTGTAGAAGGCGTAGAGCAGGCCGCTTGTCGCGTAGTCGGGCGCGAAGACGATCGATTGCAGGCCGCGCTCGCCGACCGTGTCGACGTTGGGGATCGACAGGAACGGCTGCGCCGAAACGGCGCCACCCTTGGCGATCCGCACTGCGCCGGAGCGCTCGACCACGAACAGCCGTGGGTCGTTCGCCGGCGCGGTCAGGAACATCGGGGGAGAGCCCCACGTCGACGCGGGCGCCAGCGGAACCAGCGTGACAGCGGACGCGGAGGCGGGCGCCAGCAGCAGCGCCACGGCGGTGAGCACCCCGGAGACGACCCCACGCGTCACTGCATCAAGGCTAGCCCCGCGCCCGGCTTTCCAAACCTCGCGCGGCCGCTCAAGCAGCCACGGATCCCAGCCCCCAGCGCACCGCGGTCAACTCCTCAGAGACCTCCCAGAGCCTGCGCGCGGTCTCCTCGTCGCGGGCGGCCTTGGTCGGGGTCGCGATCTTCGGATAGCCGCGCTGCTCGTTGAAACCGTCGGGACCGACGTACTGCCCGCCCTTCACGTCCGGGGCGGTCGCCGCGTAGAGCTGCGGCAGCGCCCCCATCTCGGCGTCCTGGGCGCCGAGCGCGTTGGTCACGCGCATGACCGCCCGGTCGACCAGCGGTGGCTGTGCGAACTGCAGGTTGGTGTGCGAGTAGCCCGGGTGGGCGCCGATGCTCTTGACAGTCGAGCCGGCCGCGCGCAGGCGCCGATGCAGCTCGAGCGCGAACAGCAGGTTGGCGAGCTTCGACTGGCAGTAGGCGCGCCAGCGGCGGTAGCGGCCGGACTCGCCCTGGAGATCGTCGAAGCGGATCTTGCCGAGCTTGTGGGCGTTGCTGCTGAGCGTGACCACGCGCGCGTCGTCGCGGCCCTCGAGCAGGTCGATCAGTTGCGCGTTGAGCGCAAAGTGGCCGAGGTGGTTGGTGCCGAACTGGCGCTCGAAGCCGTCCGCGGTCTCACCCCGTGGCGAAACCGCCATCACGCCGGCGTTGTTGATCAGCAGGTCGAGCGAGTCGTGCGAGGAGCGGAAGCGCTGCGCGAACTCCCTCACCGACTGCAGGCTGGCGAGGTCGAGTGCCTCGACCTCGATGTCCGCGTCGGGAACCGCGGCACGGACGGTGTCGGCCGCGGACGCCGCCTTCTCGGCGTTGCGACAGGCCATCACGACGCTTGCCCCGGCGTTCGCGAGCTCACGGGCGGTGATCAGGCCGAGCCCGCTGTTCGCCCCCGTTACCACCGCCACACGACCTGCCTGGCTCGGTATCTGATCCGACGTCCACTTCTCGCTCATGATTCCTCCGGTTCCTCCGCTCATGCATCACCTAATGTAAGAGACCCTAACATCCTATGTTAGAACTTCTTACATAGTCGTCCGGATACTGTCCGCCAACCCGATGCCGACCACCCGTCAGCGAGCCGCCTACCACCACGGTGACCTACCCGCCGCGCTCGTCGACGCGACGCTCGAGCTGATCGCCGAACAGGGCACGCGCGGCTTCTCGGTCGTCGAGGTCGCGCGCCGGACCGGCGTCAGCACCTCCGCCCCCTACCGCCACTTCGCCGACCGCGACGAGCTGCTCGCGGCGGCAGCCGTGCGTGGGTATGAGGAGCTTCGGCGCCGCTTCGAGATCGCGCTGACAAGCGCGACCCAGCCAGCCGACCAGCTCGCCGCCGTCGCCGCGGCCTATGTCCGCTTCGCCGCCGAGCGCAGCGCGATGTTCGACGTCCTGTTCGGCGCCGGCCTCGACAAGACCCGCTATCCGTCGCTGCAGGAGGCGGCCACCGAGACGCTCACCCTCGTTGCCGACGTGGCCGCGCGCCTCGCCCCCGACGGCGACCCGGAACGTGCCCTGCAACTCGTCTGGGCAATCGCGAGCGTCGCCCATGGCCATGCCGCCCTACAGCTCGACGGCGACGATCCCGTCACCGCAGTCGAGGAGCGCGCCGCTGCCGCCACCCGCGCTCTACTGCGCGGCCGCAGCCTGCTGTTCGAATCAGGCTGAGCTAGCCGGCGCAGCAATGTCATCGCCCGGCTCGATGACCGCCTCGACGCGGTCCTTCGGCAGCCAGAAGTGGGCGACGATGAAGGTGAAGACCATGATCCCGGCCATCACGTAGAAGATCGTCTGGGTCGCATTGGCGAAGTCGTGTTGGACGGCCTCGAAGGCGCGCTGCGCCGCCCGTCCGGTTGCGTCGCCGAACGAGCTGACGCTGCCGCCGCCCGACTGCGAGAGCGCGTCAGCGACCTGGTCGGCACGTGCCTTCGGTACGCCGAGCTCACCGAGCGAGCTCTCGATGTTCGACCGGTTCTGATTGATCAGGATCGTCCCGAGCACCGCCAGGCCGATGCTCGCGCCGAAGTTGCGCAGCGTCTGGTTGATTCCGGTCGCCTCGCCGTAGCGGTTGCTCGCGACGCGGTTGAGCGCATCGGTGCTCGCCGGGCCGAGCACGAAGCCGACGCCCGCGCCGGCCATGACGATGTAGATCCACTGGTCGCCGAGGCTGAAGTCGTCGAGCGAACCGGCCCAGAGATAGAAGCCGACCGCGGCGAGCGCACAGCCAGGGATCACCGCGGCCCGCACGCCCTTCGCGTCGTAGATCCGGCCACTCCACTGCGACGCGACCCCGAAGCCACCAAAGAAGACGAGCAGGTAGAGGCCCGCTGCCGACGCGTCCTCGCCGAGCGAGATCTGGGCGTACATGCTCGTGAAGAAGAAGACCGAGATGAAGACCATCATCAGGAGAAACAACACGCCGTTGGCGGCCGCGAAGCCGCGATTACGGAAGATCCTCACGTCGATCAGCGGATGCTCGACCGTCAGCTCGTAGCGCACGAACGCCACCAGCAACAGCACGCCGCCGACGATGCAGCCGATCGTCGCGACGCTGCCCCAGCCCCACTGGCTCGCCTGCTGCAGGCCGAGCACCGCGAGCGCCATGCCAGACGCGATCAGACCGGTACCGACCCAGTCGATCGGCGCCGGGCTGCGGGTGTTGGAGGGCTTCGCGCGTGCCGTCAGGATCAGCGCGACGATCGCGACCGGGACGTTGACCCAGAAGATCGAGCGCCAGGTCCACTCGGTCAGGTAGCCGCCGGCGAGTGGGCCAACCGCGGTCAGCGCACCGGTGATGCCGAAGAACAGCGCAAGCGCCTTGCCGCGCTCGCCGATCGGGAAGGTCGATACGACGATCGCCAGCGCGGCCGGGATCATCATCGCGGCGCCCGCGCCCTGGACGACGCGGAAGAAGATCATCCATGCCTCGGCGATGTCTCCGGTCGGCGTGGCGCCGCAGAGCGCAGAAGCGCCAGCGAAGGTGACGACACCGATGACCACCATCCGCCGGTGACCCGCGATGTCGGCGAGCCGGCCGCCAAGGGCGAACAGCGCCGACAGCGACAGCAGATAGGCGTTGATGATCCACTGCGTCCCGGTCGCCGACAGCCCGAGATCCTTCTGCAGATCAGGGATCGCCAGCGCGACGATCGTCTGGTCGATGAAGGTCATCGACACGGCGAAGATCATCGCCGCGAGAACCAGCGTCTTATTGCCGCCAGTCGGCATCGACAAGACCTTACGGCGTGGGCCGGCCGCCAGTCAACGCCACTAGGCGACGAAGCCCTCGGAGGTGTGCACCTCCTCCCCGTCACGCAGGAACGTGACTCGCGTCGGTCCGACGAGGCTCTGGTGAATGGCGGCCTCGACCGGCGCGCCCTCCGGCAGCTCGGTCCGCAGCGCGAAGTCGCCGGCCGCCTTCGCGCTGTCCACCTCCTCGCCGTCGACCAGCAGCCTCCACGTCGCTTGCACCGGCCCGGTCTGACCGGTCACCGCGACCTCGTGTCCGTCTATCTCAGTGCTGTGCTCGTCTCTTGTGATGCCCATAGCGGGCGTATGCCCATGAGCCCAGCAGTTCAGTCGTTCCCGACGAGAAAACGCTGTAACGCGCGGCGCGCCGCGGGAAGCCGCCGTCCGGCGTCGAGCTCGCGGATCGCGATCTCGGCGGTCATCGCCGCCAGCAGCTGAGCGGCAGCCGGCGCGTCGGGCCAGCCCATCGTCTTGAAGCTCGGCACGGCGGAGGACGAGAAGCGGTCGTGGCGGGCGGACATCGAGGCCGACAGATCCGGGTCGGAGCGCGCCTCGAGCGCCAGTGCTTTCACCGCGCGGTCCTTCAGGCAGACATCGAGGTAGGCCTCCGCACCGCGCACGATGCGGTCGGCCCCTGGGGGGACGCCTTTGACGGCCGCGGCGACCGCCTCCTCGACATGGGCGTGGAAGCGCGCGTGAAGCGCGTCCACAAACGCGGCACGGTCGGTGAAGTGGACGTAGAAGGTGCCCTTCGCCACACCGGCGCTCGCGACGACGCGGTTGACGCTCAGGCCGGCGAGGCCGTACTGCTCGGCGACCGCGACGCCGGCGTCGAGCAGTGCCTCGCGCGTGTCGCGCCGTGGGCGGGGTATGGTCTCGGCGCTCACTCGGTCAGCGTACCTGACCGGTCGGTCACCCAGACTGACCGACCGGTCAGTCGTTTGTTAGGCTGCGTCCATGACCACAGTCAAGACGTCAAGTGGACCGGTCGAATGCGACGAGCGCGGCACGGGCGATCCGATCGTCCTGCTTACCAGCGGCGCCCACGACCACCACGACTTCGACGAGCTGCGCGCGCGCCTGCCCGAGCGCTTCCGCACGATCGCGCTCGACTGGCCCGGCCACGGATCGTCACCCGCCGGCGACGGCCCCACGACCGCGATGCGCCTCGCCGACGTCGCCGAGGAGGTCGTTGAACGGCTCGCGCCCGAGGGCGCCGTGGTCGTTGGCAACTCGGTCGGCGGCTTCGCGGCAGCGCGGCTCGCGATCCGGCGGCCGGAGCTCGTCAAGGGCCTACTCGTCGTCGACGGTGGCGGCTTCGCCGGCCGGCCGCCGCACGTCCGCGCGTTCTGCGCGCTGATGGCGCAGCCCTGGTTCCTCAGGCGCATCTACCCCTCGTTCGCCGCGCGCTACATGCGCGCCCGCACCGACGCCGACCGCCGCGCCCTCGCCACCGGCATCGCGACGACTCGGCAGGACCCGGGCCTGCGCGCCGTCAGCGAGCTCTGGCGCAGCTTCGGATCGCCCGAGCACGATCTCCGCGACGAAGCGTCTTCGATCACGGCGTCGACGTTGCTGATCTGGGGCCGCCGCGACCCCGTGATTCCGCTGTCGATCGGCAAGAAGGCGGCCGCCGCGATCCCCGGCGCCAGGCTCGAGGTGCTCGACACCGGACACCTGCCCCACACCAGCGACCCCGACGGCTTCGCCGCGCTCTTGACGCCGTTCGCCGACTCGGCCTTCGACTCGACCTCAGCGATGGACGCCGCATGACGGCCGCCCACCTCTACCGATCGCCGCTGCTCGGCGAGCCGATCCGCCTGGCGCTGCCCCAGGGCGACGTCGAGGCATTCACCCGTGGCGACGGGCCGCCGCTCGTCTTCGCCCACGGCTGGCTCGCCAACGCCAACCTGTGGCGCAAGGTCGTCGACCGGCTCGCCGACCGCTACCGATGCATCGCGCTCGACCTGCCGCTTGGCGCCCATCGCATCCCGTTGGACGCCGACGCCGACCTGAGCGCCGAAGGTTGCGGTGCGCTGATCGCCGATGCGCTCGAAGCACTAGCCCTCGACGAGGTCACGCTCGTGGCGAACGACTCCGGCGGCGCCTACTCGCAGATCGCCCTCGCGCAGCGGCCGGACCTGGCGGAGCGCCTGATCCTCACCTCGTGTGAGACCCCCTACGACGAGTTCCCGCCCGCGCCATTCGACGGTCTGCCCGCCGCGGCACAGAGCGCCGAGACCCTGCGCGAGCTGTTCTCCGCGCTCGAGGACCCCGAGGTGCGCAAGCTGCCGGTCGCCTTCGGGCTGCTCGTCAAGCACCCGCTCGACCCGGCGGTGTCCGACTCCTACGCCCTCCCCTGCCTGCATGACCCCGGCGTACTGCACGACACGGCGAAGGCGATCGCCGGCGCGTCGACCGCCGCCGTCCACCGTGCCGGCGCTCGGCTGATCGAGACATGGAAGCGACCGGTCCACTTCGTCTGGTCCCAGGAGGACCCAGTCTTCCCACTGGAGCACGCGCGCCGCTACGCCAGCGCCCTCCCCGACGCCGGGCTCACGACCGTCGACGACTGCTACAGCTTCACCGCCGAGGACCAGCCCGCAGCGCTCGCCGACGCGATCGCGAAGGCCGTGCCCGGTCTGGGTTAGCATCGCGCCATGAGCTCGAAGCTGCTGGTCCACGTCCAGGGAAACGCCGTCGCCTATCTCGCGCTGTTCGTGGCGCTGACGGGTACCGCGATCGCAGCCGACGTGCTGCCACGCAACAGCGTCGGCACGGCGCAGATCAAGAAGAACGCCGTGACCGGCAAGAAGGTCAAGAAGAACACGCTGACCGGCAGGAACATCAAGGAGTCGTCGCTTGCGCGCGTCCCCCGCGCCACCAACGCGACCAAGCTCGATGGCAAGGCCGCGAGCGCGTTCCTGGCCGCCGGCGGCACGGCCGCCAACGCCGACCGCCTCGACGGAATCGACTCGACGGTGTTCGGCACGACCCAGACCTACGCCGGCATGAACTTCGAGCCGCGTGACAGCGCAGGCGGCACCGCCAAGACCTACCAGGGCCCCGGCGGGATCAGTTGCGCCGGAACCGCGACCGACTTCACCACGCGGGCACAGCTGCCCCAGGGCGCCCGGATCACCGGTCTCGACTACCGCTTTGTCGACAACAGCGCTCTCGTCTCGAGCAACGTCTCGCTCGTCGCCTACGACACCTTCGAGCAGAGTGGGGCCGTCACGGCGACGATCGCCACAGCGGTCTCCGACGGAGACGACGGCAGCCGCCGCACGTCCTCGTCGACGCCCGCGACCACCCACATCGTCAACAACGACCGCTACTCGTACCAGCTCAACTGGTCACCGTTCGCGTGCAGCGCGGAGATCCAGATCGTCGGAGCCGCCGTCCGCTACACGCTGCCTGGCTAGCGGCTAGGCGGCGTCGCGCCGGCGGACGAGCGTCAGTCCGTCAGCCATACCGAGCAGCACGGAGTCGACGCGGTCGTCGGCGAGGATGTGGTCGTTGAGGCCGGCGACCGCGCGGGCGCCGGCGTCGTCCTCGCCTGGGTCGAGGATCCGGCCGCTCATCAGGACGTTGTCGATCGCGAGCACGCCACCGGGACGCAAGCGCGGGACGAGCTCGGCGTAGTAGGCGGAGTACGAGGCTTTGTCGGCATCGAGATAGGCGAGGTCGAACGCAGGCTCCGCCGGCAGCGCGCGCAGCGTGTCGAGCGCCGGGCCGAGCCGGATCTCGACACGGTCGCCGACGCCGGCGGCATCGACGTTGCGGCGGGCGACGTTGGCCCAGCGCTGCTCGAGCTCGCAGCAGAGCAGCGAGCCGCCCGGCGCCAGGCCGCGCGCGATGCGGATCGCGCCGTAGCCGGTGAAGGTGCCGATCTCGATCGCCCGCCGGGCGCCGAGCATCCGCGCCAGCAGCTCGAGCAACGCCGCCTGCTCGGGGCTCGTCTGCATCACCGCCGGCCCGCCGAGCGCGGCCGTCTCCCGCTCGACACTGGTCAGCGCGTCGTCACGGCCGCCCGCGTGAGCGACCACGTAGGCGGCAAGCTCCTCGGTGATCGGGGTCGGCGCAAGCGACACTGCCCAGGACGCTAGCGCGCCCGCCGTTCAGCGACACGACGTGCAAGGCTGCCGGCCGACCGAACGCGAGGAGAACGACTGATGGCCGACCTGGTGACCTACGAGCTCGACGGACGCATCGCGACGATCGCGATGGACGACGGCAAGGCCAACGCGCTGTCGATCGACATGCTGAACGAGCTGCTCGCCGCGCTCGACCAGGCAGAGCGCGACGAAGCGGTCGTCGTGCTGACCGGCCGTGAGGGACGCTTCTCCGCCGGCTTCGACCTCAAGGTGTTCACCGAGCAGCCGGAGCGGATCGTCGAGATGCTGCGCCTCGGCGCCGCCTTCTCCGAGCGCGTGCTCGGGTTCCCGACGCCGGTCGTCATCGCAGCCAACGGTCACGCGATCGCGGCGGGGTCGTTCGCGCTGCTCGCCGCCGACGTGCGGATCGGCACCGAGGGCGAGTTCAAGATCGGCCTCAACGAGGTGCAGATCGGACTGACGGTCCCGCTGTTCGTGATCGCGCTGGCCCGCCACCGCCTCCATCCCGCCCACTTCAGCGGCGCCGTCGTCAACGCGACGATGTATGACCCGGAGAGCGCAATCGCCGCCGGCTATCTCGACCGGGTCGTTCCGGCCGGCGACCTGCGCGCCGCGAGTCTCGCGGCCGCCGAGCAGCTCGCCGGCCTCAATGCCGACGCGCATAAGGCGACCAAGCTCCGCGTCCGCGGCGACGCCCTGAAGGAGCTCCGCGAGGGAATCGACTCGGAGTTCCCGGCCTGAGTCAGGCCGGGAACTCGCGCTGGCCGATCTAGGAGCGCGGCTGCGGCACGATCCGCAGCCAGGGGCGCGGGGCATCCCAGCCGTCGGGGTAGGTCTCCTTGGCGTCGTCGTCGGAGACCGAGCCGGCGATGATCACGTCGTCGCCGTCGGTCCACTGGGCCGGCGTCGCGACCTTGTGGTTGGCGGTCAGTTGCAGCGAGTCGATCACCCGCAGCACCTCGTCGAAGTTGCGGCCGGTCGTCATCGGGTAGACGAGCACCAGCTTGACCTTCTTGTCCGGGCCGATGGCGAAGACGTTGCGGACCGTCTGGTTGTCGGCGGGAGTACGGGTGGTCGGGTCGCCCGACACGTCGGCGGCCAGCATGCCGTAGGCCTTCGCGACCGCGAAGTCGCTGTCGGCGATGATCGGGTAGTTCGGCGCCGTGCCCTGGGTCTCGGCGATGTCCTCTGCCCACTTCGCGTGGTTCTCGATCGGGTCGACCGAGAGGCCGATGATCTTCACGCCGCGGCGATCGAACTCCGGCTTGATGCTCGCCATGTAGCCGAGCTCGGTCGTGCAGACCGGGGTGAAGTTGCGCGGGTGGGAGAACAGCACGGCCCAGGAGTCGCCGATCCAGTCATGGAAGCTGATCTTTCCCTCAGTCGTCTCAGCCTCAAAATCCGGGGCAGTCTCGCCAAGCTGCAATGCCATGATCGTTCTCCTCGTCGTATGCGTGTAGCTCCTCAATCTAGCCGCTTCGCTTAGAAACGCCCGAAATTCGGTATGGATTCAAGAGTTATCGCTTCGCAGGCGTCATGTCATCGTGGCCGCATGAGTCCATACCTCCCCGAGCGCAGCTACCGTCTCACCGCCGGCGAGCAGGCGGGTGCAGGGCTCCGGCGCGCCGCCCACGGGCGCGTCGACGCAGCGCTCGGCCGCTTGCGCGTGGACGCGAAGGCCGATGCGGCCACCGCCGTCCACGACGCGCGCAAGGACCTCAAGAAGCTCCGCTCGCTGCTGCGGCTCGTCCGCGACGGCCTCGGCGAGCGGCGCTATCGCGTGGAGAACGACCGCTACCGCGACGCCGCGCGCCAGCTCTCCCCCGCGCGCGAGGCCGAGGTGAATCTGGCGACCCTGGCGGCGCTACGCGCCCAGTACCCCGCTGAGGCGCCAGCCGCAGAGGTGCTGCGCCAGGCTCTCGAACGGGAGCGCGGGCGCCTGGCGACCGCGGGCGGCGCACTCGACGAGCGCATTGCGCAGGCGACCGCCGAGATCGTCACGGGCGCCACCCAAATCGACGACTGGCCGCTCGACGGAGACGACTTCGAACTCGTGCGCGACGGGCTCGAGCGGGCCTACCGGCGCGGCCGCCGTGGCCTACGCCGGGTTCGCGACGACCCGACCGCCGAGAACGTCCACGACTGGCGCAAGCGCGTCAAGGACCTCTGGTACCAACTGCGCCTGCTGCAAGACGCCTGGCCCGTCGTGCTGAAGGCCTCGGCCGCCGAGGCGCACGAGCTGGCCGACCTGCTCGGCGACCACCACGACCTCTCGGTGCTCGCCGCCGCCGCCCGCGACCAGGCGCCAGACGATCCCGGCACCGATGTGCTCGCGGTGCTGACTGCACGCCGCCAGGCCGAGCTGCTCGACGCCGCGCTCCAGCTCGGCGACCGTCTCTACGCCGAGAAGCCCGACCGGTTCGCCCGCCGTATCGAGCGCTACTGGCAGGCGTGGCGTCCTTCAAACGGCGTCTAGCTTCAGTTTCCGCCGGGGTCGGCCGATGGGACGGCCATGAACAAAGCCTTCACACGTGTCGCGCTCCTGGCTTCCCTGACGCTGCTCGCGCTCCCGGCCTCCGCATCGGCGGCGCCGACGATCTGGGCCGGGACAGGGTTCAACGACCTCGGCTCGGCCTCCGCGATGCTGTCGGTGACCCAGGACGGCCGCGCCTCGGTGACCAACGTCCAGCTCATCCTCGCCTGCACCGACGCCGAGGACGGCACGGAGTCGTCACGAGCTTTCGACGCGCGCTACCGCACGCGCCAGCCGCTGCGCCGCAACCGCTTCGCCTTCGACTTCTCGGCGCTCTCCGGCGGCCGCCTCGGCAGGGTCCGACTCAACGGAATCCTGCGCTCGAACGGTCGCGGCGCCACCCGCGTGCGGGTCGAGGCGACCGCGACCGGTCAGGGCGGCGAGGTCGTCGAGCGCTGCCACGGCTCGACGCGAATTCCGCTGCGTCGCGGCGGCTGACGACCTGCCGGGCGGCTCAGCCGCCCCAGTGACTAGCGCCCGCGCCGTGCGCCCAGAGGCGTGCGGCCATGCGGTGATGGGCAAGGCGGTCGGCGGTCGTACGCACTGGCCACGGCACTCGCCAGCCGAGGAATTGGTACGGCCCGCGGGCTCCAGACGACGTGTTGTAGGCATCCCACGAGTAGTGCGACTCGCGCGCGATGATCCAACACGGCACCGCGAAGCGGCCGTGCGAGCCGCAGTCGTACGGAGCGATGCTGCGCAGCTCGAGCTGACGTAGGTGATGGCGACGGTAGCTCCGCCGATGACCGCGGATCACCTTCGCCGAGGCACGCGGCCGCTCCTGGCAGCGGATCACCCGATTCAGCGTCCGGCGCTCGCGCGGGGTCGCCGGCTGGTGTCCGTCGAAAGCCTTCTTGGCCACATGGTGGAAGTCCGCCCGGGTGTACTTGGCGGGGCACTTCGCAGCCTCAGCGGGGGCGGCGGCGAATAGAACAGCGGCAAGCGGAATTGACAGCAGCAGTAGTCGGATCGGGGCTCAGCTCCGGAGAGTCGGGGTCAAGACAGGGCCGGGAGCCGCGCGGTACTCAGCGACTCGGACCGCGACACAGGCCGATTTAGCCCCTGCCGCAATGCGTCTGGATTCGGAGGCCAAGGTAGGGGCGGTCCCGCCCTCGAACTGTGAGTGGGGTCACAGAGCCCGCTCACTCCCGCTCTAGCGCGCGGTTACTGTCCATATCCGCGTCCGCCGTTCGTCTCAGAGGCGACCAATCTCCCAAGGAGGAAGCGATGAAGTACATGCTGTTGATCCATCAGGGCACCACGCCGACGCCGCAAACGCCGGAGTGGGAGCGCCTTTCGGAGGACGAGCAGAAGGCCGTCTACGCCGACTACCAGGCGCTCAACGAGACGGATGGATTCACGCCCGGGCTGCGGATGGAGGACCCCGAGACGGCGACGACCGTGCGCGTGGAGGACGGTAGGACGCTGACCACCGACGGGCCGTTCGTCTCCGTCAAGGAGGCGCTCGGCGGCTACTGCTTCTTCGAGGCCGACGATCTCGACGCGGCGATCGAGCTCGCGGCTCGCATCCCGGCGGCGCGGCTGGGCGGCGCGATCGAGGTGCGCCCGATCGTGGAGGCGTAGCGATCGTCGAGGAGGCGTTCCAGGAGAACTGGGCTCGCGTCCTCGCGAACCTGATCGGCTTCCTCGGCGACTTCGACCTCGCCGAGGAGGCCACCCAGGAGGCGTTCGCCGTCGCCGCCGAGCGCTGGCCGCGCGAGGGGCCGCCGGCGAACCCGCGCGCCTGGCTGACGACCACCGCGCGCAATCGCGCGATCGACCGCATCCGCCGCGACCGCACGCTGGCGGCGAAGCTGCGCCTGCTCGACCTCCCCGAGCCGGCCACGGAGGACGAGATGGACGAAACGGCAATCCCCGACGAGCGGCTCGAGCTGATCTTCACCTGCTGCCATCCGGCGCTGGCGCTCGACGCCCAGGTCGCGCTGACGTTGCGGACCCTCGGCGGGCTGACGACCGAGCAGATCGCCCACGCCTTCCTCGTCCCGCGCGAGACGATGGCCAAGCGGCTCGTGCGCGCCAAGCGCAAGATCCAGGCCGCGGGGATTCCGTTCCGCGTCCCGCCCGTCCACCAGCTCCCCGACCGTCTCGACGCGGTGCTCGCGGTCGACTACCTGATCTTCAACGAGGGCTACTCCTCCCCGCCCGACCGTGGCGACCTCGCAACCGAGGCGATCCGGCTCGGCCGCGTGCTCGCCGACGCAATGCCGGACGAGCCGGAGGCGCACGGCCTGCTCGCGTTGATGCTGCTCAACGACGCCCGCCGTGACGCACGCGTCGCCGACGGCGTAGCGGTGTTGTTGCGCGACCAGGACCGCGCCCGATGGAACTTCGACCAGATCGCCGCCGGCAGGGGGGCGCTCGACCGCGCGCTCGCGCGCGGCGGGCGCGGCAACTACGTCCTGCAGGCTGCGATCGCCGCGCTGCACGCCGACGACCCGCCCGACTGGCCACAGATAGCGGCGCTCTACGGCGAGCTCGTCCACCTGACGGGCTCGTCCGTGGTCGAGCTCAACCGCGCTGCCGCGATCGCCGAGGCGGGCGATGCAGCCGGCGCGCTCGCCGAGGCCGACCGGCTCGCGCCCGGCCTCGACGGCTACCACTACCTCCACGCGACGCGCGCCGAGCTGCTGCGGCGACTCGGGCGCACGGCCGAGGCCGACGCTGCCTACCGCCGCGCGCTCGAGCTGGTCCGCTCAGATCCCGAGCGGCGCTTCCTCGAGCGGCGGCTGGCGGAGCTGAGCTAGTCCTTGTACGGCGCGTGGCGGCAGTGGAGCATCAGATCGTTGCCGTCGGGATCGCGGAAGAGCGCCATGTGACAGACGCCGGTGTCGAACGTGTCCGCCGTGAACTCGACGCCCTTGGCCTCGAGCTCCGCGCGCGTCGCCGCCACGTCATCGACGTGCAGTGCGGGGTGAGCGTTGCGCTGCGGCTCGAACTCCCTGCCCATCTTCTCCGGCTCCCAGATCCCGAAGCACGTATCGCCGACCCAGAACTCGAACCGGCTGTGCTCGTCGGGCCGCAGGCCGAGCGTGTCGATGTAGAAGCTGCGCGAACGCTCGGCGTCCTGCGATGGGACGCCAACGAAGTCGAGGCTGGTGATCATCGTTTCCTCCTGGGTTCGAAATGGCTGCAAGAGAGGCTATGCCCTGGGTTAGCCCTGACGAGACCGGGTAGCCCGGACTAGGGAGGCGCGTTCCCGACCGAGAAGAGGGATGAGGATGGCGAACAGCAAACCCGCCTCGAGCAAGACGCGTAAGAGATCCAGCAGCGGGTCGTCCAACGGCTCCGCGCCGAAGACCAAGAGCACGTCCAGCCGCTCGGCGAAAACCTCGTCGCGATCGAAGCCAGCCGCACGGTCCAAGGCGACGGCACGGTCGAAGCCGACCGCGCGGTCGAAGGCCTCGAGCTCGAAGTCAACGGCGCGTTCGAAATCGGCGTCGCGCTCAAAGCCGGCCGCTGCGCAGCAGAACGGCAGCGCAAGCGTCACCGATCGCGTTGGCCAGATCGCCGGGACCGCCAAGCAAGCGGCCGGCAAGGCGAAGGGTCCGGCCGTAGCTGTTGGCGCTGCCGCCGCGGGCGTCGCCGGTGGACTGCTGATCAAGAGCAAGTTGAGTCGGCCCAAGGTCCTCGGCGTGCCGCTGCCCCGGTCACTCGGCAAGCCGAACCTCGACGCAAAGTCGATCGCCAAGACCGTCGGCGAGGCGAGCCAGACCTTCGCGAAGACGTCGAAGTCCGTCTCCAAGGACCTCGAGCGCGCCGGCGACCAGGCCGAGCGGATCGGGAAGATCCTCGGCTAGGAAGGAGCCTCGTCATGGCCACGACCAAGCAGCGTTCGAAGCCGGCCTCGAACGGAAGCGCCGCGGCCGTCAAGGACGCCGGCCACACCGCTGCCGACGCCGCGCGACGAGCGCGCGGTCCAATCCTCGCGGTAAGCGCGGCTGCGGCTGGACTCGCGGGTGGCTTGGCAGCCGGCTCGCGACTCGGTTCGAAGCGTCGCCATCGACTGATCGGACGACGGCGCCGCGTGCTCGGCATCCCAGTCGGTCACAAGAGCGGAGCCGTCAAGACTGCCGAGCTGCTGCGCGACGGCGCCAAGCATCTCGACTCGGCGACCAGCCGCCTCTCCGGCACCTCGGACGACGTCCACGAGATTCGCGAGCAACTCGACAAGGTCAACCGCCAATCGCCGCTCGAGGTCGTCCTCGACGGCCTCACCCATCGTCGCGGCGCGCACCGGCACGAGAGCTGAGCTCGACGCAACTCGCGGTTAGGATGCGCGCCATGAAGATCTGCGCACGCCTGTTGCTACCCGTCCTCGCCGGAGCCCTGGTGCTCGCCGCGCCTTCAGCAGCCTCAGCCAAGCTGCACTACAAGCAGCCGACGTGCGGCAAATTCCAGAAGAAGGTCGACAACTCGACCGGGGCGAAGAAGCGCGCCGCCAAGCGGAGCCTCAAGCAGTGCCAGGCAAACATGCAGGTCTACAAGCAGGTCCGCAACTCGCACTTCGTCGGCACGCGCGCGGACGGCGTCGAGATCGACACGATCTACTGCGGCAACGGCAAGTGGCAGGACGACGTCGCCGACGGCGGCAAGGTCGGCACGAACGGCTGGCGGATCGTCGACGCGAAGGTCAAGCAGGGCGGCACCAAGTTCACGGCCGTCGTCGAGGCGTGGATCCCCGGCGGAAAGCACGTCCAGGGCCTGATCCGCGACGGCGACCAATGGCAGGTCGGCTACGAGTTCGGCGGCGAGGTCAAGTCGCCGGGCGACGTCGAGAAGACCAGCGCCAGCGCGGCCTGCGCCGCGCTCTGAGCGTCCGAGCCGGGCGCTAGAGCTTGACGCGCCTGACCTTGCGCGCAGGCACATAGCCGGGCGGGGAAATGCTCACGACGAGCTTCGCCTTCAACTTGCGCTCGAGCGCAGCTCGTGACGGCTTGACGATGAGCGTGTAGACGCCGGGCTTCCGCACACGCTTGACTGCGACCTTGCCCAGCGTCCGGATCTTGCCTCTGCGCTTCAGCCTGCCGGTGAAGCGGGCCTTGATCTTCCCAGCCTGGAAGACCCTGACCTTGACGCGGTAACGCCCTTTCTTGCCACGCTTGACCGATCGGATCTTTGGCGGCGTGGCGCGCGGGCGCTTGGTTCCAGCGCCACCCCCTGGCGGACCGGCACCGCCGCCGGTCGTCACCTGCTCGATCTCGAAGACGTTGATCGCGTCGCTGGCCGCCTGGTAGATCTGCCTGCCGTCGGGGCTGAGCACCATGTGGCCGGCGGAGTTGCCGAACGGACCTGGCAGGGGCGGCGCGGAGCACGCCGCGACACCGGTGGAGCTGAGGCAGGAGGCGAAGCCGATCGTGCCGGTCAGCCGAGTGAGCGCGTTCTCGGTCGTGCCGTTCTGCGGCAGGTAGATGCTGCTCGCATCGGGACTGACAAGCAGCCTGCCGATGCTGCCCGCGGAGGTCTGGGCAGGGAGCACGGCACACGGCCCGGGCGCCGCCTCGGTCGTCGCGCAGCTCTCGTAGGCCAGCGAGCCGTCCGCGTTGCGGCTGAAGCGCGCCGCCGTTCCGCTCGGCGTTCCGTAGTTGCCGCCGTGGGTGAAGAGCACGTTGCCGGCAACCCCGAGCGAGCCCGAATAGGCGAAGACCGGCGACGGTGCGGCGGCGGTACACGGCGGGCTCCCGACGCAGCTCGTGAACGAGGTCGTGCCGCCAGCCGTGCGACTGAAGTGCGTGATCCCGCCGGGCGAGATCGATCGCACGTAGACGTCGCGGCTGTTCGAGGCGACGTCGATCCCGCTGAGCGCCATCGGGATGCCCGAAGCGAGCGACGTGCATCCGGGAGCGGCATCGCCGGTCGTGGCGAAGCAGGCGGTCGGCGTGGCGGCGCCGGTAGAAGCATTGCGCTGGGCCTGGAGCAGACCCTCGGACTGGTCGGCGATGTAGATCGTCTGGCCGTCCGGCGTAACGGAGATGCCTTGGGAGAAGTCCATCGAGTCGGCCGGGAAATTGCCGCCGCCGAATGTGGTGGCCGTTCCGCAGCGGCCGTTCGTCGAGGAGTCGCTCGCGGCATCCCGACAGCCGCCCCAGGTCAGGTCGCCAGTCACCGGATCGCGCGTCCACCACAGCAGCGCATCGACCCATGACACCGCATAGACGTGCTTGCCGTCGGGGGAGATCGCGAGGTTGATCGAGTTGGCCGACAGCGCTCCACCCGCGTCGGGCGGGGCGTCTGTCTCCGGGCAGCGATCTCCGGCGGAGCTGGCCGTGTCGACACAGTTCGCATAGGTCAGCGAGCCGTCCGGGGCGCGGCGGAAGTGCGCGATGCCGGCACCAGCGCCAACGTAGACGTCGCTGCCGTCAGGTGCGACCACCACGCCGGCCGCGGCCTCGAGCGCATTTGGCTGAAGCAACAGCGCACAGCCACCGGTGCCAGTCTTCGAGATGCACGACTGCCCGACCACGTCGCCCGGCGCAACCCGAGCCGGCGCCGTCGACGCGAGTACGGCCAGGATCACGGCCAGCAGGCCGAAGCTTCGCGTCACCGTGCTCAGACTACGGGGGCAATGTCCGCGCGACACTCGGACATTCGGCTACGGCGAGGCGGTCGTCAGCGGCAGAGCCGCTCGCGTGCGATCCAGGAGCGACCGCGCTGCCCCGCGCGCGCCGTTGGCGGTCTTCCGGCGCACTCGAGACGCCGGCGCGCGTCGAGGCGCGGGATGCCCTTCAGCTTGGCGGCGACCGTGGTGAGCAGCTGCGAGACCGGATTGACCGCAACGTTGTAGCGGCGGACCTCGAAGTGCAGATGCGGTCCGGTCGAGTAGCCGGTCGAGCCGACGTAGCCGATCCGGGTGCCGCCGTTCACCCGCTCACCGACCCAGCTCGTGATCGACGCAAGGTGCGCGTACCAGGTGGTGTAGCCGAGCCGGTGCTGGATCACGACGAGGTTGCCGTAGCCGCCGTAGTTGTAGCCGGCGAAGATCGTCGTCCCGTAGCCCGCCGCACCGACGCGGGTGCCGTAGGCCACGGGGAAGTCCAGCCCTTGATGGCTGCGCCCGCCGGCGCGCGGCGCGCCGAAGCCGTCGCCGATCAGCCCGGAGACCGGTCGCAGGAACGCCACCGGCCCGGTCGGTGCTCCCGGCGTGGACCCGGTGCCGCCCCCACCGCGCAGCGACACGATCGTCACCGAGCCGGCGATGCCGTCGACGCCGACGCCAGCCGCGCGCTGGGCGCGCAGCACCGCGGCCCCAGTCAGCGGCCCGAAGCGTCCGTCGGCCATGCCCGGTCCGTGGCCGGCACGCTGGAGTAGGTACTGCAGCGCCGCCACGTCCCAGCCGCGATCGCCCGGTCCCATCGCGCGGCTGCCGAGCAGCGGCCGTCCCCGCCATCCGAGCGCCCGCCGCGTCTGCGGCCCGGCGATGCCGTCGACCCCTAACCCGTGCCGGCGCTGGAACGTCACGACCGCGCTCCGCGTCAACGGCCCGCGGACCCCGTCGACGTATCCGCCGTACAGGCCGCGCGCCTCCAGCGCCGTCTGCAGCGCGGCCACCCGCGGGCTGCCGGCCGTGGCCGACGATGGGACGGCGAGGGCGAGCACCAACGCGACAGCGCCGATACCTGGGAGCAGGCGCATCGCTCAATGGTGAGAAGTCATGGCGAATACGACAACCCCGCGCAACGGGACTTGCACGGACCGCTCGTCAGGGGAGCGTCAGAACGTGGGCGCGCGTCGGCTCGACGCGGCCCTCGAGCACGTCGAGGTAGGCGCCGCGGACGGCGTCGAAGCCCTCGCCCTCGATCGTCTCCAGCCATGTGCTCGTCCACTCGCAGAAGGGGTGCCAGGCGTCAGCCACCCTGGTCTCCAGCCCGCCACGGCCCCAGTCCTTGCCGCGCTTGACGATCCGGTTGGGTGCGAAGAAGACGGTCGGCGTCGGCCCCGGCAGCTCGCCGGCGTTCACCTGCGGCTGCTCCCAGTGCGTGAAGCCGACGACCATGCTGTGGATGAGCTGGGCGCGGTAGTGCTCGTGGACGGCGAGACGAACCGTGCCGTCGCCCGCCACGTCGACGAAGGTCGCCGGGCCGCGCACGAGCGAATCGATCGCGTCGTAGGTGAGGACGCTGGTGTAGATCCCCAGGCCCTCGACGAACTCGACGTTGCGTGGTGAGGTGAGCCCGACCAGCTCCACCCCGTCGCGTTGGGCGAGCATGAATGCCGCGGCAATCGCCGTCTTGCTCGACGCGCTGGCGAAGACGATCGGCCCGCGCTCGGCAAGACCGTCGTCGGCGATCTGGTCGTCGATCAGGAACGAGGTGTAGAAGAGCGGCCGCAGCAGCATCTGCATTGCCTCGGTGTCGGCGCGGTAGAAGCGGTCGGCCGTGGTCGCCTGGAAGTGGTGGTAGACGGACGGCAGCTCCACCCGGTGCGGCGCGCCGTCGGCGAAGCCGCTCTCGCTAGCGCCGGTAGGTGTGACGACGAGGTGCGACGACGGCGGCAGATATCCATACACACGAGTGCCGACCTCGACGTTCTCGGCTTTGCTCTCCTCGACCTCCGCGAAGCCCCACATCGGCACACGCCCCCAGCCGTCCGAAGCCGGGAAGAAGTTCCAGTAGGACATCGCGTCGCCCAGCACCGCGTAGGTGATGTTGTTCGCGGTCAGCCCGAAGCTGTCGACCCGCAGCAACGCCTGACCCTCCTCGATCTCCGGCGCACCGGACTCGGCGATACGGCACTCACGCAGGTCGTCGCGCTTGACGAGGAAGTCGGTCATGCCTGGATGCTCTCACGGCGAGCAATCGTTAGTTTCGAGGCGATGAGCACCGACGAGCTCCGCGACATCGAGAGCCGCGCCGACTGCGAGCGCCTCGTCCGCGCCTTCTACGGCAAGGCGATGGAGGACGAGCTGATCGGCTGGATCTTCACCGACGTCGCTCATCTTGACCTCGAGGAGCACGTCCCGGTGATCACCTCGTTCTGGGAGACGGTGCTGCTCGGCGATCGGAGCTACTACGGCAGCGCCTTCGGCGTCCACGCCAAGATCCACGAGCAGGCGGAGCTCAAGAAGGCCCACTTCGAGCGCTGGCTGATCCTCTGGTGCCGGACCGTCGACGAGCTGTTCGACGGCGAGCGCGCCGCGATGGCCAAGGTCCACGGCCTGCGCGTCGCCAACGCCTTCCACGGCCGCCTGGCGAGCTACCCGGGTCCGGACACGCCGGACGGGATGACGGTTCGCCAGGCCGGGACGGCCGAGTAGCTCAGCTGGCCATCGACTCGAGCTGGGCCTTCATCGCCTCGGCCAGCGCGAGCGCCCCCGACAGCGGCCGGACCATGACGGTGAAGTCGTCGATCAGCCCGTCGTCGTTGGTGTGCAGGAAGTCGCAGCCATGGACCTCACGGTCCCCTACGCGCGCCTTGAACACCAGCGCATGGTCCCGCGCGCCCTCCGCGCCGATCTCACGCTCGTAGCGGAAGTCCTCGAACACGCGGCTGACGGCGAGCAGCAGCGCCCCGACCACCTCGCGCCCCTCGTAGGGCCGGAAGACGACGGGGCTGCGGAAGACGACGTCGTCGGCGAGCAGCGCGATCGCCCCCTCGAAGTCGCGAGCCTCGACAGCGGCACGGAATGGGTTCATGCGGACCTCCCCGCCCGCCTCACGAGCGCGTGCCCACGGCGACCAGGTACTCCTGCCCGAACCGGGCGTTGTCGGCGCTGCCGAGATTCCACTCGTCACAGAAGCTGTCGAGCGCCGCGTCGAACTCGGCTTCGCGACCGGATTTGACGGCGTTGGCGCGGGCGACGATCGTCGGGCCGTAGCGGTCCTTGAAGTGCTGGCCGTAGTCGTGCGGGTGCTCGAAGGCCGTGACCTCCAGATCGTCGCGCTCCAGCGTGCGCCAATCGACCCGGTCGCCGAACAGCTCGCGCAGGTGGTCCTCGCCGCCCCACAGCGGCGGCGGCTGGGCACCGGGCGGGGGTGGCGGGGCGAACGGCCCCATCGTCCGGAACAGCGCTCCGATCATCCCCTCGGGAGTCCAGTTCAGCATCCCGATCGTGCCGCCCGGGCGGCAGACGCGCACCAGCTCGTCGGCGACGGCCTGGTGGTGGGGCGCGAACATCGCGCCGATCGACGACATCACGACGTCGAACGCCCCGTCCTCGAACGGCAGGCGCTCGGCGTCAGCGGTCACCCACTCGAGCGTGAGCCCCTGAGCCTCGGCGACGCCCCGGCCGGCCTCGAGCAGCTCGGGCGTCAGGTCGCTCGCCGTCACGTTCGCGCCGCGCTCGGCCGCCGGGATCGACGCGTTGCCGGTGCCGGCGGCGACGTCCAGCACCTTCGTGCCCGCCTCGACGCCACATGCCTCGACGAGCCTCGGCCCCAGCGGCAGCAGGAACGTCTCGACCATCGACGGGTAGTCGCCCGACGCCCACATCGCACGGTGGCGTGCCTTGAGCTCGGAGTCCGGCACAGCGGATGACATCGCAAAACCTCCCTCGTCGGTTCGTGTCACGAACGTAGCGCCGGCCTGGCGGCCTGTCCAGCTCAGCAGCTACTCCCCCGGCTCGCCCACCGCCATCTGGCGCTCGAACGCCTGTCGAATCAGTCCGATCACGTAGGGCAGCTCGTCCGGTGACGAGAGGCCGACCTCGACGTCGCCGTTGCCCCACCGCCCGACGTCCGTCACGTCCCTGCACATGCCTTGCGGATCGTGGACCTCGTGGAACTCCATGTTGAGCGCAAGGCGCAGGCGCTTTGCCTGCGGCACCACGTCGACGAAGTTCGTCTCGGCCTTGTAGGCGACATAGAGCTTGAGGAACTCCTCGGTCACCGTCGGATCGAGATCGGTGATCTGTGTGCGGAGCTGCTCGAACAGCGGGCGCATCGGGCGCCCTTCGGCGAGGTGCTCGTGATCGGCGATCGAGTACTCGACGGTCGGGGCAGGGACGGACTGGTACGCCTCGAGAACGTCCAGGGGCAACGACGGCGCGGGCCACACGGTCGCTGCGACGGCGGCAAGGCGCTCCGCGCGAGCTCGAATCGCCGACTCGTCCCACTTCTCCAACGCGCCCAGGTTCTCGTTGACGCGAAGCGGGCTCTCCCGAAAGCCTCCCGGCATGTCGCGCTTCTCGACGAACGGGCGATCGCTGTACTCGGCGTTGTAGCCCGTGAGCGTCAGGTTGCCGAGCGTGTGGAGCCACGTCTGATGGACGCGCTCCCAGTCAGGCCCGAGATCCTCACGCCAGCTCGCGGAGAGGTTCTGGTTCTGGGGCATGATGTGCTCGATCGTGTACTCCTCAACGGGCGAGCGCTCCTTGCGTCCGTGGTTCTCGAGGCGGCGCAGCCAGAAGCTGCGGTTGTGGAAGCTGTAGAGGTCGCGCACCTTCAGCTCGCGCACGAACTCCTCGTCACGTGGGACGCGCCGGTAGGACGGCAGCGTGAGCAGGTGAGCTTCGATGCTCTCCAGGTAGCGGTCCTTCTTGAGCGCCCGGCTGAAAGTGGCGAACGTCTTGTTGAGCGAGTTGGTAGGGATCGAGCAGACAGCCCGGCGGAAGACGTAGGCCTCGACGATCCGGACGGCGCGCTCGAGATCGTCCTTGGACAGCAGCCCATCCACGTAGTCGCGATACAGCTCCAGAAGGAACGGATAGGCGACGTCGACCTTGAGCTCGCGGAGGTCCTGGAACGCCTTCGCGAGGTCGGGGTCGGGCTCCTGGGCCAAGGCCATCGCGCAGTAGTGAAGGGCGAAGGCATGCACGTCCGACACGAGCGCGTCGACCCCTACCCCCGCCGCCTGGGCGTTGCGGCTATGTGCCTTGAAAGCCTCGTAGACCTGTCTGACGTTTGGGATGTCGCCAGTCTTGAGCGTCAGGTAGTGCCGCACGAAGCGGTCGAAGTGACTGCCGTAGCCCTCTTGGCCGAACGCCACCTCCATCGGGCGCCAGTGGTCTTCGTACAGCTGCGTCTGGTGGTCTGGATCGAGACCCATCAGGACGAAGTTGCGAATCAGGTCGGCTTGGCTCAGCTCCCGCCCCGTCGAGTTCATGCTCTCGAAGATGAGTTGCGGATTGTCCTGATCCCGAGACAGCGAGATGTCGACGACCACCAGCTTTGCGAGGCCGGTGCAGAGCGCGGTCAGGTCTCCGTCGAGGGCTCGCAGCTGGGCCTCGAAGAACTCGAAGTTCTCCTTGATGCGCGACGAGCACTCCGCCGGCCATTGCTTCTGCTGCACCACCGCCAGCAAGCTGTCCTTGTCGTTCTGCGTGAGGATCAGCTTGAAGCCACGCTCACCCGTCTCGAGCGGATTGAGGAGGTAGTAGTTGCGCAGCTTGGCCGCCGTGAAGCCGTCGACCGGCTCGCTGTCACCAAGGCTCCGCGCGAGCGCCTCCAACACGAGCGCGATGGTCGTCAACCGCTGCTGCCCGTCGATCACCAAGAGCGGCGACTGACTCGATACCTGGTAGAGCCCCTTCTCGATGTAAACGATCGAGCCGACGAAGTGCGCCGAGATGTCGTCGTCGTTACCGGTGCGCAGGATGTCGTCCCAGAGCTGCTGGCACTCACGCTCTGTCCAGCTATAGGTGCGCTGGTAGATCGGAATGATGCACTGAGGTGACTTCTTGAGGAAGTCGAGCAGCTTGGCCTCGGTCGCTTTCACTACACGCCCCCCCCTGTCTTCGTTAGTCGCGCAACCGCATGACCGGGTCCGCGGCGGTGAGCCTATCGGGCAACCCGAAGGTCTGGAAGAGCGAGGGCATGAACGGCTGCAGGAAATTGTGGACGCCGGCGACGGCGGGCGCGCCGTCGCCGTCTGCGACCGGCTCGAGGACGGTCAGCGACCACGGCAGCCAGGCGCCGGACTCCGAGTCCGGCTTGTAGGAGGCGAACGCAGGGCAGCCGTTGGCGGCGACCGCGATCAGCTTCGACCCGCGGCAGGCGGCGCCCTGACCGAGCATGAAGCGTCCGACCTGCTCGGGACCGCGCAGCCACAGCGCGAGCGGCGGCATGTCGAAGACCACGTCGTAGCGAAGCAGCGCGACGATCCGGTCGATGTCGTACTCGGCGAAAGCCTCGAGGTACTGCTCCAGCAGCCGGCGCTCGTCCTCGTCGTTGGGACGCGCGGGCGCGTCGGTGTCCTGCAAGGCCAGCTCGTCGAGCGTCGCCCGCGCGCGCTGGAGGGCGCTGTTGACCGACGGCACCGACGTCTCGAGCAGCTCGGCGACCTCCTTCGCGCTCCAGCGCAGCACCTCGCGCAACACCAGCACCACGCGCTGACGCGCCGGCAGGTGCTGGAGCGCGGCGACGAACGCGAGCCGCAACGCCTCGCGGTCGGCCGTCTGCGCGGCCGGATCGCCGTCGGGGTCGATCGCCTGGCCGTCGGCGATCGGCAGGATCCAGGTCGTCTCGGGGAGCGGAGCGCCGATCGGGGTGTCGGCCATCCCGTGGTCGGCGAGGTCGATCGGACGCGCGCGGCGCTTGCGGCTGTCGATCTGGTCGAGGCAGACGTTGGTGGCGATCCGGAACAGCCACGGCTTCAGCGCGCCGCGCTCGACGAGCGTGTCGGAGCGGCGCCAGGCGCGGACCATTGCCTCCTGGGTCGCGTCCTCGGCCTCGAAGCCCGAGCCGAGCATCCGGTAGCAGTAGCCGGTCAGCGCCGGCCGTAGGCGCTCCAGGTCCCGCTCGAAGGTGGGCGGGCGCGAGGTGGAGACAGACATCGGGTTGATCGTAGCCCGCAGCGATTAGTTCCGAACGCGTGGATCGTCTTTGCGTCACAACACACCGGACCAAGGAGCCACACGATGTCCCGACTGCTCTTCCTCAACCTCCCCGTCGCCGACCTACCGGCTAGCCGCGAGTTCTTCGGCGGACTCGGCTTCGGCTTCGACGAGCGGTTCTGCGACGACCAGGCCGTCTGCATGGTCGTCAGCGACCGGGCCTACGTGATGCTGCTGCAGCGTGACCGCTTCGCCGACTTCGTCGTCAAGCCGGTCGCCGACGCCAACGAGGCGACAGCGCTCACCGTCGCCATCAGCGCCGACGACCGCGAGGCCGTCGACGCCTTCGCCGACGAAGCGCTCGCCGGCGGCGCCACCCCCTGCAAGGACCCGCAGGACTACGGCTTCATGTACCAGCGCAGCTTCCACGACCTCGACGGCCATCTCTGGGAGGTCATGTGGATGGATCCGGTCGCGGCGGAGAAGGGCCCGGAGGCGTACGTAGCATGAGCGACATGAACCTGCCGCCGATCGTCTCACCGAGCGAGTGGGACGCCGCTCGCCAAGACCTGCTGATCGAGGAGAAGGAGCTGACGCGCGCCCGCGACGCGCTGGCCGCCAAGCGCCGCCGAATGCCGAGGATGGCGGTGGAGAAGGAGTACGCCTTCGACGGTCCGGACGGACCGTCGAGCCTGCTCGACCTCTTCGACGGCCGCCGCCAGCTGATCGTCTACCGCTTCTTCTACGAGCCCGGCGTCTCGGGCTGGCCCGACCGCGGCTGCGGCGGCTGCTCCTTCCTCGCCGACCAGGTCGCCGACCTCGCTCACCTCAACGCGCGCGACACGACGCTCGCGTTCGTATCGCGCGCGCCGCAGCCCGACATCGAGCGCTGGAAGGCGCGCATGGGCTGGGAGATCCCCTGGTACACGCTGACCGACGACTTCGACGCCGACTTCGGCGTCGCCGAGTGGCACGGCACCAACGCCTTCATCCGCGATGGCGACAGCATCTTCCGCACCTACTTCGTCGACAGCCGCGGAGACGAGGCGATGGGCAGTACCTGGAGCTACCTCGACATCACGGCGCTCGGTCGCCAAGAGGAGTGGGAGGACTCGCCGGACGGCTACCCCCAGACCCCGCCCTACCAGTGGTGGAACCTCCACGACGAGTACGGCAAAGGAGAGTGAGATGGGAAAGCTGATCGCGACAACCCAGGCCACCGTCGACGGCGTCATAGACCCGGTCGGCGAGTGGGTCCAGCCTGGCGGGGACCACGCCGAGTACTCGTTCGAGCGTCAGGCGAGCTCCAGCGGGCTGGTGCTGGGCCGCAAGACCTACGAGGGGCTGGCGGGATATTGGCCGGGCCAGTCGGGCAAATGGGCGGACATGATCAACCCGATGCCGAAGTACATCGGGTCCAACACCCTGTCCGGCGATCTCGCGTGGAACGCAACCCTGCTCGAGGGAAATCTCGAAGACTCGATCCCGAAGCTCAAGGACGAGGTCGACGGCGACCTGTTCACGCACGGCAGCGGCGACTTCGCCTACGCCCTCGCCGAGAAGAGCCTGATCGACGTGTACGAGATCTACCTCAACCCGATCGTCTGGGGCGAGGGAAACGTCCACGTGCTCGGCGACAGGGGAACCATCCGGATGCAGCTCGACGACGTCAAGCGGTTCGACTCCGGAGTGGTCCTCCTGACCTACTTGCCAGCGTCTTGACCAGCAACTCCTACGCTGCGTCTTTTCGCGGCTCGGCGTTGGCGCCCACCACGTTCAGCAACCCGATCAGATCTTCGACATCCGACTCGCCGAACAGGCCCTCGGGACCACGCGGCGCAACATCGGTGAACGGCGACTCGTAGAGCCGTCCTGGCTTCATTGTCCCGTTCTGGATGAGATGCTCGACGACGAGGTCCACGAAATGGATCTGGTCAGCACTCAGGTTCCGAGCTCCTGTGAACTCGGACAACGCATCGCTCGCCGCTGAGCGCTCCAGACCGACGAGCGACCGGACGAAAGTGCCGAGGCCCATCGATGCTTGGCGAATGCCCTCGAGGTCTGCTGCCGTCGCGACCCCTGCGTCGAGTAGGACACGCTCAAGGTCGCCAATGTCGACGGGCGTGAGCGGCTTGTTCCGTCGGAGCTTCTGAAGAGCCACTAGGTCTTCATGCGCGCGCAGGTACGCACGCGCCTTCACCTTGAACCGCTCGAAGCGCTCACCCGTCGTCACTCCGCTGAGCTCAACCTCTTCGACCGTTCCAAGCTCGTCGGTGAAGTTGGTGTAGACAACCGCGCGCTTGCGTTTCTCGAGCAGGCGAACGATGCCGCGGATCCGCCGCCGCGCCATCTCGAGCATCGGAGCGGTCACATCCACCCACCACTCGTCACCAGCGAGGTCCTCGAGCAGCGCCGCCTGCTCCTTGATCGAGGGGATCTGGATCTGCTCGAGCAGACCGGCGGCGATCTCTCGCACCTGCTCCCGCAGAGCTTTCTCGCCAGGCTCAGGATCCTCCTGGAGCCGTCGAAGCTGAAGCCCGAGCATGACGAGGTCGAAGCGCTTGGCGGCCTCGTCACCGTCACTGATCTGAGTGGGAAGGTCGGCGAGCTTGCGAGCCAACTCGTTGGCCTCATCTGGATGGAGATGGCCCCAGGACTCGGCTTCGCTGTATTGCTCAACCTCGCGCCGATGCGGACGAACGAGAAAGTTGTCTCGATTCATCCCCGCGACCTGGCCCCGCAGCAACGCGATTGTGTCGTTACGCAGGCCGCCGTCGGAAAGGGTCCCATCGCCATCGCCCGTGGCGCCTGCGAGCGCCAGGATCAATTCGACTCGCTCCGCGAACAGCCGCTGGCTCAGAGACGGCCCGAGCCGGCCCTCAGGCGGATCGATCTCCTGGTTGAAGTACTCGACGTTGGCGCAGCAATCGAAGACATAGAAGTCTTTCTTGTCCTCGCCTGGGCCGTAGAGATCGGGACAGAGCCGCGTGCCACGGCCGATCATCTGCCAGAACTTCGTCTTCGAGCGAACTGACTTGAAGAACACGAGGTTGACCACCTCAGGTACGTCGATACCCGTGTCGAGCATGTCGACGGAGATGGCGATGTGAGGCGCCTTTCCCTTGATCGAGAAGTCATCGATCAGGTTCTCCGCGTACTCGGTCTTGAAGGTAATAACTCGCGCGAATTGCCCAGCGTGCTCCGGATAGTTCGCGTCGAAGCGCTCGGCGATGAACTCAGCGTGATCGTTGTTCTTGGCAAAGATGATCGTCTTGCCGAGCCTGTCTCCCCCGGCTACGCGATGGCCGCAGGTCATCAAAGTCTCGAGCACCTTGTCGACGGTGTCCTCGTTGAACAGCCAGCGGTTGACGGCATCGGCGCCAACCTCGTCGGGCACCTCGCCGTCCTCCCCCCAATCCTGTTCCTCCCACTGCTCGCGCTCGTCGTCTGACAGCTCGTCGTAGCGGAGGCCCTCACGCGGGAACTTGAGCGGAACAGTTATCGCCCGGGGCCGAACGAGGTAGTTGTCGGCGACGGCGTCGTCGAGCGGGTATGCGTCCGTGGGCACACCCGGCTCGAGATTGAACAGTCCATAGGTGTCACGGTCAACCTCGTCCTTGGGCGTGGCGGTCAGACCGACGAGCAGCGAGTCGAAGTACTCGAAGATCGAGCGATACTTCGCGTATACCGAACGGTGAGCCTCGTCGATGATCACCAGGTCGAAGAAACCAGGGCCGAAGCGTTTCTCCTCACCTGCCTGAGCCTCGCCCATAAGTCCCACCATGGTTGGGTAGGTCGAGACGTAAACGCGTCCCTCGGCGTCGCGCTCGGTGACCAGGTTGACGGTCGCAGCGTTCGGCAGGTGGACCTTGAAAGCGTTCGCCGCCTGCTTGACGAGAGCCCTGCGGTCGGCGAGGAACAGCGCACGCTTGACCCAACCGCCCCGCATGAGCAGGTCGACGAGCGCAATCACGGTGCGGGTCTTGCCGGCGCCGGTTGCCATCACGACGAGCGCGTCCCGCTGGTTGTCGCGCTCGAACGCCTCGGCGATCTTGCGAATCGCGCGCTGCTGGTAGTGGCGCCCTGCGATGTCGGAGTCGATCTCGACGTCGGCGAGCTGTTTGCGGCTCGTGCGTCGCTGTATCGCCAGCGCAAGCTCATCCTTGGTCAGGAAGCCCTGAATCGGACGTGGCGGGTAGCGCTGGTCGTCCCACAACCAGGTCTCGTAGCCATTGGTGTAGAAGATCAACGGTCGCTGGTCGAACTCCTGCTCGAGGCAGTCGGTGTACAGCTTCGCCTGCTGGCGGCCGACCTTGGCGTCGCGCCGGGTGCGCTTGGCCTCCACGACGGCGAGCGGCTTACCGTCGTCGCCCCAGAGCACGTAGTCGACAAAGCCCTTGCCCCCTTCACTAGGCATCCCAGTGACCTCGTACTCGCGATCGCGTGCCTCGTCGAGCGCCCAGCCGGCCTCGTTGAGCAGCACGTCGATGTACAGGTCGCGGGTCTCCTCCTCTCCGTAGTCGTGGTCGTCGGGGCGGGCCTCGTTTGCGGCCTTCGCCGTGGCGATCTGGTTTCTGAGCTCAACGAGCTGAGTCTGCAACGCATCGCTGCGCTCGCGCTCGGCGACCAGCTCGGCGTCACGTCGCACGTTCTCCTCGGCCTGCTTGCGAAGCGCCTCGCGCGTCTGCTCGTGCTGCTCCTTGGTCAGCGGACGAGGAATCGCCTCTACGTCGAACGCGAGTTCAGGCGGCGGTACGTGGTCCGGCTTCAGTGCGTAAGTCCGGGCGACCCAATAGAGGACGTGGAACAGCTCGCGGACTACCGCCGCCGCCTCCTTAACCTCCACCGGCTGACGGCGGTGCACGGCCACGTTGCCCTGCTTGCGGATGAGGTCCATCTTCGTACGGACCTTGGGCTCGACCGCAACCTGAAAGCTCGGCTCGAACAACATCGCCGAAAGGTCATCCTTGTATGGACGACGCAGCGACCGGTCGACGTCATAGAGCCAGTGGACTGCGAGCTCAAGAGCGCGGCGCGCATAGAAGCAGGCCGTTCGCGGGTCAGCGACGACCGAGCGCTCAGCCTTTGATGCCTCGAGACCGAGCTCAGGCCAACCCGGGCGAAGGAACGCAAAATTGCTCGGCGGGCGTCCTCGGCCTGGGTCGCTCATGTCAGAGCTCGCCCTTGAAGGCAAGGGATTGGAGCGAGGCAAAGAGTGCGTCGAGGTGCACAAGATGAGCGTTATAACGTGATTTAAGCGATTGCAGACGGTCAAGAGCCACGCCAAACCGCTCCTGTAATTCAAGCGGTGGTACGGGCACCTCAAGGGCTCGAAGTCGTCCCATGCTGATCCTCACTCGAGTCTGCCCGGCCATTAGTGTTCGTGCGCGAGCAAGTAGCCCCGGCTGATTGAGGAGTGCGACGACGTACCGCGGATCTGCGGTGGCGCGATCAACACGCATCTGCACACAATCGGCCTTGTTGAGCGCCCGCCCCACAGACCGTGGCAACCTGCAAGCACGGAGGTTTGGGTCACCCAGCGTGGCGATCATAATGTCACCGGGGCGGCACTCGTGCTTACTAAGCCGACTGAAGTGATGGTCACTGACAAACGCCCTGTCGTTGTCCATGAATTCGCCCACGCCGATGTTCTGAAGCCGCACGACACGCACCCCAGACTCGACGTAATCAGCGGACTTGAGATTCGATCCGAACGGACCATCCGAAAACTTCTCAGAGATCGTGCCCAGGGGCGCAAGCCTCCAATCCATCGGGTTGCTAGCTGGATTCCCGAAGCTGGCAAGGAAGAGCGCGTTAACCATCTGGCTCAGCTTGAGTTCGCATTCACGTCGCTTCGCCCGAAGGACATCGGCCGCATCGAGAACCTGTGCTATCCGCAGCTGCTCACGCAGCGGTGGCAGACGAATTCGCGACTCGCGTACCGTGCCAGCCGTGATCGCCGGATAGCTAGCGCCTGTTGCATGCCTCACCATCTCCGCCACAAAATGCGGGTTCCGAACCCAGTGGAACAAGTAGCTGCCGTCGATCTCGCCTGTAGGCCGCAATACGCAGAACCCAGTCGAGCCAATTGCCCCGTCAAGATGCTCACCTACACGCGCAACCGCATTCAGGTTCGGGCGAACTGTCGAGACAAGAACGTCGCCACTGGCCAGCACCTGTCGTGCTCGGCTTGGTGCATCCGTTCCCGGCATTCTAGCTACGGCCGTGATGGCCTTCTGCTCTCGGTCGACCGAACCGAGATCGACATAGTTGAACTCTAAGTCGCCGAATGCCTTTGCGGGCGATGTGGTAGCGACATCTGCAAGAACGTCCTTGAGCGCGACGAACACCGGCCTTACCCCACAAACCCCTTCAATTCCTCTAACCCCGCCTGGATCTCGTCCTCCAATTCCTCGATCTGGATGAAGATCTCGGCAGGCGAGCGATACTCCTCCTCCTCATAGAGAATCCCTTTGTACCGGTTGAGGGAAAGGTCGTAGTCAAAGGCTACGAGGTCGTCCTTAGGAACACAGAAGCTCTGCTCCGTCCTTTGTCGTTCGCGCTCGGTGGTGTTGCGCTCGGCCCAGCGGCTCAACACGTCGGGCAAGTTGTTCTTTGCGTGCTCGTCGTCGGAAAGTGGCTCAGAGACACTGCATCCAAGCTTTTCCTCCCCTAGTAACGGGGTCCGTTTGTCATCGAGACTCCAGCCGTCAGCCTCGACGTCGTAGAACCAGACGTAGTCGGTTCCGCCGCTGTCGGTCTTGGTGAAGAACAGAACTGCTGTCGAGACCCCAGCGTACGGCTTGAAGACACCGCTCGGGAGCTTCACCACAGCGTCCAACTTCTGTTGCTCGACGAGGATCCGCCGCAGCTCCTTGTGCGCCTTGGTAGATCCGAAAAGCACACCGTCGGGAACAATCACGGCAGCGCGACCGCCAGTCTTGAGCAAGCGTAGGAACAGCGCGAGAAACAGCAGCTCAGTCTTCTTCGTCTTGACTACCTGCAGCAGATTCTTGGCCGTCGCCTCGTAGTCAAGGCTGCCCGCGAACGGTGGGTTCGCCAAGACCAGCGAATAAAGCTCGGCGTCCTCGCCCGCCCCCTCCGAGAGCGAGTCGCGGTAACGGATGTCGGGCTGCTCTACGCCGTGCAGGAGCATGTTCATCGAGCCGATCCGCAGCATCGTCGAGTCGAAGTCGAAGCCGTGGAACATCGTGTTGTGGAAGTGCTGACGACCGGCGTCATCGTGCTGGGCCTCGGGGTACTCGTCTCGCACGTACTCGGCCGATGCGACGAGAAAACCGCCGGTGCCGCAAGCTGGGTCACAGATCTCGTCTGTCGGCTGAGGCGCCCACATGGCAATCATCAGCTCGATGATGTGGCGCGGCGTCCGGAACTGCCCGTTCTGACCTGCCGAGGCGATCTTGGAGAGCATGTACTCGTAGATGTCGCCCTTGGTATCGCGGCCCTCCGCTGGGAGGTTGTCGAGCATGTCGACAACGCGGGCAAGCAACGCCGGCGTCGGGATCGTGAAGCGCGCATCGCGCATGTGCTGGGAGTAGGTCGAGCCGTCCCCTCCCAGCTGGCGCAGGAACGGGAACACGCGGTCACCGACCAGCGCGTGCATCTCGCCCGGCTCCATCGCCTTGAAGCGCGACCAGCGCAACTCCTCGAAGGGGGCGCCGGTCTCATCATTGCCCGCCGGAAAGACGGGAGCTTCGATCGGCTTCTTCTGCCGGTTCGCCTTCTTCTCCCTGAGAACGTGCACGTCATCGAGACGGCGAATGAAGAGCAGATAGGTGATCTGCTCCATCACCTCGAGCGGGTTGGCGATTCCTCCCGACCAGAATGCGTCCCAGATTGCATCAACCTGGCGCCTGATCTCTCCCGTCAGCACGCCGTGAGCCTATCCAAGCCTTAACTGCTGACCCACCAAGCCCGAGTAGGGCCATAGCGGGGGCGGCGGGGGCGCCCCCGGCCGCGCCCATAGAGGTTTCACAACCTGGCTGTGGCCGCCCGGGGTCCGCATCATCGCGAGGTCGGCGACAACGATGAGAACGTTGTCCATCCGCTGAATCGTCATACCCGCGGGAGCATAGGATGCTTCCTCTGAGAGCTTGACCAAGCTGCTGATAGGCCCCTAGTGCGTGTGTACCTTGCAGATTGCAGCTAGCTACCGGAGGAAGAGATGCCCAAGGTCACCGCGGACATGACGATCACCCTCGACGGCTACGGGTCTGGGAGAAACCAGAGCGCCGAGCACCCGTTCGGCGACCTCGACGAGAACCGCCTGCACGCCTGGCAGTTCGAGCATCGCGACGACAACTCCGACGAGGCCAACGCGATCACCGCCGCCGGCGCCTACGTGATGGGCCGCAACATGTTCGGCCCCGACAAGGGCGAGTGGGACCTCGATTGGACGGGCTGGTGGGGACCGAACCCGGTCTACCACGCGCCGGTCTTCATTCTCTGCCACCGCCCGCGCCCCAACCTCGAGATGGAAGGCGGCACGACCTACCACTTCGTCACCGATGGGATCGAGGCGGCGCTCGAGCAGGCCCGTGATGCCGCGGGCGACAAGAGCGTCTCGATCTCCGGCGGCCCCGGCACCCTCAACCAATACCTCGCCGCCGGGCTGGTCGACGAGCTACGGCTGCACGTGGCGCCGTTCGTCGCCGGGGCCGGCGAGCGCGTGTTCGATGGCGTCGGCGACATCGAGCTGACGCCGGTGTCGAGCCGCGTCACCCCGCACGTCACCCATCTCGTCTACCGCCGCCGATCGGTTCTACCGGGCTCGGGGATATGACATGACGATTCAGCGGATGGACAACGTTCTCATCGTTGTCGCCGACCTCGAGGCTGCCAAGGCGTTCTTCGTCGAGCTCGGCATGGAGCTGGAAGGTGAGACGCAGGTCGAGGGGCCTTGGGTGGACCGCACCGTCGGGCTCGACGACGTCCGTGCCGACATCGCCATGATGCTGACCCCGGACGGCCACAGCCGGGTTGAGCTGTCGAAGTTCCACACGCCGCCGGCGGTCAGGGCCGAGCCGGAGAGCGCGCCGGCGAACGCATTGGGCATTCGCCGCATCATGTTCGCTGTCGATGACATCGACGACGTCGTTGCCCGCCTGCGCAGCCACGGTGCCGAGCTCGTCGGCGAGATCGCGCAGTACGAGGACAGCTACCGGCTCTGCTTCCTGCGTGGCCCCGAGGGCATCATCATCGGACTGGCCGAGCAGCTCAGCTGAACTCAAAGCGCGGGCGTCATGTGAGCGCGGCCCCGTCGACCGCCGGCGACGAGATGGGATCGGGCAGTCGCATCATGCGGAAGGAGCTCAGGAGGCCGATCAGCGCCGCGATCAGCGGAACGGCCAGCGCGACCTGGAGCGCGAGCGGGCGCGCGTCGGTGTTGATCGCGACGATCTCCTGACGGACGTCCTCCGGCTGGTCGACGAGCAGCTCGTCGAGCTGGGCGTTGCTCATGATCTGCGCGTCGTCCTCGAGCGTGTCGGCGACGCGCTGCTGCTCAGCGGGGTCGAGCACGTCGCTGGACTGCGCCTTGTCGGTGAACGCGATCGAGAGCGTCGCCAGCATCACCGCGCCGGCGAACGCCAGCCCCAGGGAGAGGCCGAAGGACCCGGTGGCCGAGTTGACGCCGGCGGCCTCGCCGACGCGCTCCTCCGAGATCGGGGCCAGGGTGTAGCTGTTGAGCTGGGAGACCAGCAAGCCGAGCCCCGCACCGGCGAGCACGAGCGGAGCGGCGAGAGCCCAGCCGCTGTCGGCGCTCGGGACCATCGCGATCAACAGCGCCACCGCCACCAGTAACAGCGCGAACCCGGCCCTTATGAGACTGCTCGACCGTCGTTTCCCGGCGCGTCGCCCGGCAATCAGTGCGACGACGAACATCGTCAGCGACAGCGGCGCGAGCGACAGCCCCGCCTCCATCGCGTTGTAGCCCAGCACCATCTGGAGGTAGATCGGCAGCGCGATCAGCAGCCCGCCCAACGCGACCTGCTGCATGATGCCCTGTGAGATCCCGAAGCTGAACCGCTTGGAGTCGAACAGGTGCGGATCGAGCAGGGCGGGCTTGCCCTCGCGCTCGCGGCGCAGCAGCCAGCGGACGAGTCCGCCCATCGCCGCCAGCCCAAGGATCAGCAGCGCGACGACCGACTCGCCTCCCTCCTGCCAGGCAAGGATGCCGAGCACGAGCCCGCCCATCCCCAGGACCGACAGCGCCGAGCCGACGTAGTCCACACGGCGGTCGCCCGTGAACGGCACGTCGAGCAAGAGCCGCTTGCTGCCGAGCAGCACGATGACGATCACGACGGCCTCCAGCATGAACCCAACACGCCACGACAGATACGTCGTCAAGAAGCCGCCGAGCAGCGGCCCGATCGCGGCGGCAATCGCGGCCGACGCCCCAACCACGGCGTAGGCCTTCTTCTGGGCGGTGCCCTCGAAGTTGCCGTGGATCAGCGACTGCATCGCGGGTAGGTACAGCGAGGCGCCGAGGCCGCCCAAAATCGCCCAGAAGACGATCACCGGGGCGAGACTGTCGGCGACCGTCATCGCGAGCGCTCCCGAGATGTACATCAGCAAACCCAGCATGTAGGCCCGGCGGCGGCCGAACAGGTCGCCGAGCTTGCTGCCGATCAGGATGAACGCCGCCGACACCAGCGCCTCGATCGCGATCGCCGACTGGACGCCGCTGACGGTCGTGTCGAGGTCGCGCACGACCGCCGAGATCGACACGTTCATCAGCGACGTGTCGATGACGAACACGAACATCGCCATCGCGAGCAGGAGGGCGAGCCGGCCGCTCGCTCTCTCGTGCCCGGACTCCGCCCCGGCCGTCGTGTCGGCCCCGTCGGTCAGGGGCGTATCGCTTTAGGGCGGGTCAACGGCCTATTTCGTCGCTGTCTCGATCTCGCGCTTGAGCTCGTCGGCGTCGGCGTCTATGCGCTTCTCGATCAGCTTGTTGGCACGTCGGGTCGCCTTCTCCAGCAGCTCCTCGATCTTCGACTCGCCAAGCACGATCACGGCGGCTGAGCCCTGCTCCAGCTCCTCGCCAAGGTCCTTGAGGTCGCCGCGAGAGATGCCGCCGGCGAGATGTCCGATCAGGCCGCCGGCACCGGCGCCGACGATCGCGCTCCCGATGAGCGCAGGTGGGAACAGGATCCCGACCAGCGCACCGACCCCGGCTCCGGTCCAAGCGCCGTGCTGAGTCGGCTTCTCGGTCTTGCTGACGTGGACCTTGCCGTCCTCGTCCTTGTAGATCACCGCTGAGTCGAAGGTGCCGATCGCGCCTGCGGCGTGGAGGTCGAACACAGCCTCGTAATCGGCCTCGGCATCGGCGACATCGTCATAGATCGCGGCGTAGAGAAATACGGGTCTGTCCGTCATTTCGATTCCTTCCCTTGCAGGGCGTGGACGGCCTCAATCGCAAGCCGATTGGGTGGCGCTCACAAGGTCCTTCGACGCCGTCACGACGGCACTGACCTCGGAGGCCAGCGGGAGCAGCTGCTGGGCCGTTGGGGATGGGGGTAGCTGCTCGATCGTCGTCGAGAGCTTCGAGACGGCTGACTTCACCGCATCGGTCTCGTCCGGGAAGTCCTCCTTCGCCGAGCTCACAACCTCATTGGCGTTGCTCTGGACCGTTCGCAGATCGTCCTGCAAAGTGGCAAGGGCGCCGGTCTCGAGCTTGATGTCGGCGACATCTCCGACCGACTCCTCGAGCTCGTTCACGTTCGAGCAGTAAGCAGGCTCGTTGTTGCTGTCACCGCAGCCCGCTACGAACAGGGCAACAGAGACGACAAGCGCTCCCAGAATCACCATAGAAACGCGAAACCGCTTCATCCCCATAATCGTGAGCATAGTCGCCGAAGGCCCGCTTGGAAAGACGGTCAAGGGCGTTGTCATGAACTGTTGCCCTCTTGGTTGCCCACCCGCCGATTTGGGTCCTCTAGTCCCGCCTCCGACCACGACGGGTTTGCGCGCGCGGTCTCGACTCGCCGGCGCGCCCGGACTTCCGAATACCCTGTCCCGCTTGAATCTGATCCGTCGCATCGAGGCCGGCCAGGGCGAGTTCCTCGTGTTCGCCCTCACCCCGCCGCGTCTCGCGACCGAGCGCGAGCAGGTGCAGGACATCGTCAACACGACGATCGCCCGCCTTCTCCCGCTCGATCTGGACGGTCTGATCCTCTACGACATCGACGACGAGACCGAGCGCAACCCGGCCGAGCGCCCGTTCCCGTTCATGCCGACGCTGGACCCGGCCCACTACCTCGCCGAGCATCTGGCGGCCTGGCCGACGCCGGTCGTCGTCTACCGCGCGGTCAGCAAGTACGCGCCCGCTGAGCTTCGTTCGTGGCTGTCGGCCCAAGACCCAACACGGGTCATGACCGTGCTGGTCGGCGCACCATCGAGCACCACCGCCGGTCGGACGTCACTCGCCGACGCCCAAGCCCTGCGTCGCGACACCAACCCGGCCGTGTCGCTCGGCGGAGTCGCCATCCCCGAGCGCCACACCCGGCGCGAGGACGAGCACCTGCGCCTGCTCGCCAAACAGGAGGCGGGCTGCCGATTCTTCGTGACGCAGGTCGTCTACGACATCAACGCCGCGAAGAACCTCGTCTCCGACTACCACTACGAGTGCCAAGCGCGTGGCGTGCCACCCGTGCCGTTCGTCTTCACGTTCTCGGTCTGCGGGTCGATGAAGACCCTGGAGTTCCTACGCTGGCTAGGCGTCGACGTCCCGCGCTGGATCGAGAACGACCTCGCCCATGCCACCGATCCGCTCGAAGCCTCCTACGAGCAGGCGCTCACCACAGCCACCGAGTTGATGGCCTACTGCCGCACGCTCGGTGTTCCGCTCGGGATCAACGTCGAGAGCGTGTCGATTCGGCGGGTCGAGATCGAAGCGTCGGTGCGCCTCGCCGAGCAGCTGCGAGCGCACCTGCACTAGCTACTCCCCGGAAATGACCTCGCCCACCCGCCGATTTTGCGCCTTCTGGCAGACCCTCCAGGAAGACGAAAACCCCGCGATTTGCAGGGTTTTCGCGAAATAGCGGGGGCGGGATTCGAACCCGCGACCTTCGGGTTATGAGCCCGACGAGCTACCTGGCTGCTCCACCCCGCGTCGCTTTGGAAGAGGCTAGCAAGCCGGGGGAGGGAGTCAATGCGCGGCAAGACGGCTTTCAGCGCGGAAATGGGAGGCCAGGTGGCTGAGCGTTGGCTAAAGGAGAGCCACGTCGGACCCGAAATAGGGCGTCTGGCAGTGGAAATCCGAGAGGAGTCGACGTGAGCGATGGTGTTGGCGCAGGATCCGAGCCGGGCGGCAGCAGCTCCGGGTTCGGTACAGGGGCCCTGGTTGCGACCGGGCTGATCGCGCTGGTGATCGGCGCGGGCGGCGGCTACGCGATCGGCCACAGCAAGGGTTCGGACTCGGGCAAGGAGGACGGAATCGCGCAGGGCAAGGCCGAGGAGGCCGCCAAGTACGAGGCCGGTCAGCCCGCCTACCGCAAGATCTACAACGCCGGCCGTGTCGTCGGCGCGGTCCGCGGCCAGCAGCGCGGCGACGTCGAGGGCCTGCGCGAGGGCAAGAAGGTCGGCTTCGAGCAGGGCAAGAAGGTCGGCATCGAGGACGGCGAGAAGGAGGGCGCCACGGCCGGAGCCAACGCCGCGCTCGGCGGTCTCGGCGACTGGGAGAACGGCGCGTTGTACGTCGTCACGATGGGGCCGGGCAACGGCGTCCCGACGGCGATCACCGCCCGCCACCTGATGGAGCCGGGCAACAACTACAAGCTCTGCAAGAGCGACCCGCAGAAGCTCTGCGAGTCGCCTGAGCAGTAGGCGCGAGCGGCAACTGCGGGCGGGCCCCAGCGGCCCGCCCGCCCCAGCCGGGCTAGCGTTCGCGCGATGCGCATCGCCGTCGCCGACCTCGGCACCAACTCGACACGCCTGCTCGTCGCCGACGTAACGGCCGACGGGCAACTCACCCAACTGGAGCGCCACACCACCGTCACACGCCTCGGCGAAGGCGTTGACGGCAGCGGCCGCCTCGCCCCCGCCGCGATCGACCGCGTCCTCGCCGCGCTCGCCAACTACCGCGAGATCGCCGACGCCACCGGAGCCGAGCGACGAATCGCCGTCGCGACCAGCGCCGTGCGCGAGACCGAGAACGGCCCCGAGCTGGCCGCCCGTGTCCGTGAGGAGACCGGATTCGACATCCGCACGATCACCGGCGACGAGGAGGCGCGCCTGACCTTCCTCGGCGCGACTGCCGGCCGCACTCCCGACGGCGACACGCTCGTCATCGACATCGGCGGCGGCAGCACCGAGTTCGTCAGCGGCCGCGCCGGCGCCACCCCCACCTTCCACGTGTCGACCCGGCTCGGCTCGGTCCGCCAGACCGAGCGCCACCTCGCCCACGACCCGCCCCACCACGACGAGCTCGAGACACTCGCCGACGAGGCATGCCAGATCATCGCCACCGCCGTTCCGGCCGAGATCCGCGAGCGCGTCGACAGGGTGATCGCCGTCGCCGGCACCCCCACCTCGCTCGCCGCGATCGATCAGAAACTCGACCCGTACGACCCCGACAAGGTCGACGGCTACGACTTGGAGCTCGCCGCGGCCGAGCGAATCCTGGCCCAGCTGGCCGTGCTGCCGCTCGATCGTCGGCGCGCCGTCACTGGCCTCCATCCGGACCGCGCGCCGACGATCGTCGCCGGCGTCGTGATCCTCGTCGAGGCCTTACGCCTCTTTGGAGTGCGGAATATCGAGGTAAGCGAGTCAGACATCCTCGACGGCGCTGCGCTCGCTACCCTAATCCAATAGGCATAGGGTGCCCGCAAACCGCGTTCTAGAGCCATTAATGGTTCTAGACTGGTCATACCAATTGGGTAAAAAGTCAGAGAAGATTTTGTACTTGCGCATTATCCGCTCAGGCGTATAGTGCGGCTAGCCGGGTAGGAGGAGCCATGCGGCAAGACCGCTGTCCCCTCCGTCCAAGCCCGGTACATAGGCCCGGGCGTAGCCGCATGTATCGGCGCCTCCCGCCGTCCGGGCTGCCAGACCCAATCAAGACATGTACCCCTGCCCGTCCTGACTGGGTCGTCGGAACCGCCCGCCTTGTGCGGGCGGTTCTATTTCTAGGCCGGAACGGGCATCGGCACCCGCCGCTCGCGCGGGATCGCGAGCGCGGCGCCGAAGGCGAGCAACAGCCCGACGGCCGACATCAGGAAGGCGGCGGTGTAGCCCGACTCGACCGGGAACGACGTCCCCACCTCCATGTGGGCGGTCACGATGCTCGCGGCGATCTGGCCGCCGAGCGCGCCGCCAACGGTTCGCATGATCGTGTTCATCCCGGTCGCGACGCCGGTCTCCGACTGCTTGACCGCCTCGACGATCAGATTTGCCATCGCCGCGAACGACAGGCCGATGCCCACGCCGAGCAGCGACACGCCGAAGACGATCTGCCACGGCTGCTCGTGCATCAGCGCCAGCCAGAGAAACGAGCACGACGCCGTGATCGTGCCGAGCAGCACCGGCACGCGCGAGCCGACGCGCGTCCCCATCCAGCCCGACACCGGCCCGGCGATCAGCATGATCACCGTCGAGGGCAGCAGGAATAGCCCCGCCTCGGTGACCGACGCGCCGAAGCCGTAGCCGGCGATCTCCGGCGTCTGGACGAACTGTGGCGTGAGGATGAACGAGCCGAACATCCCGAAGCCGACCAGCAGCGCGGTCAGGTTCGTCGTCCAGACCCCGCGCCGGCGCATCATCCGCATGTCGACCAGCGGCGCGTCGACGCGCGTCTCGAACCAGCTCCAGATCGCCAGGATCGCGACGCCACCGGCGAGCACGCCGACCGTCCGCCCCGACTCCCAGCCCCACGAGTTGCCCTCGCTGACCGCGAGCAGCACCGAGGCGAGGCCGGCCGACAGCAGCGCCGCACCGCCCCAGTCGATCCGCGCGGGCGAGCGCACCGGCGACTCCGGGACCCACAGCTTGGTCGCAACCAGCGCACCCGCCACCACCACGAACGCCAGCCAGAAGATCCACTCGTAGGCGAGGTGGTCGACGATCAGGCCGCTGAGCACCAGGCCCGCGCCGCCGCCGATGCCGAACGTCGCACTGATGAAGCCGATCGCGGTCGCGACCTTCTCGCGCGGGAACTCGTCGCGGATGATTCCGAAGGCGAGCGGGAAGACGGCGCCGCCGAGGCCCTGCACCGCGCGGCCGATCACCAGCAGCTCGATCGAGTGCGACAGCGCCGAGATCAGCAGGCCGATGCCGAACGCGATCAGCGTCACGGTCAGCATCCGCTCCTTGCCGAACATGTCGCCGAGCCGGCCGACGATCGGCGTCGCGATCGAGGCGGTCAGCAGGTAGACGGTCAGCACCCATGTCACCTGGGTCTGCGAGACGCCGAGGTCCTGCTGGATCTGCGGCAGCGCCGGCGCGACCATCGTCTGTGAGATCGCATAGGCCATCGCCGCCGTCGCGAGCACGGCGAGCGTGACGTTCGGATGCAGCCGCCCGTTGACGTCGCGCGCGGTCACAGCTGCTCGATCGCCTCCGCCAGCCGCGGCAGCAGCCGCTCGGCCTGGGCGCGCTCGTCAGGGGTCAGCTGCGCGTAGATCTGCTCGCGCGCGCCGGCGACACGAGCGTGCGCCTTGGCGAGCGCGCGACGGCCCTTCGCCGTCGGTCGCACCGCCATCCGGCGGCGGTCCTCGGCGTCGCGCTCGCGCTTGACGATCCCGTCCTGCTCGAGCCCGTCGAGCATCCGCGTCGCCGACGGCGACGACACGCCCGCGGCCCGCGCGAGCTCGCCGACGGTCAGCGACGGCGCATCCTCGAGCGCGGCCAGCAGCCGGAACTGCGACGGGGTAAGCCCCGCGCCGGGCTGGTCGGCAGCACGCGAGCGCGCATGCCGCACCGCGGCTGCGAACTGCTCCCAGGCGGCGTCGAAGCGCTCGCGCTTGGCGTTCTTCTTGGCGGCTACCGGAGCTGAGGTCACATAGATAGCCTAGCTAATGATTAGCCAGGCTATCTATGAGCTACGTCACAGAACGAATCAGGCGAGGTTCGACCGGCGCGGATAGACGACATTCGGATCGGTCAACACGTTGACCAACGCCGGCTTGCCGCTCGCAAACGCCCGCTCCAGCGCCGGCTTCAGCTCCTCCGGCTCCTTCACCAGCTCGCCGTGCCCGCCGAGCGCCTCGACGACCTGGTCGTAGCGACACTCCGGCTGCAGCTCCGCCGCGACCGAGTAGCCATAGAGGAACTCCATCGGGTGCTTCTCGAGCGCCCAGATGCCGTTGTTGCCCATCACGGCCACGACCGGCACGTTGTGGCGCACCAGCGTGTCGAACTCCATCCCGCTGAAGCCGAACGCGCCGTCGCCGAGCAGCAGGCAGACCTGGCGGTCCGGGTTCGCCAGCTTCGCCGCCAGCGCGTAGCCGGGACCGGCGCCGAGGCAGCCATACGGGCCCGGATCCATCCAGCAGCCCGGCTCGTAGGTATCGATCACGCGACCGGCGTAGGAGACGAAGTCGCCGCCGTCGCCGATCACGATCGCGTTGCGGTCGAGCACCTGCGCCAGCTCGTTGTAGAGCCGCATCGGGTGCAGCGGCGCGCGGGGGTCGTTGAGCTCCTCCTGCTCGGCGGCGCGCTTCTCGTTCTCGCCCGCCTGCAGCGCCACGATCCAGCCCGAGCGCTCGGGACCGCCGGCCGCCGCGTCGCGCAGCGCGTCGAGCGTCGCCGGCACGCCGCCGACCAGATCGACGGCGACCTCGCGCGGATGTGCCCGCTCCGGCGCGCACGAGTCGATCGCGACGATCTTCGTCTCCTCGCCGAACGAGTCGCCGAAGCCGAGCCTGAAGTCCATCGGCACGCCGATCACCAGCGCGACGTCGGCGCCTTTGAGCCCCTGACCGCGCGCACGCGAGAAGGCAAGCTCGTGGTCGGCGGGTATGCAGCCGCGGCCCAACCCGTTGACGAACACCGGGATCCGCAGCTCCTCCGCGATCGCCTGAAGCGCGTGCTCACCGTGTGCCCAGTAGAGCCCGCTGCCGGCCATGATCACCGGCCGCTCGGCGCCGCGCAGCAGTTCGGCCGCCGCCTCGACGCCCTCGGCCGCGGGGACCAACAGCGGGTCGACCTCGGACGCCGGCCCATCGGCGTCGACATCGACATCCATGAAGACGTAGTCCATCGGGAAGTCGAGGAACGTCGGGCCGCCGGGCGGACCAGCAGCGGCGGCGAGGGCCTCGTCCATCAGGGCGGGGATCTCGGCCGTCGACTCGGCCGTCTTGGCGAGCCGTGCCAGCGGGGCGACGAACGGGATGTGGTCGATCTCCTGGAGCGAGCCCATCCCCCAGCGCATCGCCGGCGCGCGGCCGCCGAGCACGACCATCGGCGAACGGTTCATCAGCGCCGACCCCATCGGGCTCATCGCATTGGTGACACCGGGCCCGGCAGTAACAGCACAGACGCCCGGCTCACGCGTCGCCTTCGCCCAGCCCTCGGCCGCGAACGCCGCCGACTGCTCGTGGCGGGTGTCGACGATGTCGATTCCCTCCTCACGACAGCCGTCGTAGATCGGGAAGATGTGCCCGCCGGAAAGGGTGAACAGCTTGGTCACGCCGTGCGCCTTGAGGCGCTTCGCGATCAGCCTCCCTCCGTGCAGCCTTGCCTCGGTCTCCTGCTCCGTAGTCCCCATCGGTCGATCCTAAGCGTTAAGCCATATGGTCACTCTTATGAGCGCGACCACACGCGAGATCCGTCTCGCCTCACGACCCGACGGCGAGCCGACAGACGACAACTTCGAGATCGCCGAAACGCCGATTCCCGAGCCGGGCCCCGGCGAGGTGCTGGTCCGCAACAGCTACCTGTCGGTCGATCCCTACATGCGCGGCCGGATGCGCGACGTGAAGTCCTACCTGCCGCCTTTCGAGGTCGGCAAGGTGATGGACGGGGGCGCGGTCGGCCAGGTCATCGCCTCCAACGACGGGCCATTCGAGGAGGGCGCCTGGATCCAGCACCAGTCCGGCTGGCGTGAGCACTCGGTCGTCAACGGCGGCTATCCGGCCGACCCGGCGGTCGCGCCGATCTCGACGGCGCTCGGCGTGCTCGGCATGCCCGGCCTGACCGCCTACGCGGGCCTGACCGACGTGGCGCCGATCGAGGAGGGCCAGACCGTCTTCGTCTCGGCCGCCGCCGGCGCCGTCGGCAGCGCCGCTGGCCAGATCGCCCGGCTGCGCGGCTGCCGCGTGATCGGCAGCGCCGGCTCGCCCGAGAAGATCGCCTGGCTGACCGACGAGCTCGGCTTCGACGCTGCCTTCAACTACAAAGAGACGCCGGTCGCCGACGCGCTGCGCGAGCACGCCCCGAAGGGGATCGACGTCTACTTCGACAACGTCGGCGGCGACCACCTCTCGGCCGCGCTGGCGCGGATGCGCCTGCACGGCAAGATCGCCCTCTGCGGCGCGATCGCCCAGTACAACGAGGAGACGCCACAGCCGGGACCGGACAACTTCCTCGCCACCCTGCCACTGCGCCTGACGATCCGCGGCTTCATCGTGCTGGACCACTTCGGGCTGATGGGCCGGTTCATCGAGGAGATGGGCGGCTGGGTCGGATCCGGCGAGCTGCGCTATCGCGAGACGATCGTCGACGGGATCGACAACATGCCCGCGGCCTTCAACGGCCTGCTGTCCGGCGACAACATCGGCAAGATGCTGATCAAGGTCGGCCCCGATCCGGCTTGACGACCGGCACGGTTAGACAGCGCTAGGGCAAGTCGTTTGCACGCCGCAGCGCCGGCGGGGGCCAGAGTCCAACCGCTGGCGGGCGGCTGGCAGCCGCGCCGATGCTGACGACGTTGCCCGGCAGCACGGCGGCGACCGGACGCGGGGAGGCGAACGCCACGTCGAGTACGGCCGTCCCGTGCTCGCGTGCGAGCCGGCCCGCCTCGGCAACGAGCCATGGCCGCTCCGCCTCGCCGACGTGACAGGCGGCGAGGAACTGCTCGGCGAGACCGCTCGAGGCCTCATCCGAATCGACCTCGAGCTGCTCGTGGCGCGCGCTTGCCTTCCCGGTGGCACCCGTCGGCCGGATCAACACCGCGGCCATGTCGTCGGTCACCAGCCGTGCCTCGGTCGCGACCCGTTCGAGCAGCTCGCTCGCCGGCGCGGTCGGGCCGAGCTGCTCGACGAAATCGCCGATCCGTGGCCGGCCGAGGATCCGTGTCGCCTTGCGCGCCTCGGCGAGCCCGTCGGTGTAGAGACAGATCACGGCGCCCGGTCGCAGCGGCAGCGTCGTCTGGCGCAGCCCCGTCTTGAGGTCGAGCCCAATCGGCGGCGACGACGCAGCGAGTACTGCCTCGGGCCGCTCCGGTCCGACGACCAGCGGCGGCGGGTGCCCGGCGCAGGCGTAGACGAGCGAGCTCGTCGCCGGGTCGTGGACCGCGATCACCGCAGTCGCGAAGACACCGCCATCGAGGTGGTGACTGATCACCGGTCCCGCAACCTGAAGCGCCTCACGCGGCGCCATCCCCGCCTCGAGATAGGCGCGCAACGTGAAGCGCATGAAGGCGGTCTGGGCGACTGCCTCGCGGCCGTGCCCGGAGACGTCGCCGAGGATGAACGCCGCGCGATTGCCCGGCAGCGTCAGTGCGTCATAGAAGTCGCCACCGGCACCCATTCCCTCGGACGGGCGGTAGGCGACCGATGTCCGTACCGCCCCCAGCTGTTCGGGAACCGGCGGCAGCAGCGCACGCTGCAACAGACCGACTTCCTCGAGCAGGCTGGCGCGTTGATCGCTCAGCCGACGAGCACGGGCAGACGCCAGCAAATAACAGACGGCTAGCGCCAGCACCGAAGCCAGCGCCGCGAATAGCAGCGCGCCCGAACCCATGTGTTCGCATCGACGCCGGCCAAGCCGCCGATGAGAGCCGCCCGTTCCCGTCGAACGTCCGTCTACCATCGTCTGGCCCGGGTAGCCGAATTGGTCCAGGCAGCGCGCTTAAAACGCGTGACCCCACGGGGTGTGCGGGTTCGAATCCCGTCCCGGGCACTTCCCATCCTCGAAATAGGACGGGAAACCTCAACCTGAGCGCAACAAACGTCCCGCTACCGTGTCTCAAGGGCCGGGAACGGGTACTCCCAGGGTGACGTGGAGGCTTCCGCACTGACAAGCCAAGTAGGGCTCGCCGGCACTGCCGGGCGTTCGCCACTGCTCAAGCTGCGTAGCGACGAGCAGCTGATCGCGATGACGCGACGCGGCAACCAGGCCGCGTTCGAGACGCTCGTCCAGCGCTACCAGGCGCGTTTGCTGGCCTTCTGCCAGCACATGCTGCGTTCGAAGGAGGACGCCGAGGACGTGCTCCAGGAGGTCTTCGCCGCCTCCTACAACGCGCTGCTCGCCGACAACCGGCCGATCAACACCCGCCCCTGGCTCTACCGGATCGCGCGCAACCGCTGCCTCAACCACCTGCGCAAGCCGCGCCCGTCGGGCCAGGACTCGATGGACATCTTCGAGCGCGACAACGGCGCCTCGACCGCCGACACGGTCCACCGCCGCGAGGAGTTCCGCCAGATCGTCGCCGACGTCGGCCTGCTGCCCGAGACCCAGCGCTCGGCGCTGCTGCTGCGCGAGATCGACGCGCTCTCCTACGAGCAGATCGCCGAGGCGATGGACACGACCGTGCCGAGCGTCAAGTCGCTGCTCGTGCGCGCCCGCGTGAGCCTGGCCGAGGCCGCCGAGGCACGGCTGCTGACCTGCGCCGAGGTCCGGCTCGAGCTCGGCCAGGTCGCCGAGGGCCTGACCAAGACGTCCGCTCCGGTCCGCCGTCACCTCAAGAGCTGCCAGCAGTGCCGCATCTTCCGCGGCGAGCTGCGCCAGACGACCAAGGCGCTCACGGCGCTGACCCCAATCGGTCCACTGGTCATCTTGGCGCAGAAGCTCGGCCTGGCGAAACTCGGCTTCGGCGGCGCGGCTGCCGGCGGCGCCGCGACGACCGCGGGTGGCGCGGGCACGGCAGCCGGCGGAGCAGGCATCGCCGCTGGTGGCGCCATGGCGGCAGGCAGTGGCGCAGCCGCGGCAGGTGGAGCGCTCTCGGCGATCGGCGGAGGACTCGCCGGCAAGGCAGCCGCTGGAATGGCCGCGGCCGCGATCGTCACGGCCGGCGCGGTCGAGGTCAAGCACGTCACCAAGCCTGCTGAGCCGATCACCGCTCAGATCCAGTCGATCTCCAGCCATCCGGCTCCACCCGCCACTGGCGCTCACGCGAAGCCCGCGCGCAAGAAGGTCGCCCTGGTCAAGCCGGCCGAGCCAAAGCCCGAGCCGGTTGCTGCCGTTCCAGCCCCGGCCCCCGTCGTCGAGCCGGTCCCCGTTCCCGTCACGCCGCCTACCCCCACCGTCCAGGAGGACGAGGGCACGGTCACGCTGCCGACCCCCGCGACGCCAGCACCCACGACTCCGCCGCCGACCGACACCACCACGACGCCGGCCCCGCCACCTCCGCCTCCGCCTCCACCGGCGACGACCACCACCCCGGCTCCGCCACCGCCCGTCATACCGCCCACTACGGGCACGTCGACCACGCCACCGCCCCCACCGCCTCCTCCGGCCGGCTAGCCGGTCACGCGACGGGCGCCAGCCCGATCACCTTCAGCCGCCGCTCGAGCGCCTTCATCGCAAAGGCGCGTGTGTCGTCGAGGCTGTAGCCGAAGATCACGTCGTCCTCGGCCGCCCACGGCGGCAGCAGGACACCGTCGGCCGCTGGTCCGCACTCCACCAGGGTGCGTTGGATCGCTTCGCGGTAGCGGTCGTCGCGCTCGGCCATCTCGCGTAGGAAACGGGCGCCGAAGGCGACGTGGCGGTGCTCGTCACGTGCCACCTTGTTGAACCCCTCGACGAACCCCGGCAGCGTTCCCTGCTGCTCGTTGTAGTCGATGATGAAGTGCTGTCCGGTCAGCGCCAGCATTCCCTCGATGACCATGTGGTAGAGCGTCACCGTCTCGACGAGCGTCTCGAGATCCTCGGGCTCGCGGGCGAGCTTGTCGACCCGTGAGGCGAGCATCTCGTCGAACAGCACGCCGAAGTTCTCGTTGAGGTGGGCGCTCGTCTCCTCGAGGCGATCGTCGAGATTGCCTGACTCGAGCACACCGACCTCGCTGTAGAAGCGGTCGAAGAACGCGACATGGCGGGCCTCGTCGGCGATCTGGGTGCAGAGGAACAGCCGCATCCGCTCGTCGGGCGCAGCGCGCATCATCGGGCCGAGCTCCGCCGCGACGCGCTGCTCGCCGATGAAGAACGACGACAGCCCGTACATCCGCTGGAAGCGCTCCTCGGCATCGATCCGCTCGTGCCAGTCGACGCGGTCCTGACTGAAATCGATGTCCTGGACGCGCCAGTGCTGGCGCTCCCAGAGCAGGTAGAGCTGGTCGTAGTCGAGCAGCTCGGAGCGGCCGTGATCGGCCGACTCCTTCAGCGCCGGATCGCCGGTTGCCTGAAAGTCGTCGCGATCGGTGCGTGAACTCACACCTCTACGTTAGGGACCAGGCTCCGCGTTTGCAATAACAGTCACCTTGCCCTGCGGCCCGCTCAGGACCAGCTTCTCACCGCTGCGCAGACCGTCGAAGGTGGTGCCCGCGCTCTCGATCTCACCGCCGGCCTCGATCGTCTTGCCGCCGCCGCTCAGCTCGTACTCGACCCCATCGGCCGACCGCAACTGGACGCGGATCGCGATGAACGCCGGCACGTGAATGGTGCCGGGGCTGAGCTTGCCGCCATTGCCGGTAACCAAGGCCTGCGAGCTTGCTGGAACCTCGTCTCCAGCGCCCCCCTCCTGCTCCTCCGGCGACGTCGAAGGCGGCTTCGCACCGCCCCCCTCGGCCTCGCCGCCGGTCTCGGTCGCGGTCGTCTCGGTGGCAGCCGTCTCAGTGGTGTCCGTCTGCTCGGTCTTGGCGCCGGCGCCGTAGCCGGTCGCCCCGTTGTCATCCTCGTCATCGCCGCCGCAGGCCGCGAGGCCGAGGGCAAAGACGGTCGCGAGCATGGCCGCTGAGCACTTGGAGGGTCGAAGCATGGGCGAAACGGTAGCCAGCGCGGCGGAAGCCCCGAGTTAGGCGCTGTGCGTCTCGCCCGGCTGCAAGATGACCACCGACGAGCTGGTGCGCGCCTCGACCTCCTGCTTGAACGCCTCGGCATCGGTCTCGATCGGCGGGAAGGTGTCGTAGTGACACGGAATCACCGTCGCGGCGCCAACCAGTTCGGCGGCAGTCACCGCGTCATGGCGATCCATCGTGTAGTGGCCGCCGATGCACATCAGCGCCACGTCGAGCTTGTCGCGCTTGCCCGGCAGCGCCAGATCGGAGAACAGGCAGGTGTCGCCGAGGTGGTAGACGGTCGTCTCGCCGAGCTTGACGACCAGGCCGGCAGGGGTGTGGGGCGTACCGTCCGGTGTCGTCGCGGTGTGCCAGGCGGGCACCATCCGCACCCAACCGCCGGGCAGCTCGACCGTGCCGCCGATGTTCGGGTCGCTCACGTTCTCGACGCCCTTGCCGGCGATCTCGTTGACCAGCTCCGGCTGGCCGACGACCAGCGCACCGGTCCGCTTGGCGATCTCGACGGTGTCGCCGTAGTGGTCGGCGTGGCCGTGGGTGAGCAGGATGTGTGTCGGATCGACGTCATCCGCTGCGACCGCCGCCTTCGGGTTGCCGGTCAGGAACGGATCGATCAGGACCCGCGTCTCCCCCTCCACCAGCTCGAAGCACGACTGTCCTAGAAAGCGAATCTCCATCTCGGCCTATTCCTCCTATTTCCTGTTCAACTCGAGCTCTAGCGCGAGCTCCCAGCCAACGGCCACACCGACGAACATCCCGAGCCGCGCCTCCTCGGACATCAGGCGGCTGATCGCCGCCATCCGGTCGGCCGGGTCCGCGTGGCCCGCCGCCTCACGGATCTGCTGCGCCTGGACCGTGTCGAGCAGACCTCCACTACTAGCCATCGCCTCGTCGAGCACCTGCTGGAGCTGCGGCGCCGCACGCATGACACGCGCCTCCGCCGCCTTGAAGCGCTCGGGGTCGCTCAGCGCCGCGATCGCGGCGTCCAGCTCGGCGTCGCTGTAGGTCTGCTCGGCCATCGGCGTCCGATCATAGGCGCGCGGCACGGAGCCGCCCGCTCAGCGGCGCGAGACCACGGGCAACACGAGGCCGAGCAGGGCGCCCACCGCCGCGCCGACCACACCCGCGACGAGACTCGCCTCGGGCACCGCCAGCGGGATCAGCGCCAGGACCGCCGCGAAGACGGCGACGCCGATCAGATCGTTGCCGCGCTCATCGCCACTCCGCGCCGCACGGCGGTCGTCGACCACCCACGCCGCCAGCAGCCCCAGCGCCGCGCCGTTGGCGCCGAGGATCCAGTAGCCGACGTTGAGGTCGACGAACGGCGGCGACAGATCGACCGCCACCGCGGCGGCCGCCCCTGCCGCTCCCGCCAGCAGGAAGACCGCGATCGGCGCCAAAAAGCCAAAGCGCCGCTCGAGCATCGTGCCGAAGACACCGACGGCGACCAGCGCGACGAACTGGTAGCCGAGGTTGTCGAAGACGAACAGCGTTGTGGCGTAGCGCCATGGATCGTCGTCGAGCGGCAGCCAGATCCCGCCGACCTCGTTGAGCGCAACCTGGTTGGTCGCCAACGCGAGCGTGACGAGCAGCGACAACACGATCAGCAGTGCGGTCGCGATCGGGCGGGTATCCGGCGCGATCCCCTCGATCTCCCCCGGCCGCAGCCGCGGCAACCGCGGCCGGCGGCGACGCTTGCGCTGCGCGCCGCCCTCCTCGTCGCGCTCGATCTTCGGCGCCCGCTTGCGAATCCGCTGGCCACAGTACGGGCACTCGGTTACGTACGGGCTGACCTCCGACCCGCAGTTCCGGCATACCACGAAGAGGTCCGGCTGACTCACTCCAATGAAGATACTGGGCGCCTGGGCGCCGTCTTGGCGGAAAGCGAGCGCAGCGAGCGATTCCCGGAGGGCCGCAGGCCCGTTCTCACCGTGGACGGCGCCAGCGCCGCCTCAACCCTCCAACGTCGCCGACGGCGCCGTCTTCGCGACGATCTCCCCTACCACCTCGAGCAGGTCGCGGTTTGCCGCGTAGACCACGAGCTGACGCGCGCCGCCGTTGCCGTGTTCGATCAGGTCCTCGATCGCGGCCAGCTCGTCACCGGAGCCAAGGTCCTCGGCATGTCCCCGCAGGCGGTCGACGAGCCGCCGCGCGAGCGCCTTGGTGCTGACGCGGTCGCGGCTCGGCAGGTCGACCAGCTCGCCGTCGAGGCCGTGGCGGGCAGCGAACCACTTGTTCTCATCGAGCATCTCGAATGGATAGTGCGAGAGCTCCTTGCCGGCCTCGAAGTGCTCGCCGAGCTCCTTCGCCATCGCCTGCACCAGGGCGGCCAGGCCGAGCGTGTGCTCGAGCCGCGTCTGCGAGTCCATCACCCGCACCTCGACGGTGCCGAACTTCGGGTGCGGGCGGACGTCGTACCAGAGGTAGGTGTAGTCGGGGATCGCCTTGCTCTCGACCATGAACTCGATTCGCCGCTCCCAATCGGCCCAGTCGTCGTAGCGCGGCGGGATGCCGACGCGCGGGAAGGCGCGGAAGATCGGCGTCCGCGACGACAGCAGGCCGGTCGCGTCGGCGCGCCAGAACGGCGAGTTGGCCGACAGCGCGAGCAGGATCGGCAGGTGGACGCGCATCCCGTTGGCTATATGGATCGCCTTGTCGGGGTCGTCGACGCCGACGTGGACGTGGATGCCGAAGATCAGCTCCTGGCGCGCGACCCACTGCAGGCCTGCGACGAGCTCGCGGTAGCGCGGCCGCGAGACGATCCGCTGGTCCTCCCACATCGCGAACGGATGGGTACCGGAAGCGCCGATCGCCAAGCCGCGCTGTCCGGCGGTCGACATCACCAGCCGCCGCAGCTCACCGAGCTGAACGCCGATCTCGGCCGCGTCGGCGCACGGCGTCGTCGCGATCTCGCAGACCGACTCCATCAGCTCGGGCTTGACCTCGCCGGCAGCGTCGTGGCCCTCGAGGTCCGCCAGCAACCCCTCGATCGAATTGGCCAGATCGAGCGTCTCGGCGTCGACGATCATCAGCTCCTCCTCGACACCGAGGGTGTAGGAGGGCCCCGTGAACCGGTGCTCCACGCTGCAAGCGTATCCCCCGGGCCGGCCCCGCAAACGCCTCGAAGGCGGGGCCACGGCCGGAGCGCAGCCGGTCGCTCGCCCGGCTGGACCCGAGTGTGTCCCGATCCGGCGAGCACCGGACCGATCTCTTATCCTGGACAGTCCACAAACCTTCAGGAGGCAAGACACCGAATGAGCCTCGGCTACGACGGCAAGCTGTACATCCTCGCGTTCGACCATCGCGGGTCCTTCCAGACGAAGATGTTCGGCATCGAGGGCGACCCCACGCCCGAGCAGACCGCGACGATCGCGGACGCGAAGCACCTGATCTTCGAGGGCATGGCGAAAGCCGCCGAGCGCGGCGCCGACCCGGCCGCCAGCGGAACGCTCGTCGACGAGCAGTTCGGCGGCGACATCCCACGCGACGCGAAGGCGCGCGGCCTGAAGCTCGCGATGCCGGTCGAGGCGAGCGGCCGCAACGACTTCGAGTTCGAGTACGGCGACGAGTTCGGCGAGCACATCCTGCGGTTCGATCCCGACTTCTCGAAGGTGCTCGTCCGCTACAACCCGGACGGCGACGCCGAGATGAACGCGACGCAGCTCGCCAAGCTCAAGCGCCTCTCGGACTGGCTCAAGGAGAACGACCGCAAGTTCCTCTTCGAGCTGCTCGTGCCGGCCGAGCCGGCCCAGCTCGAGTCCGTCGGTGGCGACACCGACCGCTACGACGCCGAGCTGCGCCCGCAGCTGATGCGCGGCGCGATCGAGGCGATCCAGGACTACGGCATCGACGTCGACATCTGGAAGATCGAGGGCGTCGACGAGCAGTCCGACTGCGAGATGCTCGCCCAGGTGACCCGCCGCGACGGCCGTGACGGCGTCGTCTGCGTGCTGCTCGGTCGTGGCGCCAGCGATGCGAAGGTCGACCACTGGCTGCGTCAGGCGGCCCCTGTCGACGGCTTCGTCGGCTTCGCGATCGGCCGTTCGATCTGGTGGGACGCCCTGAAGGGGTTCCTCGACGGATCGATCTCGCGCGAGGACGCTTCCGACCAGGTCGCGGCCAACTACCTGCGCTTCGTCGAGGTCTACGAGGGCGCGGAGCAGGGCGCGCACGTCTAGGGTTCCTCGGATGCGCATGCGTCAGTCGCTCCATCAGTTCGAGGCGGCCTTCCGCGAGGAGGCCGCCGATTCCGTGCAGCGCCGGGAGCGTCTGCGGCGTGAGGCGGCGCAGCGTTCACGGGTGCGGCGAGTGGAGAAGGTGCACAAGCACGGCACGCTCCGCTTCATCGGGCTGATCGCGACGATCCTGGCCACGACGGCGATCGTGACCTGGGTGATGTTCCAGGTGCTGGCGTCCGTCGCGGGTTAACCAGTAGTCTCCCCGCCGCTTTGGCACGCCGATCTCTAAAACCACAGCTGAACCAGATCCGCACGTGGGTCCGACAGGGCCGCACCGATGCCTGGATCGCCCACCAGCTCGAGGTGTCCGTCAAGGACGTCACGAACTTCAAGTCGGAGCACGACCTCGAGGCCGGTGAGACCGAGGGGGTCGAGACCGATCTCTTCGGTCCGCGCGTCGACGAGGAGGAGGTCGACCTCCGCGCCGAGGACGAGGCGCTCGTCGCCGCCGCCCTCGAGGAGGAGGCCTCTCGCGAGGCCGTGCGCGAGGATGAGGACGACGAGTCGTCCGAGGACCGCGAGGCCGACGACGAGGGCA
>JBIOUS010000044.1:0-49546 GCA_044867325.1 Thermoleophilaceae bacterium | reverse complement strand
ATCACGTAGCCATGCTTCGGCTGGTTCTGCGGGCAGATCACATGGACCGACACAGCTCCGCCGTCGGCACGCCGCTTGACGGCGTCGATCAGCGCCTGACCGGTGACGGTCTCGTTGGCGACTACGAGGATCTTGCGTGGCTCGCTCATGGCTGCTCGTTAGGTGGCGGGGCGCCGCCGCCCGCAGGGGTCGGGGAGGCGCCGACAGGCGCCTTCTTGTCAGCGAAGACCGCGTGTACGGCACCGGGTACCCCGTACTCGTAGGGGCCACCCACCACGGTCGGAACCTCGTCGAAGTTGAAGATCGGCGGTGGGGAGGAGACCTGCCACTCGATCGAGTGGGCGCGCCACGGATTGCCGTCGGCCTTCGGACCATTACGCCAGCTCGTGACCATGTTGTAGAGGAAGACCAGGAAGCTCAATCCGAACAGGAACGCCGACACCGAGATGATCGCGTTCATCGTCGCGTACTGGTCGGCATAGTCGGCGACGCGGCGCGGCATCCCGTCGACACCGACGAAGTGCATCGGGCCGAAGGTCAGGTTGAAGAAGACGAACGAGAGCCAGAAGTGGACCTTGCCGAGCCCCTCGTCGTACATCCGGCCGGTGATCTTCGGGAACCAGTGGTAGAGCCCGGCGAAGATCGTGAAGACGGAGCCGCCGAACAGCACGTAGTGGATGTGGGCGACGATGAAGTAGGTATCCGAAACGTGGATGTCGACCGGCACGACGGCGAGCATGATGCCGCTGATCCCACCGAGCGTGAACATCGTGATGAAGCCGAGCGCGAACAGCATCGGCGTAGTCAGATGGATCGCACCTTTCCAGAGCGTTCCGAGCCAGCTGAAGATCTTCACGCCGGTCGGCACGGCGATCAGCATCGTCGTGATCATCATCGGTATGCGCAGCCACGAGAACATGCCCGAGACGAACATGTGGTGGGCCCAGACGGTGAAGCCGAGGATGACGATCGCGACCAGCGAGAAGGCCATCATCCGGTAGCCGAAGACCGGCTTGCGGGCGTGCGTCGAGATGACCTCGCTGACGATCCCGAAGCCCGGCAGCATCATGATGTAGACGGCTGGGTGCGAGTAGAACCAGAAGACGTGCTGATACATCAGGACGTCGCCGCCGGCGCCGGCGGTGAAGAAGTCGGTCCCGAGCGAGCGGTCGAGTAGGACGAAGAACTGCGAGCTGGCGATGAACGGTGTCGCGATCACGACCAGCAGCGAGGTCGTGAACTGCGCCCAGACCATCAGCGGCATCCGCCAGAAGGTCATTCCCGGCGCGCGCATCGTGATGATCGTGACCAGGAAGTTGAGTGCCGTCGCGATCGACGAGGCGCCCGCGAACTGGACGCCGATCGTGAAGAACTGCTGCCCGATCGGCGTCTCGGTCGAGAGTGGGGCGTAGGCGGTCCAACCGGTTGCGAAGGCGCCGCCCTCGAAGAAGAAGCTGGCGACCATCATCACGCCGGCCGTCGGCAGCAGCCAGAACGAGAGCGCGTTGAGGCGCGGGAAGGCCATGTCCGGCGCGCCGATCATCAGCGGCACGACGTAGTTCGCGATCCCGGCGAACACCGGGATGATGAACAGGAAGATCATCAGCGAGGCGTGGACCGAGAACAGGCCGTTGTAGGTGTTCGGATCGACGAACTGCGTGCCGGGCTGAGCGAGCTCGGCGCGGATCAGCATCGCCATCAGCCCGCCGAGGATGAAGAAGACGAACGTTGTGACGATGTACTGGACGCCGATCACCTTGTGATCGGTGTTGACCTTGAAGTAGTCCTTCCAGGACGTTGCGCCGTGGCTGGAGTGGTCGTCGGGAACGGTCGGCTTGCCGAGCGCCCAGTCGAACCAGTAGGTGAAGCAGCCAATCGCGACGAGGAAGGCGAGCGGCATCGCGATCAACGAGACCGTCGTGATCGATGTCCAGTCGATGATCGGGTCCCAGCCGTAGGCCGCGCGGACCGCCGCGGTCAGTGCTACCGCGAACCCGAAGGCGAGCGGGAGGCTGATCAGGACGCGGTACCAGCCAGGGGCGCGGAACTTGGCCGCGACGCTCACTTCGCCTTCCCCTTGCTCACGGTCAGAAGGTACTCCACCAGCGTGTCGATCTCAGCAGGCGACAACTGGTTGGCGTAGTCGCCGGGCATCAGGTCCTTCTGGAAGCCCGGGACGACGAATGCGTTGGGGTCCTCGATCGAGTTCTTCACGTACTCGGCCGGGGTCTGGCCCTGCTGCTTGGCGTACTTGGAGGCCTGCGCGGCGAGGTCGTCGAGCTCGGGGCCGACGGTCGCGGTCGATCCGGCATCGGCGAGCGTGTGGCAGGCATTGCAGCCGGTGTCCATGAAGATCTTGCGTCCCGCCTCGAGCGGATCGCCGCCGGCTGCGGCCATGCCGCCGTCCTCGTCGCCCTTCTGCTGCTCCGCGACCCAGGCGTCGAAGTCCTCGGCCGAGATCACACGGACCGTCTGGCGCATCGTCGAGTGGCCGATGCCACACAGCTCAGCGCAGACGACTGGGTAGCTGCCGAGTCGCGTCGGGGTGAGCCGGATGTCGGTGGTGATTCCCGGGACCGCGTCGGACTTGAGCCGGAACTCCGGCACCCAGAAGTCGTGCAGGACGTCCTTGCTGTTGATCTTGAAGTGGACCGGGCGGTCCTTCGGCAGCACGAGCTGATTCGACTGCAGCTTGCCCTGGCCCGGATACTCGAAGCTCCAGGCGAACTGCTGGCCGGTGACGTGGACGACGAGCGTGTCGGCCTTCTTGGCCTCGATGTCGTCGAGCACGATCCAGCCGTAGCCGGCTAGCACGCTGACGATGATCAGCGGGATCGTCACCCAGATCACCTCGAGCCGCGTGTTGCCGTGGATCGGCGCGCCGTCGCTCATGTCGCCGGGCTTCACGCGGAAGGCGTAGACCGAGTAGAGGACGACCGCCATCACGAGGACGAAGACCGGCACCGAGACGATCAGCAGGACGTCGTAGAGGGTGTCGATGTCGGCCGCGGCGCTCGACGCCTGGGTGGGGAACCAGTCGATCGCGAGCACGATCGCAATGCCGATGATTGTTGCGGCGACACTGAGCACGCCGACCCATATCGCTGGTCGCCGATTACGCATCGCTTCCCCCGAAGCTCTTCACGGCGCGCGAGTCTATGCCACCAAGGCGACGTTTGGGGGATAGACCACCAGGGGCTCGCGCCCCCGGACCCCCGTGGGCACGTGGCCGGTTGGGTTTCGGGCCCTTCAGGGGTAAGATCGAGACGATCGTCACGAGCAACAGGAGGAGCGTCGCGTGGAAGTTCGGGATGGCATGAGCAGCGTGGTTCTCACGGTGGGTCCCCACCACACGTTGCGCGAGGCGGCGCGTGCGATGGCCGAGCGCGGGGTGGGTGCGGGAATCGTGGTCGACCCTGAGCAGCCCGGTCCCGGCATCTTCACCGAGCGCGATCTACTCGACTCGCTCGGACGCGGTCAGGACCCCGACGCCGAGCGCGTCGCCGATCACCTCTCGGCGAACCTGACCTTCGCGGCTCCCGACTGGTCGCTCGAGCACGCCGCCGAGGAGATGGTCCGCGGCGGCTTCCGTCACCTCATCGTGGTTGACGGCGGCGAGCTGGCCGGCATCGTCTCGATGCGCGACATCGTCCGCTGCTGGGTGACCGAGGGTGCTACCTCCGAGATGCCCGCGGGCTAGGTACTAGTGGGCGTCGTGCTCTAGCGGGAGCTCTGCGATGTCGCGTCGCGTATCGCCGACCCAGCGCAGGATGGCGTAGAGCGTGATCAGCACGCCGGCGCCACAGACGAACCAGCTGATGACGACGCCGACGATCGCGAGCGTCAGGCCCAGGGCGACGATCACCGGGAGGTAGGACGGCCCGGGTAGGTGGATCGCCTCGCCGGGCGGCGGGACCTTGCCGGTCTCTTGGATCTGCTCGGACATCGCTAGTAGACGAGGCCCACGGCCCAGGAGGCGGCGAAGACGATCAACGAGATCGCGCCGGCAATCAGGGCCGTGCGGAGGTTGCGGTTGGCTAGTCGGCGGTCCATGGGGCGGCCGTTTCTACCAGATCGCCCGCCGCCTCCGCCGGCTGGACTAGCCTTCCCGCGCATGGCAATGCGCGGCGGCATCGATCTCGGCGGCACCAAGATCCAGGCGGTGGTCGTCGACGACGACCACGCGGTGCTCGGTGAAGAGCGCCGTCCAACTCCGACGAGTGGCGGGCCGGCCGATGTCGTGGCGGCGCTCGCGGAGGCGCTGACGACCGCCGCCACAGCTGCCGGAGTGGAGACGGCCGCTCTGGCCGGAGTCGGCGTTGGATCGCCAGGTGAGATCGACGTGGACGAGGGCACGGTCACCCAGGCGCGCAACCTGCCTGACTGGGAGGGCTCGTACGCCGTGGGGCCGGAGTTGGCGAAGCTCGTCGGCGCGCCGGTCGTGCTTGGCAACGACGTCAATGTCGCGACGGACGCGGAGGCCGAGCTGGGCGCCGGCAAGGAGTTCAGCTCGATGCTCGGCGTCTTCTGGGGCACCGGCGTCGGCGGCGGGATCGTGCTCGACGACGAGCTGTGGGAGGGCCGTGGCGCGGGCGGCGAGCTCGGCCACGTCGTCGTGCGGATCGGCGGCCGCCACTGCGGCTGCGGGCGGCGCGGCTGCATGGAGGCCTATGCGGGGCGGGCGTCGATGGAGGCGCGGGCACGCAAGCTGGCCGACGAGGGCCGTGAGACGAAGCTCTTCCACCTGATGGAGAAGCACGGCCGCGATCGCCTGACGAGCGGGATCTGGTCGCGTGCGCTCGATCGCGACGATGCGCTGGCGCGCGAGATCGTTACCGATGCCGTCGAGGCGCTTGGCGCCGGCGTGGCCTCGGCCGTCAACCTGCTCGACGTCGAGGCGGTGATCATCGGCGGCGGACTCGGGGTGCGGCTTGGCGAGCCCTACCGCGAGCACATCGAGGCCGCGATGCTGCCGCACCTGTTCAGCGACGACAACCCGCCGGCGGTGCGGCTCGCGGCGCTCGGCGACCTCGGCGGGGCGATTGGCGCCGCGCTGCTGGCGCTGCCTGGTCGTGGCGGCGGATCGCTCGATGGCTGAGCCCGACGCTGGGTCGCGAGCGCCGGCGGTCGTCGGGGTCGACGTCGGTGGGACCAAGGTTGCCGCGGCGGTCGTCGACGGGGTCGAGGTCGTCGAGCGGGTCGAGCGGCCGACCGAGACGACCAGCGCGGAGGCATTGCTCGACGAGATCGCCGCGACGGCCCGCGAAGCCGCGGTGCAGGCCGGTATCGAGCTACGAGCGGTGGGGGCGGGCATCCCGTCGCAGATCGATGCGGCAAGCGGCACCGCACTCGCCAGTGTGAACGTGCCGTTGACCGGTGTTCCAGTCCGCGACGAGCTGGGCAAGCGACTTGGAGTGCCGGTCTTCGTCGACAACGACGCCAACTGCGCCGCGCTAGCCGAGGCGCAGCTCGTGCCCGATCCGCCGGCTCGCGAGCTGGTGATGCTGACGCTCGGCACCGGTGTTGGCGGCGGGATCGTGATCGACGGGCGGATCTTCCGCGGCGCAACCGGCCTCGGCGCGGAGCTCGGCCACATCGTCGTCGACGGCTGCGAGGCGACTCCCGCCGAGCCGGGAGCGTTTCCACGGCCCGGGTCGCTCGAGTGGCACTGCAGCGGTCGCGGCCTCGAGCGTGAGGCGACGCGCTGTGCCGAACAGCATCCGGAGAGCGAGCTGGGGCGGTGCCTCGCCAAGCGCGGTCGCGTATCGGGCCGCGATGCCGTCACGGCCGCGCGCGCGGACGATACGCATGCGCTGGAGCTGATGGCCGACTACGGCCGCTGGCTGGGAACCGGTATCGCCACCGTGGTCAACGTCTTCGAGCCGAAGCGGGTCGTGATCGGCGGCGGCCTCTCGACTGCTGCCGAGCTGTTCCTCGAAACGGCGGTGGCCGAGGCGGCGCGCTGGGCACTGCCGGCGCTCTGGGAACGGACGACGGTGGGATTGGCGCGGGGCGGTGCGGACGCCGGTGTGATCGGCGCCGCGGTACTCGCCAATCACGAGCTGGAGCGCAGCGGACATACTGCGAGGTGAACGTGCAACGAGCGAGCGACAGGGGAGTTGGATGACCGCGACGACGACCGACCGAGAGGCTCTCGACAAGCTCTGCATCGACACGATCAGGACGCTGTCGATCGACACGGTCCAGAAGGCCAACTCTGGTCATCCCGGGGCGCCGATGGCCCTGGCTCCCGTCGCCTACCAGCTCTACACGCGGACGCTGAAGCACAACCCGGCCAACCCGGCCTGGTTCGATCGCGACCGCTTCGTCCTCTCTGCTGGCCACGCATCGGCGCTGCTCTACTCGATCCTCCACCTGACCGGCTACGGGATCTCGCTCGACGATCTGAAGAGCTTCCGTCAGCTCGGCAGCCCGACTGCCGGCCATCCGGAGCACGAGGTGGACGGCACGCCGGGCGTCGAGGTCACGACCGGTCCGCTCGGCCAGGGCGTCTCGAACGCCGTCGGCTTCGCGCTCGCCGAGCGGATGCTAGCCGCGCGCTACAACCGTCCCGGTCACGAGGTGATCGACCACCACACCTACGCGATCGCCAGCGACGGCGACGTCCAGGAGGGGATCTCAGCCGAGGCGAGCTCTTTCGCGGGCCATCTCGAGCTCGGCAAGCTGATCGTCTTCTACGACAGCAACCACATCCAGCTCGCCGGCTCGACCGAGATGTCGTTCAGCGAGAACGTCCACCTGCGCTACGAGGCCTACGGCTGGCACACCGTCGAGGTCGCGGACGTGACGCTGGAGGCGCTCCAGGCCGCGATCGACGAGGCGAAGGCCGTTGACGACAAGCCATCGCTGATCGTCCTGCACACCCACATCGGCTACGGCTCGCCGAACAAGCAGGACACCCACTCGGCGCACGGCTCACCGCTCGGCGAGGACGAGGTGCGGCTGACCAAGGAGTTCTACGGTTGGGATCCCGACGCTCAGTTCCTCGTGCCCGAGCCTGCTAGCGAGCACTTCCTCGAGGCCGTCGATCGCGGCCGTGACGCCGAGGCCGAGTGGCAGGCCGCGCTTGACGCCTACCGCGCCGCGCACCCCGAGCTGGCCGCCGAGCTGGATTTGGTGATGGCCGGCAAGCTGCCTGACGGCTGGGACGCCGACGTGCCGCGCTTCGATCCGGCCGACGACGCGATCGCGACACGCAAGGCCTCGTCACAGGTGATCCAGTGGGCGGCGGCGCAAGTCCCGCAACTGGTCAGCGGCTCGGCCGACCTCGAGCCCTCGACGCTGACCGAGATCGAGGACGGCGGTTCGGTGGCCCCCGGCGACTACAGCGGCCGCAACGTCCACTACGGCGTCCGCGAGCACGCAATGGCCGGGATCGTCAACGGGCTGAACCTGCACATGGTGCGCGCCTTCGGCTCGACCTTCTTCAACTTCCTCGACTACCAGAAGGCGTCGCTGCGGCTGGCGGCCCTGATGCGCCTCCCAGCGATCGCCGTCTACACGCACGACTCGATCGGCCTCGGCGAGGACGGTCCGACCCATCAGCCGATCGAGCAGCTCGCCCACCTGCGCGCGACGCCGTTCGTCTACGCGGTCCGCCCGGCCGACGCCAACGAGACGGCGCTGGCATGGCGCTTTGCGCTGCGCCAGGAGGAGGGCCCGACGGCGCTCGTGCTGACCCGGCAGGGGCTCCCGATCATCGATCCGGAGCTGATTCCCGACGATGCGATCGAGCGCGGCGCCTACGTTCTGCGTGAGGCGTCGGACGGCGGCGAGCCGCGGCTGATCCTGATCGGCACCGGTTCCGAGGTGTCGCTCTGCCTCGCCGCCGCCGACCAGCTCGAGGCCGGCGGGATCCACACGCGCGTGGTCAGCATGCCCTGTGTCGACCGCTTCGGCGAGCAGGATCAGGCCTACCGCGACAGCGTGCTGCCGCCAGCCTGTAGCGCGCGTGTCTCGGTCGAGGCCGCATCGACCTTCGGCTGGGAGCGCTGGGTCGGCGACGCCGGCGAGGCGGTCGGGATGACTGGCTTCGGTGCTTCGGCGCCGGCCAAGGACCTGTTCAAGAACTTTGGATTCACGGCAGAGAACGTCGCCGAGACCGGCCGGCGGGTCGTCGAGCGAGTCGACGCCGGCTGAACCGCGGCACACGGACTTAGATAAAGAGGAGATCGAGATGAGCGCCACGACTTCACAGAACGAGCGGCTCGCGAAGCTGACCGCGGCTGGGGTGAGCGTTTGGCTCGACCAGATCCGGCGATCGCTGATCGAGTCCGGCGAGCTGGCGCGGCTGCGCGACGAGCTGTCGCTGCGCGGCGAGACGTCGAACCCGGCGATCTTCGAGAAGGCGATCCTCGGCTCCGACGAGTACGACGAGTTCATCGGGCGGCTGGCGGGCGAGGGCAAGGACGCGACCGAGATCTACCTCGAGATCGCGATCCGCGACGTCCAGGACGCTTGCGACATCATGCGGCCGGTCTGGGAGCAGGCGGGTGGCGCCGACGGCTTCGTCTCGCTCGAGGTCGAGCCGTCGCTCGCCCACGACACGGCCAAGACGCTCGAGCAGGCGCGCGAGCTGTGGGCGCGCGTCGACCGCCCGAACGTGATGATCAAGATCCCGGGAACCGACGAGGGCGTCTCGGCGATCGAGGACGCGATCGCCGATGGCATCAACGTCAACGTCACGCTGCTGTTCAAGGTCGAGTCCTACGAGGCGATCGCCGAGGCATACGTGCGCGGCATGGAGCGCCGGCTGGAGGCTGGACAGTCGCTCGACGTCCACTCGGTCGCCAGCTTCTTCGTGTCGCGCGTCGACAGCGAGGTCGACAAGCGACTGGCGAAGCTCGGCCGCGACGACCTGCGCGGCCAGGCTGCGATCGCCAACGCCCAGGCCGCCTACCAGAGCTTCAAGGAGATCTTTCATGGGGAGCGCTACGCGGCGCTGCGTGAGGCCGGAGCGCCGCTGCAGCGACCGCTGTGGGCCTCGACCGGCGTCAAGGACCCGGCCTACCCCGACACCAAGTACGTCGACGGCCTGGTCGCACCGACCACCGTCAACACGATGCCGATGGACACGCTGCTGGCGGTCGCCGAGCGGTCGGAGCTCGACCCGGGCTCGGCCGAGCGCGACCCGGCGCCGGTGCTCGACGCGCTCGCCGAGGCCGGCATCGACATGACCGACGTCACCGACACGCTGCTGCGCGAGGGGATCGAGAAGTTCGTCGAGCCGTTCGACAAGCTGATCGCCGGCGTCGAGTCGATCCGCGAGGCGGTGCTGACCGGGCGGCCGCAGACGATCGAATCGTCGCTGCCCGCCGAGCTCGAGGGCCCGATCGCCGAGCGCGCGAAGCTCGCCGAGCAGGAGAACGTCGCCCGCCGCCTGTGGGCAAAGGACGAGTCGCTCTGGGGTGGACCCGGCGTACCGGAGATCTCTGACCGGCTCGGCTGGCTGACGGTCTCGGACGAGCTGCTCGAGCAGGTAGGCGATCTGCGCGAGTTCGTCGACGGAGTCAAGGCCGACGGCTTCACCGACGCCGTCCTGCTCGGGATGGGTGGGTCGAGCCTCGGCCCCGAGGTCATCCGGCGCAGCTTCGGCGAGCTCGAGGACGGTCTGGCGCTGCACGTCGTCGACACCACCGACGCCGACGCGATCCTCGCGCTCGAGCGCTCGCTCGACCTGGCCAAGACGTTCTTCGTCGTCTCCTCGAAGTCGGGCGGGACGATCGAGACGCTCTCGCACATGAAGCACTTCTACGAGCGGACCGGCGGCAACGGAGCCCAGTTCGCCGCTGTGACCGATCCCGGTAGTCCGCTGATCGCGAAGGCCGAGGAGCGCGGCTTCCGGCGCGTCTTCGAGAACAACCCGAACATCGGCGGCCGCTACTCGGTGCTGTCGCACTTCGGGATGGTGCCGGCGGCGCTGATGGGCGTCGACGTCGAGGAGCTGCTCGGCTCGGCCAAGGAGGCCGAGGCGGCCTGCCAGAACTTCGACGGGACGGCGCACAACTCCGGTCTGTGGCTTGGCGCCGCGATCGGCGAGGCGGCGCTGCACGGCCACGACAAGTTGACGTTCGTCGTGTCGCCGCGGATCGCCAGCTTCGGCCTCTGGGTGGAGCAGCTCGTCGCCGAGTCGACCGGCAAGCAGGGCCGCGGGATCCTGCCGGTCGCCGGCGAGCCGCTCGGCAAGCCGGAGAGCTACGGCAACGATCGCCTCTTCGTCTACCTGCGCGACGCCGACGAGCCAGACGCCGACCTCGACGCCGGCGTCCAGGCGCTGCGCGAGGCCGATCAGCCGGTGATCACGGTCGCGACCGACGGCGCCGAGGGACTTGGGCGGGTCTTCTTCTCCGCCGAGTTCGCGGTCGCCGTCGCCGGCTGGGCACTCGGCATCAACCCGTTCGACCAGCCGAACGTCCAGGAGGCCAAGGACAACACCGACAAGGTGCTCGCCGCCGCTGAGCCGCCGGTCGTCGAGGAGGCCGACGACGATGCGCTGCGCGCGCTGCTGCGCAAGGCGGCCCCGCCGCACTACGTGGCGATCCTCGGCTACGTCCAACCGCTGCCGGAGTTCGACGCCGCGATCGACGAGCTGCGAACGGCGATCCGCGACGCGACCACCGCGACGACGACGTTCGGCTACGGGCCGCGCTTCCAGCACTCGACCGGCCAGTACCACAAGGGTGGTCCAAAGACCGGGCTGTTCCTCCAGCTGATCCACGACGGTGACGAGGACGTCCAGGTGCCCGACGCCGGCTTCACCTTCAACGAGCTCAAGAACGGCGCCGCGACCGGTGACGTGCTGACGCTGCGCGACCACGGATTGCCCGCTGAGCGCGTCCGCCTGCGCGGCGATCATGTAGCTGCGTTGAAAGAGCTGACGGAGAAGATCAAGGAGCTGCTTTGACGAACCCGCTCGCCGAGGGGCTCGAGCGGGTGCCGATCCGCCCGACGACGCTGACGATCTTCGGCGCGACCGGCGATCTGTCGCGGCGCAAGCTGCTGCCGGCGCTCTACAACCTCGCCCACGAGGGCGCGCTGCCGGAGCGGTTCAACCTGATCGGCTCGTCGCGCAGCGACATGCCACATGGCGACTTTCGTGAGATGGCGCGCAACGCGATCCGCGAGTTCTCGCGCCGCAAGGTGGACGAGAAGGTGCTGTCGGCGCTGATCGATCACGCCCGCTTCGTCCCGGGCAGCTTCGACGATCCGAAGGTCTACGACGAGATCGTCAAGGTCGAGGACGAGCTCGACAAGGAAGCCGGGATCGACTTCAACCGCGTCTTCTACCTCTCGACGGCGCCGATGTTCTTCCCGGTGATCGTCCAGAAGCTCGGTGAGCACGGGCTCAACGAGAAGCAGAATGCCGAGGTCCGCGTGGTGATCGAGAAGCCGATCGGCACCAACCTCGCCGAGGCGCTCGACCTCAACCGCCGCGTGCTCGAAGTGCTCGACGAGAGCCAGGTCTTCCGGATCGACCACTACCTGGGCAAGGAGACTGTCCAGAACATGTTGGCGTTCCGGTTCGCCAACGGCCTCTTCGAGCCGATCTGGAATCGCAACTACGTCGACCACGTCCAGATCACCGCAGCCGAGGACCTCGGCATCGGCGGTCGCGCCGGCTACTACGACAGCGCGGGCGCACTGCGCGACCTGGTCCAGAACCACATACTGCAGCTGCTGACGCTGCTCTGCATGGAGCCGCCGGTCTCGTTCTCGGCCGACGACGTACGCGACGAGAAGGTCAAGGTGCTGCACGCGATCCACGCTCCCGATCCGTCCAAGGTCGATGAGATCGCGGTCCGTGCCCAGTACGCCCCGGGGGTCGTCGGCGGTGAGCACGTGCCCGGCTACCTCGAGGAGGAGGGTGTGCCGCCCGACTCGACGACGCCGACCTACGTCGCGCTGAAGCTCGAGGTCGACAACTGGCGCTGGGCCGGCGTGCCGATCTACCTGCGCACCGGCAAGCGGCTGCCGCGAAAGGTGACCGAGATCGCGGTGACGCTGAAGCCGGTGCCGCACCTCGCCTTCGACCAGGAGGGGTCGGTCGGCGTCCAGCCGAACCAGATCGTGCTCGGCGTCCAGCCGAACGAGGGCGTGACGATCTCGCTCGGGGCGAAGATCCCGGGGAGCCGGATGCGCATCCGCCCGGTCAACATGGAGTTCCTCTACGGAACCTCGTTCATGTCTGAGTCGCCCGAGGCCTACGAGCGCCTGATCACCGACGCGATGCGCGGCGACGCGACGCTGTTCACGCGCAACGACGAGGTCGAGGCGCAGTGGACGATCTGCGATCCGGTGCTGGCCGGCTGGGATGCCGAGGACGGGGCCGTGCCGCAGTACGAGGCTGGGACCGCCGGGCCGGAGGAGGCCGACAAGCTGCTGCGTCCCGGGGAGCGCTGGAGGGCGCTGTGACCGAGAGCGAGACGGTCTGGTCCGCGCAGGACACCACGCCGTCCGCGATCGAGGAGGCGCTGCGCGACCTGCTCAAGCAGCGCTACGAGGCCGGTGAGGCCTGCGCGCCGGCGCGTGTGCTCAACCTGGTCGTGATCGCCGACCGTGAGTGGCGCGGCGAGATCCAGAACCGGCTCGACAAGGTCGGCCGCTACCACGCGTCGCGCACGATCCTCTGCGCGGTCGAGGAGGGGCGGACCGAGATCGACGCGGTGGCTTCGGTGAGCGTGGACGCCGACGATGTCGCGGCGGGGCACACGGCGGTCGCGCGCGAGGAGGTCGTCGTCGACGTCGGTCCCGGCCACCTCGAGCACCTCGACCGGATCGTCGACTCGCTGCTCGTCTCCGACCTGATGACGCTCGTCTGGTCGCCGCACGGCCACGACGATGCCGTCGACTCGCTGCTGCGGCTGGCGCAGGTCGTGCTGATCGACTCGGTCTCCGAGCTCGACGCGCGCGAGGCGATCGCCCATGCCGCCGCGCTCGAGCAGCGTGCCTACGTCGTCGACCTCGCCTGGCTGCGTTCGACGCCGTGGCGCGAGCGGATCGCCGCGACCTTCGACCCGCCGCAGTGGCGGCCCGAGCTCGACCATGTCAGCGCCGTGACAGTCCGCCACCAGCCGGACTCGGCGGTCGCCGGCGTGCTGCTGCTCGGCTGGCTCGCGCGGCGACTCGGCTGGACGCCAGGCACGATCGACGATCCCGACGGCGACGGGCGCCGAACGGGCTCCGCGGACGCTCCTGACGGACCGGTCGCGCTGGCGCTCGATCCCGACGACACGATGCCGATCCCCGGCCTCGCCGGCCTGACGATCGAGACCCGCTCCGGCCTCGCGATCTCGCTCGACCGCGGTCCCGGCGGCCTGTCGGCCTGGCGCCGGACTCCGGATGGCCACGAATCGCGCTGGACGGTTACGGGCGCCTCGCGCGGCGAGGCAGGCATCCTCGGCGAGGGCATCCGCCAGGCGTTGTTGCGCGACAAGGGCTACGGCCAGGCGCTGTCGGCCGCGGAGGCGATGATCTGCAGATGAGCCGCGCGATCGAGATCGTCGCCGATCCCGCCGTGGCCGCTGCCGAGCGGATCGCGGCGGTCGTGCGGCGTGGGGGGCAGATAGCGCTGGCCGGCGGATCTACTCCGCGCCGATCGTACGAGCTGCTCGCGGCGATGGACCTCGACTGGAGCGACTGCGAGCTATGGCTCGGCGACGACCGCTGTGTCGGCCCCGACCACGAGCACTCGAACTACAAGATGGTCAACGAGGAGCTGGTCGACCGGCTGCCGCCCGACCGCCGTCCGCGGGCCTGGCACCGGATCGAGGGCGAGCTGGGGCCAGAGAAGGCGGCAGCGGCGTTCGAGCGGGAGCTGCACGCCTCCTTCGGCGAGGACGCCGAGCTGCCCGACTTCGACCTGATCTTGCTCGGCATCGGCCCCGACGCCCACACCGCATCACTGTTCCCCAATGACGACGCGCTCGCGGAGCGCAAGCGCTGGGCCGTTGGCGTCGAGACGCCCGGCATGGCCCCGCTGGTCCCGCGTGTCACGCTCACCCTGCCGGTCCTCAATGCCGCCCGCGAGGTCATCTTCCTGATTTCAGGGACCGACAAGGCCGACGCCGTCGCCCGCGCCTTCGGCGACGCCCCCGGCCTCGACGCCCCCTCCAGTCTCGTCCGCCCGGACCCGGGCACGCTCACCGTCCTGCTCGACGAGCCTGCTGCCGCACGCCTTCCCGCCGCCTAGACCGGACGGAGGCGGTTGAAGAGGGTGGTGGCGTCGGTGGCCTCGAGGTGGGCGACCTTGGAGGTGGTGCCGGAGGCGACGGTGATGGAGATGTCGGCGAGCTCTGCTTCGCGTTGGAGGGTGGTTTGGGCGAAGGAGTGGTCTTGGAGGCGAGTGGGGCGGGCGATCAGGGTGCGGCGGGTGAGTGAGCCGTGGCGGAGGAGGAGGCGAGTGCTGTCGAGGTGGGAACCGGCGGAGCGGTAGCGGGCGAGGCCATCGAGGGCGGCGAGCACGGTTAGGAGGGGAATTGCTGGCCAGGCAACTGGCCAGACGAGGGTGGCGGCGATCGTGAGCAGCAGGACGGTGAGGGTGCCGGGGAGGATGTAGCGGCGGATCGAGCGGCGCGGTGGTCGGGTGAAGGTGGGTGTGTCGGTGGCGGCTAGCGCCGGGACGAAGGTGGCGAGCTGGGTGTCGAGGCCAGCGATTGGGAGGAGGGGGAAGAGAGTGCGCGCTGCGGCGGCCTCGGAGCCGTAGCCGGCGGTCTCGAGGCGGACTGAGCAGAGGCCGAAGGGGCGGCGGAAAGGGCCCTCGGCGACCGAGACGGCGTGGACGCGGCGGAGTGGGACGCTGGTGGCGCGGCGTTGGAGGAAGCCACGGTGGATGCGGAGGTGGTCGCCGTCGCGGGCGACGGAGAAGCCGGCGAAGGCGACGAGCGAGCCGATGAAGGAGAGCAGCCAGGCGGCGAGGATCGCGGCGGCGATCAGCAGCAGGATGCCGCCGGTCTCGGTCGGGAGGCGGTCGGCGAGCGTGTCGCGGGTTCCCTGCTGGCCGAGCAGGTCGTTGCCGACGGCGAAGGCGCCGCCGACGAGCGGCAGCAGCATCCCGAGCTGGGGCGCGGTAAGGCCGACGAGGATCAGGCCGCGAGGCGAGAGGCGCCACTCGGGCAGGTCGGTTGCAACCGCCTCGGGGAGGCCGGCGGCGGCGCGCAGATGGGCGGTCTCGGCCGGGCTGACGGCGCGCAGGACGATCTCGCCTTTCTCGCCGCCTCCTGCGGTCTGGACGTGGAGCTCGTTGACGCCAAAGAGGCGTTGTACGGGCCCCTGGGTGACATCGATCGAATGGACGCGGGCCAGTGGGACGACGGTCTCGTCGGGTGAGATGACGCCGTGGCGGTGGCGGATCGAGGCGTCGGCGATCTCGTAGGCCTCGGCGCGCCAGCGGACGTAGCCCGTCGCTACGGCGACCGCTGCGCCCACGACGCCGAGCAGCACCAGGACCGTGCCGAGATTGCCGGACTGCGAGCCGAGCACGAGTAGGACAACGACGCTGAAGATGGCGTTGCGGACGTCGTCGAGCGCCGAGAGGACGGCGCCGGCGGGGTGGAGGCGACGGGCTGCGAGCGCCGGTCCGGTCGGCTCGGGCGGGAGCTGCGGCTCGTCAGACATCGTCGGGACGCTGAGCGAGCTTCGCGATCCGATCGCGGATCTCGGTCGCCCGGTCGGGCTCCAGCGCTGGGATGCGGTGCGAGCCGCCCGCCGTGTGGATGACGACCGAGCGCAGCCCGAGCTGATCCGACAGCCAGGTGCGCTGGGTATCGACGTGCTGGACGCGGATCGTCGGGATCAGCGTGCGGGTGATGACGAAGACGCCGCGGCGAAGGTCGATCTCGTCGTCGCGCAGCTCGTAGCGCCAGTTGCGCCAGCGGCGCTGGGGCTCGAAGACCAGGCCGGCGAGGACGATCAGGACGACGACGATGCGGATCGCCGTCGGGATCCAGCCCGGTGTGTCGCCGCTCTCGAGCGCACCCGCTCCGGTGAACGCGACCAGCAGGAGCGGGACGGCCCAGGCGAGTGAGCGGCCGGCGAACAGCAGCCGCGCTTGGCTGGGCAGCCGGTTGGTGGGCTCAGAGTCGTGCGTCAATGACCATCGCGCCGAACAGCAGCGCGAGGTAGAGCAGCGAGTAGAGGTAGAGACGCAGCGCCGCGGGGCGACTGGGGTTGCGGTAGAGCTGGATCGCGAAGGCGATGAAGACGCCGCCGAGCGCGACCGACGCGACCAGATACGGGACTCCGAAGCCGCCGGCGCAGAACGGCAGCTGGGTGATCGCGTAGAGCAGCAACGAGTAGAGGACGATCTGGCGGCGCGTCTCCTGCTCCCCGCGCACGACCGGCATCATCGGCACGCCGACCTTCGCGTACTCGTCCTTCATCAGCAGCGACAGCGCCCAGAAGTGCGGCGGCGTCCAGTAGAAGACGATCGCGAACAGGTAGAGCGCCGTCCAGCTCAGGCTGCCGGTCGCGGCCGCCCAGCCGACGAGCGGCGGGACCGCGCCGGCGGCGCCGCCGATGACGATGTTCTGTGGCGTCGAGCGCTTCAGCCACATCGTGTAGACGAGCGTGTAGCCGAGGAATCCGGATAGCGACAGCACCGCGGCGAGCGGGTTGACGCCAACGGCGAGCACGACGAAGGCGAGCACGGCGAGCGTGATCCCGTAGATCAGCGCCGCGCGTGGCGAGACGCGACCGGACGCAACCGGCCGGTCGGCGGTACGCGCCATCTGAGCGTCGATGTCGCGGTCGTACCAGTGGTTGACGGCGCCCGCGCCACCGGCCGACAGATAGCCGCCGAGGCAGGTCAGCAGGACGAGCCCGATCGAAGGGTCGCCGGCGATGTACATCGTCGTGACCGTCGTGAAGATCAGCAGCGACTGGACCTTCGGCTTCGTCATCTCGACGTAGTCGGAGACGACTCGGCGCGCCCGTGAGCTCGCGCGCGGGGCGGCGGCTACTGCGGTCTGGCTGGTGACTCCCTCGGGCATCTTGGTCTCAGGCGGTCAGTGCCTCGCGGCTGGACTCGCCGGACGAGGACTCTACGGGCTTTGGGATGCGGAAGAGCTGGAAGGTCAGGCCTACGAGCGTTCCCCACAGCAGCGTTCCAAGCGCCAGGTGCAGGACGATCAGCGCCTCGTACTCGTCGAGCCACACGTTGAGCGCGCCGACGAGCAGCTGGCAACCGAGGATGCCGAGCGCGATCCAGGCGTTGCGCACCACGCCGGGGCTCGGTTGGCGACGCAGCGCGAGCACGATCAGCGTCAGCACGAAGAACGTCGTCAGATAGACGAAGACACGGTGTGTGAGGTGAATGTCAACCAGGCGTGTGCCGCCGAACGGCAGGAAGTCGCCGTTGCAGGTCGGGAACTCCTTGCCGCAGGCGTGGTGCGCGCCGTCGCCGAGCTGGTAGTCGGCACGGCCGTAGTTCTGGGTGCCGGCCATGTAGCCGCCGGCGACGATCGTGCAGAAGGCGAGGCCGCTGGAAGCGATCGCCAGTGGGCGGAAGCCGCGACCGCCGTCGGCCGGATCGACCCCGTGGTTCTCGGGCTTCGAGGCACGCCAGATGAAGATCGTCAGCGCGAAGAAGATCATCGCGAGGCCGAGATGGGTGGCGACGAGCGTCTCGTCGAGGTTGTTCTCGACGGTCGCGGCGCCGAGCAGGCCCTGGGCGATCACCAGCACCGCCGCGCCGGTCGCGGCACGCACCAGCGCGCGGTTGGCGCGGTGGCGACGCCAGGCGAGCACGGCGAGCGCGATGATCATCAGCCCGACGATTCCCGCGACCGTGCGGTGCGAGTACTCGATGATCGTGTTGATGTCGAGCCCGGGGACGACGTTGCCGTTGCAGAACGGCCAGCCGTGGAATCCGGAATCGGCCGGGCCACAGCCGAGCCCCGAGTCGGACACGCGCACGATCCCGCCGATGATCACCAGCAGGAACGTCATGAAGATCGTGGCCAGGGCTAGCCGGCGGTAGGCGCGATCCGCGCCCGCGGCGCCCATTTCGGGGCCCGCTGAGGGGGAGGTCACGTGCCGGAGGCTACCGGCTGCGCCACGCTGCCGGCGGCCTCGCCGGACCGTGCGACCTCACGACGAATGTCCTTCATCGGCTCGACCGAGCGGACGCGCGGAACGATGTCGAAGTTGTTGACCGGCGGGGGCGACTGGACGTACCACTCGAGCGTGTTGCCCTTCCACGGGTCGTTGCCCGCGACCTTGCCGTGCTTGTAGGAGCGCAGAGCGTTGATCACGGTCAGCAGCACGCCGATCCCGAGCATGAACGAGCCGATCGTCGAGATCATGTTGTAGCCGCCGACGCCGAGATCGCCCGAGTAGTCATAGACGCGCCGCGGCATGCCGGACAGGCCGGCGGAGTGCTGGACCAGGAAGGTCATGTTGAAGCCGACGAACATGACCCAGAACGAGAGCTTGCCGAGCCCCTCGCTCATCATCCGGCCGGTCATCTTCGGGAACCAGTAGTAGATGCCCGCGAAGATCCCGAAGACCGAGCCGCCGAACAGCACGTAGTGCAGGTGGGCGACGACGAAGTAGCTGTCGTGCAGCTGCCAGTCGACGGGGAAGACGGCCAGGATCACGCCTGAGATGCCGCCGATCACGAACAGCGCCGGTAGCGCCGCGGCGAAGTAGAGCGGCGTCTTGAAGACGATCGAGCCCTTCCACAGTGTCGCGATCCAGTTGAAGATCTTGATTCCGGTCGGAACCGCGATCGCGAACGACGACAGCATGAAGAAGATCAGCACGACGGTCGAGGTCGGCGTCGTGAACATGTGGTGCGCCCAGACCAGCAGGCCGAGGAACGCGATCGCCACGGTGGCCGCCGCGATCGCCTTGTAGCCGAAGATCGGCTTGCGCGAGAAGACCGGCAGGATCTCCGAGATGATCCCGAACGCCGGCAGGATCATGATGTAGACCTCGGGGTGGCCGAAGAACCAGAACAGGTGCTGCCAGAGCATAGGGTCGCCGCCGCCGGTCGGGTCGAAGAAGGCGGTGCCGAAGTGGCGGTCGGTCAGCAGCATCGTCACGGCCGCCGCGATTGCCGGCAGCGCGGCGATCAGCAGGTAGCTGTAGACGAGGATCGACCAGACGAAGAGCGGCATCCGGCCCCAGCTCATGCCGGGCGCGCGCATGTTGTGGATCGTCGCGACGAAGTTGATCGCGCCGACCAGCGAGGACAGGCCGGTGAGGTGGATCAGGAAGATCCAGGCGTCGACGCCGCCGCCGGGCATGTAGGCGTCGTCGGAGAGCGGGGCGTAGGAGGTCCAGCCGGCCTGCGGCGGCTCCCAGAAGAGGCTGGCGTAGAAGGCGATGCCGCCGAAGGCGAGCAGCCAGAACGAGAGCGCGTTCAGACGCGGGAAGGCCATGTCGCGCGCGCCGATCATCAGCGGCACGAAGTAGTTGCCGAACGCCGCCATCACCGGGACGATGAAGAGGAAGATCATCGTCGTGCCGTGCATCGACACGAGCCCGTTGTAAGTCTCGGCGTTGAGCAGCGTGCTGTCCGGCTGCGCGAGCTGGAGCCGCATCAGCAGGGCCTCGACGCCACCGAGGATGAAGAAGATGAAGGTGGCGACGAAGTACATGATCCCGATCTTCTTGTGATCGGTCGTCGTCAGCCAGGAGAGCCAGCCCTTCGGCTCGGCCGGCAGGCCGTGCATGACGATCTCGGGGCGGAGGGCTGTTGTGTCGGTGGTGGCCACGGTCTACCGGTCCTTCCGCTGCTCGGCGAGTGCATCCTGGGATGCCTTGATGTCGGCCTTCTGGCGCTCGAGGAAGGCGGTGTACTCCTCGGGCGATACAGCCTTCACACGCGCGCGCATGTCGGCATGGCCGGAGCCGCAGAGCTCGGCACATTGGCCGATGTAGGTGCCCTCTTTGGAGATCTTGAACCAGGTCTTGTTGACGAAGCCCGGAACGGCGTCCATCTTGCCGCCGAGCTTCGGGATCCACCAGGAGTGGATGACGTCGGACGCAGTCAGATTCAGCACGACGGTCGTGTCGGTCGGGACGACCATCTCGTAGTAGCTGAAGGCGCCGCCTGGGTAGTCGTAGCGCCAGAGGTACTGCTGGCCGTTGACGTCGATCGTCAGGTTCTCGCTCGAGCCCTTCGGCGGCGCGGGCTGATCGATAGACGCGACCTCGACGCCCTGCGCGAGACCGTCCGGACCGGAGGCCGGCGGGTTCTTGATGTCGCCGAGGTAGAGGAAGGTGACGAGCGCCAGCACGACGCAGATCACGGCTGCGCCGATGGTCCAGCCGAGCTCGAGCGGCGTGTTGCCGTGGATCTGCTCGCCCTCCTGCGGACCGCCGCGGCGGGCGCGGTACTTGACGAGCGCCCAGACCAGCGTGCCCTCGACGAGGATGAAGATCACGACGCCGACGTAGAGGATGATCTTGTAGAGCGAGTCGATCTTGTCCGCGTTCGGCGAGCCACCCGACTCCGGGGTGAACATGTCCGCCATCGCCGTCGGGGCGATCAGCAGCGCCAGCAGCGCACCCACCGCGAGGGCGAGTAGGGCAATGCGGCGGGGGTGGGGAGGACGGACGGCGGGCAAAGCGCGCGGAATCATAACCGGGGGCTCGGGGAACCCGGGTTCAGGTGCCGGTGAAACGTGGCTGGCGCTTCTCGGCAAAGGCGACGCCGCCCTCGAAGAAGTCGCTCGTCCGCGCCAGCGCGTGCTGGAGGTCAGCCTCGAGATCGAGCTGGCGCTCGAAGTCGGGGTAGACGCTTGCGTTGAGTGCGCGCTTGGCGCTCGCGTAGGCGCGGGTCGGCCCGTTCGACAACCGCTCTGCCAGCTGGCCGGCGGCGGTGAGCAGTTCGTCGTCGGGGTGGACCGCGTTGACCAGGCCCCAGTCGAGTGCCTTGGCGGCGGGCACCCGCTCGGCGAGCAGCGCCATCTCGAAGGCGCGCGTCTTGCCGATACGGGCGGGCACGAGCGCTGTCGAGCCGCCATCGGGCATCAGGCCGATGTTCGCGAAGGCGAGCTGGAAGAACGCCGACTCGGCTGCCAGGACCAGGTCGCCGGTCAGTGCCAGCGAGACGCCGATCCCGGCCGCGGGGCCGTTGACCGCCGCGACGACTGGCTTCGGCATCGTCCGCAGGCCGACGAGGATTGGGTGGAAGACGGCGTCGAGGCGGCCGCGGACGTCGAGCATCCCGTCGTCGGCGAGCTGGTCCATGCCTGCCTTGAGATCGGCGCCGGAGGAGAAGGCGCGCCCGGCTCCGGTCAGCAGGACCGCGCGCACCGTCTCGTCGCTGCTTGCCCGCTCGACGACCTCCTTGAGCTCCTCGCCGAACTGGGTGTTCCAAGCGTTCAGCGTGTCAGGGCGGTTGAGCACGATTCGGCCGACGCCGCCCTCCTGCTCCCAGATGACCGTCTCGTAGCTCACGTCCGCAACCGTATCCTGGCTGCATGCTGATCGACTCGGTCGTCTGGCTCGGCCATGCCGGCTTTCGGATCGAGGCTAGGGGGGCGACGGTCTACATCGACCCCTATCGCGTGCCCGCCGGGGCGCCGCCGGCGGACGTGATCCTGGTCACCCACGGTCACTACGACCACTTCTCGCCGCAGGACGTCGAGGCGCTGTCGCACGACGAGACGTGGCTGATCGCGCCGGCCGCGGTCGCCGAGCGGGCGAGCGGGCAGGTCGCATCGATCGCGCCCGGCGAGACGATCGAGCTTGACCACCTGCGCGGAATCGACGTCACCGCCGTCGCCGCCTACAACACCTCGAAGCGCGACAGCGACGGCAATGCCTTTCATCCCCGGGAGGTGGGCTGGGTCGGCTTCGACGTCAACGTGCGCGGCGAGCGGCTCTACCACTCCGGCGACACCGACGTGATCCCGGAGATGGACGCGGTCGTGGGCGTGGACGTCGCGCTTCTCCCCGTCTGCGGGACCTATGTGATGACCGCCGGCGAGGCGGTCGAGGCCGCGCGGCGGATCCAGCCCCGCGTCGCGGTGCCGATGCACTGGGGCAGTCATCTCGGAACGCGCGCGGATGCCGAAGCGTTCGCCGAGCGCGCTCCGGTCGAGGTCCGCATTCTCAGCCCCGACGGCTGAGCCGGCCGATAAGCTGGCGCCGGTTTGCGAAGCTCGCGCGCCCTCCGGACACTCGCGTGGGGCGCCGTCGTGGTGGGAGTCGCCACGCCGCTCCTGCGTCACCGCCTGCGGCTGAAGCCCCAGGTCGTCACGGCGCTGTCGTTTCAGGCGCCGGTGGCGCTCGCGCTGGCCACCCCGCGCACGCGCCTGCGCGACGCCGGTATCTACGCGCTGCAGATGTGGGCCTACTACGCCCACTACGACATGCCCGACGACGACCCTGACGCGCTGCTGCGGCGGACGCGGGTCGACTATCCGATCCGCGTCGATCGCCTGATCGGCGGTGGCGAGCTGCCGAACGCGCGCCTCCAGCGGGCGTTCGGACGGCCTGGAGAGGTGCGCCCGCACGACCTGGCGCTGTCGATGATCCACTGGGCATGGTTTGTCGTGCCGCACGGGACGGTCGCTTTCCTGCTGTTGCGCCATCACGACCGGTTCGTGCGCGGCGCGGCGATGACGGCGGCCACCTTCGACCTCGGCCTGATCGTCTACTGGGCGGTTCCGACGGCTCCGCCCTGGTACGCCGCCGAGAGTGGGCGGACCGCGCCGTTGCGGCGGATCATGGTCGAGTCCGGCGAGCGCTTTTGGGGTCGTTTCTGGCGACCGCTCTACGATGGGTTGGAGGGCAATCCCTTCGCTGCCATGCCGTCACTTCACTTTGGAACATCGGTAATGGCCGCCCGGGTGCTGTCCGAGGTCGGCAGGGGGCCGGGCGCGCTGGGCTGGGCCTATGCAATGACACTGGGTTTCGGCCTTGTGTATCTCGGCGAGCACTACGTCGTCGACCTGATCGCCGGCTTCGCGCTCTCCGAGGTGGTCCGCCGGGGTACTCCGGTGGCCGCGCCGGCCGTTTTGCGGGCGGCGCGAGCGATCCAGCGACTGGAGCCCGGAGCAGCCTGATGGCAGTGCGCGCCGAGGACGACGAGGACGTCTTCGAGGAGGACCACGAGGAGGACGCGCGCGTATCGGGAATGGGGGCGATGCTGCTCGACCGGCGGCGTCTGACGTTCGGCGTGCTGCTCGTCCTGGCACTGATCGCGGCGATCTACGTGCTGTTCCCGCGCATCGTCGGTCTCAACGGCGAGCTCGCCCGAATCAGCGACGCGGTCTGGTACTGGGTCGTGATCGCTGTTGCCTTCAACGTAGCGGCGTTCGGCGCCTACGTGGCGCTGTTCCGCGGCGTGCTCGGCGGCAACGCGTCGGCGGGTGTGCGCAAGCGCCTCGACGCCAACGCCAGCTACCAGATCACGATGGCCGGGTTGGCGGCGACGCGGATCTTCTCGGCCGCCGGGGCTGGCGGGATCGTCCTGACCTACTGGGCGCTGCGCAAGGCAGGCATGCCGCGCCGGCGCTCTGCCTGCCGGATGGTCGCCTTCCTGGTGCTGATGTACTCGGTCTACGGCTTCGCGCTGATCATCTTCGGCGTGCTGCTGCGGACCGGCGTGCTGCCGGGCGACGCACCGGTGGCGGGGACGATCGTCCCCGCCGGGCTCGCCGCTGGTGCGATGTTGATCGCCGGGCTGATCGCCTTGATCCCGGGCGATCTCGAGCGGCGGCTGTCGAGCTTCAAGGGCAAGGGACGGCTGGCGCGCGGCGCCGCCAAGCTCGCGCCGGTCCCCGCGACCGCGGCGACCGGCATTCGCACCGCGATCGACTACGTCCGCCATCCGCGCCGCGGCGCGCTCGCGATCGGCGGCGCGATCGGCTTCTGGGCGGCGAATATCGGCGTGCTGTGGGCGAGCTTCGAGGCGTTTGGCGGCAACGTCCCGTTCGGCGTGCTCGTCCAGGGCTTCTTCGTCGGGATGGCGGCCAACCTGATCCCGTCGCCGGCCGGCGGCGTCGGCTCGGTCGACGCCGGGATGATCGGCGCCTTCGTGCTGTTCGGGATTCCCGCTGGCATCGTCTTCCCGGCTGTGCTCACATACCGGGTGATCGCGTTCTGGCTGCCGATCCCGCCGGGGATCGTCGCCTTCTTCCAGCTGCGCCGCACGGTGGCGCGCTGGGACAGCGAGCGGCAGGGCTATACTTCAGAAAGTAAAGTAACGGCGGAGGCAACTTGAGCGCAGAGAATTCAGAGAAGCCGATCGAGGACGTGATCATCGTCGGCAGCGGTCCTGCCGGCTACACGGCTGCGCTCTACACCGCGCGTGCCGACCTCGAGCCGCTCGTGATCGAGGGCTTCCAATGGGGTGGCTTGCTGCAGCAGACGACCGACGTCGAGAACTACCCCGGCTACCCCGAGGGCGTCATGGGGCCGGAGATGATGCAGCAGTTCCGCACCCAGGCCGAGCGCTTCGGAACGCGGTTCATCACCGACGACGCGACCCGTCTCGAGCTTTCCGACGGCGGCATCCAGCGTGTCTGGGTCGGCGACGAGGAGTACCGCGCGCGCAGCGTGGTGCTCGCGATGGGCGCCGATCCACGCAAGCTCGGCGTTCCCGGCGAGGAGGAGCTTTCTTCGCGCGGCGTCTCCTACTGCGCGACCTGCGACGCGGCCTTCTTCCGCGGCAAGCGGACGATCATCGTCGGCGGCGGCGACACCGCGATGGAGGAGGCGACCTTCCTGGCGAAGTTCGCCGCCGAGGTCAAGGTCGTACACCGTCGCGACGAGTTCCGTGCCTCGGCGATCATGCTCGACCGCGCACGCGAGACCGAGAACATCGAGCTGGTGACCCCGTTTGCAGTCGAGCGCTTCGAGGCCGGCGAGAATGGCTCGCTGGGGCACGCGGTGCTGACTAACACCGAGGGCGGCGAGGACCGCACGCTCGACATCGACGGTGCGTTCATCGCGATCGGCCACCAGCCGAACTCGCAGCTCGTCGCCGAGCAGGTCGAGGTCGACGAGAACGGCTACGTCAAGGTCGAGGGACGCTCCAGCCGCACCGGCCTCAGCGGTGTCTTCGCCGCCGGTGACCTGATCGACCACACTTACCGCCAGGCGATCACCGCCGCTGGTTCCGGCTGCGCCGCCGCGCTCGATGCCGAGGCGTACCTGCGCGACACCCCGATCGATCCGGAGGCTCACTGGGAGCCCGACCCGGACAAGGTCGAGGCCGCCGCCGAGCGGCTCGCCGCGAGCTAGTCGGGGCGCAGCGCCGCCCAGGCGGCGTCGGCCAACGCGGGCGTCGCGTCGGTAAGGCGAGTCGTCGTGGCAACGGCTGCCGGCCCGTCGATGACGGCCCGCGCGTACTCCTGCGACGGGCCGAACCAGATCGAGCAGAACAGTGGCAGCGGTAGCTCGCGAATCTCACCCGCCGTCACGCGGGGGAGGTACCAGATCTCGAGATCCTCGAAGAGCCGACGGTTTAGCGCACGGATCTCTGTCTCACTCGCTGGAGTGACCTCGGTCTCGCGACGACGGAGCATGAACCCGGCGCGGTCGCGGTTGGTGTCCATCCACTCGAGATGGTGCGCCACGCCGGCCCGCACGGCACGCTCCGCATCCGGCTCACGCAGCCCGATCGCGCGCGCCAGCCCCCGCTGGAAATCGCGCAGCGACTCCACGTAGAGGGACCCGGCGATTCCCTCCTTGCTGCCGAAGTGGTGATAGATGACACCGACGCTGACCTCGGACTGCAGCTTGATGTCCTCGATGGTCGTAGCGCTGTATCCCTGGAGGGTGAACAACCTCAGCGCCGTCTTCAAGACCTTCTCGGCCTGCGTTGGCGGCCGTCGGGGGAGCGACATGCGCAAGACACTAGAACAACGCTCTAGAGCGTTGTTCTAGTAGCTGGCGTTACTGCATCGCGGCGGCGGTTGGCTGGCTAGCCAGTTTCGGGAGTAAGCTGCGCCGGTGGCCTACGACTACGACTGGCTCGTCATCGGCTCGGGGTTCGGCGGCAGCGTGTCTGCGCTGCGGCTGGCTGAGAAGGGCTATTCGGTGGGAGTGCTGGAGAGTGGCCGGCGCTATGCCGACGATGAGCTGCCGCGCTCGACGTGGGACCTGCGGCGCTACTTCTGGAACCCGCGCTTCGGACTGCGTGGGATCTTCCGGCTGACGACGTTCAAGGACGTCACGGTGGTGTCGGGGAGCGGTGTCGGCGGTGGCAGCCTTGGCTACGCGAACACGCTCTACGTGCCGCCCAGCCGCTTCTTCGAGGATCCGCAGTGGAGCGCGCTCGGCGACTGGGAGTCCGAGCTGGCGCCGCACTACGACGAGGCGCAGCGGATGCTCGGCGTCGTCGACTACGACCAGGACGACGCCGCCGGCGACCTGCTGCGCGAGCTCGGCGAGGAGCTGGGCGTCAGCGACACCTACCGCCGCGCCCGCGTCGGCGTCTTCCTCGGCGAGCCGGGCAAGACCGTGCCCGACCCCTTCTTCGGCGGCGAGGGGCCCGAGCGCACCGGCTGCACGCGCTGCGGGCGCTGCATGGTCGGCTGCCCGCAGGGGGCCAAGAACACGCTCGTCAAGAACTACCTCTGGCTCGCCGAGCGGCGCGGCGTCGACGTGAAGGCGGAGCGCGAGGTCGTCGACATCCAGCCGCTGGGTGCGGCCGACGGTTCCGAGGGGTATTTCGTCGTCACGGAGCGTCCGGGCGCGCGCAGACGGCGCGACCGGCAGGTCCACACGGCGCGTGGCGTCGTGCTCGCGGCTGGCCCGCTCGGGACCAACACGCTGCTCGCCAACTGTCGTCACAGCGGCTCGCTGCCGCAGCTGTCGCCGCGGCTCGGCGACCTCGTCCGTACCAACAGCGAGGCGATCCTCGCGGTCACCGCGCCCGACGACGGCGTCGACTACAGCCACCGGGTTGCGATCACCTCGAGCATCTACCCGGACCCCGACACGCACATCGAGACGGTGGTCTACGGCCGCGCTGGCGGGTCGATGAAACTGCTCAACACGCTGCTGGTCGGCGATGGCACACGGGCGACGCGGCCACTCAAGCTGCTCGGCCAGCTCCTACGCCACCCGCTGCGCTTTCTCAAGCTGATGGCGGCGCCGGGCTGGTCGCAGCGGACGATCATCCTGCTGGTGATGCAGACGCTCGACAACGCGATCGCGTTGCGTCCGAAGCGGACCCGCGACGGCCGCGTCCGGCTGCAGACCGAGCAGGACCCCGAGAAGCCGATCCCGACCTTCATCCCGGTCGCGAACAAGGCGGCGGAGTGGTTCGCCGAGCGAACAGGCGGAGTGGCGCAGAGCTCGTTCGCGGAGGCGATGCTGAACATCCCGACGACCGCCCACATCCTCGGCGGCGCGGTGATCGGCGCGGACCCGAACAGCGGCGTCGTCGACCGCGACCAGCGTGTCTTCGGCTACGAGAACCTGCTCGTCTGCGACGGCTCGGCCGTTCCCGCCAATCCCGGCGTCAATCCCAGCCTGACGATCACCGCGCTCGCCGAGCACGCGATGAGCGGCATCGCGCCGAAGTCAGCGCCGGCAGGTGCGGACGACGTGGTCGTAGGTCGCCCGGCGACCGTCGACCATGGTGGCGAGGGCGCGCAGCCTCAGCCGGCGCCCGCGGGGTAGGGCGCGCCGCGCTACGCGGACGGCGTACGGCGTACGGCGCGTGCCGCGCAGCTTGCGCGCCCCGCGGTAGTAGTCGACGCGGATCAGCCTGCCAAGGTCGGAGCCGGCAACGCCTAGGCGGAGGTCGCGGTCGACGCACTTCGCCGCGGTGCGCGCGCGGCGCTTGCCGCGCCGCTTCGGCTGATCCTGCCGCGCCGTCAGCTTCAGCTTCGGCCGGCTGGCGCCGCAGGCCCGTGCGCCGCGGCAGCGCTGGAGCTTGTTCAGCCGCTTCGCGAGCGCGCCGCGGATCGTGCTGTAGGAGTCGAGGTCCTCGAGGTTGCGCAGCTCGTAGGGGTCCTTGCGAAGGTCGTAAAGCTCGTACTCGCCGGTCGTCTTGTGGTCGATCCAGATGTAGCGCTCGTTGCGCAGCGCGCGGAACATCGGCACGCCGTTGGCGCCGACGCCGTTCTCGAGCACGATCTCACGGCCACGCTCGCGACGTGGGTCCTTCATCACTGGGAACAGCGAGCTGCCGTCCATCAGCCGTTGCGCCCGCGCGTCGGCCGCATCGACGATCGTCGGCGCCCAGTCGATGTTCGACACGAGCTGGCCGATCTTGCGCCCGCGCGGGACGCCCGGCCCGCGCATGATTAGCGGGATCCGCGCCGCCTCCTCGTAGGGCAGCACCTTCTCCGAGGCGAGTCGGTGCTCGCCATGGAAGAAGCCGTTGTCGGAGGTGTAGATCAGCAGCGTGTCATCGAGCTCGCCGCTGCGCTCGAGTGCGTTGAGAACCGAGCCGACGGCGTCGTCGACCGACAGCAGCGACTCCAGCTCCTGCTGGTAGTTCTCCTGGACGTCGGCGATCCGCTCCGGCGAGAGGCGCGGTAGGTCGGCGACGATCTGCGGCTTGGTCGTCATGTCGGCCTCGTCGAAGTTCGGCGGGCGCGGCAGCGGACGGCTTGCGAAGGCGTCGCGGTGGCGCGGCGCTGGCGACGGGGTCGCAAGCGACGACGGGTCGTCGGAGTCGATCGGAGCGCCGCTGTGCGGCGCCGGGAAGGTCAACGAAAGGAAGAACGGCTGTGCGGACGGCGCCGCCTGGTCGATCAGCTCAGCGGCGCGACGACCATAGAAGTCGGTCTGGAACTCGCCAGGATGGTCGAGTCCGGGCCGGTTGAAGATCTGGCCGTTCTCGTTCGTCTGCCACTGCTCGTAGTTGAAGACCTGCTCGCCGACGCCGGAGATCCAGTCGTTCCAACCAGGCGGGATCTCGGTGATGTCGGGGTTCTGGACGCCATAGCCGTTGAGGTAGCGGCCGACGTGCATCGTGCGGTAGCCGGCCGACTGGAGCCAGAGCGGCAGTGAGTTCGAGTGGTCGAAGTGGATGTAGCCGCCGAAGTCGCCGGCGTTGTGGATCACGCCGTGGTTGTGCGAGTACTGGCCGGAGAGGTAGGTCGCACGCGACGGGCAGCAGAGCGGGTAGCTGGCGATCGTCTCGGTGAACGTCGTGCCCTGGGTTTGGATCAGGCTGACGTTGCGCTGGATCGACGTCGAGGGGACCGTCTGGTCGTCGGTCATGATGAAGACGATGTTCGGCTTCGCCTGCGCGGCCGCGGGCGCGAGCAGCGCTGTCAGCGCGACGGCGAGCAGGGCAAGGCGGCTAGAGGAACGCATGGCCCTCGCCGCGGTAGGTCGGGACCTCGTCGACGATCTCGCCGCCCTCGATCAGGTGCAGCGTCTCGAACCGCTCGCACAGCTCGCCGGCCTTCGCGTGGCGTAGGTAGACGTTGTCGCCGACACGCAGCGAGCGCGCGGCGGCGCCCTTGACCGGCGTCTGGACCTCGCCGGCGCCCTCGAGCCCGTCCAGCTTCAGGCCGGCCGGGAGGTACGGTTGCGGCAGCCGGTCCTTGCCCGCAGCGCCCGACGCGATGTAGCCGCCGCCGAGCAGCGTGACCGTGTCCTCGCTTGGGCGGCGCACGACTGGCAGCGCGAACATCGCCGCCGGAGCCTGCTCGAAGGCCGAGTAGCGGTCGAACAGCGTCGAGGCGTAGAAGCCGGAGCCGGCCGTCACCTCGGTCACTGCCTCCTCGGCGGCGGTCGTATGCAAGCTGCCGGTGCCGCCGCCGTTGACTAGACCGACGGGGACGACCGCGTTCACCGCCGCGACGATCGCTGCGCGCCGTTCGGCGATCTCGGCCGCCGAGGCCCGCTGCATCGCGCGGATCGCCGGGCCTTGGAGCGGCTTGCCGAGCGGCCGGTCGCCGACGCCGGCGATGTGGCCCTCGTAGCCCATCAGCCCGGCCAGCTCGAGCTGCGGCCGGCGGTCGATCTCGCGCGCCAGCGCCGCCGCCTGCTCGGGGGTACGAATCGGCGACCGTTTCGGGCCGATCGTCGCGAGTCCGCCCGGCAGCCGGTAGCCGGTGTCGAACTCGACGCAGAGCCGCAACGGCGCGGCTGGATCGGGCGCGGTGCGCGCGAGCCACTCCAACTGCTCGACCGAGTCGACCATCACGATCGGCCGGTCGTCGCCGTCGATCCGCGCGAGCTCGCGCAGCGATGCACGGTCGGCGGTCGGATAGGCGAGCAGGAGGTCCCCGAACCCCTGCCCGCGCAGCCAGAGCGTCTCGGCGAGCGTGAAGGTCATGAGACCCCTGAACCCGGGGTCGCGGGCAAGGATGCGGTTCAGCAGCTCGCGACAGCGGACCGACTTGCTCGCCACGCGGATCGGCTTGCCGTCCGCGCGGGCGAGCATCGACGCTGCGTTCTGCCACACGGCGTCGAGGTCGACGAGCGCGAACGGGGCGTCGAGCCCCGCGCACGCTCGCTCGTAAATCTCGAAGGTCAGGCTGGTAACCCCTAGCCACTGAACGGCTTCACGCGGAAGCCGAAGTTCGCCGCACCACGACGGAAGGTGCCGGTCTGCGGGTCGAGCACCCACGGACGCGGCAGGATGCCCGCGTAGTCGTTGTCGAGGAAGTTGGTGAACAGGGTCGACGCGCGGGCGCACGAAGGCCCGGTCAGCGACAGCAGCGTGATCGTGTAACGACCCTTCGGCAGTCGCAGCGCGCCGATGCGGTCGTTGTGGAGCACGCGGAAGGTGCCCGGGCAGAGCTTGCCGTAGCCGGGGTGGCGACCGCCTCCGCCTCCGCCGCTCGGATTTGCGACCCGCACGACGCTGAAGCCGACGCCACTGTTACCGCGGGTGAACGACGCCGCGGCGACGTTCATCTTCCAGGGGCGCGGCAGAACGCCGTCCCAGTCCTCGAGGAAGCGCGCGAGCCAGTCGGTCGAAGCGGCGCAGGAAAGCCCGCCGCGGACGGTCACCTGGTAGTGGCCGGCCCGCAGCTTCAGCTTGCCGATGCTGTCGTTGTGCAGCACGTGGAAGGTCGCCGGGCAGATAGCTGGCGACTGGGCTGCGGCCGGCGCTGCCGGGATCAACACGGCGAGTGATAGGAGGCCGGTTGTAATCAGGGAACGGCGAAGGGATGGACGCATTCCAGCAAGGTACAGGTACGGTTCAGGTGTGGGCAACCCGGACAGCTTCGGTGCTCGCGCGGCCCTCCAGGTCGGCGGCACGACACATGAGATCTTTCGCCTCGACGCGCTGCAATCGCAGTTCGACGTCGCACGGCTCCCGTACTCGCTGAAGATCCTGCTCGAGAACCTGCTGCGCAACGAGGACGGCGAGTCCGTCACGCGCCAGGACATCGAGAACGTGGCCACCTGGGTCGCCACCGACGAGCCGTCGAAGGAGATCGCCTACTCGCCGAGCCGCGTGCTGATGCAGGACTTCACCGGCGTTCCGGCGATCGTCGACCTCGCGGCGATGCGCGACGCGATGGAGGACCTCGGCGGCGATCCGACCCGGATCAATCCGCTCGTCCCAGTCGAGCTGGTGATCGACCACTCGATCCAGGTCGACAGCTTCGCCGAGCGGCTCGCATTCCAGAAGAACGCCGAGCGCGAGTACGAGCGCAACCACGAGCGCTACGCCTTCCTGCGCTGGGGTCAGGGCGCGTTCGACAACTTCGCGGTGGTGCCGCCGAACACCGGCATCTGTCACCAGGTCAACCTCGAGTACCTGTCGCGCGTCGTCACGGCCCGCGACGGCCAGGCATTCCCCGACACGCTCGTCGGGACCGACTCGCACACGACGATGGTCAACGGCCTCGGCGTGCTCGGCTGGGGCGTCGGCGGCATCGAGGCCGAGGCGGCGATGCTCGGCCAGCCGGTGTCGATGCTGCTGCCACAGGTCGTCGGCTTCCGGCTCGACGGCGAGCTGCCCGAGGGCGCGACGGCTACCGACCTCGTTCTGACCGTGACCGAGCTGCTGCGCGAGCACGGCGTCGTCGGCCGCTTCGTCGAGTTCTACGGACCGGGCCTGCCGAACCTGCCGCTCGCCGACCGCGCGACGATCGGCAACATGTCGCCGGAGTTCGGCTCGACCTGCGCGATCTTCCCGGTCGACGCCGAGACGCTGCGCTACCTCGAGTTCACCGGCCGCCCGACCGAGCAGATCGAGCTCGTCGAGGCCTACGCGCGCGAGCAGGGGATGTTCCACGAGCCGGGCGCCGAGGACGCTGTCTACTCCGACACGCTCGGGCTCGACCTGAGCACCGTCGAGCCGAGCCTCGCGGGGCCGAAGCGGCCGCAGGACAGGATCGCGCTCTCAGGGGCGGCGGAGGACTTCCTCGCCGAGCTGAGCGACGCCGAGGACGGCAAGGAGCTCGACAACGGCGGCAACGGCTCGCGGCTGTCGTTCCCGGCAAGTGACCCGCCGGCGAACTCTCCCGGCCAGCATGGCGGCGGAGAGCCCGCTCACCAGCACAGCACGATCGCCGAGGCGCCCACCAAGCGCTCGGCGTCGGTCACGCTCGGGGGCGAGCAGTTCGACCTCGAGGACGGCGCCGTCGTGATCGCCGCGATCACCAGCTGCACCAACACTTCGAACCCCTCCGTGATGGTCGGCGCCGGCCTGCTCGCCCAGAAGGCCGTCGACCGTGGCCTGAAGCGCAAGCCGTGGGTCAAGACGAGCCTCGCGCCAGGATCGAAGGTCGTCACCGACTACCTCGACCGCGGCGGCCTGACCGAGCCGCTCGAGCAGCTCGGCTTCAGCCTCGTCGGCTACGGCTGCACGACCTGCATCGGCAACTCCGGGCCGTTGCCGGAGGAGGTCTCGGCGGCAATCGAGGCCGAGGACCTGACCGTCTGCTCGGTGCTGTCGGGCAACCGCAACTTCGAGGGCCGGATCCACCCCGAGGTGAAGATGAACTATCTCGCCTCGCCGCCGCTCTGCGTGGCGTATGCGCTCGCGGGCCGGATGGATCTCGACCTGCTGACCGAGCCGCTCGGCGAGGACAGTGACGGCGAGCCGGTCTACCTGCGCGACATCTGGCCTTCGCAGGCCGAGGTCAACGCGGCGGTCGAGGACGCGGTGCAGTCCGACATGTACCGCAAGAGCTACGGCGAGGTCTACGAGGGCGACGAGAACTGGCGCGCGCTCGAGACGCCCGAGGGCGACCGCTACGCCTGGGACGACGGCTCGACCTACGTCAAGCGCCCGCCGTACTTCGAGGGCATGCCCGCCGACGCGCCGGAGGGCTTCGAGGACATCCGCGGTGCGCGCATCCTCGCCTTGCTCGGCGACAGCGTCACGACCGACCACATCTCGCCGGCCGGCGCGATCAAGCGCGACGGCCCCGCCGGCAGCTACCTGATCGAGCATGGCGTCGAGCAGCGCGAGTTCAACTCCTACGGCTCGCGGCGCGGCAACCACGAGGTGATGATGCGCGGCACCTTCGCCAACGTGCGGCTGCGCAACCAGCTCGCGCCCGGCACCGAGGGCGGCATCACCGTCAAGGACGGCGAGCAGACGACGATCTACGACGCGGCGATGGAGTACCAGTCAGACGGTGTGCCGCTCGGCGTGCTCGCAGGCAAGGAGTACGGCTCCGGCTCGTCACGCGACTGGGCCGCCAAGGGCCCGCGCTTGCAGGGCATCCGCTTCGCGATCGCCGAGAGCTACGAGCGGATCCACCGCTCGAACCTCGTCGGAATGGGCATCCTGCCGCTGCAGTTCCCCGACGGCGAGTCGGTCGAGTCGCTCGGCCTGACCGGCTTCGAGAGCTTCGACCTGGCGCCGCTCGAAGAGGGCACCAAGGCGCTGCAGGTCACCGCGACGCCAGAGGATGGCGAGCCGATCGTCTTCGACGCCCGCGTCCGGATCGACACGCCGAACGAGTGGCTCTACTACCGCAACGGCGGCATCCTCCACTTCGTTCTGCGCCAGCTCGCCACCGCTAGCTGAAGCGCTTCGCGAGCCAGCGCAGCGCGCGCACGTGGACCGGCAGCCGCCGGGGCTGCCAGGGGACGCCGGCCAGCTCTGCCTCGGCCTGGTCGAAGGCATCCTCGATCAGGGCGTCGTGGAGCCAGCGGAAGCAGAGCGGCCAGCCGAGGCGCAGCCAGCTCTTCGGGTGTCCCTCCAACGTGTGGAGCAGTCGTGTCTTGCCGCCTGGCGCGGGGAGGACCTCGCAGCGGTGCTCGCCGTCGATCGGAAACTTCGCCGTGAAGGCGAACGCGACCAGCCTGCCCGGCTCGTAGCGCGCGACCTCGTAGCGCACGGGGCCGTGCCCGCCGTCTGAGCCGACCGCCAGGCCGCAGTCCAACCGCATCGGCGGCCAGCGGCGGGTCGGCCACAGCCGGTCTCCGGGCGAGGCCAGCGAGTCGACCAATGAGCCAACCGCATCTTCGTCGGCATCGAGAACCCGCGCGTGCACGTTGCTGATCATCCGGCCGTCTCCAATGACTAGAATATTGTTCTAGAACAATATTCTAGTCAGGCGGCAGGGTCCGATCAGGTCATCGCGTTGATGCCGGTCGTCAAGCGGCCGATGATCAGCTTCTGGATCTGTGAGGTGCCCTCGTAGAGGGTGGTGACGCGGGCGTCGCGGAGGTAGCGCTCGACGGGGTGGTCGTCGACGTAGCCGGAGCCGCCGTGGACCTGGATCGCGGTGTTGGCGCTGCGGATCGCGGCCTCGGTCGAGAAGAGCTTGGCGACCGACGTCTCGAGCGTGTTCGGCTGGCCGGTGTCCTTCAGCCAGGCTGCCTTCCAGACGAGCGCGCGGGCGGCGTGGGTATCGACGACCATGTCGGCGATCATCGCCTGGACGAGCTGGAAGGCGGCGATCGGGCGGCCGAACTGCTCGCGCTCCTTGGCGTAGGCGGTCGAGGCGTCGACGCAGCCCTGGCAGATGCCGACACAGCCGGCGGAGACGCTGAAGCGGCCGGAGTCGAGCGCGGTCATCGCGACCTTGAAACCGTCGCCGACGTCGCCGAGCAGGGCGTCGTCGCCGACCTCGACGCCGTCGAGCACGAGCTCGGCGGTGTCGGAGGCGTGGAGGCCGAGCTTGCCGTGGATCTCCGAGGCTGAGAAGCCGGCGGAGTCGGTCGGCACGAGGAACGCACCGAGGCCACGATGGCCGAGCTCGGGATCGGTCTGGGCGAAGATCAGCGCGAACGCCGCGTAGTTGCCGAGCGAGATCCACTGCTTCTGGCCGCTGATTCGCCAGCCGCCGTCGAACTTCTCCGCGCGCGTGCTGAGGTTGGCGGCGTCGGAGCCGGTGTCGGGCTCGGTCAGCCCGAAGCAGCCCATCGCCTCACCGGAGCAGATCCCAGGGATGAAGCGCTGCTTCTGCTCCTCGGTGCCCCACTTGGCGATCGCCGAGCCGACGAGCGACGTGTTGACCGAGACGACGGTCCGCGCCGACGAGTCGGCCCTACCGATCTCCTCGACGATCAGCCCGTAGGTGCGGTAATCGATCCCGCGGCCGCCGTACTCCTCGGGCAGGATCGGCCCGATGAAGCCGATCTCGGCGAGCTTGGCGACCAGCTCGGTGTCGAAGCGGCCCGAGCGGTCGTTGTCGCGTGCGCGGGGCGCGATCTCGTTGTTGGCGAAGTCGCGCGCCGTGTCGCGCACGAGTTGCTGCTCGTCGGTCAGCTCGAAATCGATCACCGCGGGCAGTCTAGACTCGGTCGATGGACGAGTTTGCCTGGTTGACGGCCGGTTTCCTGATCGGTGGGATCCTGTTGCTGCTCGCGCTCGGCAAGTGGTACCCGGGCTCCGGGGCCGACCAGGTCGACTGGAAGCCGACCCGCTCGATCGAGCAGGAGGTCGAGCTCGAGCTGGACGACGTAGCGCAGATGCTCGAGGCCAACAACGCGCGCCGGCGGGCGTCGGGCCGGCCGGAGCTGACCGAGGACGGCTTGCGCGACGAGCTCGCCGCCGAGGAGGAGCGACGGCTGCGCGCGTCGCCGGAGAACTTCTAGTTCGCGACCGTCGCCGCGGCGCCGTTGTCGGTCTTGTCCGGCTGAAGGTCGACTAGGAAGCGGTCGGCGAGCGCCTCGACCAGTCCCGGCAGCCGACCCTCGTCGCGCGCCAGCGCGAGCTGGCGCTTGGCGCCGTTGTACTCGGCCATCGTCTCGATCAGCGCCAGCTCGTTCTCGCAGCCGAGCACCCCGGCGTGCGGGGCGCAGGCGGCCAGCAGCCGCTCGAGTTGCTCACGGACCGGCGTTCGCTGTTCGCGAGCGGGGTCGATCAGCCGCGCGTCCATGCCGTCGCGGGCGGCGATGAAGCGGTTCTCCTCGAGCGCCTCCTGGGCGCCGACCAGGGTCGCCTCGACGTAGCCCTCCTCGACCTCGAGCCGCGCGATGCACTGGACCAACGCGGCCAGCGCGGCTGCCTCGCTGGCGGTCGTCTGCGCGTCGAGCACCCGCACCTCGACCGTGCCGAAGCGCGGTTGCGGCCGCACGTCCCACCAGAGGAACGTCGGCTCCGGGAAGGCGTCGCAGCGGATCAGCAGGTCGACCGCGCCGACCCAGTCCTCGTAGTCGCGGAAGGCGCGCGGGATGCCGACGCGCGGGAAGGCCTGGAACAGCGGCGTGCGCGCCGAGGCGAGGCCGGTATCGCGTCCCTGCCAGAACGGCGAGTTGACCGACAGCGCGAGCAGTAGCGGTAGATGGACGCGCATCCGGTTGAACAGTCGGATGCCGTCGGCCGGCCCACGCACGGCAACGTGGATGTGCAGACCGAAGGTCGGCTCACGGCGGGCGAGCTCGCGCATCGAGCCGTAGACGGCCTCATAGCGCTCGCCTGTCGAGACAACCGTCTCGTGCCAGACCGTTGAGGGATGAGTGCCGGCGCTGGCGGCACGCAGGCCTAGCGCGGAGAGCTCACGGTCGAGCTGGCCGCGCAGCGAGCGCAACTCGTCGTGGATGCCGGCGGCGGTCTGATGGACGCCGGTGCTCAGCTCGAGCGCCGAGGTGTGCGTCTCGCGCGTGACGTGACCGTCCATCGACTCCGGCAGCCGTGGCAGCACGCGGTCGATCTGCTGCGCCAGCGACCAGTCGTGCGGGTTGAGCAGCATCACCTCCTCCTCGGCGCCGAGCGTGTATTCGTTGCCGCCTTGCCACACAGCCCAGTCTGGGAGTCGCGTTCTCATCACGCGGCACGCACCCGGATGTCTTGGGCCTCGAAGCGCATCGCCGCGTCGACGAGGCCACGGAACAGGCTCGCCTGCTCGCGCCGCGCGACAAGGCTCTCGGCGTGCCACTGAACCCCCACGGCAAAGTCGCGCGCCGGCGCCTCGAGACCCTCGATCACCCCGTCGGGGGACCACGCCACCGCACGCAGGCCGTTGCCGATCTGGTGCACCCCCTGGTGGTGGAAGGAGTTGACCGCCGCCTCGCGGCAGCCCATCAGCCGCGCCAGCTTGCTGCCGGCGGCGACCGTGACGTCATGGACCGCGTGGTCGCCCGGCTCGCGCTGGCGGTGGTCGATCGTCACGCCGGGACGGTCTGGAAGGTGCTGGTGCAGCGAGCCGCCGCGGGCGACATTGAGCGCCTGCATGCCACGGCAGATCGCGAGGATCGGCAGGCCGCGCTCGTCGGCCTGGCGCGCCAGCTCGAGCTCGAAGCGGTCGAGGTCGGGCTCGATCGGTCCTAGCTCTGGGTGCGGGCGCTCCTCGTACGTCTCAGGGTCGAGGTCGGGGCCGCCGGAGAGGCAGACGGCGCTCAGCCGGTCGAGCAGCGGCTCGATCGCCTCGAGCTCGAGCGGCGGCATCACGACCGGCAGTCCGCCGGAGGCCTCGATCGCGCGCAGGTATGTGAGGCCGAGCGCCATCTCGCGGCGTGGGGGATCGGCCTGCGGCGTCTGCTCGACGCGCTCGGCGAAGCGCACCTCGGAAGTGGTGACCCCAATCAGCGGGCGGGTCGGGGTCAGGCCAGAAGCCACGTGTCTTTTCCTCCTCCGTTGCGGGAGCTGTTGACGATCAGCGATCCGCGCGTGAGCGCTACGCGGGTCAGCGCGACCGGCGCCGTCACGGCGGCGTCGCCGACGCCGATCACGAACGGCCGCAGGTCGACGTGACGCGGCTCGAGCCGGCCGCCGCAGACCGTCGGCTGGGTCGACAGCTCGACCAGCTCCTGGGCGATGTAGCCGTCGGGGTGTGCCGCGACCTTGCGCCGCACGTCCTCGCGCGTGCGCGGGCTGACACGCGGGCAGACGACGACGCCCTCGCCGCCGTAGCCGCTGCGCGGCTTGACGACCAGCTCGTCGAGGCGCGGGAAGACATCGTCGAGGACGTCGGGATCGCCGAGGTCGTAAGTGCGGACCGACTCGATCAGCGGCTCCTCGCCGCAGTAGAAGCGCACCATCTCCTCGACATAGACGTGGGCGAGCTTGTCGTCGGCGACGCCCGAGCCGAACGGGTTCACGACGGCGAGGGTTCCGGCGAGCAGCGGGTCGAGCAGCTTCTCGGCCAGCCACGTCGGCTCGCCCTCGGACGTCCGCAGGCGGTCCTCGTCGGTGCGGCGATAGACGACGTCGATCGCCCGCGGTTCGCCGGCGCCGCTGCGCGCGCAGAGGCGATCGCCATCCTGCATCAGGTCGTCGGGACGCAGGATCGGGATGTCGAGCGCGGCGGCGAGCGCCCGGTGCTCGTACCAGGCGCTGTTCGACGGGCCGTCGGAGAGCAGCGCGACGGTGGGACGCTCGACGCCGTCCGGCGCCGAGGCCCGCAGCGTGTCGGCGAGCAGCAGCAGCGCACGGCGGGGATCGAGCCGGCCGGGGGGAGGGGCGAACGGCAGGCTCGCGTCGACCGCCTCGCGCGCCGCCAGCGCGTAGGCGATTCCCGACGGGGTCCGCATGTTGTCCTCGAGCACCATCAGCGCCCCGTCGCCGTCGCGGACCAGGTCGAGGCCCGCGACCCAGCCGAACCTGCTCGGCGCGCGGCCGATCAGGTCGCGCTCGAGGTGGTCGGCGGTCTCGATCACGCGCTCCGGCACGATTCCCGCCGTGACGATCTCGCGCTGGTCGTAGACGTCGGCGACGAACGCCGCCAGCGCTCGGCCGCGCTGGGCGAGGCCCCGCCGCAACAGGCCCCAATCGGCCGCGTCGATCACCCGCGGTACGGGGTCGACGAGGAACGGCGAGCGCCCGGAACCCGAGCCGAAGCCGACTCCGCGCTCGTCCAGGGTCGCCTGCACGGCGGCAGCCGTGGCGTCCAGGTCCGCCGTCGCGAACGCGTCCATCGTGGTAGTCACGCTGCCCAGGCTAGGCGTCCGCAAACGGAGTGGCCTTGGCCCAGTGGACAAACCGCCCACCGTCGTCCTCGCCTCAGAGGAGTGGATCGAGCCGTCGCAGAAGGTGCTCGACGATGCGCGCCGTGGCGCCCCAGACGAAGTGGCCGTCGACCGTGTAGGTCGGCGTCTTGAACGGGACGCCGCGGCGTGTCAGCCGCTTGTGCTCGTGGCCGCGGACGAGATCCGCGAGCGACAGCTCTAACACCTCGGCGACCTCCGTCTCCTGCGGCGCCCAGGTCTGGCCCGGATCGATCAGCCCGACGAACGGGAAGACGCGGTAGCCGGTCACGAACGTGCCGACCGGCGGCAGCGCGCCGACCAGCTCGACCTCGTCGCGGGGGAGGCCGACCTCCTCCTCGGCCTCGCGCAGCGCCGTGGTCCGCAAGTCCTCGTCCGGGAAGTCCTGACGGCCGCCCGGGAACGAGATCTCGCCGGCGTGGCGGCGCATGTCGGCGCGCCGCTCGGTGAAGACGGCGACCGGCTCGCCGGCGTGGTGGAAGATCGGCACCAGCACCGCGGCGTCGGTCTTGCCGGGGGCGTCCATCGCCGCCGCTTGCTCGGGTGTCAGCAGCAAGCTGCGCAGCTCGGCGGCGGTCGGCATGGGCCGTATGATCGCGCCATGGCCTACGTCGACGACGCCGAGGGCTGGAAGCGGTTGGTCGCGAGTCTCGCCCAGTGGTCACGAGCGATCGACGGCGCGTCGGAGGGAATGCGCTCAATCGACCGTGGCGGACTGGTCATGACGATCACTCCGGCGGTGCCCGAGCGGTCGATCGTCAACGACGTCGTCTACTGGGACGGCGCCGCGCTGATCGCCGCCTACGAAGAGATCGAGGAGAGCTACGCGACGGCGGGCATCGACGCCTGGCTCGTCTGGGTTCCGGACTCCGACAGCGACATCTCGGGCGCGCTGGCCGAGCGCGGCCACGTGCTCGACTCCGACCCCGAGGCGATGGTGCTCGACCTCGAGGCGATCGAGCGGCCGCCCGAGCCGTCCGGCTTCAGCCGGACGATCGATCCGGTCGAGCTGGCACGACTCAACGACCACGCCTACGGGATGCACAGTGCATTCGAGCGGGCGCTTGCCGACCTCGATCCTGGCGGTGGTCTCTACTTCTACGGCGTCGAGGACGACGGCGGGCTCGCCTCCGGCCTCGTCACCTTCGACTACGAGGACGACTGCAGCGTCTGGCTCGTCGCGACACGGGAGTCGGCGCGCGGCCGCGGGCTGGCGGGCGCTCTGATGGCTCACGCACTCGCTGACGCACGCGAGCGCGGCCGCACGACGTCGACGCTCCAGGCGACCGACCTCGGCCGCCCCGTCTACGAACGGCTCGGGTACCGCAGCCTCGGAGAGATCCAACTGTGGGAGAAGCGCCGCTCAGGCGGCGACGGACGCGCCGACGGCAGCGCGTGAGAAGCGCATCGCGCCGTCCTCGAGGTCGCCGTCGCGCAGATTGCGCACATCGTCGCGGTAGCTCATGCTGAGCTGCCAGGGGGCCTCGGGGCCCTGCTTCGGGAACTGGTCCAGCGAGCGCTGGACGTAGCCGGACGTGAAGTTCAGCAGCGGCCGGCGCTCGATCGAGGGATCGTCGTTTACCGCTACGCACTCGTCGTATCCGTTGCGGTCCATGTGCGCCAGCAGCCGGCACATGTACTCGCAGGTGAGGTCGACCTTGAGCGTCCACGAAGCGTTGACGTAGCCGACGGCGAATGCGAAGTTCGGCACTCCGCCGAGCATCATCCCCTTGTAGGCCAGCGTGTCGGGCAGGGCGACGTCCTCGCCGTCGACAGCGAACTGAATGCCGCCGAACGCCTGGAGGTTCAAGCCGGTGGCGGTGACGATGACGTCGGCGTCGAGCTGGTTACCCGACTCCAGTTCGATCCCGCGCTCGGTGAAGCCGGCGATCCGGTCGGTGACAATCGTGGCGCGGCCCTTCGAGATCGCCCTGAACAGATCGCCATCCGGAACCGCGCAGAGACGCTGATCCCACGGGTCGTAGTACGGCTTGAAGTGGGTGTCGATGTCGTAACCCTCGGGAAGCTGGCGCTTCGCCGCCGCGCGGATCAGTCGCCTAACTAGGCCGGGCCAGCGCCGTGCCAGCTTGTAGACCAACGACTGCAGCCCGACGTTCTTGCGCCGCGTGATCGCGTAGGCGATGCGGGTGGGGAGAACCCGCCGCAACGCGTTGGCGATCGCGTCGCGCGATGGCACCGAGACGATGTAGGTCGGCGAGCGCTGGAGCATCGTGACCTGGGCGGCCTCCCTGGCTATGGCCGGCACCAGCGTCACCGCCGTCGCGCCGCTACCGACTACGACGACCCGCTTGTCGGTGCAGTCGAGCTTCTCGGGCCAGTTCTGTGGGTGGATGATCTGTCCCTGAAAGCGGTCGCGTCCCTCGAAGTGAGGGGTGAAGCCTTCGTCGTAGCGGTAGTAGCCGCCAGCCGAGAAAAGGAAGCCACAGGTCAGCGTGACCGTCTCGCTATCGCCTCGCGACGCCTCGACCGTCCAGCGGGCATCGGCGCTCGACCACTCCGCTCGCACGACACGGTGACCGAAGCGAATGTGGTGGTCGATCCCGTTCTCGCGTGCCGTCTCGCGAACGTAGTCGAGGATCGCCGGGCCATCGGCGATCGACTGCTCGCCGGTCCACGGCTTGAAGGCGTAGCCGAGCGTGTGCAGGTCCGAGTCCGACCGAATGCCGGGATAGCGGAACAAGTCCCAAGTGCCGCCGATCGCGTCTCGCCCCTCGAGGATCGCGTAGCTCTTACCCGGCAGCCTGGTCTGCAGGTGGTAGGCGGCGCCGATCCCGGACAGGCCGGCGCCGACGATCAGCACATCGACGTGGTTCATTTCTGCGGGACCAGTATCTCGCGTCGATCGGTTCGCATACGCGATCTCGTGACTGGCGGGACCCCCGACGTCACGGCAAGCCGGTGCAGTCCCCAGGCGAGCAGCGCTAGCAGGGACAGCGCGATCGCCGCGACAACCGAGTAGGCGATTGCGGTCAGCGAACCGGCGACGTCCGTTTTCTGCTCGCGCTGGAGCAGCTCGATGTCGGGAACGAGCTCGCGCGTGAACGTTCGCGGCGCCGGCACCTCTGCCGCGGGGATCGCCGGATCGTCGGGCAGGAAGATCGGCGCGCCGTCGAGCGCATTGCCGCGCTGGAGGCGGATCATCGACTTCCAGTTGCCGTGGACGGGAATTGGCTCCGTGGTCCGGTAGACACCCTCGCGCACCCGCTCGAGACGGTCGACGACCAGACCGTCCCCCTGCCACGCGGTTGCCGTTAGCCATTCGGCGTCGTCGGCCGCGTCGGGAGGGTCGAAGCGAACCGTCGCGGCGACGGTCCGCTCGGCGCCGCCGTCGATGTCTCGGGTGGTGACGGCGACCGTGGTCGGCGGTCCCGGCGGGGTGTAGAGCGCCCACAGCACCATTGCCCCGACGCCGGCCGTGGCGACTGCCCCGGCGACGCGCAGCGATGGGGTGCGCGGGATCCTGTCGGATGCCAGGTGGGCGCCGACCCAGGCGCCGATCAGCGCGGCGCAGACCGCCATCGCAAAGCCGAGCAGCGCGCCCTCCGGGAACAGCGCGGCGGTCCACGGCAGCGGCATCCAGAGCTGGCTGAACGCCCACTCGGCGGCCAGGCCGACAGTGCCGATCAGGACGCCGGCCCAGAGACCGAAGGCCAGCGGACGCTGGCGCACCGGTATCGCGAGCGCGAGCAACTCGACGGCCGCCGCCGATGCGAGGTAGAGCGGGAAGTGGGGGGTGGTCTCGCCGAGGATCGGTCCGACGAGCACGGCCAGGAAGCCGCGGACCAGCAGAAAGAACAGCACCGCGCCGAGTGCCGCGCCGCGGCCGAGCCAGATCCGCGCGGCGACCAGCACAACACCGGCCGCGAGCATGATCAGCAGCGGCTGGAAGATCATCCGGAACTGGCCGATGCCGAAGTCGAACTCGGCCTGGAAGGTCGACATGCCGAGCAGCAGCCCACCGGTCAGGGTGATCAGACGCAGCTTGTGGATCCACGGCGCCTCGCCCTCGCCACGGGATCTGCCCGCCTTCTTCGTCGCTCGCCGCGACTCGGTCTGCAGGATGGCGATCCCGACGAGCGACATCGAAGCGCCGCCGATCAGCATCAGGTGGGTCGGTCCCCAGAGCGTGACGTCCTGGCCGAAGAGGCGGTGCCAGAGATCGTCGAGTGGGAAGCCGAGCAGCGCGAAGGCGCCGCAGGCGGCAATCAGCACACCACCGAGCGGCGCGTACCAGTCCTTGCCGAGCTTGACGGCGCTCGCACTCGGCTTCTCCTTCGGTAGCACCATCGCGATGAAGCCCGCGCTAAAGATCCCGTAGAGGCCCGCGAGGATCAGGTAGTGGGCAGGGTTCGCGAGCGGCCCCTCGTCGCGGCCGACGTCGACGTGCAGGGCGATGTCCCAGTACATGCCGACGACCGCGACGAGCAGCGAGCCGGCGGCGAGCGCGGCGGGGAAGGCGGCCCAGCCGGGCTGGCCGGAGACGCGGGTCGAGAAGGCGGCGATCTTGCCGAGGATCGGCACGGTGCCACGCCGGTGGCCATCGCCGAGCCAGATCAGACCAAGCGTCAGCAGCGTCGCGCTGACCGTGGCGATTGCGATCTCGCCGGTGGCCGCGCCTCCTGCTGGTGGAGTAGCGGCTGCAACGGTGGACAGCAGATCGTTGCTCATTGTCACATCGTATCATGTGACGTCATTTGACGTAACGTTGTTCGTAGTAGCATTGATCTATGGCTACAGAGCTGACGATCGACGAGCTGGGGCGCGAGACAGGGATGACCGTCCGCACGATCCGCTCCCACCAGGCGCGCGAGCTGCTTCCGCCACCCGAGGTGCGTGACCGCGTCGGCTACTACGGCCCCGAGCACGTCGCCCGTCTGAAATTGATCCAAGAGCTGCAGGCGGAGGGCTTCAACCTGCGCGGGATCAAGCGCCTGATCGCGACCACTGGTGGTCCGGCACAACAGATGCTGGGCTTCGGCGAGGTGGTGCGGGCGCCCTTCGCAGCCGAGTCGCCTCAGGTTTTCACGCGCGACGAGCTGATCGAGCGCTTCGGCGCCAACGGCGGCAAGCAGCTGTTCGCGCAAGCTGAGCGGTTCGGCTCACTCGTCCCGCTCGGCGGCGAGCGTTTCGAGGCGCCGGTCCCCTCGCTGCTCGATCTAGCCGAGGAGGTCGTCTCCAACGGCGTCTCGCTCGATGCGGCGGTAGCAGTGATGGCCACCGTCAACGAGCGCTGTGAGTCGATCGCGCAGGCATTCGTCGAGCTTTATCTCGCCGAGGTCTGGAAGCCGTTCGCCGACGCTGGCTATCCGGAGGAGCGCTGGCCCGAGGTGATGCAGTCGATCGAGGGCCTACGTCCGGTCGCCGCGAAGGCGGTCGAGGCGATGTTCGGCTTGACGATGACCCAGGCGGTCGACGCCGCCTTCGGCAAGGAGCTCAGCCGCCTCGCCAAGAGCAAAGGTGACCGCTCCGGCTAGATCAGCTCGAGCTTCTCGTCGAACATGACCTCGCCCTCCAGGGTGCGGTGGACGGGGCATTTGGCGACGATCTGCATCAGCTTGTCGCGCTGCTCCTCGGGCAGCTCCTTCGGCAGCTTGACCGCCATCTGGAAACGCGTCGGCGAGCCGCGCTGGGCTGGCTCGTAGTCGACCTCGACGACGACGTCACCGACGTCCCAGCCCTTGCGCTTGGCGTACATCTCCATCGTGATTGCGCTGCACGCCGCGAGGCTCGCCGCGAGCAGCTCTTGCGGGTTCGGGCCGGCATCGGTTCCGCCGACACCCGGCGGCTCGTCGGACGTCAGCTTGTGGCCACCGACCTCGACGTGGTGCTTGAGCCCGCCGTTGCCGACGCGCCGCGCGACGGCCTTCATCCGGCGTCCCTGCCCTGGAACAGCTCCGGATCGGGGCGGTCGGCGAAACGGGCGAGCGCGAAGACGGCGTCGGCGAGTCGGTTCAGGTAGCGCAGCACCGTGTCGTCGGCGAGCTCGCCGGCCTCGGCGAGCGCGCTGACGCGCCGCTCGGCCCGGCGGATCGCCGCACGCGCGACGTCGAGCCGTGCCGACAGCTCGTTGCCGCCTGGGATGACGAACTTCGGCGGCAGGTCGACACGGTCCATGTAGCGGTCGATGTCGCCCTCGAGCTCGGCGACCATCTCCTCGGTCACGCGCGAGACGCCGTCCTGAAGCCGCTCGGCGGCGCTCGGAGCGGTCGCCAGCTCGGCGCCGGCGATGAACAGCTCGTTCTGGAAGCGCAGGATGTCGACGTAGAGCTCGGAGCCCTCGTCGGCCGCGGCGCGGGCGAGGCCGAGCGACGAGGCGGCCTCGTCTACGGATCCGTAGGCCTCGGGGCGCGGGGACGACTTGCCGACCCGGCCTCCGTACCAGAGCCCGGTCGTCCCGTCGTCGCCCTTGCGTGTGTAGATCTTCACCGTTCTATTGCAGCAGGTTGAAGATCAGACCCGTGGGGATCTTCGGGTAGAAGTAGGTCGACTTGGGCGGCATCGACTCGCCCGTCTCCGCTACCTCGCTGACCTGCTCGACCGGCGTGCCGCGCATGAAGAAGCCGGCGTCGTAGCGGCCGCTCTCGACCGCCTCGACAGCGTCGTCGAAGCTCTTCGAGTAGTTGAGCCCGTCGAGGTGCGAGATGTCGTCCTCGCTCATGCCGAGCGCGCCCTTGAGGACGAGCGCCTCGAGCACCGCGGTGTCGAGCCGGCGGTAGGGCTCGGGCATCCCCGCGAGCGCCGCGTCGGCGATCGACTGGTCCTTCAGCGTCACGCGGTACGGCTGGCGGTGGAAGGAGTCCATGTAGCCGAACTGGACGCGGCCGTCGGGGTCGCCAGTCGGCTCGAGCTGGTCGCGCTCGATCGGCTCGACCTCGAAGTCGCGCATCAGCGTGTCGCGGATCGCCTCCTGCTTCGTGCGGTCGTCCTTGAGCCCACTCAGCATGCGGTGGGTCGGGAAGACCAGCAGCCCGGGATCGGACAGCGCGCAGAGGAACATCAGAACGTAGCGGTGGTCGCCCTCGCCGCCGATCTCCTCGGCGTAGACGCGTGCGGTCTCATAGCGGTGGTGACCGTCGGCGATCAGCAGCTCGGCGTCGGCGAGTGCGTCTTGGAGGGCGGCGACGCGCGCGGGGTGGGCGATGCGCCAGAGCGTGTTGACCGTTCCCTCGTGGTCGGTGGCCGTCGCGAAAGGGGTCTCGGCGACCGACTCCGCGAGCACCGCCGCGGCGTCGCCGCGCGGGTCGGGGAAGAGGCTGAAGATCGGCGACAGGTTGGCTCGCGTCGCCCGCGTCAGCCGCAGCCGGTCTTCCTTCGGGCCGGGGTGGGTGCGCTCGTGCGGGCGGATCCGCCCGGCGCCATACTCCTCGACCCGCACCCGCGCGAAGAACCCGCGTCGCTGCTGCTGGCTGCCGTCGGGCGCCGTGTACTCCTGGTCGAGCGCCCAGAACGCCGGCTCGTCCTCCTGGACCAGCACGCCCTGATGGCGCCAGTGGTCGAGCAGCGTCTCGGCGTGCAGATACCGGTCGCCGCCATCGGTCGCGACCGGCAGGTCGATCTCGACCACGTTGTACGGCGACTTCGCCACCAGCTCCGCTCGCAGCTCCTCGTCGATCACGTCGTATGGCGGCGCGATCACACCGTCCAGCGGTCCGACGACGGACTGCTCGTAGCGAAGCGTCTTCAGCGGCTGTACCTCTGCCATCGGCGCGGGACCCTATCGGGCTAGACTGACTGTCCTCGGGACGTGGCGAAGTCTGGTATCGCACCCGCTTTGGGGGCGGGGGATCGCTGGTTCGAATCCAGTCGTCCCGATCGAAGTGTGGATGGCGTGAGCTAGCCGCTCGCTGAGCGCTCGCCGACCCAGCGCTTGATGTCACCGGAGCCGACGATGGTGGTTCCGTCATCGAGCTGGAGAACCGGCACGTTGTCCTGGCCCGTCAGCTCGCGGATCTCCTTCCGGGCGTCTCCGCCACGCGTCCACGGCAGCAGGCGGTAGCCGGGAACGACCTCGAGCTCGTAGTCGATGCCCGCGTCGTCGAGCGCCTTGATCGCGCCGCCACACGGATGCGTGGCTGGCCATGGGAGGCTTCCGCCCTTGCCCTTCTGCCCACAGGTGTAGAGCTTCAAGAGGTCCCCTTCGTCGGTAGGTCGTTCGACAACATCCCGCACAAGGGCGATCATTCAACCAGGCCCCCGTAGCTCAGCTGGATAGAGCAGCGGACTTCTAATCCGCAGGTCGCTGGTTCGAATCCAGCCGGGGGCGCTAGAGACTGCCTGCAAAACACAGGTTTGTGCGTCGGCCGTTACGCGCCTGTCGCAAACCGTGTCCCAAATATGTCCCGAGATTCCCGAGAGTCGGGGGCATGAGGGCGGGGATCAGCCGGCCGGTCAGCGGCCACGTGTTCCGACTCGACCGCAAGCGCGGTCCGGTCTGGTACGCCAAGTACCGCTTGCCCGACGGTCGCCAGGTCCAGCGCAAGATCGGCCCGGCGTGGACGCGGCGTGGTAGGCCGGCGACGGGCTACTTCACGAAGTCGATGGCTCAGGAGTGGCTGGACACGACCCTCGCCGAGGCGCGACGTGGCGAGCTGGCTGGGATGGTCAAGACGGGTGCGACGTTCGCCCAGGCCGCCGCCGAGTGGCTGATCTACGTCGAGCAGCAGCGGGCCTGCAAGCCGAGGACGGTCGTCGACTACTCGAACATGGTCCGCGTCCTCAACGGCTGGTTCGGTGACCGCCGGCTCGAGGAGTTCACCTCGGAGGGCATCGAGGCATGGAAGATGACCTTCGCCAAGAAGCGCCGGCTGTCGAACCGCACGCTCCAGAAGTGCCTCGTCGCCCTGCATTCGATCTTCAAGCGGGCGATGAAGATCCACGGACTGCCGCGCAATCCGATGGCGGTCGTCGAGCGTCCGCGGCTGCCACGCCGGGCCGGCATCGACGTCTACTCGCGCGACGAGGTCATGGCGCTGGTCGCCAACGCGGCCAACGACCAGGACGGCATCCTCTATCTGACCGCCGCTTTCACCGGCCTGCGGCGCGGCGAGCTGCTCGGCCTGCAATGGCAGGACGTCGACGTGGCCCTCGCGACGATCCGCGTCCAGCGCAACTGGACCAACGGCATGGATGGAACGCCGAAGAGCGGGCGGGGGAGGGCGGTGCCGATGATGCCCGAGGTCAGCGACGCGCTCAGCGGTCTACGTGAGAGCAGCCGCTTCGCCGGCGACCACGATCTCGTCTTCTGCGACCCGCTCGGCCGCCACCTCGGCGAGAAGTCCTTCGGCGTCCGCTACAAGGCCGCACTGCGCGCTGCCGGCCTGCGTGAGCTGCGCTTCCACGATCTGCGCCACACCTTCGGCACGCACGCGATCCGCGCCGCCGATCCGCGCGAGGTCATGGAGTGGATGGGTCACGCCGACATCCAGACGACGCAGAAGTACCTCTCCTACAAGCCTCGTCGCGACGCCGCCAAGCGCCTCGCGGCTGCGTTCGACGACGCGGGAGTGTGACGGCTCGGTAACGGCACCGCCCAGCCCCTTGTCATTTCTGCATTCGCTGTCTAGGTTGGCTGGCGTCCCATAGAAAGTGCCCCCGCGCCTGCTTGAACAGGCCGGGGGCGTGGCGCCCGAGCCAAGACCCGGACGCGCCCGCACGGTATCGCCGTCGTGGTGCTTCTCGCTGTCTTGGCCTGGTCGCCTCCTACAGAAGGAGGTACCAAGATGCCCCTGATTGATCGCCCGGAGTTCCGGGCCTGGCTCGACCGCCACGCCGACCGCAAGGTAGGCCGTCCTCACGGCGAGTCGGCCGCTTGCATGACCTGTGGCGGGGGTCTCGATCACGAGATCAGCGTCCACGAATGCTTGGTCTGTCTCGCTGAGCGGTTCGGCATCGAGACGGCCGAGCACTGGATCGCTGATGTCTTTGCGGGCTTGGTCCGTGCAGCGGCGGACCCGGTCGTCCTGGCGCAGGTGCTTGCCGAGATCGTCCCGTTCGCACGCGACGTGATCGAGCACCGCGCCCCGCCGCCCACCGGACGCTAGTCGCTGTCGCCGGGGCGCAGGTTCCTCCCGCCTGCGCCCCCGCGACACGCCCACACACCGCCAGCCGCTCCCGACCACCACCACCACTCACCCGCCCTCGCTGCCCGCTGTTGATCCCTTCGTCGCCGCCACGTCCCCACCGTCCATCGCCCACTCATTGCCTTGCCAACTCGCCCAATCCCGCAGCCGTTTCGAACACCGATCCCTCCCTTTCCGTCTCGCTCGATCCGACCCCGCCCTCCTAC